>NZ_NPIH01000234.1 GCF_012275575.1 Paraburkholderia sp. SG-MS1 | reverse complement strand
GCCTGAGCGCGCCGGTCCTGGACGGCGACGGCCGTTTGCTGCTCGCGCTGACGGTGATCGGCTCGAGCGGCGTGATCGATGTCGCTGCCGACGGCCCGACCGCTCGCGCACTGCTTAACGCTGCCCACGACATCGGCGCCGACCTGGCGGCCGCACGTTCTCTGACACTTTCTTCCGCATCGTGACCGACTCTTCTGACCGCTTTCCCCCTTCAGCCGCCGATGCGAAGCCGCAACGCGGCATCCAGTCGCTCGATAGCACGGGCGAATTGCTGACTGCGCTGGTCACTGCGGGGCGCCCGTTGAGCTTGCGCGATCTGGCGGCGGCAGCCGACATGCCGCCGGCGAAGGCATTCCCGCACCTCGTGAGTCTGCTGAAAATCGGCCTGCTCAATCGCGATGCGGCCGGCTGTTTCGAAGCCGGGCCGCTCGCGCTGGAACTGGGTTTGATCGGCTTGCAGAGACTGTCGCCGACGCGTGAAGCGGAGCCCGAAGTGGTCGAGCTGGCGGCATCGACGGCAATGAGCGTGGCGATGGCGGTGCTCGGGCCGCTCGGGCCGACCGTCGTGCGGCTGGAGGAATCCGCGCGACCTTTGCATGTGAGCCTGCGGGTCGGCACGGTGCTGTCGCTGGTGAACACCGCGATTGGCCGCGTGTTCGCAGCGTATGTCGCGGATGATGTTCGCGCGGGTCTGCTCGCGCAGGATCACTTGCGGTTGGCGGGGGCGGGGACCGGAGCCCCCGTTGCGGACAAACCGGAATTCACGCCGGCGAGCCCACCCTACGCGCAACGACTCGCGCAGATCCGCGCGGACGGCATCGATACGGCATTGAGCCGCCCCGTGCCCGGCATCAGCACCCTGGCCACGCCGGTGTTCGACCATACCGGCAGCATCTGCCTCGTGCTGGCGTTAATGGGACCGAGCGGGAGTTTCGATAGCGAACTGGTGGGCGGCCCTGCACAGACGTTGCGTGCGGCGGTGTCGAGGCTCTCGCGCAGGTTTGGCTGGATGCCCGCAACCGACGGGAGTTGAAGAAGAGTGGGCCGGCGCAAGGCCATCGACTTCTGAACAAACCACACATGACCACCGCGTGCTTGACGTCAGCACTCAATCGCCCGCGTCCTCCGGCCCATGCGATGCCAGCCTGGCCTTCGCATGCCGCATCTTCTCGAGCGTCTTCGGTCCGGCCTTCAGCGCTACGCCAATCGCGAGCGCATCCATGATGCACAGATGCACGAGCCGCGACACGCCCGGAGTGTTCGGATCGACCGGACTCGGCACGCGCAGCAGCAGCGGAATATCGACGAGCCACGCGAGCCGGGAACCGACATTGGTCAATGCAATCGTGGTCGCGCCGCGCTCCTTGGCAATCTGAATGCTCTCGTTCACCTCGACGCTGCGGCCTGAATGCGAAATCGCAAAGGCTACGTCGCCCGGTTCCATCAGGCCCGCATACAGCCGCTGCAAATGACCGTCGGTAAACGCCGTGGAAGCGATATCGATTCGCAAGAACCGCAACGCCGCATCTTGCGCGACGAGCCCCGAGCCGGATCCCACGCCGAAGAAAAACACCCGCCCCGCGCTCGACAACGCCGCAATCGCACTCTCGACCACCGCCGGGTCCAGCGCCCCGCAGGCATGCGTAATGCCGTCGATCGCCGCCTCGCCGACCTTGCCCATCAAGGTTTGCACGTCGTCGTCACGCGCCACCGCCGTCGATGCGTACGGCAGCCCCCCCGCCACGCTCTGCGCCAGTTGCATCTTGAAGTCGCGCAGCCCATGCGCGCCGATCGCGCGGCAAAAGCGCGTGACGGAAGGCTCAGACACCTCCGCGCGTTGCGCGAGTTCGGTGATGCTTGCGCGCATGGCGAAGTCGACGTCGCTCAACACCATGTCGGCGACCTTGCGTTCGGCGGGCCGCAAACTGGCAAGTGCGCTGCGGATGTGGGGAATCAAGTTCGGTGCGGACAACCGGTGTTCCTCGAGGGTTAAATGAATCCGCGTCGCTCGCAGCTTCGATCGGCTTGAATGGCGTTCAAGCGGCAACACGCGGTTCAGACCAGCCTGCGTCCACTCTCCGTATCGAACAGATGAATATGCTCGGCCGGCAGGCGCAGCGTCACGCGCTGGCCAGGCTCGACCCTCGAGCGCTGGCGCGTCGTCACGCACCACGTGTTGCCGCCTATTTTCCCGTACAAGTGCGTCTCCGCGCCGGTCGGCTCGACCACTTCGACGTCGAGCACGGCGTCCGGCGTCTGCGTGATCGTTTCGATATGTTCGGGCCGCACGCCGAGCGTGACCTTCGCGCCGGCCGTGGCCGTGGCGGGCACGCTGTCCAGCACGATCCCGGCGCCCTCCGCGAGTTGCAGCGCAAGGCCCGGCCCTTGTGCGCGATTCACGATCACGCCCTCGGCGAAATTCATCGACGGCGAGCCAAGGAAGCTCGCGACGAACAGGTTCGCCGGATGATCGTACAGTTCCAGCGGACGCCCGATCTGCTCGATGCGCCCCGCGTTCATCACGACGATGCGGTCGGCCATCGTCATCGCTTCGATCTGATCGTGCGTGACGTAGATCACCGTATTCCTCAGCCGCTGATGCAGCGCCTTGATCTCCGTGCGCATCTGCACGCGCAGCTTGGCATCGAGATTCGACAGCGGTTCGTCGAACAGAAACAGCGACGGCTCGCGCACCACCGCGCGCCCCATCGCGACGCGTTGCCGCTGACCGCCCGAGAGCGCGCGCGGCAAGCGGTTCAGATAGCCGCCGAGGTTCAGCATCTTCGCGGCGGCTTCGATGCGCGGCTTGAAACTCGCCGAGGATTCCTTACGAATACGCGGACCGAACGCAATGTTCTCGTAGACGGACAGATGCGGATAGAGCGCGTAACTCTGGAACACCATCGAGATATTGCGCTGCTGCGGCGCGAGCGAATTCGCCCGTGTGCCGCCGATCATCAGATCACCGCCGCTGATCTCTTCGAGTCCGGCCACCATCCGCATCAGCGTGCTCTTGCCGCAGCCGGACGGCCCCACTAGCACGACGAACTCGCCGTCGTCGATGTCGAGATCGATGCCGTGCACCACTTGCGTGTCGCCGTAGCGTTTGAAGATGCCGCTCAGTTGCACTGCTGCCATGCTGTCCTCATTGTCTTGCTGCGTTGATCCGGAGTGTGTAGCGGCTCAAAGCGATTCGAGCGTCAGTTCTTCCGCCATCAGACGATTGCCCGCCATCAGACCACCGTCGACCGGCAACGCGACGCCGGTAATCACCCGCGCCATCGGCGATGCGAGAAACAGCACCGCGTCGGCGATGTCGTCGGGTGTCGCGAAGTCGCGCAACGGGTACCACTTCTTCAGATCCTCGAAGACCTGCGGATTCTTGTCGACACGCGCCTGCCAGGCCTGCGTCTTCACGGTGCCCGGACACACGATGTTGGCGCGAATGCCATAACGGCCCAGTTCGATCGCGAGCGCCTTCGTGTAGCTGATCAGTCCGGCCTTCGCCGCGCTGTACGCCGGATGACCGAGCGCGGCCAGGCCGTTCACCGAACCGATCAGCACCAGCGCGCCGCGCTGCCGCTCGATCATCGACGCCCGTACCGCCTCCACCGTGTGATACGTGCCGTTCAGATTCAGATGGATATCGCGCTGCCAGCTCGCGGCATCGGTGGTGGCGAGCGTCGTGCCCAACGCCGCGCCGGCGTTCGCGACCAGCACGTCCACCGGAGCGCGTGTGTTGACCGCGGCGGCCACCGCTTGCTGCACCGCGGCGGCGTCGCCGAGATCAACGGCGATTGGCGTAACGTGCGCCGCGCCCAGTTGCGCGGTCAACGCGCTCAGCGCGGCCGCGTCGATGTCGAGCGCGAGCACCGTATCGCCCGCTTCCACGAAGCGCTTGCACAACACGCTGCCGATGCCGCCGCAAGCGCCCGTTACCAACACCACACGATTCATGTCGCCTCGCTCCTCGATCTCACCGCCCGGCAGCTTCGCGGCGTGTAAATTTCCTACAAACCTGACGGCGAGACTATTGGCCGGTCATCCCGAAGATTGGGTATTCCTGACATCGCCTGATGAGAATACCCCCTGTTTTACAGCATCATATGCACAAAATCAGGCGAAAAAAATATCGCAGACCCTACGTGACAAGCAATTTTGCGTCATGTAGGATTTTTTCAAACAAATCAACCCACGCGGCCGGCGACGGCAGCAGACCACCCCACCATCGTTGGATGGAACCGGAGCAAACGCGAAAGCGCCCACTCCGTTCGACACAGGAGAGAGAAATGTCGTTGCATGCCCGTGCTTCCCTCGCGCTCGGCAAAGTTGCCGTGGCGCTCGCGTTTGTAGGTATGGCCGTCTCGGCTCACGCCGACACGGTCCGCGTCACCGTCGCCCACTACAGCGACGCGACCGCGCCGTACTTCGAAAAAATGGCCCGCAACTTCGAGAAGGCCAACCCCGGCACGACCATCAAGATCGAAGACGTGAACTGGGACACGCTGCAACAGAAGCTGCAAACGGACATCTCCGGCAACGCCAACGCCGACCTCGCGATCGTCGGCACGCGCTGGCTGCTCGACTTCGTGAAGGACGACGTGGCCGAGCCGCTCGACGGCTATATGGATGCGAACTTCAAGGGCCGCTTCATCGGTCCGTTCCTCGCGCCCGGTCAGATCAACGGCAAGACCTACGGCCTGCCGATCGCCGCGTCCGCACGCGCGCTGTATTACAACAAGGATCTGCTCGCGAAGGTCGGCTACCCCGACGGTCCGAAGACCTGGGACGACGTGATCGACGCGTCGAAAAAGCTGAAGGCGCAAGGCATTGCCGGCTTCGGTCTGCAAGGCAAGGAAATCGAAACCGACGTCTACTATTACTACGCGCTGTGGACCAACGGCGGCGACGTGGTCGGCAAGGACGGCAAGGCGGCGTTCAATTCGCCGGCCGGCATCAAGGCAGCCACGCTGTACAAGACCATGATCGATCAGGGTCTCACGCAACCGGGTGTGACCGGCTACAGCCGCGAAGACGTGCAGAATCTGTTCAAGCAGGGCCGTGTCGCGATGATGATTTCGGCGCCGTTCCTCGCGAAGCAGATCAAGAAGGAAGCGCCCAATCTGAAGTACGGTATCGATCCGATTCCGATGGGCACCACGCACGCCACCTATGCCGTCACCGATTCGATCGTGATGTTCAAGAACTCGAAGGTGAAGAAGTCGGCATGGAAGTTCCTCGACTATCTGTTCACGAAGGAACCGCGCGTCGAGTTCACCACGACGGAAGGCTTCCTGCCGACAACGAAGGCCGAAGCGACCGATCCGGCGTTCAACGATCCGGATACCAAAGCATTCGTCGCGCTGCTGCCGACGGCCCACTTCGCACCGACCGTGACCGGCTGGGAAGACACCGCGAAGGCCGTCACCGACTCGATGCAGTCGATCTACCTCGGCAAGGCGCAGCCGGCTGCCGCGCTGAATGCGGCGGCCGCGCAAGCGAACAAGTCGCTCGGTCATTGATCGCGTCGTAGCTTCGAGGAAATTCGTTGAACCCGGAACGCGCGCCGCCGTTGCCAAAATGCGGCGCGCGTTCCGGTTGTGATGCACCTGATCGCATCTGACGTTTTCGGCCCATTCCGTCGCGCCCGCTGCATAACGCGGGCGCGTCTTACGATCGAGCAAGCATGAGCCGTTCCGCTTCTTCGCGCTTGCAAGCGCCCTGGTTGCTGATTGCGCCGAGTCTGATACTGGCGCTTTTCATCATCAGCTATCCGATTTTCAACATCGTGTGGCAATCGCTGCACGAAGTCTCACGCTTCGGCGCGATTCGCGATTTCACCGGCCTGCAGAATTTCTCGACGGTTTTCAACGACCCGGTTTTCATTGCGTCGACCCGGCGCACGATCATCTGGACCGTCTGCGTGGTGGGCGGCACGGTGCTGATTTCGGTGCCGGTCGCCCTCGTGCTGAATCAGGATTTTCATGGACGCGGCGTGGCGCGCACCATCGTGATGCTGCCGTGGTCCGTCTCGCTGACAATGACCGCCGTGGTCTGGCGCTGGGCCTTCAACGACGACTACGGCATGGTCAACGTCACGTTGCAGCGGCTCGGCTTGATAGGCGGACCAATCCATTGGCTCGCGACGCCAGAACTCGCGTTCCCCGTGGAGATCGCCGTCGGCATTCTGGTGTCGATTCCCTTTACTGTGACGATCCTGCTGGGGGGCCTGTCGTCGGTACCCGGCGACATCTACGAAGCCGCGCGAATCGACGGCGCGAGCGCATGGCAACAGTTCCGCAAGCTGACAATGCCGCTGCTGCGCCCGTTCATCAACATGACGATCCTGCTGAACGTGATCTACGTGTTCAACTCATTCCCGATCATCTGGGTGATGACGCAAGGCGGCCCCGACAACAGTACGCACATTCTCGTCACGTACCTGTATGAGCTCGGGTTCCGGCTCGGCCGTCCCGGCGAAGCCGCCGCCGTCTCGCTGATCATGCTCGTCATGCTGTTCCTTTTCTCGATCGCCTATCTGCGCCTGCAGCCCGCGAAAGAAGGAGATCCGTCATGAGTTTCGACGCGAAGATGAAGCGCTCGCTGTGGTGCTGGCTCGCGCTGTCGCCGCTGGTGGTGGTCGTGCTGTTTCCGTTCGCCGTCATGTTCTTCACGGCGTTGAAGCCGGCTTCCGAGATCTTTGTCTATCCGGCGCGCTGGCTGCCTGTGCAATGGCAGTGGCGCAATTTCATCGACATGTGGGAAGCGGCCAACTTCGGCGTGGCCTTGCGTAATAGCACGATCATCAGCTTGCTCTCGACGATGCTCGCGCTGGCGGTGAGCTTGCCCGCCGCTTATGCGCTCGCCCGCTTTCCGTTTCGCGGACGTGGCCTGTATCGGCAGTTTCTGCTCGTCACGCAGATGCTGTCGCCCATTCTGCTCGTGGTCGGTCTGTTCCGGCTCGCCGCGATGATTCCATTTGGCGATGGCAACCTGGTCGATTCGAAGATTGGCGTGATCGTTTCGTATGCGGCCTTCAACATCGCGTTTGCGGTGTGGATGCTGTCTTCGTACTTCCAGACGGTGCCGCGCGATCTGGAGGAGTCGGCCTGGCTCGAAGGATGCGGGCGCACCAAGGCGGTGTTCAAGGTGTTCCTGCCGCTGGCGGTGCCGGCGATCGTCGTGACCGCGATCTTCACGTTCATCAACGCGTGGAACGAGTTCGCGGTGGTTTATACGTTGATCCGTTCGCCGGAGAACAAGACGCTCACCGTGCAGGTGACGGATATGGTCGCAGGGAAATACGTCGTCCAGTGGCACCTGGTGATGGCCGCTACGCTCTGCGCGACACTGCCGGTTTCGGTCGTATTCGCGTGGTTGCAGAGGTATCTGGTGAAGGGGCTGGCGTTGGGGGCGGTGAAGTGAGCTGGCGCGGGTCGAAAGACGGTGGCGGCCTGCTCGCGCGGCGAGCCGTCAATCCAATTCTGCATTGACGGCCCAACACCTCACTACTGCATATCAGTGCGATAGGGCATAGCCTTGCCCACCACACCGACTGCGCTAGTCCGTGCCACGAACAATGCGCAGATCGCGCTCGACGCCGTCACCCAGCGCTTCGAGCGCTTTCTTGTAGGCTTCGCTTTCGTAAGCGGCGACCGCCTGCTCGTAACTCGCAAACTCGATGACGACAGTGCGCTCCTTCAAGCCCTGCTCGCGCGCTTCATCAGCGACACCGCGCACGATGAACTTGCCGCCGGCGGCCGCCACGGCAGGCGCGGCGAGTTGCGCATAAGCGGCCAGCTTCGACGCGTCGTTGGTCTTGCGGTAGCTCGTTACCCAATATCCTTTGCTCATTTGCCTCTCCTTGTTCTACGGTTCAACAGCGGTCGCGGGCTTACATAGTAGCAAAGAGAGATCATTGCGTTGGTCGGCGAAGGCGTTTGTCGTTTGTCGATGCGCGCGGCTGAAAAGCGGCGTTCCGCGCTTTCCGCTACCGGATTAGCCGGCCGCGACCGACTACCGCAAAACTGAGCGCGACGGAACCTGCGCGCGCCACCCTTGGCGCATCGGCGACTGTCGCTGCCTCACTCGACGTGCGGGCCAATGGCCCATAGAGGCTCGCCCGCCGGCGCATGAGCCACTGCCGGCCAATGCTTGAGTCGATCAGCGCTGAATTCAGATCCGCCGAAACGATCGTGCGTGATTCGCCAGTGCTTTCGGCCAGAATGCGTCCACATGGGTCCAGAATCATTGCTGTCCCCGCAGGAGCCTGTTCGTTTTCGTTGCGCACATCGGCGCCGTCGCTGAATGCGACGAACATGCCGTTGTCGCCGGCGCGAGCCGGTAGCCATCGACGCAAGCAGCTTGCAGCATCACTGTATTCACCGACGTCTGCGTTCGCGCTGGCGTTTGCGACACGCCGCCCTGAGTTGCCACCAGCCCTCCGTTTCCTCGACACGAGGCGAAGCTGCTCTTCGCTTGCGCGGCTCACTCCATATCTTCGATGCGGGGCGACGAGCAGCGTCGCGCCCATCAGCGCCGTCATGCGCACGTTCTCGATCAGATAGTTGTCCGCGCCAATCAGGATGCCGATACGAACGCCCCACGCCGTGTCGAAAACGGTGAACCGTTCTCCACATTCGATTCGCCGATGTTCGAACGCATACAGCTTGCGATGACAATGGCGCGGCCCGCCCGGCATGCAGATTACGTAGCTGTTGAACAGCCGCCCGTCCTGCGCACGCTCGATCAGGCCGACGCCCGCGGCCACACCGGTGCTTTCGACAGCGTCGGCGACCGCGCTGAGCGCAGGCCCGTCGAGCCGCTCCGCTAGCGCTTCGAGTTCACGCCGATGGAGCGAGGTGAGATCCGCACCTCCGACGAGACATGCTTCCGGAAACACCGCGAGATCGATTTGATCGCGAGCGGCAAGCGCGAGCCACTGCGCCACACGTTCGACGTTCTGCGATACCTCGCCCCGAAGCGATACCAGCGGGATGGTTGCAACGCGCAGCATTGAAGCGGACACAATGAGTACCTCATGACAGGGATCGCTGGAACACCGTTATTGGACCGCTTGCCATTCAATACGTAAAATGAATATTTCGACACGTTCAATAGATTGGTGGAATGGAACTCAAACTGCTCCGTGCTTTCCTGACCGTCGCCGAACTGCGTCATTTCGGCCGCGCGGCCGACGAACTATGCGTCAGTCAACCCGCGCTCAGCAAGCAGATCGTGGCGTTGGAGTCGAGCCTCGGCGCCCGCCTGTTCGAACGCGGCAGACATGGCGCCGAACTCACGACATTCGGCGCAGGGTTTCTCGCCGACGCAACGGCGCTAGTACGGGATGCGGATGAGATCCTCGCGCGTGCCCGCGAAGCAAGCGGCGGAAAACGCGGCTATTTGCGCGTTGGCCTCGGGCTCTCCACGCTCAACTTCGCGCCGCCATTGATCGCTGAATTCCGCAGGCGCTATCCGAACGTGAGCGTCACGCTCAACGATCTGTCGTCCGCGGAACAGACTCGCCGGCTGCTGGGCGGCAAGCTCGACGTCGGCTTTCTACGTTTGCCTGCCGACCCTGCGCTGTCCACGTTCCCCGTACTCGATGAACAGCTCGCGCTGGCGATGCCACAACAGTCGCGCTGGAAACGCATGCCCGCCAACCTGAATGAGTTGAACGAGCCGGGATTCATTGCGCTTGCACGCGGACGCGGCCCCAGCCTGGCCGCACAAATTGATCACTGGTGTGGCGAGCACGGCTTCGTGCCGCGCGTGATCCAGCAGACCGACGATATCCAGTCGGTCCTCGCGGCCGTCGCCGCTGGCGTGGGCGCGGCGTTTCTGCCATCGCGCGTGCAGTATTTGCTGCGCGACGCGAAGGTCATGCCGCTGCGTGATGCGGCGGCGCAGTGGCGTGTCGGTCTGGCGTGGCAGTCCACGCGCGATGATCCGGTGACGGCGCGTTTCGTTGAATTCGTGCGAAGCGCCGCGCGGTCGGTGGGTCGAGCGTCCAAGGGAAAGTGACCGGGTGGCGGGATAGCACCTCTCACGCACTCACGAATGTAGTTACGCAGCACCGTGGCTGACTCCGCTTGGCCTTGACACGGCTACAGCCCTTTCCGTTGCGGTCCGTTTCTTTCACATTCATTACTTTCAAGCACGCCGCAACCTCCCGCGATGGACGCCTTGCGCGCCCCCTCGCCAATTGCCTGCATGTCCCCCATTTCAGCGGAATGTAAGACTCGCCACTGCAACTTCCCCTGAAAAAAGTTTGGAATAAGCGGCGGCTCGACGTGTTTGCCTCTACAAGAACGACTGCTGATACCTGCGACGCGAATGCCAAAAGAGGAACGTGTGTCCCCGCTTTAATCGCACACGGTTTGCCCAAGCAGGCAGGTAGACAGAGACGTATCTTTTATCACGTTGGCACGCATCTTTATTCATCCATTAATTAGCCATCCATATTAAACAACTTTTCATTGATCAAAAGGAATTTTCATCATGAACAAGACTCTTGCTGGCATCGCTCTCGTTATCGGCACATTGGCCGTCCCCGCACTGAGCTTCGCACAATCGAATGCTCCGCTGACTCGCGCCGAGGTGCGCGCCGATCTGGTTCGCGTCGAGCAGGCTGGCTATAGCCCCTCCGCTGGCAGCGACACCACCTACCCGGCCAATATTCAGGCTGCCGAAGCGAAGATCGCCGCACAAACCACTTCGCAAACGACCCAATCAGCGTACGGCGGTGTACCGCAGAACGGCAGTACTTCATCAGGCGCACACGCACGCAGGTCGATGGGCTCCGACTGTGTAGGTCCGGTGAGCTTTTGCAATCTCTTTTTCGGCAGTTAAACGGTGTGCCTACGGCACGCCAATTTAATCTTCCATGAAGAGCGGCGTTCCTACTATCACTGGTTGATCACCTGAATCTGTTCAAAAGTAATCTCTAATCGCCTAATCGGAGTTCGTCATGAAGTTTCTGCCTCTCGTCGCCACAGCCCTGTCATTGTCGGCGTCGCTCTTTGCATCGACTGCCGCGATGGCGCAAGACACCCAGTCACCCCACGCACCTGTGCACAACATCGTTCTCGTTCACGGCGCGTGGGTGGACGGATCGGGTTGGCAGCCGGTCTATAGCCGGCTGACCAAAGACGGCTACCACGTCACCATCGTGCAGGAACCGCTGAGCTCGCTCGACGACGACGTCGCCGCGACCAAACGCGTTCTCGACCAGCAGAGCGGTCCCACGATTCTCGTTGCGCACAGTTACGGCGGCTCCGTGATCACCGAAGCCGGCGTGCATCCGAACGTCGTCGGCCTCGTGTACGTGGCGGCGCACGCGCCCGCCGTCGGCGAAAATGAAAGCGACCTCGGCAAGGGCATGCCGAGTTATACGTCGAAGCAGTCAGGCGCAATCATGAAGACCGCCGATGGCTACACCTCGCTGAATCCCGCGGACTTCCCAAAGGATTTCGCCGCCGACCTGCCGCTCAGGCAGGCCCAGTTCGAATCACACGCGCAGATTCTGACCGCGGCAAAGGTCTTCTCGACGCCGCTCACGGCCGCCGCGTGGACCAGCAAGCCGAGCTGGGGCATCGTCGCGGCGGACGACAAGATCATCAATCCCGATCTCGAACGCTGGTACTACACACGGGCGCACAGTCACACGACCGTGCTTGCAGGCGCAAGCCATTCGGTCTACGAATCGCGCCCGAAAGAAGTAGTGGCTGTGATCGAAGATGCGGCGAAGCATGCCGAACAATGACCAAACCGGCATCGCCCGCGAGAGCGAGCGATACCGGCACGCGACCCGGAACACGTAGCACCGCGCCCGACTCTCCTGGCGCAAAACGACGACTTAGCTATTAAGCGTTTTGTGCACTACGATTGCCTTTGCACGTTTCGAGCTCGACGACGTGACTAACCAGGCCGATCACATAGGAGACACCGAATGAGCGAGCAATATGGGGCGTTTTGTCCGTGCTGTGGCAGCGCGGATCATCGGGCAATGAGTCGTCGAACGTTCATGAATCTTATCGCCGGCACGGCGGCCGGACTCGCGATGCCTGCGGCATTCGCGGACACACAAGACGTGCCGTCCATTGCTTACGATTCGGTTGCCAATCCCGTTCATTTACCTGAAAACACCTATTTCGGCGAATGCTCCGGCGTCGCGCTCAACTCGCGCGGACACATTTTCGTGCTGTCGCGCGGCAACACCAATGGCCCCGCGTATGGCGCGGCCGCCGCGCAACTGCTGGAGTTCGCACCTGACGGACGCTTCGTGCGCGAGATCGGCCACAACCTGTATGCGTGGTCGTTCGCGCACACTGTCAAGGTGGACCGGCAGGACAACATCTGGGTGACGGACAAAGGCTCCGACATGGTGATCAAGTTCACACCGGACGGACGGGTTGCCATGGTATTCGGTCGCAAGCAGGAAGCCGCCGACGAGGAAACCGGCCCGCTCAAGCATCCCAATCCGCCGCTGCCCTCGGAACCCGGGCGTTTTCGGCAGGTGACGGACGTCGCGTGGGACGCCGCGGGCAACACGTACATCAGCGACGGCTATATCAACTCGCGCGTGGCGAAAGTCGATCGCGACGGCAACTGGATCAAGTCGTGGGGCGACCGGGGCACGGGTCCGGGCCAGTTTCATACGCCGCATAGCATCGCTGTGGATGCGCACGATAATGTCTACGTCGCCGACCGTAGCAACCGCCGCATTCAGGTGTTCGACACCGAAGGCACTTTCCTGCGGCAATTCACCATCGACTTGCCGGTGCCACCGGATGCGCGTCCGGCGATCGGCAACATGCCCGACGAAGCGGCGATCGCAGCCGGCACGTTCGCACCCGGTTCGCCGTGGGCCATCTGCATTTCGCCGGGGCCGAACCAGGTGCTTTATAGCGCCGATGCTTTTCCGGGGCGCATCTACAAGATGACGCTGGACGGAAAAGTACTCGGCGTGCTCGGCAAGGCGGGCAAACAACCGAAGCAATTCGGCTGGATTCATCAGATGGCGTGTCCGTCGGAGAATGTGCTGTTCGTCGCGGAACTGCTCAACTGGCGCGTGCAAAAACTGATTCTGCATGCCTGAGCGACGACGGTGGCATCACATACACGCGAGTGTCTGACTGAAACGCGGCCAGCGTGACAGCAGACACCGCGTGCCGACCCGCTGCTAATCGATACTCACCCTTCCCGGTGGTATCACGCCATATCACCGATATCATTGACGGCATCGGCCACAGCCCGTGCGCGCCCGTCCCTTCGCTCAAAACAAAGTCTGGGGTTCGTTTTGAAATTCGACACGACAACCGTTCGGCTCGTCCTCGCTATCGTCGAGGAAGGCAGCATCTCCCGCGCCGCCGACAAGCTCAATCTGGCCGTGGCCGCCGCATCGCGGCGCGTGACGGATCTCGAAGAGCAACTCGGCGCGAAGCTGTTCAACCGTGTGCCGCACGGCGTCGAAATCACCGAATCGGGCGCCAAGCTGCTGCAATACGTCCGGCAGATCGACAACCTGATCGACCGGCTCGAAGGCGACGCGCTGGCGCTCAATCATGGGCTCGACGGCCGCATCATCATCGGCGCGCCGAAGGCGGTCGTGATCCAGTTCCTTGCCCGCGAGATTGCCGGCATCCAGCACAAGTATCCGGGCATCACGCTGAAGATCGTCGAAGAGAACAGCAAGATCGTGCAACAGCTGCTGCGCGACAAAGTGATCGACGTGGGCATCTATGAGAAGAAAAGCGGCTTTCTCGATCTCGCCAAATCGCCGTACCGCGACGACCGGCTCGTGCTCGTCTATAGCCGCGCGCATTTCCGGTTTCGCGACGAACCGCTCGGGATCGACGACATTCTCGATCTGCCCATCGTGAGTCTCGGCAAGGGCTCCGCGGTGCTCTCGGCCGTGCAGCGCGCCTATCGCAGCCGCGGACGCCTGTTCGCCAACAACTTCACCGCCAGCGGCTTCGACACCATGCTGGCGATGGTGCGTCATGGGCTCGGGGTCGGTCTGATGCCACCCGACGTGCTGCGCAGTTTTCATCCAGAGAAAGCGCTCGCATCGGCCGAGTTGCAAGGGGACTGGCCTCAGCGCAGCTATGTGCTCTCGTGTGTCGAAGGACACGCGCAGGAACAGACGTTGCGCAACGTGGTGACCGAATTGCTCGGCCACCCGGCATAGGCGTTCCACTCCCTCCGGTTTCGCCGCTCGCGAAACCAGACATGACGCGGTCATTCTTGCGGCGGCCTTTGCGGTCGGCGACAGTGGGGCATAACGATTAGCCGGAGACAAATCATGCCCCGTGGCCCTGGCGCGACCACCGACAGCATCGCGCGATGCACTCCCACGAAAAAGCGGTCAATGCACCGCGTCGCGGGCTCCTGACACGCCCTCACTCGCGCTTGCGAATTCCAGGCACCCTTCGGCAGCCATCCGTCTCAGCGTCTCGCGCTGACACCCGTCTTCCCCACACGCCTCGTTGCACCTTGGCGCGAGCGGGCAATCCTGCCGCCATGTCGAAACGACGAATCAACGTACCAAAAGGAACCTCGATATGACCGAATCGAAACATTTGCCGCTGCAAGGCATCCGCGTGCTGGACGTGAGTCAGGTCATGGCGGGCCCGTTCGCGTGCATGCTGCTGGCCGACCTGGGCGCGGACGTGATCAAGGTCGAGCCGCTGGAAGGCGATCAGACTCGCGGCGCGATGGGCTTCAAGATGAAGGGCCCCGACAGCATGGGCTTCCTCAACATGAACCGCAACAAGCGTTCTCTGACGCTGGACCTCAAGAGCGACGAAGGCCGCGAGTTCTTCTACAAACTCGCGAAGACCGCCGACGTGATCGTCGAAAACTACCGCCCGGGCGTGGTGCAGCGCCTGCATATCGACTACGAGTCGATCAAGGCAATCAATCCGAAGATCGTCTACGTGAGCATCTCCGGCTTCGGGCAAAGCGGCCCGTGGGCCTCGCGCCCGGGCTTCGATCTGATGGCGCAGGCGATGTCCGGTGTCATGAGCGTGACCGGCTACAAGGGCGGCAAGCCCGTGAAGGCAGGCGTGCCGGTGGCCGATATCGGCTGCGCGCTGTTCGCGGTGTACGGGCTGCTGTCGGCCTACATAGGCGCGCAGAAAACCGGCGAGGGTCAGCACATCGACGCGTCGCTGTTCGATTCGGTGATGGCCTTTTCGATCTGGGACATGTCGGAGTACTGGGGCACAGGCGTGCCGCCGACGCCGCTCGGCACCAGCAACAAGATGAGCGCGCCCTATCAGGCCGTGAAAGCGCGCGACGGCTACTTCGTAATGGGTGCAACCAATCAGAAGCTGTGGACGAAGCTGTGCGAATTGCTACAGCGCCCGGACCTCGTCGCGCACGCCGACTATGCGACCGTATCGCTGCGCCTGAAGAATCGCGAAGCGATGATCGAAGTACTGGAGCAGGAATTTGCCAAGCGCGACAGCGCCGAGTGGGTCGAGGTGATGCTCGCGACCGGCATTCCGGCCGGCCCGATCCTGTCCTACCCGGAAGCGTTCGAAAGCGAGCATGCCACGCACCGGCGCATGTGCATGGAGATCGACCATCCCCATGAAGGCAAGGTCAGGAACATCGGCTTTCCGGTCAAGATGCTCGGCACGCCGCAAACGGTGCGCCGCCATCCGCCGCTGCTCGGTGAACACAACGACGAAATCTTCGCCGAAATCAACGGAACGGCATCATGAACGAACCCGTCACCCTCACAGTGCATGCTTCGGGCGCGGCGGAGATCGTGATCGATCGGCCCGAGCGGCACAACGCCATGACGCTCGACATGTACGAGTCGTTGCTCACGCTCATCGGCCAGTGTGAACGCACCAGCGGCGTGCGCTGCATCCTGTTTCGCGGCGCGGGCGGCAAATCGTTCATTGCCGGCACGGACATCACGTATTTCAAGGACTTTCGGGACGGCCGCGATGGCGTGGCCTACGAGGCCTTCGTGGAACGCGTCATCGATACGGTCGAACGCATCGCGATGCCCACCATCGCCGTGATCGACGGCTGGGCCGTCGGCGGCGGCCTCGCGCTCGCGACGGCGTGCGACTTCAGACTGTGCAGCGATGCATCGCGCTTCGGCGCGCCGATCGCGAAGACGCTGTCGAACACGCTGTCCTCGCGCAACATCGCGCGGCTTCAGGCTGCCCTCGGCGTGCCGCGCGTCAAGAAGATGCTGATGCTCGCCGACTATCTGAGTGCCTCGGACATGCTGGAATGCGGGTACGTCCACGATGTTTGCTCGCCCGGCGCGTTGCAGGAAGCGGCGCATGCACTCGCGCAACGGCTCATGGCATTGTCGCCGGTCACGCAGAAAGCGGTGAAGGAGAGCTTGCGCCGCATCGTCATCGAACAGCGTCTCGACGACGAAGACCTGATCGACGAGGTGTACGGCAGCACCCGCTTCAAGGACGCCGTGATCGCCTTCACCTCGGGTGCGTCGAAATAACAATAAATGAACAACGTGGAGTGAGACATGAAACGATTGCAATTCAAGGCGACCACCACCGTCCTGCTGATGTTGTGCCTGATGTACTTCATCACCTACGTCGATCGCGTCAACATCAGCACCGCCGCCGGGCAATTCAAATCGGAACTCGGACTGAGCAACACACAGCTCGGCTTCATCTTTTCGGCGTTTGCGTATCCGTACGTGGTGTTCCAGTTCATCGGCGGCTGGGTGAGCGACCGCTTCGGCGCGAAGCGCACGCTGATCGCCTGCGCGTTCATCTGGGCGGTCGCGACCACGCTGACGGGACTCGCGGGCGGTTTCGCGACGCTCGTCGCGGCGCGCCTGCTGCTGGGTCTCGGCGAAGGCGCGACCTTCCCCGCCTCTACCAGCGCGATGGCGTCGTGGGTGAAGAAGGACCGGCGCGGTTTCGCCCAAGGCATCACGCATTCGTCGGCGCGGCTCGGCAACGCCATCGCGCCGATACTCGTGCTGGCGCTCATGACCGCGTTCGACTGGCGCTTTGCGTTCTATCTGCTCGGTGCGCTGAGTTTTGGCTGGCTCGTGTTGTGGTACATCACGTACACCGAGAAACCCGCGGATCACCCGCGCATCACCGACGAAGAGATTCATAGCCTGCCGCCGCCGAGAGTTCGCCCGGTCGAAGCGTCCGGCACCTGGGCGCGGCTTTATCGGCGCCTGTTGCCGGTCTCCGCCGTGTACTTCTGCTACAACTGGATTCTCTGGCTGATGCTGGACTGGATGCCGCTTTACTTCATGCACAACTTCCATCTGAACATCAAGAAGGCGGTCATATTTACGTCGGGTGTGTTCATTGCGGGCGTGTTCGGCGATCTGGCCGGCGGACTGATCAGCGATCGGCTGTTGCGCCGCACCGGCAATCTGAAACTCGCGCGCAGCGCCTTGGTCGCGTTCTGCATGACGATGACCGGCCTCTCGCTGATCCCCGTCGTGCTGATTCACGACCCGATGTACTCGCTGGTCTTCCTCGCCGCTGCGATGTTCTTCAATGAAATGAATATCGGCCCGATGTGGGCCGTTCCGATGGACATCGCGTATGACCGCTCGGGCACGGCGAGCGGCATCATGAGCGGCACGGGCTTCACGGCGGCGATCGTGAGCCCGGTGGTGGCCGGGTATCTGATCGATCGTCTGGGCAACTGGAACGTCACCTTTCTGTTGTCGATCTGCGTGATGGCTTGCGGCGTGCTGCTGACCTTCGTCATGAAGCCGGATGCGCCGTTTATCGGCAGTCTGAAGCCTGCGACGCCTTCGCCGCGTGCGGGTCGCGATGCTGCGTTCCCACTCGCGGACAAGTAGTCAAGCGCCTTATCGGATCTCCGCCTCGCGAGCACGGACGGATCAACGCAGTGCTCGCGAAGTCGCGCTGTCCAAGGCGATGGTCAATTCCCGCGCGAGCGGCCGAGCACCTTGTCGAAATCGACATCCAGTTTCGCCAGCGATCCGTCGATATGCGCGCGGTTCTCCTTGATCCACTGATCCTGCTGCGCGACGCGCGCGTTCGCTTCCTTCAGCATGCGCGCCATTTCAGCGGGTTGCGGACCGCCCGTCGTCGCGCGATTGTTCACGATCGACACTGGATCGAGCGTCGCACGGAACTCGGCTTCGCTCATCGGCAGATCACCGGCATACGGCGTCCCCGCCACCGTCTCCCGATAGATGCGTTGCGCGTCGGCGTACGGAAAGTCGAGCGGTTTGATGTCCTTCTGCCGCGCGTACTCCACGACATTCGACGCAAAATGATGACCGACCCGGAACGGCAATTTGTATTTGCGCATCAGGACGTCGGCGACTTCCTGCGACGCGGTCCAGTCGCTATTCAGTTCTTCGAGCGCGCGTTCGGGGTTGATCACGAGCGCGTTCATTACCGTCTGCCAGCCTTTGAGCGCGGCTATGCCGCTGTCGATCATCTCCGTGTTCGCCTTCACGTCCTTGGGATCGCTCATGCCGGGCGGCAGATTGTGCGCCTCCAGCACGACACCCTCGGCTTGCGCCAACGCAGTGGACGCGTCCGTGCGCGTGCGGATCAGCAGGCCGGGGTTGCGCTTTTGCGGCATCGCGCTCGACACGTACGTGTTGACGCCGCCTTCCTGCAGCAGAATCCACGGCCGAGACTCGGCGTATTGCGTCATCACGTCCTGAATGAAACTGCCGGTGTGCAGCGCCACGCTCGTGACGATCGCGCTGGCTTCGACCGGTTCGTCGACGGAAGAGATTTGCGAAGCGTCATACGCGTTGTCGACGATCGCATTGAAGCCGAGATAATGCGCCATCCGCTCGCGATTCAACGGCCAACTCGTGCCATTGAGCACCGTCGTGCCCATCGACGAACGGTCGACACGCTTGTACGCTTCACGAATGCGCTGCGCGTCGCGATCGAGTCCCGCGGCGAAGCCCAGCAAGTAGTGGCCGTAGCTGTTCGGTTGCGCCGCCACGCCGTTCGTGTAGTTGGGCAGGATGGTCGCCGGGTATTGGCCGGCAAGACGCACCAGCGTCGCGGTCGTGCGGTTCAGCTGATCGGCGAGGTTCAGCAGTTCGCCACGCAGAATCGCCGAGCGATACGTGGCGTGCATATCCTGGCTGGAGCGCCCTGCGTGCAATAGCGTCACGTCTTCGCCGGCCGCTTTGATCAGCAGCGGTTCGAACGTGATGACCGTAGCCGGACGTTTCGCGCCGGGTTGATTGCCGTCGGCGATGACCTTCGCTACACCCGCGGCGAGACGCGGGGCCATCGCCTTGTCGAGCAGCCCTTCGTCGGTGTTGATGACGACCGTGGCCTTGTTGATTTCACCGAGCCAGAAGAATTCGTCGCGCGGCGGCGTCGATTGGGCGAAGGCGGGAGAAGCGGTAAGGAGAACGACAGCAGGGAAAGTCCAGGCGAGTAGTCTCATGTCGGGCGCGCGTGGGTTCAAATGCGCCTGATTATATGATCGCCGTGGGTTCGGTATGAATCGGAAACCTGGGTTCCGATTCACGCATCCTGATGAATGCAACGTCGTGCTCGCGCCACTATGAATTCAAGCGCGAGCGTGACGCGTTCAGTCGTAGTGACGATGCTTGTGATGACGCTTGCCGGAGCGGTAGCCGCGCGAATAATCGTCGCCGTACGAGTTGGAGCGCGAGACGTTGCCGCCGAGCGCCGAGCCCGCGCCACCGCCCACTGCCGCGCCGATGAGGCCGCCCGAGCGGCCGCCCATCGCATTGCCGGCTGCCGTGCCCGCACCGCCGCCGAGCGCCCCGCCGATGACCGCGCCCGTGCGCTCGCGGCGATTCGACGTCACTGCACCGCCGGCGCCGCCGCCCACCGCACCGCCGATAACCGCGCCCGTGCTGCCGCCCACTGCGCCACCGAGCGCCGCGCCGGCCACACCGCCGAGCGCGCCGCCGAGCATGTTGTTCATATCGCCGGCCACTGCCGACAAAGATGCCGCAGCGGTCAACACAGCAACGGCAACCATCCGGATGATTTTCTTCGACATAACTGGTGTTTTATTTTCTTGAGACGGCGCCGAGTATAACCGGCCTGACGAAAGCCTTTTGTAACCACCCATGACCGGTCCGGTAAGACGTGTAACAAAATGACGGAGGGTGGTATGAGCGGAGCGTGTTGCGCAGCAGGAGAGCGATCGAAGCCGGCGGCTGCAACGTGCGCGGAAATACGCGGCATTGCATGCGACACACTCAAGAACAGCGAAGGGAAGAGGCGAAGACTGGCCTGTTGAAGTTATCCGGTTGACCGGGTCACAGGTTGTGCAGCCCGATGGCGGATCGACGAATCACCGTACTCCGTTGCGTCGCCGACCCGCCGCGCATGCTCATCGAGCAGTCACCCGCGGCGCTTCTTCTTCAACTCGATCGTCTCGAACAACTCGTAGTTCGGCGTCGGCGTCTGATCCGCACCGGGCGCGTGATAGTAGTTCATCGTGATCGTCGTTTCGCCGCCGCGATGTCCGGGGTCGTGATCGAACACCGCAATCCCGTAGCCCGTGCCGGTGTCGCGTTGCGCCGACCAGATCGCGTCCTCGACGGCGTCCGCGTTGGCGCGCGCGAACGTTCCCGCCGTCGTCCCCGCAACCGGCCGATTGGGTCGCGTGAAAATCCGCGCTTGCGGCTGGCCCGTGCCGATATCCACACCGTACACATCGAGCGGCGCGCTCGTGCCGCCGCCGCCGAGAATCAGGTGAATCGTGCCGTGGCTCGTGTCGAACGTCGACGCGCCCGACGATACCGCCGACATCACCGGCTTCGGTTGCAATGTATCGACCGGGCGGCCCGTCGCGATGTCGGTGCCCTTGTGATGATTGCAGCCGCGCACGGGATAGCTGCGCTCGTAGTCGTGATCGTGGCCGCACAACACCAGGTCGACACCGTAGCGGTCGAACAGCGGCAGCCAGGCCTCGCGGATGCCCTTATCCGAACCGTTGCCGGTCTGCGACGAACTCAGCGCGTCCTGATGCATCTGGACGATGATCCAGTCCACTTCGTCGTCCTGCGCGGCGTGGTGCAGGACCTTTTCGAGCCAGCGGGTCTGCTCGCCATCGCTATATCCGCGCACGTATAACGAGGTGCCCGGTTGAATCGGCGGATTGCCGGTGCTCGCGACCGGCACCAGCGGCGTGGGCCCGGCCACGAACGCTGCCGCGTCCTGATAGACGACGTCGTCCGCATCGAGCGAGATGAAGAGCACGGAGCTCACGCGGAAGCTGTACCAGCGGCCCTGGAAGCGCGAATGATTATCCGGCAGCGTATAGCGCGCGAGATACGACGCCAGTCCCTGTTCGCCGTTATTGAATTCGAGTTCGTGATTGCCGGGACAGGGCATCCAGGGCCGGTTCGACGCCGACGTCTGCGCGTTGTTGCCGAAGTCGCGCCACACCGCCGGCTGTTGCAGCGGATTCAGGTTGGCATAGCAAAGGTCGCCGTTGAGCAGGTGGAAAAGCGGCTGAAAGCGCTCGACCGCCTGCACCGCGAAGCGGCTTTGCGGCGACGACAACACCCAGCCGGTATTCGGCGTCGCGAGGTCGCCGTAGCTCGTCCAGCGAAACGGCGCGCGGCCGCGCGGCGCCGTGCGAAAGCTCGCGGAAAAAGGCTGCGCCGCGTTGTCGTCGTTCTCGGCCGTCACTTCGTACTGGTAATTCGTATCGGCCTTCAGATCGCGCAGACGCGCGTGATAGGCAAACACGACCTCGCCGTTGATGCCGTCGGTGTATGTGCCTTGCACCGCATGCACGGTGTGCCGCTTCGAATCCGCGCCGCTGAAACGCACCTGCGGATTCACCGCCGGCGCAAGCGACGCCCATGACACCGTGACTTCGCTCGTCGGATCGTTGCCCCAGGTCAGGTGAACCTGCTCCGGCGTGCCGTCCGGCGGATTGCCGTTGGCGGCCCGCGCCGCCGATGCCAGCGTGCCCGCCGCCGTGGCGAGGCTGGAGGCGCCGGCAAACTTCAGGAACCCACGACGCGAGACGATGGAAGCGCCCTGATCATCGGGCGGCGAGGCCTTGACGATTTTTTTGTTCGACATGTCCGGTGGTGTTGTATGAGGATGGAAGAACGCCAGCGCCGATGCCGGGCGCGTGTGGCTACTCGCGCTGAAGTGCGCGCTGCCGGCGCGGTGCGTGACGGATACGAGCATCGATCCTAGCCGTGAAGGTGTGACAACCGGATGAAAGGATGGGTTGTGCATGGCCGGTGTCGCGGTCGTTGCGCGTGACACGAAGAAGACAATGTGAAAAAGGAATGAGAACGGCGTGGCAGAAAGCCTGCCCTATGCGAATTGATCGCAGCACGTTTACTTTGTCTGCCGCGTCGGCGCGGCTGACGTACACGGCGGCCAGGCGCAGCCGCTAGCGCGTGGGCGGCTGCGGATTATTCGCCGGATTTGTATCGAATCTTGAAACGCGGCTAACGCCGTCTGCATCGACCAGTTTCAATAATTCGGTTTCCATCGCATCCGCGACGTCCCTGCCATAGACCTCGTCGCCGTCCACATAGATCGTGAACGACTGCAGATACTTCGCTTTCTTCTCCGGGTTCTCGATGGTGTCCCGCGTCCATTGATAGAGCGGAAAGTTTTCTGTCCCGAGTTTTTCCGCCTCGTTGACGTAATCGGCGAATGCATCGAACTGGCACCTCAACGTCGCGCCGTGTCTGCGCAGAATGTCACGAAGCGCGGCGTGCGCGGCACTCGTCGGGTCGCTGCGCAGTGCATCCGCGAGTTCAGGCGAGACGGTAATCCGCAGCTGGAGTTGCAGTGTAGAGTTCATTGCCACCTCCATGCCGGTCTTCAGGAACGCGCGTTCACGGTCAGTTGCCCGTCGATCTGCTCGATCTCACTGCCGCGCAGCGGCTTGCCCAACAAAAAGCCCTGCGCGTGCGTGCAGCCGCACACACGCACGAAATCCAGCTGCTCCTGCGTTTCGATACCTTCTGCCGTGGTCGGCATACCGATTTCGCGAGCCAGCGCGACGATCCCGCGCACCACCGCCGCGGATTCGCGCCCGTGTACGGACTCCTTGACGAACGAGCTGTCGATCTTCAGCTTGTCGAACGAAAAACGCACGAGCGTCGACATGGTCGAGAAGCCGGTGCCGAAATCGTCGAGTGCCATGCCGATGCCTAGCGCACGCAGCCTCGCAACGTTGCGCTGCGTGACGGCATCGTCGTTCAATAGCACCGTTTCCGTGACTTCGAGGTTCAGACGCGTGGGCGGCAGCCTCGTTTTCCGAAGAATCGCCGCAACCGTCGACGCAAACGACTCCTCGCGCAACTGCACCGGCGAGACATTGACGGCGACGGCAACCTTGTCCCGCCACGTCGCAGCTTCCGTGCACGACCGCAACAAGGCCCATTCGCCCAGAGCGAGAATCAGGCCGGTGCGTTCCGCGGTCGGGATGAACGCGGACGGTGGCAGTTCGCCGCGGTTCGGATGGGTCCAGCGAATCAGCGCCTCGCGGCCGGAAATTGTGCCGTCGCTGAGATCGATGATCGGCTGATACTCCATGCGCAGGCCGTTGAACGACTTTAGCGCTCCTTCCAGGTCGCTACGCAGCAGGCTCAGGCTTTCGTCGGAAACGTGCTTGTCGGCATCAAAGATGACAAACGCGCTTTTACCGCTGCGCTTGACCGCATATAACGCACGGTCAGCACAGATCAACAATTGCGGCCCCGTCTTCGCGTGCTCCGGATAAAGCGAAACTCCCACGCTCGCGCCGATATGCACGAGCGCCTCGCTCAACACGAACGGGCGCGCAAGCGTCTTGACGATGCGGTCGGCCAGCACGCGAACGTCGCGGATCTCGCTTATACCGTCGGAAAGCGCGACGAATTCGTCACCCGCGAGGCGTCCGACCTGATCGCCGCCCGGCAGGATTTGACGCAAGCGGATCGCCGCTTCCTGAAGGATCTGATCGCCCGCGGCATGGCCGAGGCTGTCGTTGATCGCCTTGAAACCGTCCAGATCGATCAGGAGAACAGCGAACGACTGATTCTCACGCGACGCGCCCTGCCCGGTGCGCTCCAGCAGCAATTCGCTGATACGCGCGCGATTGGGCAGGCCGGTGAGGCTGTCCTGGCGGGCGAGACGGTGGGCATTTTCACGCGTCAGCAACAGGGCGACAGTGTCGCGATTGCTGCGTAGCGCCACAGTGAAGAAACCGGCGGCACAGAAAGGCGCCTGAAACAGCAGCACGAGCTTGCCGTTGCCAGGCGACATCGCCGCGCCGAGACCCAACAGGCCCAGGATGAACGAGATCTGCAGCATCGCGAGTCTGGGCGTGCCGGCATTGCGGCCGGCCAATCCGCCGATCACACCGACCGCGCAAACGTTGCCGAGCAGGAATAGCGTTGGATCTCCGCTGATATTGCACAACAACGTGCCGAAGCCGAACAGCACGCTCCACAGCAGACTCGCCAGCAAAAACGCGGAGGTCGGCGTGGGCCGATTTTGCGCGCTGCGCTTGCGGCACAGCCAGATCAACGCAAGGCGCGCGAACAGGAGCGCGACGACGGCGCTCCCCCACGCTGCATATAGCGGGATCGGATAAAGATAGAAAGCGGTGGCGCAAACGCTGATTTCGCAGATCGACGCGAATATGATCGACGGCGTTCGCGTGAATAGATGAGCGAGCAGGATTTGGCGATTTTCCGGACTCAGTTCCTGAGCGGAAGACACGACCCACTTGAAAAATGGAGACCTTGGTTCGCTAAAAGCCATGACCTGCACATTTGTCGGTTAGTGGAATTCAAACGGGGCGTGCGCAGCAATTATTACGTAAACTTCAATTACGTAGCCTCAAAATCTCAGCTTATTGCGGAAAAGAGCGCTATGCACGACGATTCCGCCCCCTGACTGCATGAGCAAATAACCAATATGGATTTGTACGGCCCGGAGGTCCAGCGTACGATGGCGCCTTTTTGCCGCTCGTCTTCGTATGTCAACTACCTTTGCGCCTACTCCGTCCGCCGTGTCCACACCCGGGCCCGCAAAGCCTGTCATCCGTTCGGCTTCTGATGTTTCCGACCTCGTCAACCGCGGCGCGGCGGCCGGAAGCGACGCGCGCATCGTCGTTGCCATCGCGCTCGGCGGCGTTTTTCTCGATGCCTATGATCTCGGCGCGCTCGCGTTCGGCCTCAAGGACGTCTCGCGCGAATTTTCGCTCACGCCTGCGGGCACGGGGCTCGTTGCGTCGGCAATTACGTTCGGCGCGATTTTCGGCGCTTTTTTCGGGGGCTTTCTCACCGACAAGATCGGCCGTTATCGCGTGTTCATGGCCGACATGTTTTTCTTCGTGGTCGCAGCGCTGGCATGCGCATTGGCGCCCAACGCCTGGGTGCTCGGAGGCGCGCGCTTCGTCATGGGACTCGGCGTGGGTATCGATCTGCCTGTCGCGATGGCTTTTCTGGCCGAGTTCTCACGCCTGTCGGGACGCGGCAACAAGGCCGCGCGTATCGCCACGTGGTGCCCCGTCTGGTATGCGGCGATCAGCATCTCATACCTGCTCGTGCTGGGCTTCTATTCGACATTGCCGGCCAGCCACTCGGGCCTGCTATGGCGTCTGATTCTCGGCTTCGGCGCGGTGCCGGCGATCATCATCATTGCTGTTCGCAGCCGATACATCAGCGAATCGCCCGTTTGGGCCGCCAATCAGGGCGACCTTGAAGGTGCAGCCCGCATTCTGAAGCGTTCGTACGGCATCGATGCGGAGGTCGCGCCGGAAGTCGCAACCATCGCCGGTCGTGCGCCCGTGCGCGCAGGTTCGTGGCGCAATTACGGCGCGCTGCTGCGCGGCGTCTATCTGCGGCGAACGGTTCTCGCGACGATCATTGGCATTGCTTCGGCTTTCGCCTATAACGCCGTCGCGTTCGGATTGCCTGTCATCATTTCGAGCTTCCTTGCACAGTCGATGCTCACGACGATTCTCGCCTCGCTCGCGCTGAATCTCTGCTTCGCTTTCGTCGGCGGCCTGATTGCGGTGCGCATCGTGCCCGCGGTCGGCGCGTGGAAGTTGACGGTACTCGGCTACGCACTGCAGTTGATCTCGCTGTTGGGCCTTGCCGTCGTGCGGCGTCCGTCGTCGATGCCCGAGGTGGTCGCAGCCGTTGCGTTGCTCGCCGTGTTCCTGCTGGGCCAAGGCATTGGACCCGGATCGCACAGCATGACCTTCGCGTCGTTGAGCTATCCGACGTCGCTGCGCGGGGTCGGCGTGGGCTTCAATCAGACGCTGATGCGCGCCAGTTCGGCCGCGTCGCTCTTTCTCTTTCCGGTGCTGGCGGCTGCGCTAAGCACGCGTGTTTTCTGGGTCATCGCGTTCGCACCGTTGTGCGGATTGCTGGCGTTGCTTGCAATTCGTTGGGAGCCGTCGGGGTATGACGTCGATGCGGAGGATTTCCGCAGCGGCGTGTGACGCCGGGGACGGGTGCTGAGTACTTCAACGCCCCGTCCCGTCATCCGCCTCCACAGCATCCACCTGAACCGCAGGCAGCCCGGAAGGCACGGCGGTCTCTCCTACCCGGCCCCTCACATGCACGGGCCGGCCCTGCAAGCGAAGCGCCGTCGCGCGCTCCACGCCTACGAGTTGCCACACCGTCTTGCCGTCGGAAACGACGGCATACGCAAACGGCTCATTGCCGCGAAGCATCAACGTACCGCGCAGATCGACCGGATCGCCGGGACGCGCCGAGCCTGCGCACGCGACACCGGCGCAAAGAACGAATGCGGACAGCAGAAGTTTTCGAAGCATAGCGGCAGCAGAGTCAAACCGTTCGTGTGCAGTGGTTATCGATTTCAATCACCCAGCAGCATGCGCGAAAAAAGCCGTCCCGGGAAGGGGACGGCTTCTTCAATCAAGCCCGCGCGATGCCGCCGCGTGACCAGGTTACTGCACGATGACCGACAGCGTCACGCCAGGCGGCAACGTCACCGTTTCCTGGTAAGTGCTCGCGACGTTCGAACGCACCACCGGGAAACTTGCGTAGCCCAATAGAATGCCCGGCGAGGCCGACGGCAGCAAACGAACCATCTTCGAAGGATCGATGGACGGCAGCGTGAAGCCACCTTCCGCCCGCGACGGGAAGCTGTACTGCGCCATGTTCGCCGCGAGCGGCACCTGAGCGCTTGCGGCGGCGGTGAAGTGGCGCAACTCCTGAGCGACGCTCGAATCCGCACGAACCTGCTTGATGGCGTCGTTCAGAATAGCCATCGACGTCGTCGCATTCTTGTCGTTCAACAAGGCCTTGTAAAACGCGAGGCCGAGTTGCCGGTTCAGGAAGCCGCCAAACGAGCCGTTGGTCGTGTAGCTGTCGCACGTCGTGTCGCCCACGTCCCACGTCGTCAGACCGCAGCTGTAGCTGCCGTGGTTGTCGTACGTCAGATAGCTGATGAAGCGGTTGTCGCGAACGGCGTTGTAGGTGGAGTCGATGTTGAAACTGACCCAGTCCTCCATCATCATCGCGGTCGTTTCTTCGAGCCACGTGTCGTACGCGTACTGCGCTCCCATCAGCATGTCGCGGCGGTAGAAGTTCTGCATGTGGGTACTTTCGTGCGCCATTACCGTCTGCATCGACTTCATGCCGGCCGCGCCGGCCAGATACAGCGTCTCCGAATCCAGATACAGCGACAGGTCCGCATTGCTGTAAGCCGTCAGCCCGCTGCCCTGGTTGACGAAGTTGTTTAGCGACCAGAAGTAGCCCACCATGCCGTACGGCTGCGCATCGTGATCGAAGTTCGCGACGACGAGGTCGACCGGTTGCGATGCGCCAATCATGCCGGCCGTGCTGACCGTGCCCCAGAAAGGACCGCCCACGCCCGTGACCATGTCGTACACGCCGCCCGTGCCCGCGTAGTTCTGCAAAAGACTGCTGACGATTGCCGGCGTGATCTTGCCCGTGCCGTATTCGGAGGTCTCGACCCAGATATTGACCTTCGTGCCGTCTGTGGTCGTGCCCACAGCCTGAAGCGTCATGTGGCGCTGCGTGTAGTCCGCCAGCCAGAAGTCGCGTGTATCGCCGATGGTGTAGGTCACCACCGAGCGCTGCACGCGGCCGACGATGTCAGCGGTCAAACCCGAAGCAGCCGACGAAGCCGCGCTCGGCTGCACGAGCGTCTTCCAGCCGGTCGCGTTGAATTCGTGAATCCTTTGCGCGAGCGGGTCTTCTCCGCCTGTCGATGCCCCCGAAGCCTGCGCCTTCATGGAAACGACATCGGCCGCCGGAGCCGCCACGCTGGCGTTGAAGGCCACCGGGGTTGCCAGCTCATTGGTGAAAACGAGCGTGACGTTGCGGCCCGTCGTGCCTTTGAGCGACACATTGACGGTGTCGGGCTGCGCGCCCGTGTTGAGCGCTTGCCACAGGCCCAGGCCGCTACCCGTGTAGGTCGAGTCATCGGCCGCGCCGCAGTTCGAGCAGGCCGCGTGCAGTTGGCCGTCGTCAGTCGGTGTTTGGGTGATGACTGGTGTGTTGCCTGCGGTGTTCGTGCCTGTGTTGGTGTTCGTGCCGTTGCTCGTGTTCGTGCCAGTGTTGGCCGGGCCGTTCGTGCCGCTGTCACCGTCGCCCCCTCCGCCGCACGCAGCCAGAGTCGCTGCCAGAGAGAGCGCAACGATGACCCCGACAGCCGATTTCCCTCGCTTGATACGCATATTCTTTTTCTCCACTACCGGTTTAGTGCCTTTTGAAACTTCTTGGCGTGTTGTGCGCCGGCTTGAGGTGACCTTCAGACACGCGCAAAAACACACCGTCTGTTATCGGCAAAAAGATGTGGAAATTTAGAGTAATGAATTCGACTTAATTCAAATTGCCGCTTTTTTCCGCAGCAGGCGGCTGGAACCAGCAAATAGCATTCGGTCGACGCCGCTCGGCAGACAAGAGCGGCTTACATAGCTGCCTGCTTAACCGCGCCCTCTTTTATATGCCAAACGGATTAAAAAGTTCTGGTCGGCCATACGCATAGCTGTATTCCAGACCGGAAAAAGCCGTACCTCCATTTGCCACGCGCAGTTGTTGTTCTGCAAATGCGCCTATGATACGAAGCTATTGTGCTCAACATGAATCAGAAAACGGCATGAACGAATCCCAACGCTTTCGCGATATCCTCGACTATTGGCATAAGGTCGAGTTCTTCATCCCATTCGATCTCAAGCAGGTGTTCGACAAAGCCGACGAGGGCGCCCTCAAGTGGTTACGCCCAGCCGACCTGGCAAAAGGCGCGTTCTCGCATTGGCAAATCAAAGTGCCTGAAGGGCGCGAACTGCTGGGATTCCGGCTTTATTTCGGCATCTTCGAGATGCAGGCAATCGCGGATTTCGCCACTAGTCTGCC
The DNA here is from genome assembly GCF_012275575.1 of Paraburkholderia sp. SG-MS1. GTDB lineage: Bacteria > Pseudomonadota > Gammaproteobacteria > Burkholderiales > Burkholderiaceae > Paraburkholderia. Next base: position 14,020 of record NZ_NPIH01000234.1, on the reverse strand, counting down.
CACGCTGCTTCAGACCAACGCCACAGAAGATGAAGAGCGTGCGGATCTGGACGGGCAGTCGTGTTTCGCTCGCTTGAATCTCAATGCGCAGGGGCAGCCCCTTTTCGATCCCTTGTCGATATCGACAGTGCCATGGGCGTTAGGGACGGCGTCGAAAAGCGGGTTGAACGCACTCAGCGCGTCGGCATTCGACGCAGCCCGGCGCGATCTGTCCGACAGGTTGTTCAATTACGAGTCCGACCGCTTGAGAAAGCGATCCGCGCCGGACGACGCATCGAAACCGATGCCGCTGACCGGCGAAGAACTTTTGTCCCTGCACGCGTTACTCGTGGACTGGTCCGGTTTCGAGCCCTCGGCGGATTTGCCGGTGGCGCTGCTCGAAATCGTGACTAAAGAGGAAAAGAAGAACAATAAGCGGCCCGCGCCTCGACACGATGTCGAGAAGAATGCCGTGGCCACTCCGCAAGGGGAATTGTCGACCGTCTCCGAGTCCAGCGACGAAAATGAAGACGAGGATGAAGACGACACGGCAGCCGATGAACCAAGCATCGACATACTCAATAGCTTCTATATCGAAGATATCGAGCGTTGCATCGCATCGATCGTACAAGGCGATATACCGACGACGATACGCGCCTATCTCTCGCCCGGCGATACGCAGCATCGCGTCGACCTGTATAGCGATGCGGGCCGCGCGACAATCGTCGACGCGCTGCATCCCGCGAAGATGAACGCTGGCCATTGGCCTGAAGATTCGTTGCGCAAGATGAGCCTGATGCAGCAGTTCGCCATCAATACGGCTTTTGACCAGTTGAGAGCCGCAGGCCTGTTCTCCGTGAACGGACCGCCTGGAACTGGCAAGACGACGCTGTTGCGGGACATGATTTCCGAGAACCTCGTGCGACGCGCGAGGCAACTGGCCGCACTGAAGGATGCGGCAGATGCATTCAGCGGCGGCAAGATCAAAGTCCCGTTTACGGACGGCAACCCGGCAACGGTTCGCCGGCTTCGCCCGGAGTTGACGGGGTTCGAGATGGTCGTCGCGTCATCGAACAATGCGGCGGTCGAGAACATTTCGATAGATTTGCCCAAGCGCAAACAATTGGGTGACGCGTGGCAAAGCGTTCGGTATCTGCAACCGGTCGCGTACAAGATAGCGGCGCAAACCGGAGAGAAGAGCTTCGCGAAACTCAAGCCGAAAGACACGCCATGGGGATTGATTTCCTGCGCGCTCGGCAATACGAAAAATCGCCGGCGTTTCCGCGAGCGTTTTTTTGACGACAAACGTCCGGCCAACGAACGCGGCGGACCGGCCGATCCCCATGCCATTTGGGACTGGATCAAGCACTACTCGGGACCGGATTTCGCGTCGGCGCAACGCGCATTTCTCGAAGCGGATGCGGCAGTCCAGAGAGCACTTGCTGAACGCTTGCGCTATGGCGAGTTGCATTCCGCGTGGTCCGGCGTGTCGGTAGAGCAGTTCACGAGCGCCGCAGCGGATGCTCTGGCCGAAGTCGGCCGCCTTGCACACAAGGCGGCAATAGCGAAACAGCAATGCGATGCTGCACTAAGCGAGGCCGACACCACGCTAGGCGACTTGAAGGAAGAAGAGCGCCTTCTCGACCGGGCGAGGCCGGGACGTCTTGCCAGGCTATTGCGCAGCGAAGCGGCGCGCACGCATGCGGCGAATGTCGCCAGCAACGCGCACGCGCAGATCGAGGCGCGGCGCAATCATAGCCAATGCCGTGCAGCGGCGACTGCCGCAGCGCAAGCCGTACGCCGCGAAGAATCACGGGTGGCGCTTGCGAAGGCGGCGTTGTCCACTGCCCAGGCAACATGGCAAAGCAACCAGGCGGAACTCGCCGATTGCCAGACGCGCTTCGCCAAGACGAGCTTGCCGGGTGCGCTCGACCTGATCGAAACGGATGAGGTCCAGCAAAACGGGTTCTGGCAAGATCCGGACCTTGCGCATTTGCGTTCCGACCTTTTCGTGAAATCGCTTGCCTTACACGAAGCATGGCTCGCGGAAGTCGCGAAGACCGGTGGCCTGGGTTTCGGCGGCAATCTGTTTGCAATCGGTAAACTGCTTGGCGGACGGCGTCTCGAGAATCCCGCCGACGCCGGGCTGATCTGGCAAAGCCTGTTCATGGTGGTGCCGGTCGTATCGACAACGTTCGCTTCGTTCGCACGGCAGTTCCATGGAATGGGACCGCGCTCGATCGGCTGGCTGTTCATCGACGAAGCCGGGCAGGCGGTTCCGCAGGCCGCCGTCGGCGCACTTTGGCGTGCTCAGCGTGCGATGGTGGTGGGCGACCCGCTGCAAATCGAGCCGGTGTTCACGGTGCCGTCCCGGCTGATCGGCGCATTGGCGGACCTCTCGCCGCATACGGCGGACGGACGCTGCTCACCGGCGAAAGTATCGGCTCAGCGTCTCGCGGACGATGCCAATCCGTACGGCACGTACGTCACGGCGGATGGAGAAGAGCGGCTGTGGATCGGCAGTCCGCTGCGCGTGCATCGGCGTTGTGTGTACCCGATGTTCCCCATCGCAAACCGGATCGCCTATCGCGGCAAGATGGTGTATGGACTCGACTCCGAGCTGCCGCCGGACGATCGCCTCGACCTCGGCGCGAGTGCATGGATCGATGTGCGAGGCAAGACATCGGCAAAACAGGTCGTGCCGGCACAGATCGACGCCGTGGTCAGGTTGATTACGCTGCTCTATTCAAGGTCTGGCGCGCTGCCCCCGCTCTATGTGATTTCACCATTCAAGGCGATCAGGAAAGAACTGCTGGCGCGTCTGCGCAAACTCGACTGGCAAGCCGGTGTGAGCGGGCGGGCGCCGACGAAGAAAGATTTCGGTCAGTGGTGCCGCGACCGGATTGGCACCGTACACACGTTCCAGGGCAGGGAAGAGAGTGTCGTGATCTTCGTTCTCGGCGCGGATCACGATCGCGCAGGATCGGCCGATTGGGCATCGGCTAAACCGAATCTTTTGAACGTGGCCGTGACCCGCGCACAACATCGGATTTTTATCGTGGGGGACGCGTCGCTGTGGGGTACGAAGAAACACTTCGATGTCGCCCTGGCGCAGTTGGGTCTGCCAATCCCGGCGGAGCAATGGCTTGCACGGGTCGCGGAGGCGACAGATTCCGACCGCGAGAATGCATTGGTATAAGCGCCTGGGCTCCTCACTTCACAAAAGCAACGCTGGTCGGAGACGGTATGTCTGCTGATTGCCCGGTATCCGAGATCATGCCCGATTCCCGATCGATACCGAAGACATTCACTTTGCCGCTACGTTGATTGGCAACCAGCAGCCATTTGCCTGATGAGTCGATAGCCAGTCCCCACGGCTTCTCGCCGCCCGAGGCAATGCGCTGAACGAAAGCAAGCTCGCCCGATTGCGGGTCGACGCGATAGACGACCAGCGCATTCTCTCCGCGATCCCCGACGTAGAGAAAGCGCCCGTCATGGCTGAGCGCAAGTTCGGCGCCGCTCTTCACGCCCTGAAAGTCCTGACTGCTGGTCGGCAACGATTGCATCAGCGTCAATTGCCCTTTCGACGCATCCCAGCGCAGAACCATGATCTCCGCGCTCAATTCGGTCAGCAGATAAACGAACCGGCCGTCCAAACTGAACGCGATATGGCGCGGACCACTGCCCGGCGGCGCGACGAAGGCGTGTGAGATTGGCGCATCGTCCTGTGACAGGACGCGCGTTTGCCGGTCGAAACGATAAATGAACACACGATCGGCGCCGAGATCGGGAACGAGTGCGTAGCGGCCGGACGGATCGATTGCGACGCTGTGCGCATGCGCGCTCGCCTGGCGCCGGTTCGGCCCTGACCCGGTCTCCGCGAGCGTCGAGACGAGCGGCCCAGTACTGCCGTCCCGATTGACCGCAACGCTCGAGACGGAGCCGCTGTTGTAATTCGCGCCGAGCAGGGTCATCGACGGGATATCGAATCGCAGGAACGTGGTTCCATGTCCGCCCGTCAGTGACGCATTGATCCGGGTGAGCGCGCCGTTCTCGCGATCTACGGCGTAGGCCGTGATGCTTCCTTCTTTGGTGGCGTCGTCATCGACGGCGTAGAGGATCGGCAGCGTTGGGTGTGCCTCGACCCACGTGGATTTCAGCCCTTGGGCAGCCGGGCCGAGCGCCGTCAGTTTGCCGGTAACTGTATCGAAGCGCAGGGTGCCAATCTGGCTCTGCATCGTGCCGACGTAGACGAATTCCGTCTGCTCGGGTGTTGTTAGTGTGGCCGCACGAACGCGGATGCCGACCATGCCTGCTGATATAGTCAAAGCGATAAGCCCCGTCGCCATGCCATACCGCACTACGCCATTTCTCCGGAACAACCGCGTCATATTCGATTTGATTAGAGGCACAGAGTGTGAGACGAATGAATGCTACTTGCGCGGCGGGACTGACGGCTAACAAATAGACGGTCACTCAGGATGTCGTTCAACGGCGAGCCGTGGTTCGCGTGTCGCCGACGGGAAGACCAGACCAAGGGTAGGTGATTCGCCGCGGGACGTCCCTGCACAAAAGTCGGATTCGCCGGTACTTTTTAATTCAATCAAGCACGGTACCGAATCCGGCATTCAGCATGAGACGTCAAGCAGAAAGAGCGGAGGTCGCCAAGGCGCCTAACGCCACGCGGATATTCGACAAGCTATCCTGAACCCGTCAGCGTGACTACTGCATCTACTGCGGGAGAACCTTGCGATCGGCCTGTTGTCGCGACGCGGCGCGAAACTGGCTGGGTGCCTGGCCGACCTCTCTGCGGAAGAATCGCGTAAAGTACGCGGCGTCCGCGAAGCCGAGTCCAAAGGCAATCTGCTCCACCGACATGTCCCCGAAAATGAGGCTGCGCTTTGCCTCCGCGATAATGCGCGCGTGAATCATCTTGGTAGGGCTCTGCTCGGCCGCGGAAGCACAGGCTGCGCGCAGCTGCACGAGCGACATCGCCATCATCGACGCGTAGTCCTGCAGTGGCAAATTCTCCCGGTAATGCTCGTCGATCAGTTTCCGGAAGCGGTCTACCAGGCGGATATCGTTGCGCGTCGCGCCTTCGTTGCCGTGTTGTTGTTCCAGACGCGCTTCACGGACCAGCATGAGCAGGAGCGTCGTGAGCAGCGCTTCCGTGCCCACCACATGCCCGATTGCGTCGGATTCGACCTCTTGCTTGAGGCTGTTGATCACGCTGTAGAACTCCATTCCTGCTTCGGCGGAATAGCAGAGCGGAATCATTCGCGGCAACGCCCACAGCGAAATGAATTCGCGGAGCTTGGCGTTGACCTGTGTCAGATAGGCCACCTCGATCGTCACGACCCATCTGTCGACATCGACCTCGTAGTCGAGGCCGTGAACGCACTCGGTCGGTAACAGCAGCGCGCAAGGGCCTTCAAATGGCACGCGGCTACCTTCGAGATTCATGACACCGCGTCCGCTGCGAACGAATATCACCTGACCGTAGGCAGGATGCGCGTGGGGCTCCGTTCGCCAGCGACCCCGGTCGGTCACGTGACCGACATGCACGAACCAGTTCTTTTCCTCAGGTTGCTCCACATACAGGCGGACCTTGGGAACCGTCGTTCGCTTCACTTTCGGGGCCGATCTGGATTGATACTTTGCCACGGCACTGTGCGTCATAAAGTCTCCTTGGCGGCCGAACCGATTCGATCGCGGCCGTCCTTGAATTTCCGGCCTTACGCAGAATATCTCTGGCGTTGGTTCCGACTGGGCCATATTTTTTTGACCGGGCGACGGCAGATCGTCTGCACCGCATCGTCAGTCAGTTGTATCTTTCACGATCCGTGGCTTGTGAGCGATGTCTCTGCACACGGAGTCCACGATTTATTTGTCGATGTTGCCACAGTCGCGCCGCGCATGCGTTCAACCACGCAGCAATACTTGCCGAAGCTGCTGCCGTGTCCAGCGCATCGGCAAGCAATCACGAAATGGATGCTGTGCGCCTTTGGTCGTGGCCGAGCCACGCGAAAGCGGTCGCCGCGAGCGGGGTAGAAGGACGGTGGTTTCTGAAGTAGTCGCGTGACATTGCGATGGTTGGCGCCGGCCGGAATCGCGGCCACGGAGATTTGCCAGAGGCCAGAAGAGATAGGGCCGTGGTCCGCTCGCGTCACCCGTTCGCCTGCACGAACGACATGCAGGCGGATGCGGCCCGGTGCAACACCGGCTTGCACGCCGCCCTGCTGAAGGGCAAGAGTTCCAAGGGCAGCAACGACGGTTTGAGGCGTGACCACAATTCATCATCCAGAATCGGCGTGCACCTCGATCTGACGTTCGTCGTTCGCCAGTCGAGGTCAACAGCTCGGCCCCGGAGAGCAGCGCTCTGGGGGGCCCTAAAAAATCGTCTCTACGTTCGTTTTCTCACATTGAAAATCCGCTCAGGACTGGAGAACATACCTAACGAAGTTCTCGCTGTGCCGAACGGATGCATCGTAGCACCCGCGGAGCGTCGGCAAAACAACGCCAATTTTTCCATACATTTCCGGGAATAGCGGCCTGCGATTTACCCGAACATCGATGCCGGCCCGGCGAGGCCGGCGCTCGCGCATCAGAACCGATGCAGCATTCCGACTATGACCCCGCGCGTGTTGGCGCCTGGCGCGACCGCAATACCGGTATACCCGGTGCCGTTGAGGGTAAAGCGCGCCTGATTCCGATTTTCGATGAAGCCTGCGGAACCGTAAAGGGTCGTCATCTTCGAGAGGGAGTACGAGTAGGTCAGGCCCACCTGCTGTGCATTGTTCCCCTGACCACTGCGATCGTGTGCGTAACCATACATGAGTGAAAGCTGGTCGGCGGGACTGAACGAGTACGAACCCGATACTTCATAGACGTCGCGCTTCACGCTGTTGTCGGTCTGACGCTCCGTGTGATACGCCAGATAGAAACGGGCGGCCCCTATTCCCACCGATCCGCCCGCGTTGAAAATTTTCAGCGTCGAGGTTCCTGCCGCATTGTCTGCCTGCTCATAACCCGCTGCCACGCGGAATGGTCCATTCACGTAGCGCACGGCCGCGTTATAGAACTGCAGCCCGTTGCTCGGCCTGGTCGTCGCATCCCGCATCGCGACCATGAACTGCGCGCTCAAGCCGTAGACAGTCGGCGTGAAATAGGAGATCGCGTTGTTGACCCGAACGGTCAGACTGTTGAAATTATTCATGGGCGACCCGATGCTCATGACCGCCACCGGGTCGAGTTCAGGGTTCATGAACATGTATTGAGGCGTGTTTTGCAGCCCGAAACGCGCCTCACCGAAACCGCCGGACACCCCTACCCATGCCTGGCGATTGAAGGCGGCGGCCGCGTTCGAGGCCGCCCCTGTGACGCCAGAAAAGCCTTGCTCCAACTGAAAGTTGATCTTGAGGCCGCCGCCGATTTCCTCGCTGCCCTTCAGGCCGTATCGGCTTGCAAAGAGCCCACCGGATACCGCGCGCACCACGGCTCCCGCGCCAGAATTCTGATACTCCAGACCGTTGTCGACAATGCCGTACAGCGTGACCGACGACTGAGCGTGTGCGGTGCTAAACGTCCAGGCCGATGCAACGCCTGACACAAGAGCGATCAACTTTTTCATTCCGTCTCCGAATCAATATGTAGTTTTTAATTTCATCGTTCAGCGGTTCGAGTCAGGACACTCGATAAATCCGCAGTTCCGTGCGCACGCCCGATGGGGGGCGGCGTCAAGGTGCGTGCTCGGCGCATTTGCGAGTCAGGCGTTCCAGTCTGTAAGGACAACGCACGGCGGGGAGATGACGCGGAGTGCGCCCACCCTGGATCCGATGCGTCAACGCGAATGGTCCACTCATTGCGCAGGCGCAAGGAAGCAGCGGAGTCACGGTCTGTGATGGCGATCGGCGTGTACGCCACTCCGCGTTCAGCGGCGCACTCAAAGAATCAGTTCGGCGCCGTATCGATAGCGACTACCACTTGCCCGTTCGCCGACACCGGCGCGGGCACCGCACCATCTCAGGCGCCTTGCGTTGAACTGCTTTTCGCTGTGGACATCAAGGTCGCAAACCGGCGGAATGCTCAGAAAAGGCGATCCTCAAGGGGGCTCATTGTCAATTTCGTCTCCGTTGAATTTCTTTCTCAGTGGGTCGGGCGAGTCTTTCGTCGCCGCACACCCTGTCTTGTAGGAGCAAGAATATTTGATGCTCAAGCATGCGTCCCTACACAAAAAGTCGATTCACTGGCATTTTTTTCTGCAGCAGCGACACGCAAGGCGTCGCCAGCTCGCTTGCGCCTGCAAAAAATGCCAGCGAATCTAACTTTTGTGTAAAGGCAGACGGTCGGCCATCCAATACCATTCCTCACCGATCGACCTCAATCCCATTTCGACGGAGACATACAGAACATCTTCAATAAGGTGCGCAGCGCCAAGTGTAGTCGGGGCTGATAAAAAACAATATGGATGGAGACATGAAAAAATTTTCGATAGCTGTGCGCGAGCCGCTTCTCGGTATCGCCATGTTCTGCTGCTTGAGCGAATTCAGTTATGCGGAGGTGTTCAGCCCACCGAATGCCTCCGTTCCCCAGCAATCCCAACCAACCCAGACGAATAGCACCGCTCCGCTCACTGCTCCGGATCTGAAATCGGGAGAACAAATCGGTGCACCGCCCGTCTCGTGGAACGACACCTATATCGGCTACCGCTACGGCAGCAATTTCCACTACCCTGGCGTTCCCGACAAGGTCGCGCAAAACATCGGCTATCTCACGACTACCGGTGGCTTCAGATTCGGTAGCTATGCGTTCAATGTCGACTACATCATCTCGAACTCAGCGAATCCGGAAGCTGGCGGCCCTTCCTCCGGTGGCGCACAAGAGTTGTATAGCATCGGCCGCGTGACGTTGAGCGCGGGCAAAATCCTCGGAAGGCCGGTCGGTATCGGCATCATTCGGGATGTGGGCCTGACAGGCGGCTACGAAATCGGCACGAAGAACGACGCTTACGCGCAGCGAGCACGAATGCTCGTTTTCGGTCCGACTCTCGAATTCGCGCTGCCGCGGGGGTTCCTGAATCTGACTGCGGGCCTGAGAACCGAAAGCAACCACAACGGCATCGTCGGCGTCGACGTGCACTACAACACGGCTTGGCACGTCGAAAGTTCATGGCTCTTCCCGTTCCGGGCAGGTCCGGTGCCATTGATGTTTCGCGGCTTCGCGAGCGTGACCGGACCGAAAGGAAAAGACGGCTTCGGCGTCGAGACCACAACGGAATTTCTCACACGGGTCTCGCTGCTGGCCGATCTTGGTTCGTTCGCTGGTCATCCGCGAACTATTTATGCTGGCGTCGGCTACGAATACTGGTACCACATGTATGGCTCGCCGACTCGTGAAACGGTCAGCACGATAACGTCCGCACCCATGGTGATAGCCGAAATTCATTTCTGATCGGCACGCCTGTAACACTTACTCACTGGCGATCCATTCAACCGGTCGCCAGTGAGCGTTTCAAAGCACGCCTCGAAATGGGTTCTCTTTCACGTGGGCGATTGCTGAAGTTCCTTCACCTACGCCGCATTATTGAATACGAGCATGTAGCTTGGTATTCACTTCTATTCCCTATTCTTCGCCCATGCAGAACCCGGTTCTCGAGATTTCATCTTTCAGATAATTTGCTGAAGCTGTTTCCTTCACTGGCTCAACGAATCAGATTGACGGCTTCTTAGGATAGCGTTCCTTTTCTACATGGGATCGGCGACAAGCGCAAAGTACAGCCGTCGCGTGCCCACTCATTCATTTCGTTGCGCAATAAAAAGCGCCGTGCTTTTGCACGGCGCCTCTCACACTAGTGCAGCACCCGGATCAAGGGTTGGGAATGTATAACGGCATCGCCTCCTCCCACAACGTATCCGTGATCGCATGCTGTTCGGTTCCGTCCGCATTCATCACCCAGTTCTGGCCGTCGGGCTGGAAGCTGTTGTCGTACAGCGCGAGTTCATCCCGGAAGCCATAGGTGCCTGAACTGTAGCCGATCTTGCCATCCCAGGTCCACACGGCATGCCCCTGGTTTGATCCATCCGAAGTCAGACGGACCAGACCCGTGCCATCAGGCTTGATCGTGAACACGTCATAGTTGAATTTGTTCGGATCGGTCGGGTTGATCAGCTTGCGCGTGAACACGATCCTGCTGCCATCCGGTGACCAGCCCGGCAGGTTGTCCGCGTCGGTCGTCAGCACCGTCGTCTTGCGCGTATCCAGGTCGAGAATGCGCAGGCCCTGCACCTTGGGGCTCCACACGCGGTACACGAGCTTCTTGCCATCCGGCGAATAGCTCGGGAAGCCCGCATTGATCGAATCGTCCGTCAGGAACTCCGGATGGCCGTCCATGCTGCCGTCCGCCTTGATCCGCGCAATCCGGCCCGGACCCGCGCCGCGCGTGAAGAACCAGTCGCCCACGCCAAAAGCCACCCACTCGCGATTCGGTGACCACGTCGGCTGGAACGCCCCCGCCAGGCCCTTCTTAACCATGTCCGGGGTCAGGCCACTCGTTGCCGCATCATAGATGCGCGTGTAGCCGGAGAAATCCGGGTTGATGGTGGCAATGGACGAGTTCATCGCCTTTTCCGTGTACACGAGCTTCTTGCGATCCGCCGACAGTTGCGGGAATACGTCGATGTAGCGGTAGTCCCACGCGGGGTCGAAGCTGAACATCGGCATTCCATTCGGATGCGCGGGCCGCATCGTGATCTTTTCATAGACCATTCGCGTGCCGTCGGACGAATAGCGCGGCGAGCGAATGCCCGTATCCGCCGTCGATCGGAAAGTCCCGGCGGTGGTGTAGATGCCCTCGGTCTGGCCGCCCTTCACGTGATACGCGACGTTGGTGTCCGTCAGATATTGCGGGAACACCTTGAAGCCGGGCGTCGACGTCAACGTGGTCTTCGCGAGCGTGGACAACTCGACCGACACCAGTTGCGAGCTGACGGAGTTGATCCCTTCCGGACGATGTGCACCCCACGTCGACTCAACCGGCGTTTCATAGAAAACGACGCGCTTGCCGTCCGGCGACCAGGAGGGGGAACCCTCGTCAAAACCGGGATGGCTGGCAATCTTCTTCCAGCCGGAGCCATCGGGCCTGATGACGTAGATGCTGCTTTCCTGCGTACGCTCCCAGCCAACCGGCAGATTGTGGCCGCGCCAATCGGAACCGATGTCGGATGACAGGGCAAGCCATTTGCCGTCCGGAGACCACGTCGGCCGGAAGTAGCTATGCGGTTTGCTCGGATCGAATTTCAGCGAACCGGTGACGTTCTTCAACGCGCCAGTCGCAATGTTCAGCGTCCAGATATTGGTCGTGCCGAATTCTTTCGCGCCGCGGCGTGAAGAGACGAATGCGATGACGTTAGGGTCGGTCGGCGAAAAGACGGCGGCATCGTCGACTGCAATGTGATGGGTGAGTTGCGTCAGGTCCGAGCCGTCCGCTTTGACGCGATAGAGATTCGACTGGCCGAGGCCATCGCGCTCGGATGTGAAGACGATCCACTGTGCGTCTTTCGAAAAAGAAGCGTGATAGTCGAAACCCGGAGTCGGCAGCAACTTGTGTTCGTCCGTACCGTCCGCATTCGCGACGTACAACTCGGACGTCACTGGGCCGACGCGATTGAGAAGCGCCGTGCCTTCGGTCGCCGCTTGCGCGCTCGCGCAAATGAAAATCCAGGTGCCCCCGATGACTGAATAAGCCAGGCGCTTCTTCACAGATGATGTCAGATACACAGCGAATTGCCTCCATTAATTATGCGTAGGTAAGCGGCGTGAAACCGCTCAACCGCTTCTGCGCCGCTATTCCCGGCTGCGCGTGATGTGCTCGTTTCAACTTTTGCTTCGCGTGCGCTGCGCCTGCTTCCTTCGTTTACCCGAGGCTGCCCGTCACATCGTCGAACAGTTCATCGACCGACAGACGGCGTGCAATGATCTTCTGATCGAGCGCCCAGTCGATCGCCAGTTGCAGACCTTTGCGGTTCGCCTCCAGCCCGATCGGCGGAAACACCGCAGGCACCCCTTCAGCGAGCTCACGGCTTTCGACGATCATCCGGTACAGCTCCCGCACCACATCCGGGCGCTGCTTCGAGATGTCCTCGTGCACCACGAACATGTGATTGATCGGCACCACGTTCTCCCGTGCGAACCAGTCTTTCGCCGCCGCCTGCGCATTCGGCACCAGCGTGCGGACCCGCTCGTCCTTCGGCATGTCTTCACCGAGCAGCGCAGCGGCCAGTTCCCCCTTGAGCATCATCTCGGGAATCGACGAACCCGCCGGCAGACGCTCGCAGTTCTCCGGGTCGCGGTACTCCGCGAGATGCCCGTCACCGAGCGTCATCCACGTCACTTTGTCGAGATCGACCCCGTATTCGTGGCGCAGAATGCCGCGAATCCACAGCGCGGTGGTCTGCGTGTAGGTGCGAACACCGACCTTCCGGCCTTCGATATCCTTCGGATCGAGGTGGCCGAAGTCGATGTTGAAACCCGCGCAATGATGCTGGAAGCGCCCGGAAACCGGCGTCGGCAACAAGATGTACGGCTTGCCATACGCCCTGGCCTGCAGGAACGTGACGATCGCCAGTTCGCCCGCGTCGAATTTGTTCTCGCGCACCATCGCCTTGAAGCCGTTATGGGCCGGCGTCGGTCCGCAATAGTCGAGCTTCACGATGTCCGACGCCACGCGGCCGTCCTTCATCGCCTTCGTGACCGGATAGTCGGCCAGATTGGTGCGCAACGTGGGTACTTCAGTCAGGGTCGTCGTTGTCATTGATGTGCGTCCTTATGCTTGAATGGGGTTAAAGCCTCACCTCGATGAGGCACGGACCGGCCTCGTTCACCGAGTCCGCCATCGCCTGATGGAAGGCTTCGGCCGTGTCGACGGCGACGGCGCGCACGCCCATGCCCTGCGCCATCGCCAGCCAGTCGATACGCGGGCGATCGATATCGATCACGGGCTTGCCTTTCATCCGGTAATAGCCGTCCGCTGCGCCTGTGCAGACGCCTTCGAACAGACACAGGACGCTGCGCATCTGCGGGTTCTCCAGCGCCTTCAGGAAGTGCATCTCCGAGGTGCCGGGTTCGCGAGCCAGACGTCGACGCCCTGAGCGGTAAGCGTCCGGACCAGGCTTGCGGCTCCGTTCATCAGTATCCCGCCAGCTCGCGCGCCGCGCCGACCACGCCATAGCTGCGCTGCGGCGCCGACATCAGGAAGCGGTAGCCTTCCTTGAGCAGTCGCTCGTGATTCTTCGCGGTGGTGTGCGGATTGCCGACCACCACGTTGTGCTTGTGGCAGGTCTCGACGATCTGGCGCATTGCGTCGAGCACTTCGGGATGTTCGTACTGACGCGGAAAGCCGAGCTCCTGGCTCAGGTCGCCTTCACCGATCAGGATGAAGCCGATGCCGGGCACGTTCGAGAGGATGTCGTCGAGGTTGCCGATCGCCTCGGTGCTTTCGCACATCAGGCCGACGAGAATCTCGCCTTCCGGAGCCAGCGGCCATACGTCGGCTTTCCTGTAGTAATCGGCCATGCTCAAACCCCAGTAGCGTGCGGCCGTGGCGGGGCCATCGCCGCGCACACCTTTGGGCTCATATAGCGGCGCGTTTTTCGGGCGCGCATAGCGGCACGAGGCCACCGCGTTACAGGCCTGCTCCACCGTCGCCACGTGCGGCCACACCACGCCGTAGGCGCCGCGATCGAGCACCTGCTTGGCGAACGCCTGATTCATCTCCACACCGTTGGACGGAATGCGGGCAATTGGCGTCACGCGCGGTGCGACTGAACCGGACTCGGCAATCTGCTTGCGGTTGAGCATGTACTGCAATGCATCGCCGAGCGCCGAGACGTCGTACGGGTTGTGCTCCATTTCGAAGACGATGCCGTCATACGGCGCATCGCTCATCTCGATGGCGCTCTGCTTGTCCAGTTTCGAAAACGCGGTGAAGGCGGGCTTGCCGGATTCGAATGCGCGGATGATGCTGTTGAGGCGGGTGTCGCTCATG
>NZ_NPIH01000233.1 GCF_012275575.1 Paraburkholderia sp. SG-MS1 | reverse complement strand
TCCAGGGCGCGTGCGGCGAAGGCAGGGTCGCGCTTGCGGAACGCATCAATGAGAAACTGGTGGGCATCGCGGCGGCGATCGTGCTCCTCGGGGTCGGGGTCTAGAAGGCCAAAGCCGATACGTACATAGCGTTCGGTGGCACGCCAGTGCATCGTGAGAATCCGTACGTCCCAGGGCGACGCGGCCGGCGCAAGCAGCGCCATATGGAAAGCACGATGGTCGGCCCAGACCTCGTCGAGGGTACGGTCGCGTCCGCCCACGGCTTCCGCTTCCTGGTAAAGCCGGTCGAGTGTCTCATCAGACAGCAACATGCACGAACGGCGCGCGAGTGCGGGTTCGAGCACGCGGGACACCCGATAGATCGCATGGAACTCATCCAGGTCCAGGGGCGCGACAGTCGCGCCACGACCAGGCGGATTCAGGACCAGCCCTTCGCTTTCGAGAACGTTCAGCGCGTCGCGTACGGGAATGAAACTGACGTTCAGTGCGTCGGCGAGCTTGCGCAGCGACAGGCTCTGGCCGGGCGCGAGGTCACCCGACAGGATCAACCGGCGAAGTTCGGCAGTTACCTGCTCCGAGACCGAGCGAGCTGTAATCGGCCGGACCGAGTTAGGCTTCACTGTTGCCATGCCGGCGACCTCTTTCCTTAACGTATCGTGCTCAATTATAACACAAGGCGTCTACGTAAAAGCAACTGGCGAAGACTCGGAATGATGGCAAATTGGGGCATTTCGGCCGTCAGATAGGCCACAGCAGCGGAAATCTGGCGCCGTCGTGAACGGCCGACATTGGGGAAAAACCCTCATAGCGGCGCGAACTGCACGGGATTATTGTTATAACACCGAGGCAGATACCGCTGTCCATGTGTCCCTGGCAGCACCCGGGCACCAAGCGCGTCCGGCCTTCTTTTCCATTAACCGTTAGAGGACAAGATGCCCAAAGTAGT
>NZ_NPIH01000232.1 GCF_012275575.1 Paraburkholderia sp. SG-MS1 | reverse complement strand
CGCGGCTGCCAGCCGAGCCACTCACGCGCACGCGTGATATCCGGCTGGCGATGCCAAGGGTCGTCGGTCGGCAGAGGATGCAGTTCAAGCGGCGAGTTCGAACCGGTGATCACCACGATGCGCTGCGCGATCTCGCGCATGCTTACTTCGTGCGGATTGCCCAGATTGACCGGGCCGCTGGGGTCATCCGCTGTGTTCATCAGCCGGATAAAGCCGTCGATCATATCGTCCACGTAGCAGAACGAGCGCGTCTGCGAGCCGTCGCCATAGAGCGTGAGCGGCTCGCCTCGCAGTGCCTGCATCATGAAGTTCGATACGACGCGGCCATCGGCGGGGTGCATGCGCGGCCCATATGTGTTGAAGATCCGCGCAATCCGGATCGACAGTCCATGTTGCCGCCGGTAATCCATGAATAGCGTCTCGGCGCACCGCTTGCCCTCGTCGTAGCAGGAGCGCGGGCCAATCGGATTCACGTGCCCCCAGTATTGCTCGGTTTGTGGATGCATCTGTGCGTCGCCATACACCTCGCTCGTCGACGCCTGAAAGATTTTCGCCTTCACGCGTTTGGCGAGCCCAAGCATGTTGATTGCGCCGTGCACGCTGGTTTTGGTCGTCTGCACGGGGTCGTGTTGATAATGGACCGGCGATGCGGGACAGGCGAGGTTATAGATCTCGTCAACCTCCACGTACAAAGGAAATGTCACGTCATGACGCATCAGCTCGAAATTCGCGCAGTCGAGCAGATGCGCGATGTTGTCTTTCGTACCGGTGTAGAAATTGTCGACGCACAGAACGTCGTGCCCTTCTGTCACGAGCCGTTCGCACAGATGCGAGCCGAGAAATCCTGCGCCGCCGGTCACCAGAATCCGCTTACGAGTGAGTTCTTTCATGACATGTCGTCCTTGCTCAAGGTACAGTGTGCGGCCGCTCAGGCAGTGACGTGCAGCAGCGCCTCGTGCCAGTCCTGCGCGAAACGGTCGATATGAAAGCGCTCCAGCGCCGTGCGCCGCGCGCCTTCGCCGAGACGCCGCGCCTCGGCGGGGTCGTGCAGCAGACTAGCCATCGCGTCAACGAGGGCGTCGACATCGGTATGAATAAAGCCGTTTTCGCCATTGCGGATCACCGTGGCGAGTTCGGTCGTAGCGAGACCGACGATCGGCATCCCGATCGTCATCGCTTCGACGATCGCGAGGCCGAGACTGGTCCAGCGAATCGGATTGAAGAAGAAGCGGTAACGCGCCGTGAAGGCAGCCAGATCGAGATTGCCAATCTCGCCGATACCGCCGAGCCGACCGGCGTCCATGCCGACGAGATCGAGCGGCACACGCGTGCGCGTCGCGCTGAAGATATCCGCGCCGAGCCGCCGTCCGCGTTGCGCGAGATGATTCACCACGACGATGCCGCGCTCCAGCTCGCCGCTATAGCGCACGCCCTCGGGCACCACGACGCCGTGTTCGATCACCCGAGTCGGCGTGACGCCGCAATCCCACATCAACTGATTGAAATGCGTGACGTGGATCAGCAAGGTATGGGGGTCGTCGACCCAATGCCATTGCTGGAACGGATTGTCCTGCGGCGGATCATGCTCGATATAGACGCGCGGCAAGCGCTGCTGCGCCGGGCTCAGCAGATGTTCGCGGTCGTATTCCCAGTGGCTCTTGTGCTGATACAGGACGACATCGAACGCTTCGTCGGGCACATCGTCCGCATTGATTTCGTGGACGTTGTCGCCCCACGGCAGCACGCCCACCTTGCCGGCGTAGCCGGGTGGATGCCCGGGTTTCGTGACGAGATAGAAATCGTGCGGCGCTTGCGTCAGGTAATACAGATAGTTGCCGTGCACATGCCAGGTCAGCACGCGCAGCCGGCGGCAGTTACGCAGCATGATGCATCTCCTCGAAGTTGCGGGCGTTCGCATGCAATGTGTTCGGCGCGCCGGCTTGCGCGCCGTGTACCCGCGCGAGCTGCGCACGCGCCGATTCCACGACCTGTTCCACGCCGACGTTCAGCGCACACGGATGACCATACGGGCATTCGCGGAACATGCAAGGCCGGCAGGGGGGATAGTCGGCGAGCACGCGGTGCAGCGTATGGTCGAGCGGCGCCCAGCGGCGCGTGTCGCTGCCGGAAGCGATCACCACCGACGCCGTCGACACGGCCGCCGCGATGTGCGAAATGCCGGTGTCGTTGCAGACTACGAGACGCGCGTGCGCGACGAGTGCAGCGAGGCCACCGAGCGAAGTCGCGCCCGCGAGATGCAGCGCGGGCGACATCATCGAGCCCAACACGGCGCCGGTCAACGAGGCTTCGGCGGCGGTGCCGGTAATCGCGATCTGCCAGCCTTCGGCTGCGAGGTTGTCGGCCACCTCGGAGAAGCGCTCGGCGGGCCAGCGCCGCGACGGCAATTGCGCGCCGGGATGGATCAGCACGAGCCGCTGCGCTTCCACACCGTGCACGGCGGCCAGCGCCTCATATTCTTCCTGATCCTGATGATGAAGCGGAAATGCCGATTGCCGCTCGATCGTCGGTGCGCCGAGCGCGTGCGCCAACGCGAGATAGCGGTCGGCCTCGGGCAGATCGTCGGGCCAGCCGATAAAGCAGCCTTGCCGCGCCGGCTCGTCAGGCTGCACGAAACCAGCCAGAGCCTGGGCACCCAGCTCGAGCAGCAGATCGTTGGCGGCCCCGCCACTGCCGTGCAGCTGGATCGCCAGATCGAAACGACGGGCGCGCATGCGCGAAAAAAATTCAGGCAGCCCGGCGTTCGTTTCCGGCTGCTCCGGAAATCCGATTGCGCCGGGGAACACGATCAGTTCATCGATGAGGCCCGCATAGCGCTCGACGAACGTGCAAGCCCACGGCAGCCCGATCAGCGCGATGTGTGCGTGCGGCATCGCGTGGCGCAACGCTCGCAACGCGGGGACGGCGCACAGCATGTCGCCGAGTTGCAGTGCGCGAAACACGACAATGCGGCGCGGCGCGAGCGCGCTCAGGAACGAGGGTGCAGTCATGGAAAGAACACCTTGAAACGGAAGGCGCCATAAAGCCGCCAATAGATCGACAGAAACGGGATAGGGACAGACGTCCACGCCATTTCGGCGACGTGCAGCCAGCTGCGGTCCCGGCCGTGCAAACGCATGACACAAAAGTAGCCAGTCAACGTTAGCCACACGATCAGCGCCGTTAGCGCGACAGTCATGTGGCTGGCCAGCACGGCGAACAACGCAGTCAGTGCCGCGCACAGGATCGCGTAGTAAAGCAGTGGTGGTGTCGCGCGAATGCGCGTCCTGAACAGATGCGGGTGCTTCTTGTAGAGCAGCGCATCGAACTGGCTCTTCTTCTGCTGCGCGATGCTGACACCCCAAGGTGCGGGCCGCACGGGATGCACGACGACGGCATCGGCCGCACGGACGATCTCGCCGCCCGCTTGCATCAGCGTAAATTGCAGATCGGAGTCTTCCCGCCACGCCGACGTGAAGCGCTCGTCAAACCCGCCCGTCGAAACCAGAAACTTGCGCGCGACGAAGGCGTTAGCGGTGGCGAATTCCGCGCGTTCAAGTCCGCTCGCGTCGGCTTCGTAATCGGTCGGCAAGTCGGGCAGCGGCACGACGATCTTCCCCGAGGCGGCCGCGACGCCGGGCGCGAGCGCCGCAACACCGGCCGTCAACCAATGTCGGTCAGGGAGCGTGTCGTCGTCCGTGAAGGCAATCAACGGCGAGCGCGCCTGTTGCCAGCCCGCATTGCGCGCGCCTGCGGGGCCCTGGCTACACGTGACCGGCACGTAGCGCACGGTCAGTCCTCGCGCCGCCTGGGCGGCTGCGAAGCGCGCCACGCACGCGCGGGTGGCTTCGTCGGGGCCGTCGTCGCAAACGATAATCTCGTAGCGATCCGCAGGGTAGTCCTGCTCGCATAGTGCGCGCAAACACGCCGCCAGCAGCGCGGGACGGCGATAGGTCGGCACCACGACGCAGACATCCACGCGAGCGGATAGCGCGCCTGCATAATCCGCGGCAACCGCTTCTTCGGCGCGAGGGCTGGCCAGGATCCCGCCGGGTTGGATAGGAGCCGCCGCGGACGAACTCATGCGCGGCCCCCCGTTTTGTCGACGACGAACGGCCCGATCACCAGCGCGTCGAGCGGTGAAGTCCAGAACGATTCCACCGCGTCGCGCGGCGAATTCACCATCGGTTCTCCGCGCGTATTGAACGACGTGTTGACCAGAATCGGCACACCGGTGCGTTGTCTGAACGCGTCCAGCAAGTCGTAGTACAGCGGATGTTGCGCGCGATTGACGGTCTGCACGCGCGCCGTGCCATCGACGTGGCGCACGGCCGGAATGCGCGCTGCCTTGTCCGCGCGCACGTCGAACACGAACAGCATGAACGGTGCGACCTTGCCGTCCACGAACCATTCGTTCGCATACTCTTCCATCACGACCGGCGCGACCGGGCGGAAGTCTTCGCGGTCCTTGATCTCGTTGAGCTTCGCCTGCATTTGCGCATCCACCGGCGAGGCGAGGATCGAACGCGCGCCGAGCGCACGCGGGCCGAATTCCGTGCGCCCCTGATACCAGCCGATCACCTTGCCATTGGCAAGCAGATCGGCGGTCTCGGCGGCGATATTGTCCATGCGGCGGTAGGGCAGCTTCGACCAACTCAGGAATTGTTCGATTTCCGCTTCGCTGTATTCGGGGCCGAGGTACGCGTGGTCCATCGTCCAGCGACGCGCACGGTCACCGTGCGCTGCCCGCTCGCGGTAATCGATCCACAGCGCCGCGCCGAGCGCGGTGCCGGCGTCGCCAGCGGCGGGCTGGACCCATACGTCGTCGAACGGACCGGCGTCACGTAGCTTCGAATTCATCACGCAGTTCAACGCGACGCCGCCGGCCATCGCGAGCTTGCTCAGACCCGTCTGCCGATGCAGCCAGTCGGCGAGTTGCAGCACCGTTTCCTCGAGCACGCGCTGCAACGAATGCGCGATATCGAAGTGCCGCTGCTCCAGCGGCCCGCCGCGTTCCCGTGCCGGGCCGAAGCGCTCGACGAGACGCGGCGCATCGACGGTATAAGTTCCATCGCTGCGGTAGCGAACGATCTGGCGGAATACGTCGAGGTAGAGCGGCTTGCCGTAAGAGGCGAGCGCCATCACCTTGTATTCATCCGACGAGTGCAGGAAGCCGAGCCAATCCGTGACGGCTTCGTAAAGCAGGCCCAGCGAATGCGGCAACTCGACCTGCTTGAGCCGCGTGTATTCGCCGCCGACAAACCGGGCCATGCTCGTCGTCACGCCTTCGCCGCGGCCGTCCATCGTCAGCACGGCGGTATCGTCGAATGGCGAGGCGAGAAAGGCGCTGGCTTCGTGCGCGAGGTGATGCTCGACGAAGTGCCACTGGAAGCCCCGCTCATGATCGACGCCCTGAAAGCGCTTTTTCAGGTGATGCGGCGCGCCGTCCAGCAGTTGCCCTTTGGCATTCGCGATATAGCTCAGGAACAGCGGGTCCCACGGCGATGCCGACGGGTCGGAAACATGCATATTGGCCGGATCGAACGGCAGTTCTATGGTCGCCCCCGGACGGCTCGGCATGCCGCCAAACAGCGTGGGGTCATAGGAATAGGCCACGTGATCGACCTCGGCAAGCGTGATGCCAGCGGCCTTCAGGCAGTAGTCGATGGCATCGAAGGGCAGTTGCCAGGTCGCAAACGGCACCGGCCGTTTCGCGTGTTTGACGTGCGTGAAGCGTTCGTCTTCGGCGGCGGCGAGCACGACGCCGTCGCGCAGCAGGGCTGCGGCGCTGTCGTGATAGACGGCATTGATTCCGAGTGTGTACATGGTCGTTCGCAAGAGAAAGGTTTCAGGGAGCGATGGGTTCACCGGAGAGCGGCGCGGTGATGGCGTGATCGGCCTGGTTAGCCACATCGCCAGCCGCGTCGCCACCCGTGGCGCTGGCCGCGTCGCGCGCCGCCGCCTCGCTGCGCAGTTCGAGCACCGCCTGTACCACTTCGCCCGGCGCGACACCCAGCAGACAGGCGTGATGCTGTTGCGGACACACGCTGCGATAACACCAGCGGCATTCCACGTCGCGAAACAGCACGCGCTGCGCCGTTTGCCAGGGCGTGTGCTGCGGATTGGTCAGGGCATACAGATCGACCACTGGCGTATTCAGTGCGGACGCGAGATGCACGGGTCCACTGTTGTTGGACACGAGCACGCTGGCGCGCTCGATCAGTGCGCCGAGTTCGCCGAGCGTGAGCGCGCCGCTCAGATCGTGCAGATGCGAGCGCACGCCGGGTGCGGCCGCGCGAATGACTGCTTCGACCAGTGGCCGTTCGCCAGAAGAGCCGGTAATGAGCAAGGGCGCGCCGGTTTCGCGTACGAGCCGAGCGGCGACCTCGCCAAAACGCTCGGGCGGGTAGCGGCGCGAAGCGGCCGTGGCGCCAGGATGCAGCACGATGCACCTGGCTTCGCATGCGACGCCGCGCGCGACGAGTTGCGCCTGAAGCGTGCGACGGTCGGAAGCGTCGACGCGAAAGCGCATGCGCGTGTCCTGCGCGTGCGCGCCGACGTGGCGCACGAGGTCGAGTTGCCGTTGCACTTCATGGCGCGTGCGCTGCTGCGGCTCGGGTTCGCGCAGCCAGTCGGTCAGCAGCGCATAGGGATTTTCGCGGCAATGCGCGAGACGGCGCGGAATGCCCGCCAGATAGCAGAGCATCGCGGCGGGCAACGGGCTTTGACTATAGACCGTGAAGATCACCGCGGCGTCGAAGGCGCCGCAGCGCAAACGGTCCTGCATCCGCTGATCGTCCAGCAGCGTGCGTGCGCCGTTCGACAAAGGCGCGACCCAAGGCGCGTCGTATTCGATCACGTCGTCCACGTCGTCGAGAAAAGGCGCGAGCGCCGCGCCGCTGCGCGATGCGAGCAGCGTGATATGCCGATCCGGCCAGCCGTGACGCAGCGCGTGCAGTGCGGGCGTAGTCATCAGTACGTCGCCGAGATTGTCGACGCGTATGCAGAGAATCCGCTTGACGTCCTCACCCCAGCGAGTGGGCGGCGACGTATCGCCTACCCGTGCATGCGCGAGTGTCGGTTGCGCGAGCTGCAGTGGGGCGTTCATCGCGCGGCTTCCTCGCGCACTGGCGCATCGAGTGCGGCGTCGGCCCTGCCGCCGCCAACCACGATCTGCGCCGCTTCATGCAGATCGGCGGCGCGCGCGGTCGGCACGCGGTGCTCGCTGTCGAGCCACTGGGTTTCATGACCATTGTCGAGCAGCACTGTTCGGCAACCCGCGCGGTTGCCCGCTTCGACGTCGTCGAGAATATCGCCGATGAACCAGCTCCGCGCGAGGTCGAGCCGGTGTTCGTGCGCGGCGCGCAGCAGCATGCCTGGCGCCGGTTTACGGCAACCGCACACGCAGGCATAGCGCGCGACGCGGCCGCCTGGAAGATGCGGGCACCAGTACACCCCGCCCAGCGTCGCGCCGCACGTGGCGAACATGCGATGCAGTTCGGCTTCGACCGCATGCAACGCGTCATAGCCGAACTTCCCGAGCGCGACGCCGGACTGATTGCTGATGACGAACAGCGCAACCGGGTGCGCGGCGAGCAGTCGCAAAGCGTCGCGTGCGCCCGGCGCGAAACGCATCGACGAAGGGTCGACGTTGTAGGGCACGTCGTCGAGCAGCGTGCCGTCCTTGTCGAGGAATACAGCGGCTTGCATCATGAAACGTCCAGGCGGGAAGTGTGAGCGGGAAAGGTATGGCCGTGGCAGGGAAGGAGCAACGACGCAAGTGCCGGTCGCATTCGCTGCCTATCCGTAAGCCCCGCCCACCGCCGCGCGCTTCGGTGCTTCTATCTGCTCTGAAGGGGTTGTCGCCGGCGCGAGGCACGCCGCGCGCGCGTAGATCTGCGCCAGCGAATCGCCGACGCCTTTCCATGTGAACTCCGCATGTGCGCGCGCAAGGCCTGCCTCACCCATGCGACGGGCAAGCTCGGGATCCCGCCGCAACTGGTCGAGGCGCGCAGCAAGCGCGGCCGGATCTCGCGGCGGAACGAGAAAGCCGGTCTCGCCGTGCGCGACCGAATAGCGGATGCCGCCTACGTCGGCGCCAATCACTGGCGTCCCGCAAGCCATCGCCTCGACCGGCGTGATGCCGAACGGCTCGTACCACGGCGTGGTCACGAATACGTCGGCGGCACTGTAGAAATAACGCAATTGCGCGCGTCCGCGCCGGCCGACAAAGGTAGTCTGGTCCGCCACCCCGCACTCGCGCGCGATGCCGCGCAACCGTGCGATCTCGGGCGTCGCGAGTTCGTTCGGCGAGTCGGAATTGCCGCCCACTACATAGAGCCGCGCGGATGCCCCGAACGCCTGCTTGAGAATGCCGACGCCGCAGACCACGTTGTCGATGCCCTTGCGCTGGACGAGCCGGCCCAGTTGTAGCACCGTGAATTCGTCCTTGCACCAGCCGAGCGCTTCGCGCGCGGCGGCGCGGTCCATCGGCCGGAATTCCGCGGCGTCGAAGCCGCATGGCACGATCTCGATTCGCGACAGGTCGGCGCGATAGTGCTCGATCAGATCCGCCTCGTCCTGCGGGCATTCTGCGACCACGATGTCCGAGCGCGCCACCAGTTCGTCCTCAATCGCGAAACGTTCATCAGGAAAGCCGTCGTCCGCGCCTTGATGAATCCGGCGTACCCGCCCGAGCGCATGAAAGGTGGTGACAAGCGGCACGCCGAGCGCCGCCTTGACTTTCAACGCGGCAAGTCCGGACATGAAAAAGTTTGCGTGGATGACCTCATACGGCTCGCGCTCGCGTCGGAAGAATTCGATCAGGAACGTGGCGAATTCGTCCATGAACGGCAACAGCTGTTCCTTCGGCAACTGCTTCGGCGGCCCGGCCGGCACATGAATGACCCGCGCGCCGTCCATGTCCGATACGAGCGGCAGCAGCGCTCGGTCCCGGCGCGTGAAGACATCGACCTGATGTCCCATCGTCACGAGTTCGCGCGCGACGTTGGCGACGTAGATGTTCTGTCCGCCGCTGTCGACTCCACCGGCAACTGCAAGTGGCGAGGCGTGTTCACTGACGAGAGCGATTTTCATGGCGTTCCTTGCAGGGTGGGCACAAACGGATGTGGCGCGGCGGCGGTTTTAGTGCATGGAGCATGACGTGTGCCAAACGGTCGGGCCGCCGACGCGGGCAGACGCACTGATGTGCGGAGGGACGATGCGTCGTGGCCAGGTTTCGATGCGGCGCGAGAGAAGCGCTGTGGCGTTCCCTGTTTTTACAAGCGGCATGTAACATTGCGCCCGTGGGAAATTGTTCCGACTGTCATGGATATCCGCGAGTGCGACGGAATTTTTGCCAAAGGCGCCCATGTCTGCCACTTTCCGCATACACCAGGAGCGGTGCTTGCTACTTCAACGCGTCACACCCGGGAATGGCTCGCTTCCGATTTTTTCGTGACCCGGCCCGCAAATAGTTGGGTCGCCTTGGCAGCCCCCGCGTAGAGCAGTCGACACCCATGCCGAATTCACCGACTTCGCCCCCGCCATCGCCGCCGGCGCGTCCGCGGCTCACTGGCCGGATCGCCGCCGACCTCGCGCAAGCCGTGTGGAGTTATCGCAAGCAAACCGCGCTGTCCCTTTTACTGATGGTGGCGGGCAAGCTGTCGATCGTACTGATTCCGCTCGTCCTCAAACATATCGTCGACGAACTCGGCCGACCCGTCTCGCAGGCGCTGTTTCCCGTGTTTCTGGTGCTTGCCTACGCGCTGCTGCGCTTTCTCGGCGACGCACTCAACGAAGCGCGCGACGTCGCGTTCAGCGTCGTTACGCAGCGCACGGTGGCCGCCTTCACCGAACGGACGTTCGCGCATCTGCACGGAATGAGTGCGCGGTTTCATACGCGCCGTGAAACCGGCGCAATCGCGCGCGACGTGCAGAAAGGGGCGGACGGTATCGGTTTTCTGCTGGGCGTCGCGTTGTTCACCATCGTGCCGACCGGCTTTGAGATCGCGACGATCGTCACGATCATGGTGCGCGCCTATGCGCGCGAGTTCACACTGGCGATCGCGCTTACCTTCGTTTGTTACGCCGTCTATACATTTTTATTCACACGGCGGCGAGTTGCATTTCAGCGCGCCGTGAATCTGCTCGAGGCGCAATCCGATGGACGTCTCGTCGATAGCCTGCTGAATTACGACACAGTCAAATACTTCGCGACCGAAGAGGCCGAAACGCGCCGCCTCAGCGAAGTGCTGGAAAAATGGATCCACGCACGAATAGCAAATCAGCGCGCGCTGACCGCCTTGCACGTCGGGCAGAGCGCGGTGATCGCGCTCGGCATCGCCGCAATCATGCTGCTCGCCGCGCAGCATGTGATCGCCCGCACGATGAGTGTCGGCGATCTGATTCTGGTGAATGCCTATCTGATCCAGATTTGCATGCCGTTGAATACGCTCGGCTTCGTATTCCGCGAGACCAATGACGCGATGGTCAACGTCGAGCGCATGTTCGCGATTCTCGCAACACAAGGGCGAGTGGGCGAGGATATCGACGATCCCGCAGCACAGCCGCTGATCGTGAAGGCGGGAAAAATCGACTTCGAACACGTGGACTTCGGCTATGACCCGGCACGGCCCATTTTGCGCGACGTCGATTTCCATGCTTATGCGGGCAAGACGCTAGCGGTGGTCGGCGGCAGCGGCTCAGGCAAGTCGACGATCGTGAAGCTGTTGTTCCGGCTTTACCAGCCAGAAAGTGGCGCGATCCGCATCGATGGTCAGGACATCGGCAAGGTGACGCAGCGAAGCTTGCGCGAAGCCATCGGCATCGTGCCGCAAGATACCGTGCTGTTCAACGAGACGATCGCTTACAACATCGCTTACGGCCGGCCCTCCGCGACGCGTGCGGATGTCGTGCGCGCGGCGCGCGCTGCGCAATTGGACGAGTTCATCGAACGGCTGCCCGACCATTACGATACGCGCGTCGGCGAGCGCGGCGTGCGTCTGTCGGGCGGTGAGCGCCAGCGCATCGCAATTGCCCGCGCCATTCTGAAGGACCCGCGCATTATCGTGTTCGATGAAGCGACGTCGGCGCTCGACACGCGCTCCGAGCGAGCAATCCAGACCGAGCTGACACGCCTCGCGCAGGGCCGTACGTCGATCGTGATCGCTCATCGGCTTTCCACCGTGGTGGACGCCGACTGGATTCTCGTGATGGAGCATGGCCGCGTGGTCGAACAGGGTACGCATCGGGAATTGCTGTCGCGTGATGGCGTGTACGCGAAGATGTGGTCGCTGCAATGGCAGCAGGGCGAACTTGAGCATGCGCAGCGCAAACTCACCGCGCAGTCGGTGAGCCTCGCCACGTTGACCTCCGGTGCGATCGACGCCTTGCATGACGAAATTGCGGCACAGCGCGTGACTGTGCACGTGGAACTTGGCGACAACGACCTGCGCGTGACCGGCGATCCGAGCGTTCTGCAACCGTTGATCGCCGAATTGTGCCTCAATGAAATCCTGCAGGCGGCAGCCGGCGAGCGGATCGCGCTGCGGGTCGAACGACATAACAATCATGCGTGGGTCAGTGTGCTCGGCGCGGGTGGCAAGCCGGCCGAGCTGGAGGAGTCGGCCGCGCGGCACATGGAAGCGAGGCTCGCAGCGGCGGGCGGTGGCTTTACGTTGATGCCGCTGCACGGCCAGCTCGCATATGTCGCGATGCTACCGCTGCACGCCGTCACCGATGGGCGCGAAGACGGTGGCGCGAGGCCGATCGACGATCTTCTGGTCATGGCCATCGACGATCAGGAAGAAACGCGCGACGCGCTCGAAGCGGTGTTGAGCGCGAGTGGCGCGCGAGTGCAGCTCGCATCGTCCGGTGCGCAGGCGCTGGAGTGGCTCGGGCGCGCGCAGACGAACGAATGGCCGCAGGTGCTGTTATGTGACATTGTGCTAGCCGACATAGACGGTTACGAAGTGCTGCGTCGTATACGCGCCCTTGAAAGCGAACGCATGAGCGAGGCACATGCACCGCTGCCGGCGATCGCGCTAACCGGCTATACAGAAACGGAAGATCCACGACGCGCGCAGGCGGCCGGCTTCGACGCATATCTGACCAAGCCGGTGCCGCCGCAAGAGTTGATCCTCGCCATCACGAATCTGACGGGCGGGAAGTCGCGGACAAATACGGCGAATCAGTCCGTGTGAATCTGCTCGCGAGACAGCGTTGGAGCGCCGCGCGCCCGGGTGCAGCTTGCAAGACGGCCTCACTCCATATGCGACGCCGGGTGAATGAATTCACGTGCGCGCGTCGATCTCGCCGCCGGCTGGCTTCTGGTGGCTATCCGCCAATGTCGCACCGATGGACCGTTCAGCAGCGTGGACACGTGCGCGCAAATGCAATACGTTGGCCGGTACGACGCGGCGGTGCGGGAGTGCCCAGGCGAGTCCGCGCATGAGCGCGACGCTGTCATGCATCAGGTTGCCCTCCCGCGCGAGCATATCGAGCGCGCGCAGCGTCGCACGGCACGCCTGCAGCCATGGCAGACGCAGCCACGCGATCCACGCGGCGTTGCGCGCGAGTGTGCGGCGTCGCAAGCGGCTATCGCGTGCTGGCGATGGATAATGATGCACGGTCAACTGCTCACAATAGACAATCGACCGGTTCGCTGCCAGCACGTCCAGCGCCACCAACTCTTCCTCACCGCCGACGAACAGCCGCGGTTCGTAGCCGCCCACCTCGCGAAACAGTGACGTGCGGAACACGCACGCCCCCGCCATGTAGCCGATCAAGGCGGGGCCGGGCAGGCCGTCGCTGCCGAGCGGACTCGCGCGCATCACGGCGCACGTCGGGTCCAGCGCCTGGTTCTCGCCGACAACAACGCGCGCACTCAAAACACCGACGTTGGGCCATGCGTCAAGCAGATGGACCGCGCGTTCGAGCGAACCCGGCTCCCACCACGTGTCATCGTCGCAGAAGGCGACATAGTCAGTGCCGACGCAGGCGGCCGCACGATTGCGGCCGGCTGCGCCGAGATTTTCGCCGCACTCGATCACGCAGACCGTCGGAAACAGCGTCTTGACGAGCGCGACGGTGTTGTCGGTCGAAGCGTTGTCGGCGACAAAAATGGGTGGGCGTTCGGGAAGGGCGAGCAGACGGGTGAGTGTGGCGCTCAGTTCTTCCGCGCGGTTATGTGTCAGTACCACAACGGAAATGCGCCGGGCCAGCGTTTTGTTTTCCATGCTGTTGACGTTCTTCTCACGATGCGATGCAGGTGTCGAGCAAGCGTTGTGCCGATGCGCTCAATCACGGCGACTGCCGCTTTCGTTGGCAGCGCGGAAGAGCCAGTAGCGTTCCGGCGAATCGAGGGCGGCACGCCCTTCGGGACCGAATGCTCGTAACTGGCTTGCGTACCTGCCGAGCGCTGCCTGTTTCAACTGCTGGTGTGGCGCGTGCGTCCCGGCGTCTGCCATGTCGGCTGGGCTCACCTTGATGCGTTGTTCGAGCATGGTGGCGAGGCGCTCCTGAATGACGCCTGGAATATTCCGGTAGGGGAGGTCTTCGTATGCGTACGCCGCCGGATCTTTGAATGACCGCAGGGCGGCGAGGCATGCGTCTGACGCCATCGTGTGATCGGAATGAAAGAGTCCGAGTGGGAACAGCACGGTCGCGGGCTTCACTTCGACGAACGTTGCGCGCAACGCCGCGACAAGTGCTTCGCGCGAAGGCGATGACAGATATTGCGCGTCGCAGAAAGGCAAATGAATGGGTGAAGCGCGCAGCGCGCTCAGAGCGCGCACGTCCTCTGTTCTGCGCGCGCGCATCGCCTCGAATGCGCCTGCGAAGCCCGAGGCGCGGTCCCAGTCGGTGATCATGTCGGCTTCCGGCGCTGACGTGAAAATGGTGCATACGGTTGCAGCGGGATGCGAGGCGAGCAAAAGGCCGCAACTCAGCACCGCGTCGTCCAGATGCGGAGACACCACAAGCAATGGGCCATCGACATTCATGGGATCTTTCTGCGCTGCGTGCGTCGGGACAGGGGAATTCGTGCCGAGCAAGCGGCATTCCACATTGGCTCTCGCCTGTTGCCGCGCAAGCCTTCCGTCGCCCTTGAGGAACATGGCTTGCGCAACGGAAAAACCTGGCGCTTTCGCGCGTTAGACCCGACCGTGCACGAGGGCCGTCGTCAGTGATGCAGGAGACAACATGGGCTCGTTTCTAACCGGCCATGACCGGCGCGGGTTATCGAGTTGATCGGCTTTGCCACGGCGTTTTCGAGTTGCTGCTGTGCAGGCGTCGGAAGGGCGTTTGCGCAGCTACCAGGAGAGCGGGCCGGCCCAATTTCCGGGAGCGAGAAGTCCGCGAAAAGCAGCATGCTCGGGTTGAGGCGCAAGCACTTCAGAACCGTGCGCCGATCAACGCGATCGATATGTATCTGAACGGGTTCCACTTCTATGCCGACGATATGGGACGGCGGGTCGAGGCACATCACTGATGTCACCACGTGAATGAAGCTCTCTTCGTCCGCGCTGATGGTCAGCTCGCCGCCATCCGGCATTGCGTCGAGGATCGAGCGGGTGGGTGCATTATCGCGCGGCGACATCGAGCGCGCGGCCGGCGAACAGACTAAAGAGGAACGCCGTCATTGTTCTCTACGCCTGGGACTCACCCGGTACCGCACGGGCGTGCAGAATGTGCGCACGCTGTGTAATTCCTCCCGCAGCATGTTTTGCCTTTCCTCCGGCGCGCCGGAAGCGCTGCACGAGGCCGCGAGTTCGCGCGAGAGGTGAGACGCTTCCTCGATTCCGCGGCGCAAAGATCGCTCGGCGGAGCGTCATGAATCAAGGCACGACACGCCGGCCGTAACGAGAAGCGGCACGAAAAGTGCTCTGGACCCACAAACTCATACGCTCACCTACGTAAATGATGGCCGACGTCGGAGCCCACATTCGTGCGATTGCGCGGTCCTGCGGCGGCGCTGCGGGCGCCGGCTGGAAACGCGCGGCCCGCGCGGCGTATACCGTCGCCGCCTCACTGCTCGCGATGTCGCGCGTTGCGCAGTCCGCTGCGCAGCCGCAGCAAAGCGCGTTGCAGCCGGCAGGCGTGCAGGCTGCGCACATCGCGAAGCTATGGAACCTTTCGCTGATCGTGTGCGGGATCGTCTTTGCACTCGTGTTGCTAGCGACTCTCGTTGCGCTGGTCCGCAATGGGCGCGGCTCTGCCGCGCAACCGCCGGCGACTCGCGCGCCCGACCTTGGCTCGCTGACGCAGCCGGAAAACGGCACGCGGCGTGTCGTGATCGGCGCAAGCGTGCTGTCGGTGATCGTGCTCGTCGGACTGATCGTCGCCGACGTGCTAACAGATCGCGCGCTCTCGAGGATGCCGGTAGCAGATCCGGTGCGCATCGACATGCTCGGCGCGCAATGGTGGTGGCAGGCGTCCTATCGTCCGCAGGGCGGACAGCCTGGCTTCGTTACCGCAAACGAATTGCACGTGCCGGTTGGCCGGCCGGTTGTCGTGTCGCTGCAGGCGGGCGATGTGATCCACAGCTTCTGGGTCCCCAATCTGCACGGGAAAAAAGACATGCTGCCGGGTATCGACACGACGATCGAGTTTCGCGCGGATCAGCCAGGCGCCTATCGCGGACAGTGCGCCGAATATTGCGGCGCGGAACATGCCTTGATGGCCATGCTCGTCGTCGCCGAGTCGCCCGAGCGCTACGCGGCCTGGGTGGCGCGGCAGGCGCGGCCGCTGGCGCAAACCACCGACGCCGTCGCGCTTCATGGCCGCGATGTGTTCGAGCGCGCGAGTTGCGCGGGTTGTCACACGGTGCGCGGCACTTCCGCAGCGGGCACTCCCGGCCCCGACCTGACTCATCTGATGAGCAGGGAGACGATCGCCGCAGGCGTGCTCGCCAACACGCCTGAAAATCTTGCCGCGTGGATAAAGGATCCGAATGCACTGAAGCCCGGCGCGACGATGCCGGCTGTGCCGCTTTCGGATGCCGATCGCCGCGCGGTCGTCCGATGGCTTACCACATTGCAATGAACACGACCGAAACGCCGTCGGGCGCCGACGCCGTGGCGCAGATCAAGGACGGGCCGGATGCCGATACCGGTACGCTGGCCGCGCTGGCGCGCACGTGGAGCGATCGCCCGGGGATCATCGGCTGGTTCAGCGCGATCGATCACAAAACCATCGCGCGCCGCTTCATGTGCACGACGTTCGTGTTTTTCCTGCTCGCGGGTCTCATGGCACTGGTAATGCGCACCCAGCTCGCGCGGCCGGCGAACCACGTAGTCGGCCCTGACATGTACAACCAGCTCTTCACGATCCATGGCACGGCCATGATGTTCCTGTTCGCGGTTCCTGTGATGCAGGCGGTTGCGATGTACCTGATTCCGCTGCTGATCGGCGCGCGCAGCGTGGCGTTTCCGCGGATGAACGCGTACGCATACTGGGTCTTTCTGTTCGGTGGTTTCACGCTCTTCATCGCATTTTTGCTAGGTGCGGGCCCGCGCTCCGGCTGGTTCAGCTATGTGCCGCTGGCCGGGCCCGACTATGCGACTGGCAAGGGCAGCGATATCTGGGCGCAAATGATCACGTTTAGCGAGCTGTCCGCGTTACTCGTCGCCGTCATATTGATCGCAACGATCCTCAAGATGCGCGCGCCAGGCATGTCGCTGAACCGGATGCCTCTTTTCGTGTGGGCCACACTTGTCACGCAATTCATGGTGCTGTTCGCGATGCCCGCAGTCATGCTGGCGAGCACTGCGCTGATTCTCGACCGACTCGTCGGGACGCAGTTCTATAACCCGGCGCTCGGCGGCGACGTGCTGTTGTGGCAGCATCTGTTCTGGTTTTTCGGTCATCCCGAGGTCTATCTCATCTTCATTCCGGCGCTCGGTTTTATGTCATCGATCATCGAGACGTTCTCGCGCCGCCCGATTTTCGGTTACTCCGCGATGGTGCTTGCGCTGATCGCGACGGCGTTTCTTGCGTTCGGCTTGTGGGTGCACCACATGTTCGCGACGGCCGTCCCCGATCTCGGCAAGACATTCTTCACCGCGGCGAGCGTGATGATTGCGGTTCCGTCCGGTATCCAGATCTATTGCTGGCTAGCGACGCTGCTCACCGGACGTCTGAGTGTGAAGCCGCCGCTGCTGTTCGTGCTCGCGTTCTTCTTCATTCTCGTGCTCGGCGGGATGACCGGCATCATGCTCGGCTCCGTACCGCTCGACCTGCAGGTACATGACACCTATTTCGTCGTGGCGCATCTGCATTACGTTCTGCTCGGCGGCGCGGTGTTTCCGCTCTTTGGCGCCTTCCACTACTGGTTTCCGAAATTCACCGGACGCATGCTTGGCGAGCGCCTCGCGCGTTGGCAGTTCTGGCTGTTCTTCGTCGGCTTCAACGTCACTTTCTTTCCGATGCACCTGCTGGGCCTCCATGGCATGCCGCGGCGCGTGTGGACGTATCCCGCCGCCATGGGCTGGGAGGGTATGAATCTCATCGCGACACTGGGTGCGTACCTGATCGCTGTGAGCGTGCTGTTGTTCATCGTCAACGTGATATGGAGTTTGCGATGGGGCGCGCGTGCCGACGCGAACCCTTGGGGCGCGGGCACACTCGAATGGAGCGTCCCGAGCGCGCCGCCGCCGCACAACTTCGATGTGCTGCCGGTCGTCCACGGCCGCGCGCCGCTGTGGGAGCCGGAGCGCGCGCCGCGCGCGGTGGCGGGCCTCGCCGCGCTCGCGCGCGAGGTGCTGACCACGACAGCCCTCGATGCGCGGCCGGACACGCGCCCACTCTTTCCGCAACCGTCGATCTGGCCGTTCCTCAGTGCGATCGCAACCACGGTCTTCTTCATCGGTTCGATCTTCACGCCGTCGGCCGTATGGTGGGGCACGGTGCCGGTCGCGGTGGCGATGATTGCCTGGTTCTGGCCGGGGCGGCGCGAGAACCGGGTCGCGCGCGCGCTCGAGCGCTGGCCAGATTCGCCTGCCACGAATAAGGCGGCGCGCCATGTGAACGCCAATCCCTCCTCGCACAAAGCGGCCGGCCATGGCGCTCCGCAGAAGGCCGCGGTGCTCGATGTACGTGCATTGCCGAGCTTCGGGTTCAGTCATCGCAGCCTGATGTGGTGGGCGACGGCGGGCTTGATGCTGATCGAGGGAACCCTGTTCGCGATGACCGTCGGTATGTACTTCTATCTGCGCGCGGTCAATGCAGTGTGGCCACTGCATGCACCGCCGCCCTCGCTGGTGTGGGGATCGGTCAATACGGCTGTATTGATCGCGAGCCTTTGGCCGAACCAGCTTGCCAAGCGCGCGGCAGAGCGCGGCGAGCGCAATCGGGCGCGTCTATGGCTTGCAATATGTCTTGCGTTCGCGCTTGTGTTCCTTGTCTTGCGTGGCGCTGAATTCGGCGCGCTCAACGTGATGTGGTACGCGAATGCGTACGGTTCGATCGTGTGGCTGCTGCTCGGCCTGCACACGACCCACCTGATCACCGATACCGTCGATACCGCCGTGCTGGCAACGCTGCTCTACGCCGGGCCGTTCGAGAAAAAGCGCCTGCTCGACACGAGCGAGAACGCGGCCTACTGGTACTTCGTCGTCCTGAGCTGGCTGCCCATCTACGCGGTCATCTACCTCGTCCCGCGGATGCATCAATGAAGCATAGTGTCTCGATCTGGCTTGGCCTGCTGGCGGCCCCGGCGGTGGTACTCGGCGCGCAGAGTCTCAACTACGCGCTGGTGCAGAGCGCCTGCGCGTCCGGCCGGCACACCGCGCTCGACGTGGTGAGCGCGCTTGCGTTCGGCTTCTCGGTCATCGCGGCGTGGCTTGCCTACCGGCGCTGGCGCGCCACAGCCGGGCGCTTCCACGGCAGCTACGTGCCGCGCGCCGCGCGTCGGCCGTTTCTTGCCCTGATGGCGATGCTCGTCGCCGCTTTGTGCGCGGTTATCCAGTTGACGATGTGGTTCCCGCAATGGCTGCTTTCACCCTGCCGATGATCGCGCGGCTTTCCGCAATCTGCTGCTTCGCGCCCCTCGCCCGCGAGCGGCGACTCGCGCCTGGGCGAGTGTGCGCCGCGCTGGCACTGACCGCTGCGCCGCTCGCATGCGCGCACGTGCTGACCGATGGCGAACATGGCGCGCCCACATTCGGCTGGTCGTTCGACGCGTGGGTCGTCGCGTTGACGCTCGCAAGCACGCTTGCTTATGCAATCGGTCACTTGCGGTTGCGCCGACGGGGCTCATCGCACAGTCGCGCAATCCGCGCGTGGCATGCGAGTGCGTTCGCGGGCGGCATGGCCGCGCTCGTGATCGCGTTGTGCTCGCCGCTCGATGCATTGTCCGCGGCTCTGTTTTCCGCGCACATGGTCCAGCACGAAACCATGATGCTGATCGCCGCGCCGCTCCTCGTGGCGGCGCGGCCACTCGGTGTATGGATTTGGGCACTGCCTCGCGGCGCCCGCAGGCGCGTCGGCCGGGCGGTGCGCGGGCCCGCATTCGTCCGCGCGTGGCGGGGGCTGACCGCGCCGCTCACCGGATGGCTCCTCCACGCGGCGGCACTCTGGGGCTGGCACGCGCCGGTGATGTTCGAAGCCGCGCTCGCGCACCCGTGGGTGCACACGCTGCAGCACACGACTTTCCTGCTGACCGCGCTCATTTTCTGGTGGACCGTCTTTGGCGACGGTGCTTCGCGTCAGACAGGCGGTCACGCGTTGTTGTCCGTGTTCACGACGATGGTCCATACGAGCGCGCTCGGCGCTCTGATTTCGCTCGCGCCGGGCGTGTGGTATCCGTCCTATATCGAGCCGACGAGCGCGCTCGGCGTCGATGTGCTGCATGACCAGCAGGCCGGCGGCCTCATCATGTGGGTGCCGGCTGCGATCGTGTACCTGGCCGGCGGATTGGCGATCGTGGCGCGCTGGTTGAGGAGCCCGACGCGAGTCGATCTCGCCAGCGATCCCACAGCGGCCTTGCCGCAGGACGGTGCGCGATGATGCCGCAAACGTCACGCGCATGGGCGAGAGCGCGCCGTCATGCCGGGCTTGCCGCCTGCAGCCTCGCGTTCGCGATAGCCGTTGCAGGCGGTGCGATGCGCGACGCGCGTAGTGAAGATGCGTCGGCATCTGACTCGTCGCACACCGTCTGCGCGTCGTCTTCGGGAGGTGCTCCGGGAGCTTCCGCTGCGCCTCGACCGGACGCCGGGACGCTCGCGCGCGGCGAGTACGTCGCGAAAGCCAGCGATTGTGCAGGTTGTCACACGGCGGCGCAGGGCGGCGCGCCCTATGCTGGCGGACACGGCCTTGCTTCTCCGTTTGGCACGATCATGGCGACCAACATTACGCCAGATCCGCGCTACGGGATCGGCCGGTACACCTACGACGACTTCGCGCGTGCGCTGCGCCAAGGCATCGCGCGTGGCGGCAAGCGGCTCTATCCGGCGATGCCGTACAACGCGTTTGCGAAGCTCGATGACGCGGACATGCATGCGCTCTATACGTACATGATGCATGGCGTCGCGCCGGTCGCGAAGCCGAACGCCGAGTCGAATGTCGCATTCCCGTTCAACCAGCGTTGGGCGCTGCGGTTCTGGCAAATGGCGTTCGTGCCGCGCGGGCCGTACCGGCCGCGTGCCGACCGCGATGCGCAGTGGAATCGCGGGGCCTACCTCGTGCAATCGGCGGGTCATTGCGGCAGTTGCCATACGCCGCGCGGCGCCGCTTACCAGGAGAAGGGCACGGACGAAACGTCGTCGACCTTTCTCACCGGCGGCGTCAACGACCACTGGTTCGCGCCGGACCTAACCGGGGATCCGGGCTCGGGGCTCGGCCGCTGGCGCGCGCCCGAAATCGCCGCGTTCCTGAAGACGGGGCACGGGGCCGGCAACGTTGCCTACGGAAGCATGGTCGAGCAGATCGAAGACAGCACGCAGTACCTGAGCGACGACGACCTGCTCGCGATTGCCCGCTATCTGAAGTCGCTGCCGCCGCATAATCCCTCGGGAACCTATGCGCCGCAAGACAATGTCGCGCGCAAGCCGCTGAACGGCAGTCGCGTGCCCGATGCGGCGTCGCTGGGATACAACGTCTATCGTTCGTTTTGTGCAAAATGCCACGGCGACGCGGGTGAGGGCGTGCCGAACGTGTTCCCCGCGCTCGCGGGCAACACGTCGGTGCTGGCGGAAGATACGACCTCGCTGATTCGCCTCATGGTCGAGGGTGGCAATAGCCCGTCGACGCTTACTGGACCGCCCCGTCAACAAATGCCGCGCTTCGCCGACACGCTCCCTGATGTGGGGATCGGCCAGGTACTGACCTACATTCGCAGCGCGTGGGGCAACAACGCACAGCCGATAACCGCGAACGATGTAAGTTCACTGCGGCAGAAGCTGCACAAATAGCGCTGCCTGTGCGCGTTCGCGGTCGCCGCGGCGAGGCCGTGCTCGCCCCGACCGGGTCCGTCCCGGGACGGACGGCGCGACAGCGTTTCAGCGTCTGGTGCATCACAGTGGTGGTGGTTCGACCGGTGACACCGGAAGCGCGCGCTTGTGACGCGTCGCCGTATAAAAGCGATGAATCGTGGCAAACACTTCGTCGCCGACCGGCTTGCCTTCGAGGAAGTCGTCGATGTCTTCATAACTGATGCCGTAGCTGTCCTCGTCCGGCTTTTGCGGCGTCAGCGATTCGAGGTCCGCCGTCGGCACCTTCCAGGCGAGGCGAGTTGTCGCGCCCAACGCCTGCGCCAACGCTCGCACGCGCCGCTTCGTGAGACCGGCGAGAGGCAGGATGTCCGCACCGCCGTCGCCGTATTTGGTGAAGAAGCCCATGAGCGATTCGGCCGCATGGTCGGTGCCGATCACGACGCCCACCCGTGCCCCGGCGATCGCATATTGCGCGATCATTCGTTGCCGGGCCTTGATGTTGCCGAGCACGAAGTCTTCCTGAAAGTCGTCGACGTACTGGACATTGCCGCGCTTGAGCGAGAACAGCATCGCATCCGATGGATCCTTGATGTTGACCGTGAACGTCTCGTCAGGACGGACGAACTCGAGCGCAAGCGCGGCATCTTCCTCGTCGCGCTGGCTGCCGTAGGGAAGTCGGACAGCCACAAACTTCGCCTCGTAGCCGCGTGCGCGAAGGCGCTCGACCGCGAGTTGCGCGAGACGGCCCGCGGTGGACGAATCCACGCCGCCACTGATGCCGAGCACATAAGTGCGAAGCCCCTGCGAGATGAGGTAGTCGGAAAGGAAGGCGACGCGTCGTTCCCGCTCCATGTCGACGTCGAAATCGCGAGCAACGCCGAGCTCGTGAATGACGGCCTGTTGCCAGGCGTCCCTTTCGGTAGAAGATGGCAAAGTCATCGCGAAGTCCTCTGAGAGAGTGTTCCCGTCGCGGATTCACTCCGCCCGATATCCGCGACGTAGAGATTACAGATCGGCCGGCGGGTCAACCCGCGTGAACGGGTCTTTTTCGACCACCTCGCGCGTCGCCTGCCAGTACGGTTCGCGGCCGTAGAACTGGTGAACGGCAGCACCCCACTGCTGATCAGCCATCGCGGGCCAATGGTCCTTGTCAAACCCAGGGGCGCTTTTTACGCGTTCCGCGGTCGCATCGAGGCGGAAGCATTTTTCGTCGGTGTCAAGCGTGAGCGCGCTCCACGGAATGGCGTGGAGCGTTCCGCCCATGCCAAGAAACCCGCCTGCTGTGAGCACGGCGTAAGCGATCCGGCCGCCCCGCACGTCGAGCATGATGTCGGAGATCTTGCCGAGATCTTCGCCATCGGAAGAGCGTACTTTGTTGCCGTCTAGCGTGGCTGCCGCCATCACGTCGGGTCCGGGGCCGTCGCCGACTCCACTCCCGGTGATTCGTGCGCCGGCTGCCCCCGGCTGCGTGGACGAGCCGGGGGCGTTCGGGTCGAGGGGATCAAGCGGATCATTTGAGCCGAGCGGGTTCATGATGTCACTCCTCAGAGCGCTTTGGAAAACCTTCATTGCGCAACCGCCGTACCTGATTCGGCATCTCGCCGCTCTTTTAAAGGCCTGGTTTTTGCGGCAAGGATCGGGAGACGAACGAGATCGATCAGCGAAGTACGGTCTTATTTTGTGAGCTCGTTCCGGGTATCGCACTTGCTCGTCCACGATTTCCCGTGCTGCGTCATGGGCCTTCATTTGCAGGAGTTTGCCATGCCGACCGACGACACTTCGACAGCGCGCCGCAGGTTGATGCAGGGAGCCGCAGCGGGACTGATGACGAGCGTGGCCGCTCACGCACTGGGACAAGCAAGCGCAACGCAGG
Source organism: Paraburkholderia sp. SG-MS1 (assembly GCF_012275575.1). GTDB lineage: Bacteria > Pseudomonadota > Gammaproteobacteria > Burkholderiales > Burkholderiaceae > Paraburkholderia. The sequence goes on along the minus strand of NZ_NPIH01000232.1, from coordinate 49,866 downwards.
CGCCCGGCACTGCCGGTGCGGCGCCTCTGGCTGATCCGCGAGGGTTGTATCCTCGTCCGCCGTTTCCGGCGCAGGAACAGCCGTGGCCAGGCCTCGCGGGACGGATGACACCGCGCCCGGACCATGGCGAAACCAGCTATCGCGGGACCGGCTGCCTGACAGGCCGGCACGCGCTGATCACCGGCGGAGATTCCGGCATCGGCCGGGCAGCGGCTATTGCATTTGCGCGCGAGGGCGCCGACGTTGCAATCGTCTATTTGCCCGCGGAGGAGCCGGACGCAAGGGAGGTCGTGCAGATCATTCGCGCGGCGGGCCGCAAAGCGGTGGCCTTGCCGGGCGATATTCGCAACGAGCCATTTTGCGAGGCTCTGGTTACGAACGCGGTCCAGCAAATGGGCGGCCTCGATATTCTGGTCAATAACGCGGGGCGCCAACACAGTCACGACTCGATCCTCGACATCAGTACGGAAGATTTCGATTGGACGTTGCGCACCAATCTATACGCGATGTTCTGGATCACGAAGGCGGCTATCCCGCACATGCCGCCCGGCGCCGCGATTATCAACACGGCCTCGGTCAACGCATACGATCCATCGGCAAACCTGCTTGACTACGCCTTGACCAAGGCGGGCATCGCCAACTTCACGAAGGGCCTCGCCAAACAGATGGTCAAGCGAGGCATCCGCGTCAACGCGGTCGCGCCCGGGCCGTTCTGGACTGCACTCCAGGTGAGTGGCGGGCAGACCATGGAGAACTTGACACACTTCGGCGAGCAGGTGCCGATGGGACGCCCGGGACAGCCGGCGGAAATTGCGCCGCTGTACGTGCAGCTAGCGTCGACGCAGGCAAGTTACGTGACCGGCCAAGTGTTCGGCGCGTCGGGCGGTGCAGGGCAGCCGTAAGCGCTTTGGGCACTCACGCCTCGTGCCGGTGCGGTCGGCGCCGTCTGTGCATACGGCAATCCGGTTTCGGCGGCATGAGCATTGCTCGCTCGCACAGAGCCACTCCAACCAGACCAGGGGGATGCCATGAAACTGTACTACTCGCCAGGTGCATGTAGCCTCGCCGACCATATCGCGCTGCACGAAGCCGACTTCGAGTTCGAGCGCGTCCGCGTGGACCTGAAGACAAAGCTCACCGAGTCCGGACAGAAATTCGATGAGGTCAATAGCAAAAGCTACGTCCCCGTGCTCGAATTCGACGATGGCGGAATCTTGACGGAAAATGTCGCCATTCTCTCGTGGATCGCGCAACGCAAACCGTCGCTGGCACCGGACGGCGAATTGGGCAGCACACGCTTGCTCGAAATGCTCGCCTTCATTTCGACCGAAATTCACAAGCAATTTGGTCGCATATTCAAACCCACCTGCGACGCCGAAGCGACTGCTGCACGAGAGAAACTCGCTCAGCGCTTCAAATTGATCTCGGCGATGATGAAAGGCGATTACCTGTTCGGCACCGACGCGAGCGTCGCCGACGCGTATCTGTTCACGATGCTGCTATGGGCAGGCAAGGTAGACATCGACGTGCCGGAGCGGCTGACGCAGTTCGCGCAGCGCATGCGCACCCGGCCCGCCGTGCAACTGGCGTTGAAGCACGAAAAGCTCGAATGATCGACCTGCAGAGCGACTCTAGCCGTCCCCCTCGTACTCATCTTCAAGCCCGCCTTTTCATCGCGTCACGCGTAGACGGCGTTATGCGGCACAAGTTACCGGTTATGGCTGACTTGGCACACCTTGGCGGTGAAAAAGTTGCGGCTTCAATTTCTATTAAGGACCGTGCAACGGGCGCTTGTTCATTGACGTCCCTCCTTCGCCAAGGCGACCTGTATGATGTCAACCTGTCCGATTGACACAAACTAAGGAGTGGACTTTGAGCGAACAAAACGAGTTGGCGACCATCCTCGAGAAAGACGAGGGAGCCGTTCTGAAAGCATGGGTGGCTGGACAATTGTCCGGCGGAATCCGCCAAGGTGTCATCTCGGAAGCCGACGTCCGTGAATCTTCCCGCGCGTTTCTGGCGCTCTTTGCACGCGCGGTCAAAACGAATTACGACGAGCAGCTCAATGGCGAAGCTTGGGAGCCGATTCGTGCGCATCTGGCGGCATTGTCGAGAGAGCGGGTTATACAGGGTTTCTCTCCGGTGGAAACCGCGACCTTCGTCTTTTCGCTGAAAAAGCCGCTATTCGAGGCGCTGCGCAATTCGCTCAGCAAAAATCCTGAAGCACTCGGCGACGCGTTCTGGAAACTCACGCAAACGCTCGATGGACTCGGTCTCATTACGGTCGAAGCGTATCAGGCGAGCCGCCAGCAAATCATCGAACGACAGCAGCAGGAACTGCTCGATCTCACCACGCCGGTGGTCCGCTTGTGGGACTCGGTGGTGGCGTTGCCTTTGATCGGTACCCTCGACAGCGAACGCACCCAGGTAGTAATGGAAAGCCTGCTCGACTCCATCGTCGAAAACGAGGCTGCGATTGCCATCATCGACATCACCGGCGTGCCGACCGTTGACACCCTCGTGGCGCAACATCTGCTCAAAACGGTCGCAGCCGCGCGGCTGATGGGTGCCGAGTGCATCATCAGCGGAATTCGCCCCCAGATCGCGCAGACCATCGTGCATCTCGGCGTCGATCTCGGTGACGTCGTGACGAAGGCCACGCTTGCCGAAGCACTGAAGATCGCCTTGCGACGCGTCGGCATGACGGTGACGAAGATCGCCACAGCGAAGCAGGACAACTGAGATGGAGCAGATCCCGGTTCTGAAGCTCGGTGAATTTCTGCTCGTGTCGATCCAGGTCGAGCTGCACGATGAGTTAGTGCTGAGCTTGCAGGACGATCTGACGTCGCGAATCGAACGTACCCGTGCAAAGGGTGTGCTGATCGACATTTCCGCACTCGAGATCGTCGACTCGTTCATTGGCCGAACACTTGGCCATATCGCGGCGATGGCGCGGGTGATGGACGCTACCACCGTGCTCGTCGGCATGCGGCCCGCCGTGGCGATCACGCTGGTCGAGCTGGGTATGTCGTTGCACGGTATCCGTACGGCGCTCGACGTCGACAAGGGGATGGCTCTACTGCGAAAATCGCTCGAAGACGCGGGAGAATCCTCATCATTACCCTAAGCGAATCCGTTCTGGAAATTCGCTCGGCCGATCAGGTCAATCTTGCCCGCAAGACGGTTCAGGATTGGGCCACGCGGCTGGCGTTCGGCACGCTGGATCGAACCAAGTTCGTGACGGCGGCCAGCGAACTCGCGCGTAACACGCTCGTGCACGGGCGAGGCGGCACGCTTACGATCTCGGAGATCGAGCGTGATGGACGCATCGGTATCAAACTCGTTTTCGAAGACACCGGGCCGGGTATCCCGGACATCGAAAAAGCACTGCAGGATGGCTTTAGTACTGCAAAAAGCATGGGGCTCGGTCTGGGAGGCGCGCGCCGGCTGGTCAACGAGTTCGACATTTCGTCGACTGTGGATGTAGGGACGAAAGTGAGCATTGTGCAATGGAAACGACGCTAAGCCTCGCCGATAAAAGCGGCGTCGCGGACGCGCGCAGGCGTGCCGTACAAATGGCGCAGACCCTGGGTCTCGCCGAAAAGTCGCAGGCGGATGCGGCGCTGATCGTCACGGAAGCCGCCACCAACATTCTCAAATATGCAGGGCATGGCGAGATCGTGCTAAAAAGCACCGACGAAGCCGGAGCCAGCAGTCTCGACGTGATTGCGTTGGATCGCGGCCCTGGCATCGCCAATCTCGGCGCGGCGTGCGCCGATGGTTTTTCGACAGGCGGCAGTCTCGGCGCGGGACTCGGCACCATCGCGCGTCATTCGGCTTTATTCGACATCTATTCGGTGGCCGGTAACGGAACGGCGCTGCTCGCGCGCGTCGGTGAAAAAGCGCCGGCCGCGCGCCCGCCGTTTCTGGTGGGCGCCAAATCGACGCCCAAGCGTGGCCAGGATGTCAGCGGCGACGCGTGGGCGGTGCGCGAGGCGGCGGACGGTCTTTGGCTCACCTTGCTCGACGGCCTTGGACACGGAGCGCTCGCGGCGGATGCGTCGCGTCGCGCGGTCGATATTTTCATGGCGGCCGATCCGGCCGCTTTGCCCGAAGAGGTGCTGCGTACCGTGCACGCGGGCATCAAGGCGACACGCGGCGCGGTGATGGCGATTGCGAAAATCGAGCCGGCCAAAGCCATGCTGTCGTTTGCAGGCGTCGGCAATATCGTTAGCACCGTGCATGCCGGCGAGACGACACAACATCTGCTGTCGACCGATGGCACCGTGGGTTACAACATGCGCACGGTTCGGCCGACGCAAGCAAGTTGGGCAACGGGCAGCGTGTTCATTGCCACGACAGATGGCCTTTCCACACGCTGGAATCTAAACCGCCATCCGGGGTTGACCAGTCGGCATCCGAGCCTGATAGCCAGCGTGCTGCATCGTGATTTCGCGCGTGACGCGGATGACGCGACGATCGTCGTGATAAAGGCGCTTTGAAATGCGACATAGAATCCTCGCGACGCCCGTGAGTTCGAACTTGAGTCTCGTCGCGGTACGGGATCGCTCGCGTCAGATAGGTGAATTGTTTGGACTCGACAATTTGCAGCGCACGCGCTTCATCACCGCGGTGTCCGAGATCGCGCGCAACGCCGTTCAGTTTGCCGGCGGCGGCATGCTCACGTTCTTCGTCGGCGACGCCACCGACGCGGGCGACACGCAATGCGTCGTCGCACAGATCAGCGACAAAGGGCCGGGCATCGCGCATCTCGACGTCGTGCTGCTCGAGTCAAGCCATCGCCACGGCGCCACAGGCGTGGGCATTCCCGGCAGCCAACGCATGGCGGACGGATTCTTCGTGCAGTCGGCGCCGGGGCAGGGCACGACCGTCACGATCGAAATGTTCCTGCCGCGCGGTACGCCGCGCCTGTCGCTGCGCGCGCTCGGCGAACTCGTCGACCAACTCACGCAGCGCAAACCTCAAAGCCCCGTCGAAGAACTCGAAAAGCAGAACCGGGAAATGCTGCTCGCTCTAGAAGAACTTCGCCGCAAGCGCGCGGAGCTCGAAGAAGCTGACATTCGCAAGAACGAATTCCTGGCGATGCTGGCGCACGAACTGCGCAATCCGCTCGCCGCTATTTCACTGTCGCTCGAACTGGCGGCGCACGCCGACGAGAGTCGTTCCAGGGAAACGTTCGCGGTGATTGGAAGGCAAACCGCGCAACTGTCGCGGATGGTCGAAGATTTGCTCGACGTCTCACGGCTTACGCGCGGGAAAGTCGAATTGCAGACCGAAGTCGTGCGCATTGATACGCTGATCGACGGCGGGGTCGAAATGGCAGCGGCCGAAATCCGCCGACGCGGCCACTCGGTCCGAATCGCCTACCCGCCGGAGCCGTTGTCGGTTCGCGTCGATGTCGCGCGATTGAAGCAGGTGTTCAACAACATCGTCCACAACGCCGCGCGGTATACGTCGCAACCCGACACGATCGATATCACTGTGACGAACGCCGGCAGCGAGGTGGTGGTCGCGATTGCCGATCGCGGCATCGGCATCGATCCGATCATGCTGCCCAGGGTATTCGACCTGTTCGCGCAGGCGACCGGCGGCATCGGTAGGCAGGACGCGGGCCTCGGCATCGGATTGACGGTGGTCCAACGGCTCGTGAAGGATCACGGTGGCTCCGTGCAGGCGTACAGCGATGGCGTCGGCAAGGGCGCGCGGATCGTCGTGACATTGCCGGTCGCGCATGAAGAGATCGCTTTCGACGACCTCGATGTCGTGGACGAGATGCCGGACGCGACGGAAGCGATAGAACTGACAGAAGCGAGCGTGCCGCAGAAGATCCTGGTGGTCGACGACAACCGCGATTCCGCCGACGCGCTCGCCGCGCTGCTCGACATGCATGGACACGAATGCAGGGTGGCTTACGACGGCTCTTCGGCGCTCAAACTGGCCGAGACATTTGCCGCGACGATTGGCATTGTGGATCTCGGCTTGCCCGATATGCCCGGTTTTGATGTCGCGAGGGCGTTGCTTGCACGGGCCGAGTCGGCGCCGTGCACGCTGATTGCGTTAAGCGGCTATTCGACCGCGACCTTTCGCACCGACGCGGCCGAGGCCGGGTTCAGTCACTTCTTTGCAAAGCCCGTCGCTATCGAGGAGTTGTTGGGATATCTGGAAAAGCGGTAGGCCAGGCTTTGCCGGTCCGGATGATAGGCACGTCGCCCGCGCTAGTACGTCACCGTACATGTTGTTAGTCAGCGGACTTTTGCGATGCGCGGTTCCTTCAGAAATTCCGCGTGGCCATGTGCGCTTTCCCTTTGCGACGGAAACCGTTTGGAAAAGACGACGACGCCACGTCTGACCGGATTTTTGCGGTGTTCATATAACGGTTTCTGTGAGGTGCGCAGGAAGCAATTTCGCCCACGTGCTGCGTGGGGTGCGATAAGCAGAAGCGGGACATTGATACAACTTGGTTCAAGCGAAACCCATGAGGCGATAGTCGGCCAACGACGGGCGCTCGGCCGAGCGCCGAGGCCGTCATTCCAAGTTCCGCTGTACACCGGCATGCCACCACCACTGCGGCGCCGTGCGCGTACGGCTGCCCGAAGCTACCCACCGGCCGCTTTTCGACGAAGCGTTCCGCACACAATGGCGGTAAGTCTGGCCGCTGCGCACGTGTTTCTGTCGCCGCGAGGCGACATTCCGTCTTGCCCGGCTTCTTCTAACTTCGTCGACGCGTTGAACAGTAACTGCTCGTTCTCCACTTCATCGATGCGGCACGCGGTTTGCGCGCTTTGTCGGGCCGCTGCGTTACGTAGCGGCTGGTAGAAATTCCGGTAGACGCCATGGGATTAACGGACCGAACAGCTATTTGCAATGCGTGTCGTCGCATTCCACTTTTGCGCGTCCAACCTTCATTTGAATGTCTGCGTTTCCTGGGGAGACTGTTGATGGACGTGCCTGAATCCGCCAAACCTCCGTCGCCATCCGCCGAAGGCGTCGATCAGCCTGACTCGTCGGCAGAAGTTCGCATCTCGGCTGTCGAAGAGCGCCTGGAGGTCGGCGTCGACACGATCGAGACCGGCTCGGTTCGCGTCCGCAAGGTTATTCACGAGGAGACGCATCCGCTCTCCGTTACCCTGCGCCGGGAGCACGTTGAAGTCCGGCGCGTGCCGATCAATGAACCCGTCGACGAGCGCACCGCGCCCAGGCAGGAGGGCGACACGCTCATCATTCCGGTGTTTGAGTACGTGCCGGTGGTCAAGATGCAACTCACGTTGAAGGAAGAGGTGCACATAACGAGAAGCGAATCGCGGCAGGAGGTGGTCCGGGAGGTTACTTCGAAGTCAGAACAATTAGTGGTTGAGCGCCGCGAAGGTACGGACGGGCTGTGGAAACCCGCAACGGACAAAGAGTAGCTTGTCTCGGGAACGGCCGTTGCGCAAGACACGGCACGCGTTCCACTTGGACTTGCGTAGAACTCATTCATCCCTTTGGAGATCTGCAATGACTCACACTATCATTGGCGTATTCGATTCATTCCAGCAAGCACAGGGCGCAAAAAGCCGCCTTGAAGCAGAAGGTGTGGCGCCGACGGACATGGCGGTCCACGCTCGCGATGACGCGTCCAGTGCGTACGCGCCGGCGGATGCACCTGTCGCCGGGCAAGAGCATGAAGGCGCGCTCGGCCGCATTGAACACTTTTTCAAGCGGCTATTTGGCGACGACAACCGCCATGAGGAAGCTGGCCATTATCAGGAAGCAGTCCGTCGCGGCGGTGCATTGCTGTCAGTGGAGGTGAATGACGAGTCGGCTGTCGAAAGGGTGCGAGAGGCGTTGTATGGCGCTGGCGCTGTCGACATCGAGTCGCGCGTCGCACAATGGCGCAACGCGGGCTATACCGGCTACGACCGTAATGCGCCGGCTTATACCGAAGAGGAAGCGGTTGCCGAACGCAAGGCGTTCCCAGTCGTGGAGGAGTCGCTCGAAGTCGGCAAGCGCGAAGTGTCGACAGGAGGCGTACGTGTCTATTCGCGTGTCACCGAGACGCCAGTTAGTGAAGCAGTCAACCTGCGGGAGGAGCACGCAACAATTGAAAGGCGAGCGGTCGACCGCCCTGCGACTGCGGCCGATTTGACCGAAGGCTCCGTCGAAGTTCGTGAAACTGCGGAGCAGGCCGTCGTCGCGAAGTCAGCCAGGGTCGTCGAGGAAGTCGTGGTGGGCAAGGAGTCGAGCAGTCGCACCGAAACTGTCCACGACACAGTCCGCGGTACCGAAGTTGAGGTTGAGCGCGTTGAAGGAGCGGCCAGTGAGACCCGCACGGATGAAGCGGGCAAGAAGCCGATTTGACGATTGCACGAGTTTAATCCGGGTTGAGCGTGGAGCAGGCGCGGGTAACGGGACGCGCCCGCTCCGCCTCGATCGCGCTCAGCTGTTAACTGGTGGCTGATCCGTTCCGGTGTGAAGGAAAAGATGTGAACCGCGTCGCTCCGGCTGTCTTCGGCGAGATAGGAGGCATGCGGCATGCGGCCTTTCTCGTGCTGGCAACCAGGACTCACGGAGGAAATATGGCACACCAACAGCATCAATCTTGCATACAGGCCTGTGACGCCTGCGCGGCCGCTTGCGACCATTGCGCAACTGCATGCCTTTTGGAGCCGGACGTCGCCGAAATGGTGGAATGTATTCGGCACGACATGGACTGTGCGGACAGCTGCCGCTTTGCGTCTGCTGTCATGGCTCGTGGCAGCAGCCGCGCCAAAGAAGTTTGTTCGTTGTGCGCGTCGGTCTGCGATGCCTGTGCCGCTGAATGCGAGAAGCACCAACACGAACACTGCAAGCAGTGCGCGGAAGCCTGCCGAAACTGCGCGAAGGAATGCCGGGCTATGGGACAGTAAAAGGGAAGGGTTGCGCAGTGCACCGGCCAGTGAAGCAATTCGCGCCAGTGCGCAGACACTGTGCCGCCGATGATGACCATCAGGCCGAGTTCGATAAAGCGTTCCATCTCGACGGAGAAGCCCCTCATCGTTTCAGCGATATACGCGCGGCCCAGTTCGGAATCTTTGGCCGCCCGTTCGCGCCCGCTACGCGAGAATGCTTGCGTTCCGAAAGATTTCGCAGCCGCGGACGGAGATCGAACCCGAGCAGCTTCGACACGGCCGTCCCTACGTTCGTCAGAGCGCAGACGCTGTCTCCTACAAGCGGTGCTAGCAGAATTACTGGACACCATAGCGCTCCAATGGACACCGCCAGCGAAATTAACGATCTCCAACAGCTGGCAGATCACGCCATCGGCGAACGCCGCATTTCGCGACTTCATCAGGACGGCAGCGCTCCCGAGGACCGCCTTGTTCGCGTCACGCAATGCCGAGCGCGGCAACACGCGGGATAGATTGCGAAAAGGCGGCACGAGCGGCGTCTAGCGAGTGGTGCCGGAATAGCCAGGAATCCGTGCGCGGGCCGGCAGCTGCGCAGCTCCTGCAAAAGCTCACCGCACACGGAGAGAACGGCCGGCTTTTTCCCCGTGTCGAGTGTCCCGCGTCACCACTGGTGCTGTCCGTCGGCGCTGATGGATGGATACGCGGGCCCGGACCTCGCCGAAATGCTCTGCAAGAGCTTTGAGCCCAGTGGGCAGAAAGTTAAGTGCAATCGTGTGATTTCCACTCTCAAGTTTCCTGAGTGATTTCCGTTAACTCACTGCAGGCGCGTCATGAAGAGGAATGATTTGGCGCAAAAACGTCGGCGAAAACGATAAGGAATAACAGAGAATGGAAGCCACTTTAGACACCCTTCGCGAAAAATACCTGTCCGAAGGCGCAATGCTGATCAAGGGCGAATTGGAAGATCAAGCCGGCAATGCCGTCGAACTGGGACAGAAAGTTGCGCTGCGCAATGTCGATCTGTTTTCGTCGTCGCTGCTCGCAAACCGCGATATTCACCAGACCATCAAGACCGCCATTCGCGAGCGCTCAGAGAACATCCGAAGAATCATTGCCGCCACTGCCTACTTCATCGAGGAACAGAAGATCAAGTCGGTCGACGAAGTGATGCAGCGTGCCGGTGAAGCACTCCAGGCCTACGACCGGCAGCGTCTGGCCAACCTGGCCGACGCCCAGAAGAACCTCAATCTGTCGTATGCGACGCTATCGGCTATCGTTGAAATCTTTAAGCGCGCCAATACGGCCGTCATAGGCGAAATCACGGAGCTCGGGCAGGCGGATAACGACGCTAAACGCATCGAGAAGACGAAGCTCTACCTGAAGAATGCCATCATCATGTATGAGCTGTCCTCGTTCGTGATCGACTATCTTTCGTCTTTCGGCCTCGCAGGCATCGAAGACCTCAAACATATCCGCGAAGAAGTGCTCGCCGACGTCAAGAAAGGCCAGGCGGCAGACGAAAAGCTCGAACGCGATCTGAATGGCGTCAGTGCGGGCATACGAGACGTGACCTTAACCGAAATCGCACAGCGCAAGATTTTTCGTCAGAAAGTCGTCCAGAAATGGAACGAGACCATGAAGCGCATTGATGGTCAGATGGGCAGCACAAGCAACGCCAAGACCTTCATCAAGGACCTGACAGCGATCCGCGACAATATGCGCGGGCGTATCGACATCCTGAACATTGCTGCGACCACTAATCTGGTGCAAAGCTCGATCAGTTCGATGGACGCGCTGGCCACAGGTCTGCATGGCTGGGAATTGCCGCCACTCGACGAAACCGCTGCGCGCGAACTGCTCGGAATGGGAGAGTAAGCGGTGAATGACGATCTCAGGAGAAAATACCTTCAGACCGGCAGCGCGGTACTGAAAGATGGCGCGTCGTCAACTGCGGCCGCCGCTGCTGCGGCACTTCCGGTTCGTGAAGCGCCACCGCGCAAGGAAGAGCTACGAGCTTCCGCCCCACGCGCGGCAGGCAGTGCAGAGGGCTCTCACGGCGCACCAGGTGGCAAAAGCGAAAACGGTGGCGAAAAAGCTGGCCCTATCGGTAAAGGCAAAAGCGCATATCGTTGGCTCTGGCGCCTCGTGAAGCTTGGGGCGGTGCTGCTCGCGCTGTTCGTGGCACTCGTGGTCTACTTCGCTATCAAGGGTCCAGGCCAGTCCGCGCAGCCGACCGATTCTTCGAAATCTACAGCGGTGGTATCGCAAGACGCCCCACCGCCGCGTCCCGACCCGCACCCTGTCGCATCGGAAGATCAAACACACGTTGCGGATGGACCACCGGCCGCACCCGCTTCGGAACCGACTTCGACAACAAAAGAGACTAGCGCACCCGCCGCGACGGCGACGCAGGCTGCAACTGACACAGCGGTTCCGCAAACCCGCACTTCGCTGGCGCCAGCCGTCAGCGCGCCGCCGCCCGCGATACCAGCCCCTCGCGCGCCTTCGGCAACCGCGTGGCTTGGCGACTTTCTGATTCAACACGCAAGCGATACCGACTGCGGAGCGTTGAAGGATCTCTACTGTAAGGCCGATCTCGTTCGCCAGGCCGCGCGTCAGGCATACGACGACAGTGTCCGGTGCGATCAGCAACAATCGTCCGCACAGCAATGCAGTGGCACTGGGCGCGACTTCATCGAGCGACGTTATCGCGAGCTTGAGATTCAGACGCTGGTCCGGCAGAAAAGCAGTTTGCAGAGTTTCCTTGTGTCAGCAAGCAAGTCAGGTATCAACAATGGCAACGTGATGCTGCTCGCCCGACCCTGCGAGCGCGAAGCGGTAAACAACGGCATGCGTGATGCGGAATACTTCGACTACTCGAAACATACGTGCCTGCCCAGAGCGCTCGAAAGTTACCTCCGTCCGAAAAAGGAGGCCTTGCAGCGCGTCAACACGCGCCTGCAGGAACTGGAGGCAGTGGGCGTGCCGATTACGGATGGTCCCGCCGTACGTCGTTGCGGTTGGATCGAAAACGATATGCCGTCTAGCCTGACCTTGCGAGATCGGGAGGGCACCTGGCAGATTATCGGCACTTCAGAATCAGGTGCGACCGCGAGCCCGGACGGATTCGATCAGATGCCACCGACGAGCAGGGGCGATTCCTGTGGCTGCCTGACCGTCGAAACCAACAAACAGGCGATGCAGATCGTGAAAATCCTTGGCGGCTCGCTCAAGCCGGTCGCGGCATGCCAGAGCGATAGGACCCTGCAATAGCCACACGCTTCATTCCCACTGTCGCGACGGTTCGAGCCGATACTCGAGATCGGCGTTGTTCTTGCAGCATCCAGTGCGGACTCGGCCGCCGCAGCTTTTCCGCAAGCGGCGGATGATCGGCTTCGATCTTCGCCGCCCACGCCGCAGCAGCGTCATCTGTCACGGATGGTTGTACATCGCGTTCCAATCCGACTTCGACACCGCCGGTCGTCCGGCATCCGACGACCCGCCGACAGCGCCGCCGAAACCGGTTGCAGCATGCTGTGCCGCTACCTTGGCCTCGGCAGCCTGAATCTCCGCCGGGTAGGTCGGATCCTCGCCCCGCGCCGGGTTATAGCCGGCCTTTTCGAGTTCGATAAGTTCAGCGCGCACCTGGGCGCGGGTGAGAGCCTGATTCGCCTGAGCGAACACGGCAACCGGCGCTGCAACAGCGGCGGCAAAGACGACGGCTTGAATAAGCGACTTCATGATAACTACCTCCCAGACCCTGCTTTGTTCTGCTACGAACAGCCCTGTTCGTCGATCAGTGAGAACAGTCTAGGGAGACCGGCGCTTGAGAATAAGCGTCGCACCTGGAGAGGAGTGTTCCCGAATGTGGAGAAACGGCGCGCATGGCCGGGCGACGAATGTGCAACGCGGTTGGGCTCGGCGCAAAGCGTCAATGCTTTTGAGCGGCACACAGGTCGCCGACAGTGCATTTCAAAAGAGGCTCTTTGTTCTTAAAGCTGCAACAGACTTCTCTGTCACACCGCATTAATCTCGCCGCCTCGCATTTCTACACTCCGTCGACTCTCCCACTATAACCATCCGATCGGAGTTGACATGAAGAAGCCCCTCATCGTAACGGGCACGTGGATCGCCGCGCTCGTTGCGTCGGAGGCCCAGGCGCAGAGCTCGGTCACGCTGTACGGATTGATCGACGCAGGCGTCATGTACACCAACAATGCCGCAAGCCGAACTGCGCACGGCGCGTTGTGGCAGGCCACTAGCGGCACGGTCAATGGAAGCCGCTTCGGCTTGCGCGGCGCGGAAGACCTTGGCGGCGGAGTAAAAGCCATCTTTGTTCTCGAAAGCGGCTTCAATGTGGAGACCGGCAAATCTGGTCAGAACGGCAGACTGTTTGGCCGGCAGGCATACGTCGGCCTGAACGACGGCCGCTTTGGCACGCTCACTCTTGGGCGCCAATACGATTCGATGACCGATTCTGTTACGCCGTTGTCCGCCGTTTCAGGTAAGTCCGGCTCCGCCGGCTTCTCGCACCCGTTCGACAACGACAATCTGAACCACTCGGTGCGAATCAGCAACGCCGCGAAGTATGCGAGCAACGACTATGGCGGCTTGCTGTTCAATGCCATGTACGCGTTCTCCAACGGCGCTGCGTTCTCCGCGAACCGCGCATGGAGCGGCGGTGCGAGCTACACGTATGGGCCGTTCGGTGCGGGACTCGCCTACCTGCAGATCGACGGTTCCAGGAGTGGCACGGGGAGCGGCGCCGGGGCGATCGATGTCAAGGAATCCTCCCTCAACGGCCAGGGCGGCTTCTCGCTTGGCGCGGAACGACAGCGTACGTTCGGCGGCGGTTTGAACTACCGACTCGGACCGGCTGTGGTCGGCTTCGTTTACACGCATAGCCAGCTCGACGGTTCGGGCTCGTTTGGATCGAGTGGCGGGAATGTTTCATTCCACAACTTCGAGGTGAACGGCAAGTACATGCTGACATCAGGCGTTAGTGTCGCCCTCGCGTACACCTACACGAAAGGTCACGTGGACAACGCTCGCACTTACGGTGCCGATCCGAAGTGGAACCAACTGGATCTCCAGACCGTGTACTCATTTTCGAAGCGAACCGACGTCTACGCCGAAGCGATGTATCAACACGTCACGGGCAAAAACTACGTTGCGTTCATAAAGACCGCGGGGGCTGCGTCGTCCACTGCGAATCAGGTCGTCGGCACACTCGGAATGCGTACGCGTTTCTAATGCAATCCGGCATCCTTCCGGGCTCAATCGATCAGCCGTCGCAATCGACGACGAGTCGCGAAAAGAAACGGTGATGGCCGCTTACCCGCAGACGACCTCGACCGGGTTCCGGGTTGTGAAGCAGACATTCGCCCAGCATCGTCCGAAGTTCGGCAATGGGTTGCGGACTTAACCGGTGGATGCAACACAATAGAAGCGGCATGCGCGTCACGCGTGCCGCCACACGGTAAGCGGACACAACGGTACGATAGGAAGGCGGAAAACGCAGAGGTTTCGGCATGCGTCCGCGACTTCAACAGCTATTCTTCACACGCTGCGAGCAGCGCCTTTCCGCCGGCTCTGCGGGTCGGCTCCGTAGGTGGGCTCGTTGGCTTCAACGCGGAAGCAATCAGCCAGTCTCTCGCAACGGGCACGTGGCGGGGGCTGCTGGATATGCCGGCGGGCTCGGCGGTCAAAACGCACAGGCGATCACCGGGTCGTGCGACGGGTGCGGTCTGCGCGACCAATACAGCCGCTGCGGCGTTAGCGGTGGTGAATCTTTACGGCAGTGTTGAGCAGTCGTTTGCTAAAACCTGACCTCCGCGCAGATGAGCAAATCCATCCGCTTTGGTCCCACGTATGACTTTGGGCCTAACGGGATATGACACATGCTCGCCGAAATCTCGCATTCGGTGCTGCGCTGGCAGCTTGCTCAGTAGATGGTGAACGCCTCGCGGAAAACGGGTCACACTCAACATAGCTTCGATGATGTCGTGAGAGCCGTTTGAGCGGGATAACTTCGGGAGTTCAGCGATGAAACGCTCCGTTTGCGCGCGCCTTTTCAAGTCTGCCCGGATCATTCTTGTGGTCGTGCCTCTTGCGGCAGCGGCTCAATCACAAACAATAGTCACGGTGGCCGGTACCGGAGTGCAAGGGTATGCCGGTGACGGAGGGTTGGCGACGTCAGCGCTCCTCGCTCCCGATGGACTTTCTCTCGACCACGACGGAAACCTTTTTATCGCCGAGCCCGTGAACCACGTGGTCCGGCGCATCGATCACGCGACAGGCATCATCACGACCTACGCGGGTACCGGTCTAACCGCCTATAACGGCGAAGGATTGAAGGCGACAGCGACAAATCTCGGCTATCCGACAGGGGTCGCAGTGGGACCGCATGGCGATGTCTATATCGCCGATTATGGATCGACCAGCCGGATCTGGCGCGTCGATCGTCAGACGCTAACGATGCACACGGTAGTCGGCGGGAGTGAACGCGGATTTTCCGGGGATGGCGGGCCGGCAAGTGGTGCATTGATCAACGCGACGGACATCGCCTTCGATCGCCACGGGAACCTAGTCATCAGCGATTCTGGCAACGACCGCATTCGCCGCGTCGATCGTCGCACCGGCATCATCACGACTGTAGTGGGCGGCGGCATAAATGGAGCGGGTCCGGCCAGCGGGCCAGCGGTGGCAGCCGGCTTCCTGTATTACATCACTACGGCGTTCAACCGGCAGAATGACATGTTCTTTGCCGACTCTGTTCTAAGCACCGTTCGGGAATTGGACACACGGCGTCAGACGTTCACGACCGTGGCGGGTGTCTATCCCGGCACGACGGGCGTTGCTTTTCAGGCGGGCTACAACGGCGACGGCCAGCCTGCGACGCAGGCGCTCCTCAACTATCCCTCGCATATTGCGGCCGATTGCGCAGGTAACCTGACCATTAGCGATAGCGCCAATTACCGCGTTCGGCAGGTGGACAGGGAGACAGGAGTCATCGAGACGATCGCTGGGACAGGTACGGCGGGATACGCCGGTGACGGAGGTCTGGCCGTTCAGGCAATGCTGATGCAGCCAGCAGGGCTTGCGTTCGGGCGTGACGGTGCTCTGTATGTCGCCGATGGCGTTCGGATCCGCAAGATTGATGGACTTCCTGGCCATCACCGCTGGGATTGTCGGGACGACCGACGTTACCACCTCGACGACGATCGAGACGATGGTCGCGACGATTGAGGGTCCGTGCGACGCCTTTGGGAGCTGTTTTGACGGCTGCCTGCCGCACGCTACGACGATGAAATGTCCGTCGTGATTCCGCTGGCGGCCATCGCGGTTTTGCAAGTTGGAGGCCTGCCTGCCGTCGGCTACGGAAAGTCGGCCACGCATTGCAACTGACCGACACGGAGCCGCTCGATTCCGGGAGTCGGCCAGGAAGGGACTTTCACCGCCGGCGCACCCACGGTCGGTCGTTGCCCAACAGCGGCCGTTCAACATGAAATCCCTGGACTCACGGTCGGCATGCGCCCGTCGAAAAGCGCATCATCAGCAGCGATATTGCTGGCTTGAGCGGTAATGCCTCGCTGGTACGGACCCATCGTAGCCCAGGGCATTGACAGCGGGCATGCGCGGCAGCTCAGACGTCGCGCGGTGCGCTGGCGATTCAGTGGCTCAGTCCTGTCGCGTGCATTGCGATGTGCAGCACGCTCGCGACGATACCGAGCGCGGCGACGCTCGCCGCCCAGATTGCGATGAGCCACGCAACGCGCTTGCTCCAGACACGCAATGCGCCGTGTTGTCTTGTCATCAATGATAGTGCTCGCCCGGTCGCACCTTGCCGCGAAACACATAGTACGACCACGTGGTATAGACAAGGATGAATGGAATGATGAACAGTGCGCCGACCAGCGTAAACATCTGACTTTGCAACGGCCCAGCTGCGTCCCAGATCGAGATGCCCGGCGGCACGATGTTCGGCCAGATACTGATCGCCAGACCGCTGTAGCCGAGAAAGATCAACGCCAGTGCATAGAGAAACGGTCCCATGTCAGGTTCGTGTCGCAGCGAACGTCGCAGCGCATACACGCACAGGGCAACGAGTAGCGGCACTGGACAGAACCAGAGCAGATTGGGCAGCGTGAACCACCGCTGAGCGATGTGCGGTTGCGAGAGCGGCGTCCAGATGCTGACGACGACGATCGCGACGAGCAACATCCAGACGAGCCGTCCCGCGAGATGGATCATAGCCTGCTGCAGTTTGCCGTCCGTCTTCATGACAAGCCACGTCGCGCCGAGCAGCGCGTACGCGGCAAGCACGCCGATACCGCAGAACACCGGAAACGGCCGCAGCCAGTCGAGTGGGCCGCCGGCGAACGCGTCGCCGCTGACACGCACGCCGTCGATGTACGCGCCGAGCGATACGCCCTGGAAGAACGACGCGACAAGCGAGCCCCCGATGAACGCGGCATCCCACATGGGGCGCTCCCGGTCGGTCGCCTTGAAACGAAACTCGAAAGCGACCCCGCGGAAAATGAGCCCGAGCAGCATGAATATCAACGGCAGGTACAGCGCGCTGAGCAGGATCGAATACGCTGTAGGGAATGCAGCTAGCAAGCCTGCGCCGCCCAGCACCAGCCATGTTTCGTTGCCGTCCCACACCGGCGCGACGGTGTTCATCATCACGTCGCGTTCGGCGCGCGGCGAGATAAACACAAAGAGCAGCCCGATGCCCAGATCGAAGCCGTCCATGATGACGTACATCATCACGCCCAAAAAAATGATCGCGGCCCAGATCAGCGAGATGTCGATGCCCATTATCGCCGGCTCCTTGAATTTTCACGCAGCGTGGTACCTGCTGACTCGTCGCCGACAGCCGACAGCGGTCGTGCCGGCGTACGCTCCTGCCCCGGGCCGCCTGACGGTAGCCCTTCTTCGAGGTACTGCGACGGTCCCTTTCGCACAAGGCGCAGAATGTAGGCGATGCCAACGCCGAACACGAAGAAATACGACACGACGAATAACGCGGCCGATAGCGCTAGTTGCGGCATGCCGCCTGGCGAGGTCGCTTCGGCGGTGCGTTGCAGGCCGTAGACGACCCACGGCTGCCTGCCAATTTCCGTTGTCAGCCAGCCGGCAAGAAGCGCGACCAGGCCCATCGGACCCATGAGCAGTGTTGCGCGCAGGAACGGGCGAGTACGGTGCAGCCGCTCGCGACGGCGCAGCAGCAGGCTCCACAGACCGAGCATGATCATCAGCGTGCCCAGTCCCACCATGGCGCGGAACGTCCAGAAGATGATCGTCGAATTGGGCCGATCCTCGGGAGCAAAATCCTTGAGGCCTTTGAACTGCCTGGTCCAGCTGTGCGTGAGAATCAGACTGCCCAGGTGAGGAATCTCGACGGCGAAGCGTGTCTGTTCTCGCTGCATGTCAGGCCAGCCGAATAGAATCAACGGCACCGCTTCATTGCCATGATTCTCCCAATGTCCCTCCATCGCGGCAATCTTTGCGGGCTGATGCTCCAGCGTGTTCAGGCCGTGCGCATCGCCGACGACCGCCTGGATTGGCGCCACCACCAGCACCATCCACATCGCCATCGACAGCATTTTGCGGATCGCAGCGTTGTCATTGCCATGCAGCAGATGCCATGCCGCCGACCCGGCCACGAAGAGGGCGGTCGCGAGAAACGCCGCCAGACTCATGTGAACGAGGCGGTACGGAAACGACGGATTGAAGATGACTTCGAGCCAGCGCACCGGCACGATGCGACCGTTGACGATCTCGTATCCCTGTGGCGTCTGCATCCAGCTATTGGACGCGAGTATCCACGTCGCCGAGATCAGCGTACCGATCGCGACCAGCAGAGTTGCCAGGAAGTGGAGCGCGGGGCCAACCTTGTTCCATCCAAACAGCATGACGCCGAGAAAGCCCGCTTCAAGGAAGAACGCGGTGAGCACTTCATAGGTCAGCAAAGGCCCAGTCACGCCCCCGGCAAACTGCGCGAAACGAGACCAGTTAGTGCCGAACTGGTAGGCCATCACGATCCCCGACACGACGCCCATGCCGAAATTGACAGCGAAGATTTTCAGCCAAAAGTGATAGAGATCGCGATAGACGTTCTGGCGGGTGCGCAGCCAGCACGCTTCAAGGACGGCCAGATAGCTGGCCATGCCGATCGTAATGGCAGGGAACAGGATGTGAAAGGATATCGTGAACCCAAACTGAAAACGGGCGAGGTCGAGCACCGTCAGGCCGAACATGCGTTTTGCTCCTTCAACATGACCGAATAGTCAGCGATTTTCGCAAACGGAGTCGTCGTATCTTCGCTAGCACCTGGCCGAGCGCACGGTTGGCCTCGACGGCCAGCGCGACGTCGGGGGCAAATGCCGACTCGTCGACGATAATCCTGCAAACCACAGTAGACATGATAGAAGAACTGCGCGACATGGTAGCTGAAGGCGAGGAAATCGTGCGCAACGGGGCAAGCATTCGGCGCAAACATCCCGACAATACGAACTAGACTGAAAGAGCTGGCCGTTGGCGCTTGAACACAAAGCCAGGCGGCCGTCGCGATGGAGAGCTCCCATGCCGAAGACCGTTTGCTCTGCCGAACAGATTCGTGATGAAACAGAAAGCCGCGTGGCAAAAATCAGTGCGGACTTGCCGGAAGCATTGCGTGTGCGCATACCGCTGCCCGAGCGGCACCCGCCCGACGCCGCCGGCAGGAACTGGAATATGGTGCCGCTCAACAAGGAGGGCACCGACTTTACCCGCGAGGTCCGACGAATCGTCGAAGACATGCGCACCGAGTTCGTTCTGCCGGACTGACGCCGCAACGTTCGACCAACACGGCCATTTACACAGGTTCAGGGACAACTGATGCAGACCCGGGTGGTTCGTCATCGGGCTACGAGATGACGCCTGATCTGCGGATAAAAACTGCTCAGGTCCATTTTGGCTGATCGCATGCGACAACAGCAGTCACCCACTGTTTCGTGCGGAATCTGGATGTCACTTGGGTCCAGGTCTCTATACCGGTGCGGTCCGTCCCCAGTCGCGCGATGGGGTGGGTAACCGCAGGATCGCGACATATCTGAGCAGAAACCGGAAAGAAACGCGAGCCGGCCATGGCTAGACTGCGCTGAGAGCGAGGTTGTGGCGATCTGATCTGGCGCCGATGCCTCGAAGCGTCTATGGCAACACTGTCCGGGCTGAGTCAAAAACGCAAGGAGTGAATTTATGCCAGATACGGAAATCGCGCCCGCGCAAACCGGGCAACACGAGCCGATCCCGCTGCGCAAGCTCTTCGAACCCGTCAAGGTCGGACCGTACGACCTGCGTCATCGTGTCGTGATGGCGCCGCTGACGCGCTCGCGCGCGAGCCGCCCAGGCAACATACCATCTCAGCTCAACGCCTGCTATTACGCGCAGCGCGCATCGGCCGCGCTCGTCATCAGCGAGGCGACCCAGGTCTCGATGCAAGGGCAGGGCTATGCGTGGACGCCCGGGATTCATAGTCGCGAGCAGATCGAAGGGTGGCGGCTCGTGGCGGACGCCGTGCACGAGGCAGGCGGGTTGATGTTCATGCAGCTCTGGCACGTCGGGCGCATATCGCACCCCTCCTTGCAGCCCGATGAAATGCTCCCTGTTGCGCCGTCCGCAGTCCGGCCGCAAGCGGAGGCGTTCATCGAGAACGAGCGCGGCGAAGGGGTCCTCGCGCCCTGCGTCACGCCACGCGCGCTGCAGGTCGAAGAGATGCCGTATCTCGTGCGCCAGTACTTCAGGGGTGCCCGCAACGCCAAGGCTGCCGGTATGGACGGCGTCGAAGTGCACGGAGCGAATGGATATCTGCTCGACCAGTTTCTGTTGTCCGGCACGAACCGCCGCACGGACACCTACGGCGGTTCGAGCGAGCGCCGGGCCAGGCTGCTGTTCGAGGTCATCGAAGCGGTTTGCGAAGTGTGGGGCCCGGAAAAGGTCGGCGTACGGCTCTCACCTCTTGGCACCTTCAACGACATGCATGACGACTATCCCGAGGAAACCTTCTCTTACGTCATCGAGAAGCTCTCTGGATACGGGCTCGCTTATTTGCACATCGTCAATCCCGCGCTGGCGGCGACCGCTGACGATGTCGCTTTCGCGGAGCGCGCGACACGCATGAACGCGATGATACGCCGCACTTATCGTGGTGTCCTGATGGTCGCTGGCGGGTTCGATGGCAGCAGTGCGGAAAGCTGGCTCGAAGACGGCAAAGCGGACCTGATCGCGTTCGGACGCTTGTTCATCGCCAATCCCGACCTGCCGGAACGCTTCCGGTCGCGCGCACCGCTCAATGCGCCGGATCCGTCCACGTTTTATGGAGGCGGCGAACGCGGATATACCGACTATCCGTCGCTTGCGCAGGAGCGCGGAGACACGCCAAGGTCCGTCATCGATGGACGTTGGAGATAGACTGTCGTTGAGCGGCGGGCTCGCTCGTGTCACTCGACGATTGCGATGTCCGCCGAGCCAGCGGCCGATCACGCTGAGAGGCGCACCATGGCTGTCACTACCTGGGTTGTCGTTGCCGACGGCAGCCGCGCACGAATCTTCGAGACTCCGGGACTCAAACTGGATTTGCGGGAAATCGAAGACCTCGTCAACATCGTCCCGAATGGATCGGCGCTGAGCGAGAACGATCGCGAAAAATTCGCGAAGACCGTCGCCGACTATCTCGAACAGGGCCGGGTCCATCAGCGGTATGAGCGATTGCGATTGGCCGTGGAGCCCAAGTTTCTCGGGATGCTGCGCGAGCGTCTGAGCGGGCAGACGCATCAAATGATTTTCGATGAGATCAACGAAGATCTCTCGGCCCTCGACGCGCGCGAAATCCAGGTGCATCTGCAGAGTCTTTGAGTGAGACCTGCCCGATGCAGCCAACTCGTTCGAGCGAGCGATGGACACGCCAGGTGTGGCGCCCGCGGTCTGTCGCTGCGCGTTACGCCTGAACGACGCCCGCCATGACTTCGTCGCGATAGCACCAGATCCAGTTCTCGCCCGGTTCGATTGAACGCACGAGCGGATGGCCTGTGGCCAGGTAGTGTCCGCTCGCATGGCGGTTAGGCGAGGAATCGCAACAGCCGACATATCCGCACGTGAGGCAAAGCCGCAAATGAACCCACGAATCGCCGCGTTTCATGCAGTCTTCGCAATACGTCTTGTCGGTCTGCAGCACGCGAGCCTGATACAGGTGGGTGCAGTTCCCGGACATTTGATACCTCCCTTCGCTGTGCGAGCGTCGATCCTGAAACGCCCCCGCGCGCCGCCAGGCGACTTTCAACTGCTGTTCAGATACCGATGGACGAGCGCAACGGCCATTGCGCCTTCGCCTACCGCTGATGCCACGCGCTTGATCGACGCGTGGCGTACGTCGCCCGCGGCGAACACGCCCGGCATGCTGGTTTCGAGGTGGAGTGGGGCGCGTTCGAGAGGCCAGCGCCTGTCACATGGAAAATCGCGCAGGTCGGGGCCGGTCACGAGGTAGCCTCCTTCGTCGCGCACGATGCCGACGTCCTCGGCCCACTCCGTCTGCGGCCGGCCTCCGATACAGACGAAGAGCCAGTGTGTCTTCGCGCTTTGCCGCTGCCCGGTGCGGACGTCGGACAGCGTGATCTCCTGCAGCGTCTGATCCCCCTCGAGCGCGACCACTTCGGTGCACGTTTTCACCTCGATCTTCGGCGACGACAGGACGCGATCCAGCAGATATTTCGACAGCGTGCTTTTCAGCGACCGACCGCGTACGACGACGTACACGCTTCTCGCGGATTGCGTGAAGTACATTGCCGCTTGCCCCGCCGAGTTGCCGCCGCCAACAACGTACACGTCTTCTCCATGCAGGAGTGTCGCTTCGCTCGCCCCTGCGCCGTAATAGACTCCGGCGCCGAAGAAGCGCTCTTCGCCAGGCAGGCCGAGGTTGCGGTACGCGACGCCGGTTGCGCAGATTGACGTGCGCGCGGTGATGCGCGTACCGTCCTCGAGATAAACCACGCCTTTACCGGGTGGAAATTCGGCGCGTGTTCCGGCTCGCGCGAGCAGAATTTCCGCGCCGAACTTGATCGCCTGATCGCGCGCCCGTTCGGCCAGTTCCCAGCCACCGATTCCATCGGGAAAGCCCAGGTAGTTTTCGATCTTCGAGCTGCTCCCGGCCTGTCCGCCGAGCGTCCAGCGCTCCACGAGTACGGTGCCAAGTCCTTCCGATGCGCCATATACCGCGGCGCTCAGCCCGGCGGGCCCCGCACCGTAAATTGCGAGGTCGTATTCGGCTCGGGACGGGCTCTTGAACCAGCCAAGCTTTTCCGTGATTTGCCGGATGGTTGGGCATTCAAGCCGCGTCCCATCGTGAAAGACGCAGATCGGCAAACGGGGATCGGACAGATGCTGGACCTTCGCAAGAGACGCGGCTTCGGCATCGCTCGTCAGTTCCATCCATTCGAACGGAATGTCGCTGCGATGAAGGAAGTCGCGGATTGCGTAACCTGCTGGCGTGCATCTGCGTCCGTATATCTTGACCATGTGCGTGCGCCTTCCTGTGTTAACTGTGAAAAAAACGACGAACCTCTACCGTGGACTACCACGGGATGATCGTATCCAGCGGTCCTGTCGTTGTTTTCCCTATTTCTGCCGTGCGCGCGATTGCTCCAGGGATGCGTTTTTATCAGAGGAAACTGTGGCCCCCGCGCGAAGCGACTCGGCGACCGGCGAGCGTCAGTGATGGCCTTCGAAATTCGCTCGGGCTTTCGGTGTAGCGCTTACCTTCGCATATTGAAATGCCGGCAGCGCCTTGATTGCAGCCTTCGTTGCACCGGCCAGCACCAGTTTGCCATCGGCAAAATCGAGTTGCTCGACGGGGATGGCGACATCGTGATGTGATACGCCCAGAAACTGGTTCGCCGCGATGATCGCGAACGACACGGAGCGGTCAGGCGCCACGATGATGTCGTGAATGACGCCGACCCGCTCGCCCTTCTCGTTGACCACGGGCTTGTCCATGATCGACTTTCTGATACTCCAGCCCGCCACTATCGCTTGCGATTCCTCGACGCTAATGCCGAGCGGCTGTGCACCGGCGACCTGGGCGTGCGTCTCCATCGAAGCAAGACCGAGCGATGATGCGACCAGCCATGCAACCAGATTCGATTTCATGATCTTCCCTTTGATATAGAAGAGATTGCTGGCGCGTGCGCGGTATCAGTATCGACGCCATTGCGCATGCAACAGCGAAAGCGTCAGCGCACAAACAACATCCGGACACATCGATGCTCGAGCGCTGAACGCTTCTACATCTTCGACGAGGCTTCCGGCCGCGAGGCCATGCGGCGGATAGAGCACGCAAAGGCGCAGCGAGCGCACCTTGTCAGTGCGATCGAGCCTTGAACCTGGCGCGTGATCACTGCCAGTACTAGTTGCAGCTTAGGTCGGCTCGGCGCGGCGCGTGATAAAAAACCGGTATAGGCAAGCTCGTTCCCATACCGACATACCGAGCAATTCTTGCGCGGTGAGACGCCGCGGTTTTATCCAACGGTATCCTTGACCTGTCATCAAGAATTCGCAGCAACACTATTCGCAGGAAACCAGGCTGACATGACGGCCACTACGCCGCGTCACGAGCGCGCCGGCTCGCGCGGTGTATCGCAGGGCGACCGAAGTCTCAGCGTCCGCGCACCGTTTATCGCGGTTGTCCCAACCCAAGCCCGCGTCACGTTCAGTCCCGGCTTCGAGACGCATGGTCTCACGATCGCGCTCGCCTTGCGCACCGTCAGGGCTGCTTCGCGCAAAGCTTTCGGCACGGCTCAGCGGGACGTGCCACATTGGTTCTCAGCCTGTGATCCGTTTTTATGCGAACTCGCGGACACACTCGCACCGCTTTGTCGTTAGCGGATCCCTGACCTGAGCTGTCTTGATGCTTTTGCCGATGTCATTGCGCTTCACCTGGTGTGCCCCTATGGGCGTCGCGTGGGTGCACCGGTTCATCGCACGGCGCTCTCACAACGAACGCTGAAGACGATCCGTCGGTACATCCAGGAACACCTCTCCGAGCCAATCAGTGGATGAACTGGCGACGCTGTTGCATATGAGCGCTTCGCATTTCGCGCGAGCTTTCAAACAGGCGACGGGCCGCTCACCGCATTTCTAACTGACGAACCAACGGCTTGAATCCGTCCGTTCGATGCTCGCCGAAGGCACACTGCCGCTTAACGACTTGGCCGTGCGCGCAGGCTTCCAGAAGGTGTTGACGGCGATGTCGCCTACGCGGTGTCGCCCCAAAGCCGAGCAACCCCAGACGAGCCGGTGCGTCGATTTGATGTTGCGCGGCAAGTTGGGGTCCTAAGATAGTCGCGTAAAGCCGATCGCAGCCTTCCAATGGTTCCGATCTCGGATGCCGGTTGCACGAGGCAGAGATCGGCCCGGTCTTCTGCGCTACGGGTTCCCTATTCCAAACGTTCTCTTCAATGCTTACAAATCCGATCGACCGAAACTTCATTGACGGAACGCCTCGGCCCACCGCTCCTCGACGAGGTCCGCAAAGTAGATAAGCAGCAGTCTGCTTTCTGGAATCTTCAATGGCTGGAACGGGTCGAGATGCAATGGACTTCACCATCCCTGCCGGGCGCACTCGTGGGGGCGCAAGATTCGCGCGCTCGGACGCGAGGTGGTGTTATTACACGCCCAATTCATTCGACCTCTCGTGCAAACGGACAAAGCCGGCGCGGCCTCGTGGATACAGTAGCCGACGAAAACGAGCGGCTGAACGTTTCCGAATAGCGTTCGCAGCAAACGCCTTCGGCCGCTCTCCGGCCGGCGCAATTCCGCCGCACGAGCACGATGTGAGTAGCGGCGAAGTGGTTGGTGAAACCTCGAACAGTTGACGGCCTTGCAGCGATGGATCGGCGATCTTGCGTCCGAGATTGCCGAGATATTCAAACGCAACGAAAGCTGCAACGTCTTGCTACAGTTCCCGGCATCGGACCACTCGTCGCGACCGCATTGTTCAGCGGCGTCGGAGATCCGCTGCAGTTCAAGAATGGACGTCAGTTCGCAGCGTGGTTGGGTCCCACGCCAAAACAGCGATCAAGCGGTGGCAAGTCCAAGCTGAGCGGCATCACGAAACATGGCGACACTTATCTTCGCACGCTGCTGGTACAGGGAGCGCGTGCGGTGATGCGCTTCGCCGGTCGTCGCGATGACCGGCACAGTCGCTGGATCAAGGCGGTGATGCAGCGCCGTCATGTGAGCGTCGCGGCAATCCCTCTCGCGAACAGGACGGCGCGAATAGCGTGGGCAGTATTGACAAGCAATGAATGCTTCAAGTTGGCATAGCGCTTCCTGTAGCGCGCAGACGCACCCTCACTCCCTTCACGATTGCGCAAGAAGCGGCAAGCATGGCGAACCGGTCGGACCGGCGCTTGCAGATCCTGATATATCCGGCCGCTGCGGTACGAAGCCAAGCGGCTGATGAGGAGCAAGCGCGCAAACTTCCATGATGGCTCGTGCTGATGGCAGGCACATCAAAAGCCGAATGTACGGATATACAGCTGCAACCCATCCTGTCCGTCTACGCACCAGAGAGCTTGCTCAAATGGGAGACGTCCATATAAAAACTACTACAGGCAACTCAGAAATGCCTTTGGCGTGCCTGCACTAACTTAAACCCACCGGCCTCCACGATTCCGGGCGCGATTCATCCTGACCAAACCTTTACCTCCTTCCTGCGAAGCCTCGGTGCGCCGGTGACTAACCACCGGCACTGGCAGCCTCGGCAAGGTGATCGGCAGAGTCCTTGCGAAAGAGAGACCGGCCAAAAGCACAGTCACGGCGAGACTTAACACGGCAAGCGTAAGCCTCGGTAATGGCCGTTGTAATTCAAGTAACGTGTTCTAAATATAAACTGTGGCCAATTCACCGAGCGGTACTCATTCATGACTTGGCAAGCGCTTCGCCAACTGTTGGAAGTGCGCCAATGGGATGCATCTATGCGGCAGGCAATCCGGCCAGTATCTCGTGTAGCCCTGATTCTTTCACCAGCAGTTGGCGACTCACTGTTGATGATGACGATTGCGCACAACCTTCAGAAAAACCGCATTGCGGCCACCGTGTTTGGCCAACATACACATGCTCTGCGCAATTGGTTTCCAGATATCAATATTCAAGCCGAGTTGGGCGAAGAGCATCTTGCGGAGAAACTGCATGGCTTCGATACGGTCATTCAGATGCACAGCAACAGACCGTTTAACGGGCTGGATCGCTTGCATCCGGGAGTAATCCGGCTCGACCATATCTGTCGCGCCCGTTCCTCAGAATCGATGGCAGATAGACTCGCACTGTTCTGTCGCGGCGAGCTCGGTTTGTCGAATACAGAAAAGAGTAACGGCATCGTGCCGCCGCCAGGACTTCAACACCGCAAATATCCGCTTCGCGTCGCCATCCATCCGACCGCAAGCACTGCGGACAAACGCTGGCTGGCATCACGCTTCATTCGACTGGCAGTGGAACTGCGCCGCCAGGGTTTCAGCCCGCAGTTTGTGGTCGCGCCGCAAGAGCGCGCGGACTGGAAGCACGTCGAGCATTTCGGCATCACTCTGCCTGATCTCTCTTCGCTTGATCAGGTCGCCGCGTGGCTTTTCGAGTCCGGTTGGTTCATCGGTAACGATTCGGGAATCGGCCACCTGGCATCAAGTCTGCAAATTCCAACTCTTTCGTTGTTCATGCGCCGTGGTATCGCGCGCACGTGGCGTCCCGGCTGGGGTACCGGACGGGTGTTGATCGGCGGTGCTTACCTGCCTACCGGACGTCTGAAAGAGCGCTACTGGAAATACCTGCTGTCCGTCGGCAAAGTGACCCAGGCGTTCGAGCAACTACGCGCCAACTTCGCATGAATACACGATCCTTTCCCGGCATTCCCGGAGACGGACCGGGACGCGTCGCCATGGTCATGTCGAATGCAATTGGCGACACCTTGGTGTTGATGGTCATCGCGCAAAATCTTCTAGGAAACGGAATTGATGTCACGGTGTTCGGGCGCCAGGCTCATGAATTGCGGCATTGGTTCCCCAATGTCACAATTCAACCGTTGCCGGACCAGGCGGAAACTACGGCATTGCTAGCGCCGTACGACACTGTTCTGCAAATGCATCGGCATCAGCCGATGCCGCGCCTGACGGAAGTCCACCCTTGTGTCCTCGATCTGGAGAAGGTGTGCCTCGTGGACCGCTCAGGTTGTATGGCGGAACGCTTTGCCGACTTCTGCCGTGATGAGCTCGGGCTATCGAATGTCGGCTTACACAATGGGATCACGCCGCCGCCAGCATTACGACATCGCCAATACATTCGCCGTGTCGCGATTCACCCCGAAGCCAGCACCGAGGACAAGCGCTGGCTGTCGGGACGATTCATGAAGTTAGCCCGCAGTTTGCGTCAACGCGGCTACGACGTCCACTTCGTGATTGCACCGCACGAACGCGGACGCTGGTGCGAACTGGAAAGTTGGGACATCCCTGCTCCAGAATTTAGCACCCCGCACGAGCTGGCATGCTGGTTATATGAATCCGGCTGGTTTATCGGAAATGACTCCGGCATCGGACATCTTGCATCAAATCTCAGTATTCCCACCATCAGCCTGTTTCGACGGCGTCGCGTATCCGAACGCTGGCGCCCGGCATGGGGAACAGTCAAAGTCGTTTTGCCTTGGCAATGGGTTCCAACCGCACGACTCAAGGAAAAATTCTGGCGTCAAACACTCACGTGCGCGCGTGTATTGTCAGCGTTTCAGCGTCTGGTTCGAGATGACTGCAACTCAGCGAAACAAGGTTCAAGTCAGTTATAAGGTGACTTTGTCGTTCTGAACCCGCGGGGCCCCCCGTTGCTGCTCAAGTCTTATGACACGGACACAGCTGGCGCGAAAGTCCACCAGCGATTACCCGAATTCAACCCACTTTACGCACGATGATGTCAGAAGCCAAAGCAGTCTTTTTGCATGCCGGATACAGAACTGCGGGCACATGGCTATGGTCGTGTTTTCGCAACCTCAGTGAAGTCACCGCGTACTACGAACCGTCGCACGAAATGCTGTCGACAATCGACTCGGCAAAGCTGGCTACGAGTACGGCAGATAGCTGGCATTCGGGCCATCCGAAACTGGAGAAACCGTATTTCGCAGAATTCGCTCAACTGCTTGGACCTGATGGACGCGGCATCCCTGGCTACGAGGAGCGTTTTTCCATCGATTGCTTCACGGGCCAAACTCCAGACGGCGCTGACCGGCTTGAGGCCTATCTACGCGAACTGATAGGCGCCGCGCATGAGCGTGGCGGCGTGCCAGTCTTCAAGTTCTGTCGATCGCTAGGGCGACTTCAGTGGTTCCGCAGTACTTTCCCGGACGCCGTGCATATCGTGGTCGAGAAAAACCCTATTTCTCAGTGGCTGTCCTGCTGGGATCTGCTCGCCACGCACGGAAACCCACATTTTGTGGCTGTCCCGTTTGCCGTTCTGGCATTGAACAGGCATACGCCGGTGGTAGACCGGACGCTCGACGCGCTACATATCGATCTGCCAGAGGTATCTCGAAGGGATGGGGAAGAAACATTCGGAGCATATCTGGATTTCTTCAAGCCATATGTGAAGACCATTGCCCCCGCCTCGGCGTACCGCGCATTTCTTGTACATTGGCTCCTAACGTTACGGCATGCGGCAACCCACGCACATGCGATCTTTGATTGCGACCTCGCAGCCCGATCGCCCACCTATACGCAAGCCGCTGAACGCTGGATAGCCGATTTTACGGGGCTGGAGCCATCGTTCGGAACCGCGCGTCAGGCGAGTGGAGACGACCGTCACTGCGGATTCGGCGCGTCGGAAGGATTAAAGATCCACCTTGATGCCATGGATCTCGGAAAGGAGATGGTGCGTAGTGGTGCCATTCATCCCGATACATTTTCGTTTTGGGCGAGCAAACTTGCACAGGCCACGCAGGTATTGGCCTTCGGTGCGCAGGCGAACTGGCCGCAGACGCAGGTGCCCCTCCATCGGGCCACACGTATCGTGGATATCGCGCTGATCGATGGTGCTGGGTTTGACACCGTGCTGGCAGGCGAACTCACAGCAACGCGAACGGCTTTAGGAGAAGCGAGGCAACAACTTGCGAGGCTGCGGCGTTCGCCGTTCCTGCGCCTGACGGAATTGCTACGCCAGATGTGCTCGCCGAAGCGCTTCGTCAGTACTGTCGACAACGAATGAAGGGCGCGATCAAACCGCTGCTGCCGGTAACCTTTGCAACCGGGCGACAGGCATTGTGCGTGTGAGTGCACCTCAACCCCGTCGTCGCAGACGGTACGCCTGAGCTTGGGGCAGCTGCAGGTCATGTCAGCTATTGAACAGTGCCGTACCGCGGCGCTAGGGGCACACATGCTGCGCTGTTCCGGCCGCGCGCAGATCGACCTCGCCTACAACTCGTCATGGATCGGCGTAATCGCGACCGCTGGAAGCGGCCGAATCCCACCCAGAAGCGGACGTTCCGGCTAGATGCACATTCGGGCTAAGCCACGCCCAAGCAGATCCCAAGCCGCAGTCGCGCCACGGCATCAGAGTGCGGTCACGCGTCCTGTCTGCGACTGTTGTCAGCTCTTTCGGCCACGCTGTCGCCAATTCACTAAGTTAAGACGTTTAAGCATTCGGCGTCTATCTAGTAGGATGACATCGAAAGGCTTCTGTCCAAGTCCGTTCAGCACGTACTTCGTTAATTCGATCCCAATTCTGGAATTTGCGTCGAGCCACGATGTACCCGAGGCGGCGTCACGCTCTCACCTGAAGCGGCGGTACAAAGGCGCCCGGAACATCGTTCCCATGCACGTATCACGATACGCACGCCTCTAACGCCCCAGAACAGGAGAAGGAATCATGTCATATCGAATCAATCGGAGAGCGTTTCTAGGCGGGGCTGCATCAGCCATCACGTGGGCTACCTTACCTTTTCACGTACGCGCTGCCACAACGAACGTCATACGCGTCGAATGGCAGACGTTCAAAACGACACCGCATTACCCGTCGTTTCTCAATGCCGTTCGAACCATGCTTGCGAACACCAATGCAGCTGACCCGAATTCGTGGCAATACTGGACCAACGTTCACGCGAATTATTGCCCGCACAAGCAGCCATATTTTTTGGGGTGGCATCGCGGTTATTTGTACTACCTCGAACGGCAAATCAGGCTCGTTTCTGGCGACGTTGGCTTCACGCTGCCGTATTGGGACTGGTTCACGAATCCGCATGTTCCTGCTGAATTCACGGATCGGGCGAGCGGCAATCCGCTTTACTGTCCGCGCCTGAACACCAATGTGTATAGCGCGCTCGATCTTTCACCATGGGCGTCGACCACGGTGAATTTCCAGCGCGGCACCGTCAACTCTTTCGAAGAGAAGTTTGAGACGGCGCCGCACAACCCCGTACACAACATCATCGGGAATTCGATGGCCACGATGCAGTCGCCGCGCGATCCGATCTTTTATTTGCATCATGCGAATGTCGACCGTCTGTGGCATGCATGGGCGCTCCCCGACGGTCGAACAATGCCGGTACCGAGCGATCCATACTGGTCGGGTACGTTCACTTACGCGACGGGCCTCACCATCCTCAAGGAGCAAACCTACTCGGCACGCACTCGCCTCGGCTACGACTATGACAGAGCGTCGCGTCCGACGTCGATGCCCCCGCAGGCACAAACGGGGCGTATCATTCGCGCGCAGGCCAGCATTGGCCCGTCGCGCGGTCGTCCCGCGACCGGCTCATTTGCCGCGACGGCCGCGCGCGATATCGACTCGGGTGTACGTTCGATCGGCGGCGTGAAAGGCGTCACGCTCCGCGAACAGTCGACGACTGCGCGTGTCACAGGTGAGGCCGCTTCGACGGCGCCTGTTCAGCAGTTGCTTTCCGCGACCGCCGCGCCGCTCGCGGCCGCCGAACGCGGCGTGCGTACCTCGGCTGCGTCCGTCAACGGAGCGGCAGCTGGGCGATACCGTTCAGTACGGATCGTGTTCGACGACATCTCCTTGACGCAAGCGGGCGCAGCGGGCGGCTATTACTACAACGTCTATCTGAATCTCCCGGAGAAGTTCGACGGCGATACCGCGCGCCAGCAAAACCTTCTGGGGACGTTCGGCGCGTTCGAAATCGCCGGCGCAGCACATCACGGCATGGTCATGATCGAATATCCCGCCACGGCCGCGTTGCTGAAGGCGGGCAGTGGCGGATCGCGCGACTACTACGTCACGCTCGAACGGATCGACGGGCCGAATGCGCCTAAAGGCGCCGTCATCAACGTTGGCGAGATCCGGGTCCATCTGTCCACCGAACCGGCGTACATCGTGTCGCCTGCGCGCAGCCGCGCGCCCACGGACACACCGTACTGATGTCGCGCACATGCATGAGTGGGAATGCATCGGTCCGACATTCGGTGGACGGACGCATGACACCTTGTAACTCACGCACAAACCAGGGAGTTCTGCGCATGCAACGCCGTAGCCCGGGCGTTCGTTCGCATTCGAGAACATGGAGGCACACCAATGTCCCGCAGGCTACGACCTTCGAATGATGTTCTCGCCTATCCGCGCCACGACGCGATGCGGTTGCGAGGAGCTGAAACAGCAAGCGCTGTTGACGGAGTAACGAAACGTGCGGCCCGACACATGAAAGAGCAGATAAAGGCGCTATTGCCCGATCCGCTTTTTCTCTCGCTATTACATCGGAAACTGGTGGGCCGCTATCCCAACCTGCGACGGCCGCGCACGTTCAACGAACACATTCTCTTGCGGAGCCTGAGGCCTGATCCGCGCTACGCTGCTTTGACCGACAAGGTCGCTGTGCGCGACTACGTCGCGCGCACGCTCGGCGCGTCGTATCTGATCCCACTGATCTCGGCACCGGACGAATTTACGCGCGACGTTTTTGATTTCCTGCCGCGATCGTTTGTCATGAAGGCAAATCACGGCAGCACGTTCGTCGAGATCGTGCGTGACAAATCAAAAGTGAACTACGAACAGCTGAAATGCCTGGCCGACCGATGGCTCGCTACCGAGTTCTATCATGTCTCGCGGGAACGCCACTACAAGGAAATCAAACCACGACTGTTCTTTGAAAAGCTGCTGCTCGATAGCTCGGGACAAGTGCCTGCCGATTACAAGGTGCACGTTTTCCGCCGGGAGGGCATGCGTGCCGTGATGTACATCGTGAAAATTTCCGACCGCTTCGGCCCGTCTCCGCGCGGCAATGTGTACGATGTCGACTGGAATTATCTCGACGTGACAATCGGCGACTATGCGCGCAGCGCGACACCGGAGCCGCCGCCGTCTAATTTGTCCGAGATCATCGGAGCAGCAGACAAGCTCTCGCGTGATTTCGACTACGTGCGCGTCGATCTCTATGCGCCGGACAATGCGCTGTTTTTTGGCGAACTGACTTTCACACCAGGCGCGGGCGTCGTTCCGATGTTTCCTGATCAGGTCGATTTCGAATGGGGCGGACTTTTCGACGCAAGGATATGACGTCGGTCCAACGATGGTCCGGCGGAAGCCGCACGCAAGTCTGGTGATGGAATCGGTGTCGAAGCTGGCAAGTTGCGGCCGTGGCAATTCGCTCCGGACGGCAGCGAACTTTCTAACCTGCGCACTGCGGTGACCTGCAGCAACGTGGACGTCACTTGTGGTTGCCCAACGACATGGCTCCGGTCCGATCCGCGATGCGCCCGTACGCGAAACTTTCTCGCAGAACGGTTGCAACGCGACGAACTGATCGTCCTTGTTGCACTGGCCGGTGATGATCTGGCCGGTTTTCCCTCAACTGTCCGGACGTTTTCCTCTGTTTCCGCCAAGCGGGCATGGATCACGGACGAGCAAAATCTCCGCATCGGCGCGCCATCGCCGCGCGAATCGACGCGAGAATCCCGCATAAAAACCGATGAATCTCGTCGTTCGCCTGCCCGAGGTCGGGTATTAGCGCAGCGAAATCGAACTTCGGATGATCCGCGGCGAATTGCAAGGCCTCGACGAGATTGGCGACTTCCTCGTCGGTATATTCCGTCCACTCGCCGAGGTAGAGCTGGCAGCCGCCCGCCGTGGTCGACGAGAAAAACACGTAGTTGATCCCGTTGACGAGGGCCGCGTCGTCGTTGTTGCTCAGCTGGCGCCCGGTAAAAGCCGGAAACAAAAAAGTCCCGCCAGAAAAATCAGGCGGGATCGGTGTATTCGCGCGGTTGCCGAACGTTCGGCTTATAGACCTTCCGAATAAAACTGCTCGGCATACTGATCGCGGTTTTGCATTTGCGGATCGCTCGCCTGCTCGTAATCCGTGTCCCAGACCTGTGCGGCCTGTTCGGGTGTCGACGTGCTCTTTAGGTCGGAAATCGTCTTGCTGTAGTCGGTGTCGAGTTCCTGGTTCATGTAGC
Source organism: Paraburkholderia sp. SG-MS1 (assembly GCF_012275575.1). Taxonomy (GTDB): domain Bacteria; phylum Pseudomonadota; class Gammaproteobacteria; order Burkholderiales; family Burkholderiaceae; genus Paraburkholderia. The sequence goes on along the minus strand of NZ_NPIH01000232.1, from coordinate 15,506 downwards.
CCATATTTGCCTGGAGGCTGCCCGGTTCGAGACCGTTCTTTTCGGCATATTCGATTTCGCCCTGCTTGCGCGAGCCGCCCCATTGCGCGAGGCCGTAGCCGTTGTTGTTGTCGTCGGCGTAATTGCTGGTTGGCTCGCCCGTCGCGCCCCCCTGGTTGACGTTGCTCTGGAGCCCGCTCTCCTGCTCCAGGTTGCCGAGCACGCCGGCCACCTGCGCGTCGTTGAGGCCGTAACGCGACTTCAGGTCTTGCGCGATGGCACTGGCCGCGTCGTCACTGTCCGAGACGTCGGGGACAGTGCTGCTCGAGCTGCCGGTCGTGCCGGTGTTGCCCGCGCCGCTCGTGTCGCTCCCGGGCGACGGCGTGGTGGTACCGGTCGTCGAAGGCGTCGACGCATAGGACGGGCTGCTGCTGCCCGTGCCGCCGACGCCACCGCCGCCGCCCGTGCTGTCGTCGTTCGAGCTTTGACTCTGGCTCAGCAGCTGCTGAAGCTCCTCAATGAGGAGCTCGAGAAACTGTTCGAGCTCGCTTTGGGTGTTCGTGCCGTCGGCGCTGCCGGTGCTGTCGACGCCACTTACATAACCGCTGTTGCTATAACCTTGAATCGTGCTGGACATGATTGTCTCCGCAAGAGAATGCCCATGTCATCGAATTGCTGACCGACAGCCGATAACGATAATGGCCGTCTGCGAATACCAATTTATGGGTCGGGGGTGACGTCGCCGTTGCGGACGCGAAGTGATTGCCGGATTGCCGAAGCGTCGCCGCCGCCGGCATCCGCAAGCAAGGAGGACGCTGCAAAAATGGACCCTGAAAACGCCGGACGGCCCGCGTTCGTGAGGAGTCCGGCTCACGGCTTCAAGCGTTGTCCGCCGCGTTCTGCTGGTCCGTCCGGTCGACATACACCTTGCGCACGCGCGGCGAAGTGCCGAAATCGATCGACACCTTCGACACATTGATGCGTTTGTCGCCACCTTCTTTCGCTTCTTCGGCCAGTTTGTCGAACGGGTGGTTATCGTCGGAGAGCACGACTTTCGAGTTCGCAAAGGCGTCGAGAATACCTTCCGTCGTTTTCAGCCGTTCGAGATCGCCGATCAGGCTCGTATCCGGATCGATGCCGGGAGCACGTGGCGCATTCAGCTTGTCGAGCAGGGCCTGGCGTTTCTCCGCGAGTACGCCGGTGAGGTCGACCGTGGCGGTATCCATCGACACGTTGCCCGTGACCGGCACCTTACGGCCGTCGACCACGATGTGTCCGTTGACGACGTTCCGGCCGTCGTCATCCCGCGAGCTTCCGAGCCCGCGCGCCACGCCGTCCGTATAGCCGCCCGGTATCGTGCCGCCTTCGTCGCCCTCGCGCGCGTCATACACGAGGCCGTAACCGATGCGGTCGCCTTCGTCGAGGTCACGCACTTCGTTGATGCGGCTTTCTACCGTGGCGGGCTGCGTGTAGCGGCCTTTCTGATCGTCGAACAGATGCTGGCCGTGAATCGCGCCGCCAACGCGCACCATGTCGTACTGGTAGTTCTTGACGTGCAGCGCCGACGATGCCGCCAACGATGCGCGCACGCCCGGATACTCGGTGCGGATGGCTTCGAACGCCTCGCGCTGCAGTTCCATCGACTCGCTCGGGCGCCGCTCGCCCGTGGCTTCGTCGAGCGTGGCTTCGCTGGCCGTGGCGAGGTGGCTCATCAGGTATTTGACGTCGATGTTGGCCAGCGCGTCGCTGCCGAACGCGACCTTCGAACGGTCGCGCGGCGCGATGCCCTGGCGCGACATGCCGGTGTCGAACTGCAGAATCGCGGGCAGCTTCTTGCCGAGTTGCGCGCCGAGCTCGTTCCACTCCTTCACCTGCGCCAGCGTATTGAGGACCGGCGTAATGTTGTGTTCGACATACTGATGCGCGGTGTCGCGCTGCGGGCCGCCAAGCACGAACACCGTCGTCTCCGGCTTAACGCCGCCATTGACGTTGCGCATATCGATCGCTTCCTGGAGCGTTGCGACGAAGAACTTGTCGCAGCCTTCCTTTTCCAGGGCCTGTGCGACCTTGACCGCACCCATGCCGTAGGCGTCGGCCTTAACGACGGTAGACAGTTCGGTATCCTTGCCAACGATATCGCGGATAGCCCGGAAATTTTCACGGAACTTGCCGAGATCGACGGTCACCGTAACGGTCGCTCGCGCGTCGGCATCTTTTACGTCCTTGATCGCTGTCCTGACGGCAACCTCAATCTTACTCAACCCACTCATTTGGTCGGCGAAGAGCGGCGCGGCTTTGGCCATCTTGCCTGTGGCGTTCACGGGCGAGAGCCCGCGCACTTCAGTGCGATTTTTTCTGATCGATGCGTCGGCATCGGGCGAGCCCTGGCCCGGTGCCTGCCCGAGACCGCCGAGCAGCGCGCTCGGCTTGCCGCGGCCGCGCGGTTGCGCGTCGGCGGGTGCCGGTGCCGTGCTGGGCCCCCCGACCTCGTTCGATTGCTGGCCGGGCACGCCAGACGTGGGCAATGGAGTACCGCTGCGATTTATGCTGGTCATGACTGTATTCCCGTGTGAAAAAACGGTTGCGAAGGCCGACACGAACGGCAATGCCGTTCGCGGGCAATGGAAATGTCCGCGATGTCATCGCAATGACATACGTTCCATTGTTGGCCGTCGTTTTTCCGCTCGTTTCGCGCGGGGCGAAGTTATGACCGGGCGTCCGAATGCGGGCCGCCGTTTTGGCGTTACTGATTCGCCTGCGTGTGCTTCGCGGTTTTTTGCATGACGCGGCGCGTCACGAGTTCGCCGAGCGCCACATCGGCGAGACCGATGCCGAGCGATTTGAACACGGTGATGTCGCTATCGACGCAATGATTGATGCTGCCCGCCGCGAGCGCGTTGCCCAGTTCCACGACGCTGTTCCAGTCGACGATGCCCGGCGCCGCCATCAGCAGATCGCCGGCTTCCTCCTTCGCCTGCTCCAGCGATTCGACGACGAGGAGCCCCGCGCGCGTGAGCGTTGTATCGTCGATTTCACGCGCGGCCGGCTTGCTCGAACCGATTGCCGCGACGAACGTGCCGGCCTTGACGAGCGCGCCGTCGAACAGCGGCACGGGGCTGCGCGTCGCGGTGACGATGACGTCGGCGGCCTTCACCGCGCTCTGCGCTTCGGACGCTTCGAAACGCACGCGCGGAAACAGCGCCTGCATTTGCGCGCACGCCTCGGCCACGCCCTCGATTCCGACGATGAACACCCGCTCGATGTTGGAGCCCTCGACAAGCGCACGAATGTGCGCCTTCGCCTGGATGCCCGTGCCGAACACGGTCAGCACCTTCGCATCGGAACGGCCGAACGTGTCGAATGCGATGCGCGTCACGGCAGCCGTGCGATATTCGGTGAGCGCGCCGCCGTGAATAATCGAGAGCAGCCGACCATCGTGCGTCGAGAAGAGCGGAATCACGAAATCGAAAATGCCCTTGTGCGTCGAATAAACCTTCGCGCCGCAAACGCCGGCGCCGGGCAGGATCGCGCCCATCGTGCTCAGCGAAATGCCCTCGCCGAGCGTGCGCACGCGCGGCTGGATTTTCGCGTGGCGGGCGCCGTGCTCGGCCAGCGCCTCGCGCAGCGTGGCGATCGCATCGCTCATCGTGATGAGTTCGTGGACCTGCTCGTCGGTGATGATGTGCATGTTTTTCCTCTTGTTCAAATAGGCGAGTACAAAGCGTCGCAGAGCAGGACGCGCCGGGTGGCGGCCTGCTCTGCGGTGGGGCAACGGCATGATCCGGAACAGCGTGGATCAGCCACGCGCTCGCGCCACGCTCAGTAGCGATAGAAAGCGGCCTGCAGCGCGCTGCGCTCATGCGGATGGCTCGACATCGCGAGCATCAGCAGAATGCGCGCCTTTTGAGGCGCCTGATCGTCGACGACGAGCCAGTCGTAGTCGTCGTCGGGCTGCGCGCCGTTGCGGATCACGACACCGTTACCGGTTCGCGACGCGCGCACGACATGCAAGCCGTCGCGCGTCGCGGCGCGCAACGGCGCCACGATGCGCTCGGCCACGTTGCCGTTGCCGGTGCCCGCGAAGATGAGACCGCGCGCGTCCGACGCGACGCTGCCGACGACGTCCTCGTCGAGCGCGCCGTATGCATAGACGATATCGACTTTCGGCAGCGCATGAAGCTCATCGATCGACCACTCGGTCTTCATCGTGTGATCGCGCGACGGCGCGCGGTAATAGCGCGGCTGACCCTCGACGACATAACCGAGCGCGCCGTACGGCGAGCGAAACGCCTCCAGTTTGAAGCTGTTCGTCTTCATGACGTCGCGCGCGGTATGAATCTCCTCGTTCGCAACGACGAGCGTACCCTTGCCGCGCGAGTCGGGATGAATGGCCACCGAAATCGCATCGTAAAGATTGAGCGACGCATCGGAACTCATCGCCGACGGCGGACGCATCGAGCCAACCACGACGACGGGCTTCGGGCTCTTCAACGTCAGATGCAGAAAATACGCGGTCTCTTCGATCGTGTCGGTGCCGTGCGTGAGAATCACGCCGTCGACGCTGTCGTCTTTCAGCACCTCCGATACGCGCTTGCCGATCTTGAGCAAATGCCCGTTGTCGAAATTCTCGGAGCCGATTTGCAGCAGTTGCTCGGTGCGCAGATTCGCGAGCGGCGCGGTTTCCGGAATAGCGGCCAGAATTTCGTCGATCGTGAGAACCGAGCACTCGTAAGCGGACGTATTGGCGGCGCTTTCGCCGCGGCCGGCAATGGTGCCTCCGGTGCCGATAACTACGATGTTGGGCTTGTCTCTCATGAGAAGTCGTTGCGCTTTCGTTGCGCTTCGTTCCTATGTATCGATTCGCTGCGTTTTACTGTGATGTCACGGATGCCGAACACCGCTCATTGAAGTGCGAACGCATTTGACGGCACCGGATCGGCGCGGTTTTCGAGGCAGCTTGTCAGCAGCACCGCCGATCCCGCCGCCAGCGTGAAGCCGAGCGCGCCGTGGCCGACGTTGAGCCACAAGTTGCGATACGGCGTGGCGCCGATGATCGGCGTGCCGCGCGGCGTGGCGGGGCGCAGGCCCGTCCATTCGCTGACTTCGCCCCGATCGGCGACGACCTTCGGCAAGAACGCGGCCGTCTCCGCGCGCAGCGCGGCAAGGCGCGCCGGATCGGGCCGGCGCGAATAGCCTTCGATGTCGGCCATGCCGGCCACGCGCAGCCTGTTGCCGAGACGCGCATAAACGACCTTGCGCGCGAAGTCGGTGACACTGACGCGCGGCGCGGCGGACGGCTCATCGAGGTGATACGTCAGGCTGTAGCCCTTGAGCGGGTACACGGGCACGTCGATGCCGAGCGGCTTCAAAAGACGCGCGGCGCCCGTGCCCATCGCGACGACGATGTTCTGCGCCTGCAGCGTGGTGCCGTTGCTGCGCACTTCGATATGGCCCCTCGGCGAGCGGCGCAGCGCGTCGATCGGCGTATGGAGCGCGAACTCGACGCCGCGCGCGCGCAGGATCTCGGCGAGTCCCTGGCAGAAGCGGTGGCAGTCGGCCGTGTCTTCGCTGCTCGTGTAGATGCCGCCCGCGAGCTCCTTGTGCATGTCCGCGAGCGCGGGTTCGAGCGCCACGCATTCGTCGGCGCTCAGGGCGCTTTGCTCGCAACCGAGCGAGCGCTGGAATTCGAGCAGATCGACGGCGCTTTGCATTGCGTGTGCATCGCGATGCAGGACGAGCTTGCCAGATTGCTGGAAATCGAAATCGAGTTGCGGCTCGTCGCGCAGCATTTGGTGTATCAACGTGCGGCTCGCGAACGACAGCGAAAGCAATTGCCGTGTCGTGATCTCGCTGCGCTTGCGCGAGCACGCGAGCGCGAATTGAAGGCACCAGCGCCATTGCGCGGGGCTCATCGACGGCCGTAAACGCACGGGCGAGTCCTTGCGCGTGAGCCAGAGCGGCAGCTTGGATAGCACGCCGGGGCCCGCGAGCGGGGCCACGTAGCTATACGACAATTGGCCCGCATTGCCGAAACTGGTTTCGGCGGCGACATCGCCGTGACGGTCCACGATGACGACCTGATGCCCGGCGCGGTTCAAATAATAAGCGCTCGTGAGGCCGATTACCCCCGCACCCAATACCATGATCTGCATTTCGCCTTCCGTTGTCGTTTTTTGGCGCGGTTCGCAATACCTGTAAGCTGCAATGCGCAAATTTAAACGCGTTTATACCCGGCGCACCCGGCGTCCAAGTGCGATTAACCACGGTTAAGCGCCGCGCGACGTTGTTTTTTCGTTAAGCGAATGTACGGTCAAACGGTGCGCGCGGCATTGCACCGATCAGTAAAAAAATAGAAGAAAAGCGACAGCGGGCAGGGGAGGGAGCGGGCGCTTCGAAACGTCTAGTCGCCGGCGGCGCCCTGATGCGATGCGCGCAGCTTGCCGGGCGTCACGCCATAGGCCTCCCGGAACACGCGGATGAAATGCGCGGAGTCGGCGAAGCCGCAATCGTAGGCGATGTCGGTGACCTTGCTTGATGTATTGAGCAGCATCCAGCGCGCGTAACGCAGGCGCATGCCGCGATAGAACTCGTTCGGCGACACCTTCATTTCGGTCATGAACGCGCGTTCGAGCTGGCGCACACTCGTGCCGACCATCTTCGCGATGACCGCGATATTGAGCGGCGCTTCGAGATTCTCTTCCATCAGCAGGGCCGCGTGGCGCACCGTGGCGTCATCGACGGACAGATAGCCCAGTGCGCGGCGGCGCTCGACGAGCGACGAGCCCGCGCGGCGGCTGACCGTCATTTGATGGATCACTTTCGACGCGCGATCGGGGCCGCAATGCAGATTGACGAGCCGCGCCGCAAGCTCGATCACGGAGATGCCACCCGCGCACGTGATGCGTTCGCCGTCGATAAAATAATCGGCGTGCGTGACGACGCGCAGGCCCGGAAACATGTTGCGGTAGTCGTCGAAATGAAAGCTGTGCACGCACGCAACGTGGTCTTCCATGAGGCCCGCGCGCGCGAGCACAAAGCTGCCCGTGCAGATGCCGACGAGCGGCACGCCCGCCTGCGCCGCCTCGCGCAGATAGTCCCAATAGCGCTTTTCGACCTGATCGAGATGCGCCAGCAATCCGCCGATCACGACGATGTAATCGAACTGCCGCACATCGGGAAAGCCCGATTGCGCGGGCACCGCGATGCCGCAACTCGATTCGACGGTGCTGTTCGGCGCGCCGATCGTGGTCCATACGCAGCGAAGCTGGCGGCTTTGGTCGCCGCGATCGCCGGCATGGCGCAGCGCGTCGCAAAGTCCGCCCAGCGACAGCAGGGGGAAGCGCGGCCATAGCACGATTCCGACGTTCAGTTCGGCGCCGGCGCGCGGTTGCGATGCGTCCGGCGCAGTCGACAACGCGTCGAGCCGATGGACGAGTTCATGGGCCGAAGCCACAGCGGCAATAGGATCGTCGGAGGAGACCATGAGCGGATCGCCAAAAGGAAACGCGCACATTATAGGACTCAGGAGCCGCGGGGAGCGCGTGTCGCATTTCTTCTGTTTTGTGGCAGATCGGTGCAATGCTCGGGTTTTGTGTCCGCATAAATTCGTCACCGGTCACATCGGTAGCGCTGTACGTGGCATTGCCACGAATCCGGGGGGACGGTTCGGCGCCATCGCGGTACATGTTGGGAGACGGGCCGGGGCAAACGCGGATCACGCGTACGGGTGCCCGCGGTGACCGCCTTCTCTATGGTCGGCCATAACTATTGGTGAGGTAGAAAAATGAACAAGAGCGTTACGTTGGGCCGCAGCATGGCGGCCGTCGGTATCGTGGGTGCACTCGTCGCGACGCCGGTTTCGTCGGCTTATGCGGACATCACCGTCAAGATCGGCGAAGTCGCGCCACTGACTGGCCCGGCATCGTATCTCGGCAAGGACACGGAAAATGGTGCGCGCCTCGCGGTAGAAGAGATCAACCAGAACGGTCTCATCGTCGGCGGACAGAAAGTGAAGCTCGTGCTAGAGGCCGAGGATGATGCCGCCGACCCGCGCCAGGCCACCCAGGTCGCGCAAAAGCTCGTCGACGATAAAGTCGTTGCCGTGGTCGGCCACATGAACTCGGGCACGACGATACCGGCCTCGAAGATCTACAACGACGCCGGTATCGTCGAAGTGTCGCCGTCGGCGACGAACCCGGCATACACGCAGCAGGGCTTCAAGGTCGCGTATCGCGTCGTGGCGACGGATGCGCAACAAGGCCCGGCACTCGCCGACTACGCGCTGAAGACGATGAAGGTGAAGAAAGTCGCGATCGTCGACGATGCAACGGCTTACGGCCAAGGTCTCGCCGATCAGTTCGAAAAGCACGCGAAGGTCGACGGCATTGTCGTGCTTTCGCACGATGCGACGAACGACAAGGCCACCGATTTCCGCGCGATTCTGACCAAGATCAAGGGCGAGCAGCCCGACGTCATCATGTACGGCGGTCTCGACGCGACGGGCGGCCCGTTCGCGAAGCAGGCTCGCCAACTCGGTCTTTCGCAGAAGGTACTGGCCGGCGACGGACTGTGCGCCGACGACCTCGCGAAACTCGCGGGCGGCGCGGCCGACGACGTGGTCTGCTCGATCGCGGGCGCTCCGCTCGCGAAGATGCCCAAGGGCCCGGCGTTCACGGAGCGCTACACGAAGCGCTTCGGCTCGCACCCGGTGCTGAACTCGCCGTTCGCGTATGACGCGGTCTACGTCATCGTCGATGCGATGAAGCGCGCGGGCTCGACCGATCCCGACAAGATCCTCGCCGCGATGCCGGCCACGAGCTATCAGGGCGTGCTCGGCCAGACGCAGTTCGATTCGAAGGGCGATCTACTGCACGGCACGATCTCGATCTACAAGTACGTGGGCGGCAAGCAGACGCTGCTCGACTTCGTGAAGAACTAAACGACGCGCGCGCCCGAGCGTTGATCGGTTGCGAAAAGCCGGTGCGCTTGCTTGCCGCCAGCGCACCCGTCAGTCGTTTTTGCCGGCGAGGTTTTTTTAAAACCTTCCGGCATAAGGACTTTATGAGTGGGATATGGATATTTTTATTCAGCAGTTGATCAACGGCCTCGTGCTCGGTAGCGTCTATGCGATCATCGCGCTCGGCTATACGATGGTCTACGGCATCATCGCCATCATTAATTTCGCGCACGCCGACGTGCTGATGATCGGCGCGATGGTCTCGCTGTCCGCCATCGGCGTCTTGCAGAATCACTTCCCGCATCTCGGCAACATACCGACGCTGCTTATTGCGCTCGTCATCGCGTCGGTGGTGTGCGCTGCCGTCGGCTATACGATCGAGCGCGTTGCCTATCGCCCGCTGCGCCGCGCACCTCGTCTCGCGCCGCTGATTACCGCGATCGGCGTATCGATCCTGTTGCAGACGATCGCGATGATCATCTGGGGCCGTAATCCGTTGCCGTTTCCGCAACTGCTGCCCACGGACCCGATGGCCGTCATCGCACCCGGCCCGAACGGCCCCGGCGTCGTCATTTCGATGACGGAAATCGTCATCGTCATCGTCGCGTTCGCGATGATGACCGGCCTGCTGCTGCTCGTGCACAAGACGAAGCTCGGCCGTGCGATGCGCGCGATCGCCGAAAGCCATCAGGTCGCGAGCCTCATGGGCGTGAGCCCGAACTTCGTAATTTCGGCGACGTTCATGATCGGCTCGGGGCTCGCCGCGCTCGGCGGCCTCATGATCGCGTCCGAATACGGCAACGTGCACTTCTATATGGGCTTTATTCCGGGCCTCAAGGCGTTCACGGCAGCGGTGCTCGGCGGTATCGGCAATCTCGGCGGCGCGATGGTCGGCGGCATCGTGCTCGGTCTCATCGAGCAACTCGGCGCGGGCTATATCGGCAGCTTCACGGGCGGCGTGTTCGGCAGCAACTACCAGGACGTGTTCGCATTCATCGTGCTCATTGTCGTGCTGGTGTTCCGTCCGTCGGGACTGCTCGGCGAACGCGTGGCCGAGCGTGCATAGAGTGGCATGAAGGAGACAAAATCAATGACATCAGTTCCACGCATCGAGCCGTCGACCACGCTGACGCCGGGGAAAAACGCCGCGAAGACGCGCGTCATCGGAGCCCTCACCGTGGTGTTCGTGGTGCTCGCACCGTTCGTCGTCGGCGCGGCCGGCGGCAATTACTGGGTGCGCGTGCTCGACTTCGCGATGCTCTATGTGATGCTCGCGCTCGGCCTCAACGTCGTCGTGGGCCTCGCGGGTCTGCTCGACCTTGGCTATATCGCGTTTTACGCGGTCGGCGCGTATACGGCGGCCTTGCTGACTTCGCCGCACCTCGCCAATCAGTTCGAATGGTTCGCGCGTTTATTCCCCGGCGGCATGCACCTGTCGTACTTTTTGATCGTGCCGCTCTCGATGGCGCTCGCCGCGCTGTTCGGCGTGCTGCTCGGCGCCCCGACGCTGCGTCTGCGCGGCGACTATCTCGCGATCGTGACACTCGGTTTCGGTGAAATCGTCCGCATCTTCATGAACAATCTCGACCGGCCGCTCAATATCACGAACGGGCCGCAAGGGATTACCGGCGTCGATCCCGTGCATATCGGCGGCTTCAGCCTCTCGCAGGTGCATACGCTGTTCGGCGTTCGTTTGCCGTCGGTGTATTCGTACTTCTACCTGTTCGTTCTATGCGCGCTGTTCGTCGTCTGGGTCTGCACGCGCTTGCAGCACTCGCGCATCGGTCGCGCATGGGCGGCGATTCGCGAAGACGAAATCGCGGCCAAGGCCATGGGAATCAACACGCGCAACGTGAAGCTGCTCGCCTTCGCGATGGGCGCCTCGTTCGGCGGCCTGTCTGGTGCGATGTTCGGCGGCTTTCAGGAATTCGTGTCGCCCGAATCGTTCACGTTCTGGGAGTCGGTCGTCGTGCTCGCGTGCGTGGTGCTCGGCGGCATGGGCCATATTCCCGGTGTGATTCTCGGCGCGTTCCTGCTCGCCGTGTTTCCCGAGTTTCTGCGCACGACGATGGGACCGTTGCAACACTGGCTGTTCGGCCATCAGATCATCGATACAGAAGTGATCCGTCAATTGCTGTACGGGCTCGCGATGGTGCTGATCATGCTCTATCGCTCGGAAGGGCTGTGGCCCGCGCCGAAGCACGAAGACCGGATCGCGAATCTCGCCAGGCGTGCGAGGCGCGCGGAAGGCCGCGAGAAAAAGACGGTGCGCGCGTAAGTGCGCGAAGCCACCGCAGGAGGAACATTGATGAGCAATAAACCCATTCGCCTGTCCGTCAACGGCGTGAATAAACGCTTCGGCGGCCTGCAGGCGCTCTCGGACGTGCGTCTGCAAATCGAGGAAGGCACGATCTACGGTTTGATCGGCCCGAACGGCGCGGGCAAGACCACGTTCTTCAACGTGATAACCGGGCTCTATACGCCCGATTCGGGCGAGTTCGTGCTCGACGGCGCGCCGTATAAGCCAGCGGCTGTCTATCAGGTCGCGAAGGCCGGCATCGCGCGCACGTTTCAGAACATTCGTCTGTTCGGCGGCATGACCGCGCTCGAAAACGTGATGGTCGGCCGTCATGTGCGCACGAAGCATGGCCTGCTCGGCGCCGTGTTCCAGACGCCTGCCGAGCGCGAGGAAGAGCGCGGCATCAAGGAGCGTGCGCTCGAACTGCTCGAATACGTCGGCATCGCGCAGTACGCCGATTACACGTCGCGCAATCTTTCGTACGGTCACCAGCGGCGCCTCGAAATCGCGCGCGCGCTCGCGACCGATCCGAAACTGCTCGCGCTCGACGAACCCGCCGCGGGCATGAACGCGACGGAAAAAGTCGAATTGACGAGCCTGCTCGACAAGATCCGCGCCGATGGCAAAACGATTCTGCTTATCGAGCACGACGTCAAGCTTGTAATGGGCCTGTGCAACCGCATGACAGTGCTCGACTATGGCAAGGTGATCGCCGAAGGTCTGCCGCAAGACGTGCAGAAAGACCCGAAGGTGATCGAGGCATATCTGGGCGCGGGGGTTCACTGATGGCAACGCCGATGCTGAAAATCAACAGCCTGCAGGTCAATTACGGCGGCATTCAGGCGGTCAAGGGCGTCGACATGGAAGTTCGCGAGGGTGAACTCGTCACGCTGATCGGCGCGAACGGCGCGGGCAAGACCACGACGATGAAGGCCATCACGGGCCTCAAGCCGTATAGCGGCGGTGATATCGAATATCTGGGGCAGTCGATCAAGGGCGCGCCCGCGCACGAACTGCTCAAGCGCGGACTCGCGATGGTGCCGGAGGGTCGCGGTATTTTCGCGCGCATGTCGATCATCGAAAACATGCAGATGGGCGCGTATCTGCGCAACGATAACGACGGCATCAAGCGCGACGTCGAGCGCATGTTCGGTTTTTTCCCGCGTTTGAAGGAGCGCGCGACGCAGCTCGCGGGCACGCTCTCGGGCGGCGAGCAGCAGATGCTGGCGATGGCGCGCGCGATCCTGAGCAAGCCGAAGCTGCTGCTGCTCGACGAGCCGTCGATGGGTCTTTCACCGATCATGGTCGAGAAGATCTTCGAAGTCGTGCGCACGATTTCGCAGGAAGGCATCACCATCCTGCTCGTCGAACAGAATGCGCGGCTCGCCTTGCAGGCGGCCAATCGCGGATACGTGATGGAGTCGGGCGCGGTGGTGATGTCGGGGAACGCGGCCGGCATGCTCGACGATCCCAGTGTGCGGGCCGCCTATCTGGGCGAATAAAGTCGGCGAATAACGACGTAGCCCCCGCATAGCCGGAACGATTGAAAGGAACTTCGGATGCCGCGCCGAATGTTCGCGATGGTGGCGGCGTGTGACAGGGGAACGACGAGAATTCAAAACAGCGTTGCAGACCGTTATCCGGATCGCATTGGAAGCGCATCCGGATAGCCGTCAGCAATCGCAACACACGCCGAAATCCGGAGCTCATTCACACGTCGGCCATTCCGAATGAAGGGGGGGAAGCCATGCCTTCGATCAGTCGTTCCAATTCACCCGCTCCCGCAGCGCCCGCTGAAGGAGTTCAGCAAGCAGCAACCCAGACGCCCGGCGGCACGACGTCGCCGGGTACCGCACGCGCGGCGTCGCGCCCGTCGTCGCAGCGCAGCGAGCATATTCCGTTGACACGCCGTACCGCGCCAGAAAGCGCGGAAGGTACGCAAGACACTGAAGCCGTCGTCACGCGGCGTCCCTCGCTGCGCGCGGCCACGCCGACTCGCGAAGGCGCGAGTGCCGCCGCGTCGCGCTCGTCGTCGCGCGACTCGGCCATGTCCGAGGCCGTTCAGGACGAGCGCGCGGCAATGCTCGACTCCCTCGGCATCGGCGAAGGCGAAATCGAGCAGTTCCAGTCGCTCGCTGCTCGACGGCCCGCGCCGTGCAACCGCACCAGCCTGGGCTGAACTACGTGCGTGGCTTGCAGAGTCTCCACGCAAGGTGCAAGTGGCGTGCAATTGGGTAACGGACTTCAATTTTTTGCTCGACTTGCTCGGTTCGCCTCGGGCCGCTAATCTCGCGTCAACCTATTTTGCTCTACGGCCGCTGATTGATACGACCGTATATGACCGATCTGTCGGCGCTTACTATGACGCCGACCGGCGGCTTCACCATGCTTTGGCTGACGCCCGGGCATATCGCCGCGGATGGTTGGCATGGATGGATGCGCGAAAAGCCGGATCCGGAATAAACATCGAGAAGTGACAACAGGGAACGCCTGTCATGACTACGCAAGCATCCGCACAAGGTGCGAAAAGTTTGTGGAGCGAAAAAGGGATGTAAAGGCGTTCGCTCAACGCGGAGAACGTGGATTGTCATTATCTGGACGCGATTGCGTAGCCTTACATGACAACTTTACGTACGAGCACTAGTGGAGCTGTCGCGTCTGGTTATCGCGAGCAAATTGACATAATATAAATTATCACCCAAACCGATGTCAGGGCTTTTTAGAAATGTCCGGTTCTGGCTCATTAGAAATGTCCGGTTTCCTGGTCCGGGCGGGCTGCGGTGGCGCATGCTGCGACATCCCAGCCCGCCCGGAGCCTGACCATGAACGGACGTGGATTCATCACGATCAGCATGCACGAGCTCGAGCGCGTGAAGATCATCGAGGCGGTCGTCCAGCGCCGCCTGACCATCGTACAGGCGGCTGAACGGCTGCAGCTGTGTGAGCGTCAGGTCAGCCGGCTGGTGCGGCGCTACGAAGCCGCTGGACCGGCCGGGCTCGTTTCGGCGCGGCGTGGGCAGCCCAGCAATCGCGAACTGCCGGTGGAGCTGCGGGCGCGAGCCATGGCGCTGGTGCGCGAACGCTATGCTGATTTTGGGCCAACGCTGGCGTGCGAGAAGCTGGCCGAATGTCATGGCGTGGTGCTGGCGAAGGAAACCGTGCGGCGCTGGATGCGGGATGCCGGGCTATGGATTCCACGCAAACAGCGGCCGCCGAAGCTCCATCAGCCGCGAAACCGGCGCGCGTGTCTGGGCGAACTGGTGCAGATCGACGGCAGCGATCACCGCTGGTTTGAGGAACGCGCGCCGGCGTGCACGCTGCTGGTGTTCATCGATGATGCAACGGGCCGGCTGATGGCGCTGCATTTTACGGCGACCGAATCGACCTTCAGCTACTTCGAGGCGATGCGCGGTTATCTGGAACAGCATGGCAAGCCGGTGGCGCTGTACAGCGACCGCGCGAGCGTGTTTCACTGCAACAGCCATTCCGTGACACCTGGCAAGGGCGTGACGCAGTTTGGCCGGGCGCTGTACGAGCTGAATGTGGATACGTTCTGTGCCAACAGCAGCCAGGCGAAGGGGCGCGTCGAGCGCGCCAATCTGACGTTGCAGGATCGCCTCGTGAAGGAGTTGCGGCTACGCGGCATCAGCACGAAGGAGGCGGCCAATGCTTATGCGCCCCACTTCATCGCTGATTTCAACGGCCGGTTCGGCAAGGTGCCCAGGAGCACATTCGATGCACACCGGCCGCTGCGTGCCGACGACGATCTTGAGCTGATCCTGACGGTTCGTGTACCGCGGCGCGTGTCGAAGGTGTTGACGGTGCAGTACGACCGCGTGATCTACCTGCTGGAAGACACGGTGGCAAACCACCGCCTCATTCACAACTATCTGGACGTGTTCGAGTATCCGGACGGACGCATCGAGATCAGGGTGAATGGCGCTGCCCTGCCCTGTGTGCCGTACGACCGGCTCTCGGAGATCGATCAGGCGGCGGTGGTCGATAACAAGCGGCTGGGACACACACTGCAACTTGCCCAGGTGATCCAGTCGCAGCGTGATGACCGGCGGGCGTCGGGCTCTCCATCGCGGACCAATCAGGGTGAAGCGCCACGGTCGAAGGAGCGCAAGGTGGGCACCCGCAAGCAGCGCGAACTGACCCGGGAGCAGTTGAATGAAGCGATTCTGGGAACTGCCGGAATGCGGGTTGGCTCGGTGCTTAAAAGCCCTCTAACATAGATATTTCTGAACCTCGGAACCGGACATTTCTAAA
>NZ_NPIH01000231.1 GCF_012275575.1 Paraburkholderia sp. SG-MS1 | reverse complement strand
TGACAGCAGCTCCTTGAAAAGCCCTTGAACGTTTTGATGATCGTCAAGTGACAGTTCTTCGCCGTTGGCTGCCTTGCCAAGCATCCCACTCAGGGTTCTTGCCTCTCCCCAGACAGGAATCAGGTGTTCCACCACTTCTCCCAGTTTCCTGAAAAAATCCTGTGTTTCCGGGGAAGCGCCTGCTGCTGCCGACAGTTCCGCGCCGAGAAACCCCGGAATATTGTTGCCCGCCTCATACAGTCTCTTCTGCGTCTCTGGTGAAGAACCTGCAAATCTGGCTATCTGGGAGATGATTTGACCGACCGGATTTTGGGCTGTATCAGAAAACCCTCGCCTGAACACATCCCATTCGTTATCGATGTGACTCTGTTCCGGGGCATCAGGATGCTGTTTCCGATAGTCCTGCCAGACAAACTGATCCGCGTCTTTCCTGGAGTGGAAGAGATATAGATTCTCATGCTGGCTATCCCAAGTATAAATCTGTTCGTTTCCCTGATCTTCAGGGTTATCTGGCTGAACATCGATGGTGGCTCTGCTTTGACGATGTCCGGATTCCGCCCCGTTCCTGTCCTGCTGGTCGCGATCTGCTGCAGCCCTGGGGGCTATGGGCGGGCGCCTGTCTGCCTCACTGCTGCCGGGTTCCATAGACGGCCGTTGTCCAGTTGCGGCCTGCAGTGGGCTGTTCCGCGGATCCGCCTGCCTGCGGGGGCGAAGGCCCGCAAGCTGGGGTTGCAATCCGGCAGGACTTGACGGTGTGGCCGTGGCGGGCGGTTGCTCATCGTGGGGATGAGTTAGATAATTAAAGCCAGACGAAAGCGGGGAGACTCCCATCTCGGTACTCCTGTCAGGTTGATTCGTGACAGCAGGTTATTTCTCCAGACAGACAGTCGTGTGGTGATCGGGTAAGGCATAACGAGAAACACATCCGACGAAACTGGGACGAGGTTCTGCGTCTGGCGACGTCGATCCGGCAGGGCACCCTTATCGTCTCGCTGACACTGCGCAAACCTGGCGGCTCCCCCCGGCAGAACTGCCTTGCCGTCGCGCCGCGCGAGATCGGCCGCGTCGAGTGCACGCTGTTTATCCTCGACCGGGGAACCGGGTACCGCGGCAACCCGGAGCATCACGAGTACGAACTCTATCTGGCAGTGGAGAACATCGATCACACCCGCACCAAAGCACGTCCCCCGCAAACCAACGGCATCGTCGAGCCGCTCCACAGGAACATGCTCAACAAGTTCTATCGCATCGCCTTACGCCGGAAGATCTACGATCTCGATCGCCGCTGTTCAAACCGATCTCGACGCATGGCTTGGTGACTTCCATTACGTGGCGGTGGCTGAGCAGCAGCAACGCGGGGCGTGGCACCTTCACGTTGCCGTGCGTGGCCGTGAGACTATCGGGTGCTGCGTTCGATCTGGCAGTGCATCGTCGGTGCGGATAATGGCAATATTCACGTGCGCAATCCGTTCCGCGAGAAAGCCCTGCGACACAAGCTGGCGGGCTATCTGGCGAAGTACATAACGAAGGACTTCGCGGCGCTCCGGCTGAACGAAAAACGGTACTGGTCGAGTCGCGGCATCGTCGTGCCCGAGCGTATGCCGATTGGTCACATTTTGAGTGATGATGCCGCAGAGGCGCTGAAGGTCGCCTTTGACGCCGCGCGACGTGTCGACGCGCCGCTCGACCGATGCCAGGTGTTCTGGCGGCAGGAGCTGGGCGTGTTCTGGCTTTCGACGCGCGAGCTGGGGTAGCGGTGGTTGTCGTGCAAGATCCAGTCCGACCATTGTCCGGCGGCCGAGTTCGGCCACGACCCGCCGTTCACATCCGGCGCCGATCAGACGTTCAGACGTTCAGACGTCGGCTTTGTCTCGGAGCCTGCCATCCGGTTGCCGAACATGAATGCTTCGCCATCGACCATTGCAGACTGCCAGTTGAACCGTTATGCCGTTTCATGTACCCCGATCGACGTGCTGGGGGTAGGAAAGAAATCGGGCATCAGGCTTTGGTCGAAAAGGTCGCCCTTGATACCACCGTAGCTCACGGTGCCGTTTGATTCCACGTATCGATCGGCGCCGTTTTCGACGATTTGCGCGCTTTGCATGAAACTCAGAAAGCCCGCAGCGGTTTTCGCGTTCTGAGAAAAATCTATCTTCGAGCCGTTCGATCCTTCTAGCGTTCCGCCGCCTTCGGATACCCATTGAGCACCTTGAGTATTCAGTTGCTGAAAGATATCCATGAAATTCGTCTTTCGGTCGACCGTTTTGCTGATTGCCTGTGATTGCGCGTCCGTGAGCGGTGCACCGTCCGCTTCCGCCCATTGCGCATAACCGCTGACCGCGTCGCTATGAAACGCGTGCACCGCTTGCACGAGCGAACCGTTGCTGTTGAGCAGATTTTGTAGCCAGGTTTTATCGCTGTCGCTGAGCGTATTGGACGTGACCTTGATCGATCCGTTGTCCGACTGAAAGTCGAATTGCGCATTCGCAAGATCCGGCCTTTGCTCGGTCAATGTCTGCATCGTCGAGACCAGCGCATTAGCTACGTCTTTGGCGTCTTGTCCGGTACGAAAATTCGTCTCCATCGCGGTCAGATACTGTGTGACTCGCTTGCCGGTCGTTTGCGGATCCACCGCCGTTACCGTAATTGGAGAAGCGGTTGCGGCCGTTGCGTCGACAACCTGATTCAGAACTGTCGAACGCTGGTTTAAATCCGTGTTGTGCACGGTTAGCGAAACCGCGCTGCTGATGATAAAACTCATGTTCTTCTCCGATACGTATCGGCGTTATTCGTCTATATCGGCGCCGTTTTGTGAATCTTTAGACTGACTGACCTTCGGGGACCCTATCAGATTGGATAGGAAAGGTTTACCCCGGATTGCGGACCAGAGACGCAATCGTCCAAGAAAACAGGCTTAAAATCGCTTCGCCGTAATCTTCGAAAAAATACAAGGAATAGTGATGAATATGAAAAGATTATTTATCGGGTTGGTTGTAGGCGTTCAGCCGTTTCCACGCCTGTCGGAGCCGCGAACATTCAGCCTGTTCAGGCGGATTCTTTTGTATCGGGAACAACAACGCCGGGCGCAGACGTGCCGGTGATCAAACGCATGACGGCGGGACCGGTTAGGCCGATCGTTGCCCCGCCTTCGAGCACGTCTAAATCGCGCTTCCACTCGTTGGAGACCAGTTCTTCGGTGGCTTGCCGAAGCGCCGGTTGAAATCGGCGATGAAGGAGGGCGCATACGCATTGGCCGCCTCCCGCGTACTGATGTTACGCAACCTCAGCTCCTTGACGAGCCGGTCCTGCAACGTCAGGTTGGCCCGCTCGACACGCCCCTTGGCCTGGCTCGTGTTCGCACAGAACGCCTCGATATTGAGCTGGTACAGGGCGCGCCCAAACTGCGTGACGCCTTTGCCGGCCGTGCTCGCCCGATCCTTGACGTAGAACACGCTGACTTGTCGCTATAGAACGCGACCGGCTTGCCGTGTGCTGCCAGGTGCTTGCCCAGCGCTTCGAAATAGCTGAACGTCGATTCGGTCGCGGTGAAGTGCAGCGTCATCAACCGGCTGGTTGCATCGTCGACATACACCAGTAGCGTGCAGGCTGGCGCACGCTGCTCGAACCACCGGTGATCGCTGCCATCAATCTGCACCAGCTCACCGACACAGGCCCGCCGGCTACGCAACTGATGGAGCGTCGGCAATCGCTGCCGGCGCGGAATCCACAGGCCGGCATCGGTCATCAGGTGGCGTACGGTTTCCTTCGCCAGCCGGATGCCGTGACATTCACGCAGCTTCTCGCACGCCAGCGTCGGGCCAAAATCGGCATAGCGTTCACGGATGATCGCCAGCGCACGCGCCGCGGTTCCCGCGTCAAGCCGGTTGTTACCCGGCTTCGCGCATCGGCCGTTCACCAGACCCGCCGGGCCGGCTTCACGTAACCGTGCCACCAGCCGCCGCACCTGGCGCGTGGTCAACGCAAGCCGTTGCGCGGCACGCCACGGTTTGAGCAACCCGTCGGCCACCGATTGGATGACCTTGAACCTGTCCAGCTCGTGCATCGTCATCGTGATCGTCCCAGTCGCGTTCATCGCCGGCTCCCAGAGCGGATGTCCGGCGCTCAAACTACCTAAAACACGACATTTCTATTTAGCGGAAACCCGACATTTCTATTTGGGATCTACATCGGTTGTCGAGGCCATTCTGAAATGTCCGGGTTGGGACTTTTTAGAAATGTCCGGTTCCGAGGTTCAGAAATATCTATGTTAGAGGGCTTTTAAGCACCGAGCCAACCCGCATTCCGGCAGTTCCCAGAATCGCTTCATTCAACTGCTCCCGGGTCAGTTCGCGCTGCTTGCGGGTGCCCACCTTGCGCTCCTTCGACCGTGGCGCTTCACCCTGATTGGTCCGCGATGGAGAGCCCGACGCCCGCCGGTCATCACGCTGCGACTGGATCACCTGGGCAAGTTGCAGTGTGTGTCCCAGCCGCTTGTTATCGACCACCGCCGCCTGATCGATCTCCGAGAGCCGGTCGTACGGCACACAGGGCAGGGCAGCGCCATTCACCCTGATCTCGATGCGTCCGTCCGGATACTCGAACACGTCCAGATAGTTGTGAATGAGGCGGTGGTTTGCCACCGTGTCTTCCAGCAGGTAGATCACGCGGTCGTACTGCACCGTCAACACCTTCGACACGCGCCGCGGTACACGAACCGTCAGGATCAGCTCAAGATCGTCGTCGGCACGCAGCGGCCGGTGTGCATCGAATGTGCTCCTGGGCACCTTGCCGAACCGGCCGTTGAAATCAGCGATGAAGTGGGGCGCATAAGCATTGGCCGCCTCCTTCGTGCTGATGCCGCGTAGCCGCAACTCCTTCACGAGGCGATCCTGCAACGTCAGATTGGCGCGCTCGACGCGCCCCTTCGCCTGGCTGCTGTTGGCACAGAACGTATCCACATTCAGCTCGTACAGCGCCCGGCCAAACTGCGTCACGCCCTTGCCAGGTGTCACGGAATGGCTGTTGCAGTGAAACACGCTCGCGCGGTCGCTGTACAGCGCCACCGGCTTGCCATGCTGTTCCAGATAACCGCGCATCGCCTCGAAGTAGCTGAAGGTCGATTCGGTCGCCGTAAAATGCAGCGCCATCAGCCGGCCCGTTGCATCATCGATGAACACCAGCAGCGTGCACGCCGGCGCGCGTTCCTCAAACCAGCGGTGATCGCTGCCGTCGATCTGCACCAGTTCGCCCAGACACGCGCGCCGGTTTCGCGGCTGATGGAGCTTCGGCGGCCGCTGTTTGCGTGGAATCCATAGCCCGGCATCCCGCATCCAGCGCCGCACGGTTTCCTTCGCCAGCACCACGCCATGACATTCGGCCAGCTTCTCGCACGCCAGCGTTGGCCCAAAATCAGCATAGCGTTCGCGCACCAGCGCCATGGCTCGCGCCCGCAGCTCCACCGGCAGTTCGCGATTGCTGGGCTGCCCACGCCGCGCCGAAACGAGCCCGGCCGGTCCAGCGGCTTCGTAGCGCCGCACCAGCCGGCTGACCTGACGCTCACACAGCTGCAGCCGTTCAGCCGCCTGTACGATGGTCAGGCGGCGCTGGACGACCGCCTCGATGATCTTCACGCGCTCGAGCTCGTGCATGCTGATCGTGATGAATCCACGTCCGTTCATGGTCAGGCTCCGGGCGGGCTGGGATGTCGCAGCATGCGCCACCGCAGCCCGCCCGGACCAGGAAACCGGACATTTCTAATGAGCCAGAACCGGACATTTCTAAAAAGCCCTGACATCGGTTTGGGTGATAATTTAT
>NZ_NPIH01000230.1 GCF_012275575.1 Paraburkholderia sp. SG-MS1 | reverse complement strand
AAGATGAGTTACACGGACTTTCTCGACCATTGTCCGATGAACGGTTTTCTATGGACGCTGCTGCTGGGCTGCATCGTCGCGCAGGTGCTGGACGGGTTCGATTTCCAGACGACCTCGTTTGCATTGCCTTTGATCATCAAGGAATTCCACATCAGCGCGACGCAGGCGGGCGCGATCGGCTCGGTGACCAATATTGGTCTTCTTCTCGGCGCGCTGCTGTTTGCACCGCTTGCCGACCGGATCGGGCGCAGGCCGATCTTTCAGTGCGCGCTGTTCGCGTACGCGTTCGGCACTTTTCTGAGCGCGATTGCGCCGAGCTACGAAGTGCTGCTGATTGCGCGTTTTATCGCGGGAATGGGCATCGCGGCTGAGTTTCCGGTGGCGTTCTCGCTGCTGGCGGAGTATTCGCCGAAGCGCCTGCGGCACATCTTCATCGGCTCGGGCGCGATCGGCTATTCGACGGGCTGGTTCGTGTGTGCGGTCGCGGCCACGCTGATCGTGCCGAGCTTCGGCTGGCGTGCGCTGTTCTGGGTTGGCGTGAGTCCGGCGTTGATGATCATCTACGTACGCCGTTTCATGCCGGAGTCGGTGCGGTTCCTGCTGCAGCAGGGGCGCGTCGAGGAAGCGGGGCAGATCGTGCGGCGGCTCGCCGACCGCGCGGGATACCGGTCGCTCGAACTGGTTGCGCCGGACTCGAACGCGCAGCCGGCGAACACTGCGCGGCCGTCGATGGGGCAGCAATTCTCCGTGCTGCGCTTCTCGGCGCTGACGATTGCGGTACTCGGGCTGTTCCAGCTCGCCAACAACATCCAGGTGGTCGGCTTCGGCACGTGGCTGCCGTCGATCTTCATCCGCCAGGGCTTCACGCTCACGCGCAGCTTCACGTTCACGATGATCGTGCTGGCGACCACGCCGCTTGGGCAGATCTTCGGTATGTGGCTGCAGGAGCGGATGCCGCGCAAGTGGGCGATGCTGCTGCTCTCGGGGCTCAGTGCACTGTGCTTTTTCGGCTTCGGTCTGGCGTTCGAATACCGCTATCCGATCGCGATCATCGTGGCGTGCAACGTGGGTTACCAGTTCTTCTCGGGCGGGGTGGTGCCGATCTTCTACACGCTGAGCAGCGAGCTGTTTCCGACGCGGGTGCGAGCGCTCGCATCGGGGCTGGTGGTCGCGTGTGCGCGGATTGGATCGATTACGGGGCCGTTCGTGCTGGGCTGGCTGCTGACGCTGGGCACAATGATTCATCAGATCATCTACTACTTCACGCTGCCGCTCGTGGGCGCCGCGGTCATTCTGGTGTTTACCGTCAAGGTCGATTCGCGGCAGAAGACGCTTGAGGAAGTCAATCATGCGTCGGGTGAATGACTTCGCTGAAAAAGCGGGGAGAGGCAATCATCAATCGCACTCGAACATAGAAAAAAGCAACTCGGAGACAGAAAGTGAAAAAAGCATGGTTAGGCGTCTATCTCGGGGCGGCCTTAGCGTCATCGACGGCCGCGGCACAGTCTTCGGTGACGCTGTACGGCATCGTCGATGTCGGTGTGCAGTACACGAACCACAATCTCGCGTCCGGCGGGAAAAGCGGCTCGACCTTTTCGGTGATTTCGGGCGGTGCGCAAACCTCGCGTTGGGGCCTGCGCATTCGTGAAGATCTCGGCAACGGTTATGCGGCTGTGGCTGTGCTCGAAAATGGCTTCGATGCGGCAAAGGGCACCGCCAACAATTCGGGACGTTTGTTCGGGCGCTCGTCGTACGTCGGGATCGCCTCGCCGTATGGACAATTGACCCTTGGGCGTCACGTGACGGGCGTGTACGACTTCGGCGTCTGGTTCGACCCGGTGGGACCGGCCATCTATTCGGCCGTGGTCTACGACCTTGCATTTGTGGGGCGCGCGGACAATTCGGCCCGCTATCTCGGCAACTTCAATGTACTGGGCGGCAAGCTGATGGTCGAACAACTCTATAGCTTCGGCTACGACAGCGTAACCGGTTCGGGTCCGGTAGCAGGCGCATTCCGGGTCGGCAAACAGGAAAGTTTCTTCACCACCTACAACCACGGCATTGCCACGCTGGGTCTGTTGTTCGACCAGCAGAACGGCAATACGGTCGCCACGCAAGGCATCAAGACGCAGCGCTATGGCGTGGGCGCATCGATCGATCTCAACCCGGTCACCTTGTATGCCGCATACCGGCTCTACGCGCTCAAGCAACCGGCTCAAAATCTCTATTCATCGCTCTACTGGATCGCGGCGAAATACCAGGTCACACCATTCCTGAATATCAGCTCCGACCTGTTCTATCAGGAAGATCGCAATACGGGCCAGGGCAATCCGCTGATGCTTTCAGTTCTCGCGAGTTACCTGCTGTCAAAACGTACCGACGTCTACATGCAGGTTGGAACGATTCTGAATAAGGCACATACCAATCTCGGGTTCGCCGGATTCAACACAGTCACCACGGGCGCGGTGCAGACGGGCGCAATGGTCGGAATCCGGACTCGCTTCTGACGAGTCATACCCGCTTTGGCAGCCACATATGAATTGAACGGAGAAAGAATGATTAGAAACTGGATACTTGCGACGCTCGTATTGTTCGGCGTGGCGATCGGCGCGCATGCACAGCAACCAGCCGACCCGGACGATGCCGTGAAAGACCAACTCGTTCAGGCATACAAAATCCTGACCAACGAGGGTGTACTCGATGGCTTCGGTCACGTCAGCGCTCGCTCGAAAAAAGATCCGGGCATTTTCTATATGCCCCGAGCGATGCCGCCCTCGCTCGTGACGCGCGGCGACATTCTTGCGCTACGCGTTTCCGACAGTCAGCCCATCGATCCGCAAGGACGCAAGGTGAACGGCGAGCGCTACATCCACGGAGAGATCTACAAAGCGCGGCCGGACGTGATGGCAGTGATTCACTCGCATTCGCAGTCGGTCATTCCGCTGAGTCTTACGCACGTTCCGCTGAAACCGGTTGTCGCGCAGGCCGGCTTTCTGCCGCTGATCACGCCGACCTTCGAAATCCGCGACGCGCGCGGCAAGGAAGAGCGCGGCATGCAGGTCACTGATGAGACCCGTGGCGCAGCGTTGGCGAGATCTTTGGGGAGTGCGCCGGCGATCCTGATGCGCGGTCATGGCGACACGGTAGTCGGCCATTCCGTCAAACAGGCGGTGGTGTTCGCCGTATATGTCGACGTGGATGCGCGGATGCAAACTCAGGCAATGCTTCTATCGCACGACATCGTCACGATGGATTCTGCCGAACTGTTCGGTGAAAAGGAGTTCGATATCAATCGGCCCTACGAGTACATGTTGTCAAAGACGATGACAGCGGAGCAGAAAGCCGCTATCGATCATTCGCAGTTTGGGCTCGAACAGACGCAGAAGAAGCAGTAGAGGAGTCACGCGGTACGCTGAACCGCGCTTCGATTTTCAGCCAACGCTCGCGCTTTTCGGAGGCCGCGTGTCCGGCTATCTGCACTTTGAACAATGTGCGCCGATCGTGCTGCTCACGATCTATACGCATGGCACGAGTGCCGACGATTCCACCCGGCTCGGCTGCAGCTTTGCAACGTCGTGTACTCACGACATTGCACCGCCGGATCTGGAACCGGGTGTATTGCGCAAGCCGACTCGGCGTTCGTTGGCCGCGCGATTTGTCGCATGGCTGCGTCCGCTAACGATGCTTTGTTCAGCGGAAAGTTGAAGCGGAAAACCGTATCGGTCAATGCGCCTGATACGTCAAAGATACGTTGAAAGCGCACGTAACGGTTCAATACCGCCGTTACTGCGTTATTGCGCCGTCACGTTCACGTTGCGATCGCGACCTGAACTCGAATCGCGCTGCTCAGCAAGCCGTTGCTGCGCAGCGAGCAGCGTTTCCGGGTAATCGTCGCGATTGGGCTTATAGCCGTGCTTCACCAACGCGACCACTTCCGAGCGGACCTGTGCGCGGGTAACGGGTTGGCTTGCTTGCGCGTGCGCGATGCCGCACACGCATACTGCGACAGCGGCAACGACCGCTTGTATGGATGACTTCATGGCTCGACACCCTGAATGAAAGGCGTTTGTAGGAAAAAAGAGAGCGGACCTTTCAATTATAGGTGTTTCCCGAGTAGACAGTTTTCGCTGCAAGCGCTCAGATTCGCGGCGCGCCGAGCGAATCGAATAGCCGGCGCGCAGCGGGATTCGGCGAGAGCCCCAGATACAGGCTGTAAGTGACATCGGGAAGGCGCGGCAGTCCGTCGGTTGCGCTCAGCACCCGGAAATCCGGACCCATCACTTCGACCGAGCGGGCCGTCACACCGAGCCCCGCGCGAAGTGCGGCGCGTATGCCCGGCAAGGTCGGCGCAACATAGCGGATGCGCCAGCCAATACCGGCGCGATCCAGATGTTCGAGTGCCATCGTGCGGAACAGACTGGGCTCGTCGGACGTGATGAGGTCGAGCGGTTGCGACCGGTCGTAGTGGTAGTCGGCTGCGCAGATCCATACGGTCGGCGAAGTACGTAGCGTCAGGTGGCGAAACTCGGGATGCGCTCGCGCGGAGATAGTCATGTCAATCTCGCCGCGCTTCATCGCCTGGATCAGGAATGCGGTTCGACCAGTGTCGATCGTCATGCGCAAACTCGGGAAAGCCTTCGAGAAGCGTTGCAACAGGTTGGGTAGCATCGAGTCGGCGACGTCCGCCGGCGCGCCTATTCTGACCTCGCCGGTCAAGGTTGCGCCAGCGATTGCCGAACAGGCTTCGTCGTTGAGTGCGAGCAGACGGCGCGAATATTCGAGCAATTTCAATCCATCTTCGGTCAGCCGCTTCTCGCGCCCCCGTTTCAGGAACAACGGTTTTTCCAGTTGCGATTCGAGGCGCTGCATCTGCTGCGTGACAGCGGATTGGGTTCGATGTACCGAGTCGGCAGCTGCGGCAAAGGACTCGCGTTCGACGATCGCCACGAACGTGCGCAGCAACTCCAGGTCGAGATTGACGACGCTCATTAATCTTGTCTCCCCAGTCGGGTATTTTTTCAATGGTCAGCCGGTCGCACCGACTATCGCACCCAGACAGTGGCTGGATGCATAAGGCATGCTAATGCATCTGCCGGTTGCGCGCTGTAGTCGCATGCACTGATCCAGTGACGGGAAGGTGGTTGGAAGAGAAGGGAAGGGAAGGGAAAACACCGGCAGCCCGCGACGCTGCGCTGCAAATAGCACGCCGAGCGCGCTGATGTGATTCAGACAGGCGACGGCGCCGCACATCCGGCATGTTCTAATGAATCTTTGCCGAAGCATGCGCCCAGATCTCGGGATGAGGGCGATGATGATCTGCTCACAACTGTTCTTCGATCTGCGGCTCATGTTTCGTTTGCGTGAAGTCTCGCCCATTTTTGCAATCGATGCGGCTAAAACTTAACAATGAGACGAGAGTGAATGCGCCCATGATGAAGAAGGTGGGCGGGAAGTCGGCGGTCGCCAGATTCTGCGCCGAATGGCCGTGATAACGCGCGGTGAAGGTCATGCACAGCGACGCAAATGCCACACCGAAGCTCACTGATATTTGTTGTAGCATCGTCGAAAGCGCTGTGGCCTTGCTGGAGAAATGCTTTGGAACATCGGTAAAGGTGAGCGTATTGAGCGAGATCATCGTCATGGACTGGAAAATGCCGCTAACGCAAAAGACGATGAACATGACCCAATGCGACGTCTGATTCGTGAACAAGCCGTAACCGGCAAACATGCTCGCCATCAGCATGGTTGAAGCCAGCATGATCGAGCGGAACCCAACAGCCGCCGCGGACAGTTCTATCACCATCCTGACCTCGAACAGGCCGAACGACAGGCCAGCGCTCATCAGGCCAGACTCGACCGCGGACATCCCGCAGCCAATTTGCATCCACAACGGAATCAGAATCGGAGCAGAACCTACCGCGATTCTGACCGGCATTCCTCCCAAGGTCATCAGGGAAAAAGTTTTGATCCTGAAGATGCCGAGCGGAATGATTGCCTTGGCCTCGTTGCGGCGGTCATGTACCCAATAAGCGGCGAAAGAAAAGACACCTCCGACGACCATCGCCCACGTAACAGACACTGGAACGAAATTTCGACCGACTGTTTCGAGTCCGCAGACGATTCCGGCCAAAGACAATGCCATCAACACGAATCCGGAAAGGTGGAATTTTTCTTCGGCGTGCTTCTTGATTGGCGGAACGTATTTGAGCGACAGAAAAATGCCCAATGCGCCAAAGGGGAGGTTGAGATAGAAAATCCATCGCCAGGAGGTGAAGGTGGCGAATAGGCCGCCAATCAGCGGTCCGCAGACGCGACCAGCAGCACCGGGAATCGTGAACCAGGCCATCGCCGCGACCATTTGAGCCGGAGGGACGCATCGAAGGAGAATCAGGCGGCCTACGGGCATCGTCATGGCGCCCCCCAGTCCTTGCAAGATCCTGAAAGCGACGATTTGATCGAGAGATGTCGCCAATCCGCACAAAGCGCTCGCCAGAGAAAAGATGCCGATTGCCCAGCAGAATAAGCACCGGGCGCCCCATCGATCTGCCATCCATCCGCTAGCCGGCAAGAAAACGGCCAGGCTCAACAAATAGGAGGTGACGGCCATGTTGAGGTGAAGAATCTCGGTGTGCAAAGATAGGGCCATTGAAGGCAGCGCCGTTCCCAATACCGAGGTATCGACCGCCTGAAGAAACATCGGAATGGCGATAATCATGGGAATTAATTGGAATCTACTCCCCAGTGAACGAGACGTGACGAAATTCATAGACTTTCTAATGACTCAAACTAGTCAACACCCCGGTGTCGCGACTGCTCTCAGGCATCTCACTCAGGTCTTTGACTGGCTGTGCGTGCAATGCACATGACGTACAGTCGCCCGGTGAAGAACGCGTGCGCTTGCCGAGGAAAGGATGATTGCTCATGCAAACGGCAGGCGATTCTGCTTTTCCAGTGTGATAAGACGGTCGAACAGAACATCCGCATGCCGTTCATCGAGTGAGCGCGTCAGGCTCTTGAATTTGATACTGAGATCGTCGACCGTGACCGGATCGGACGGCATGCCTTTGTATATCTCGCAATCTTCGACCAATACCGTTCCGTCGAGAAGACAAATCGTCATGCGAGTATGGCGAACCGACCTGGTCGCCATTGTCGTGACCCGAACCTTACGGGCTAGCGAACGGATGTCTGGATCATTCACCGATTCGCTGCTAAATGAGCGCGGATCGTTTGGATCGCGATACAGTGCCAGTGCGACGCAGAAGGGGAGGCTGTACTGCCCCTGCATGATATCGAGCGGTTCGGGATTGTCATGCCGGCCGATCAGACGTTCATTGCCTTCAATCATGATGTGATCAATTTCCTCGGGCAGGAACTGATGCCGCCTTTGAAGAGTGATCGCCGATTGAGTCGCGGTCTGAGCATTCGCGTGACACGCGTAGCGCTTCAAGCCGGTCCGTAATGTTTCCCAGTCTTCGCCGAGATTGGCGGTCAATAAACTGGTTTCTTGGGGAAGATCCCGGCAGTAGGCGTCAAGGAACCCGAATCTACCATCCAGGATGGTCTCGGGCCCCTCGAATCCGGAAGCGGCCAGACGTGCGGCCAGAACGCCGGATTCCGCGGCTCGACCGGGATGCAGACGTTTGACCATCGAACCGTGCCTGGACGTGCTGAATGTCATCAGGCCGGACGTCAGCGAACCCGCCAGCCCCAGCGCATTGGTGAGTCTTTCGGCGTCCAGTTCCATCAACACGCCAGCGGCAATGGCCGCACCGAAGGGACCGGTCATGCCAGGTGCGTGGAAGCCGATCTTTTCGGGGCTGTGATGGCTGGCCACCCCAATACGCGACGCGACTTCCGTGCCCAAAATGAACGCTTTCAGGACAGAGAGACCGTCTGCGTCGCATTCTTCGCCCACGGCGAACGCGGCCGGCGCAATGGTCGCCCCTGCATGAACACCGGCGCTCGGCTCGCGAATGCCATCCATCTCGAACGCATGGGCCAACGCTCCATTTGCCAGAGCAGCCATGGGGGCATGCACTCGCATCGACGAGGTTCCAAGCACCGTACTCGTTCCACCAGCACCGTAGCGCGCGGCGTATGCGAGCACTGCCTTGCTCCACGGGAATTCTGCCCCGTAGGTGGCAGCGGCGACAGTATCGATCAGACAGTACTTTGCATAGGTCAACACATGAGCGGGAATAGGTCGATCCAGAAAATCCACCACGAACGAAGCGAGTTTCTGTGAAGCAGTGAGTGTCATCATGATGGCCGATCAGGATTCTTGCACAAGGTGGTTCAGCACGACCTCCTGACCTTCTATTTCGAGGCCAGCGCCAAGCTTCACGCTGCGAGCACGCAATTCCTCGAGGACTTCGGTTTCAGCCTTCGGATCACACAGGTAAGTCTCGTTGTCGTCGTTGTGGCGCACAAAGCGGAAACTCGATCGCGGACCTTTTTGCTTGTCCACCGTGAAGCTGACCATCATCCCAACCCAATCACCGTGCTTCTTGCCCGCGTGACCCATGTGGAACGAAAAGCTTCCAAGCCCGTAAAAAATCGGCCGCTCCTGGTAGATTTCCACCGGCAGCGCATAATGAGGACCGTGCCCGATCACGAGATCGGCACCCGCATCGATGGATGCGTGAGCCAATTCGGTCATGTATTCCAGCACCTCCTTATCCAGACCCCAGTGAAGCGAGACGATCACGATATCAACCCGCTTGCGCAGTTCGGCGACCTGATCCTTGAGGACCTTCAGATATTTCGGATCGGTCCACGTGTGAATGACCGGGGGCACGCCGGGACGATTAGGTGTCGGTTGATCCGGTCCAAGACGATGGAACGCGATCTGATATGACGTATGGCCTTTCAGGGCCGCGACGCCCGGAGTTACCGCCGAGGCTTCGTGGTTCGTCGTCCAATAAACGGCAGTACGTTGAATGACGCCGATCCGTTGACCGTCGCGTTCAACGATGACAGGCATGCATGCATCCTCTGCATTCCGGCCGGCACCTGTGCGAGGAATGCCGAGTTTCGCAAGATTGTCGATCGAGGAGAGAATCGCTTGCGCGCCGTAATTGACGTTGTTCGCGATACCTACGGCCTGAATACCTCCTTCGCGCAGAGCGACACCTGCAGCGGGATCGGCAAAAAAGCCTTCAGTGGTGCGATTGAGGTCAACGGAAACGCCGTGATCTGGCGCATAAAGGCAGCATTCGAGATTGCTGAAAACGAAATTTGCTGCCTTGAGTTCGGCAGCGACCCGACGAAAGGGAACCGAGGGGTCGGCGACATTCATGAGGTTGATATCGCCGGTCAGGAGAATTTTTACGGTCATGTCGGAGTGCCCGATTCGTTGACTATTGGAGAAGTGATCTCTTTTTTATGATGCCTTCCGTGGCTGCGAGATGTCGATTGAGGAATAACGAACCGAGGTACACGATTTGGTTAACCGGGGACGGCATGTCATACACAGGACGTCGATTTGAAGAGCCAATTAACAGAGTGATTTAGTCCCGGTACCGCAATACTCAATAGCCTTACCGGATGATTGCTGGCACGATTGCACCGTCGCTCTTTCATTAGACCCCGTGCTCGAAGGCACTCCAGGAATTCGATACCAGAATGGCTGATACCACCTACGACAATCCGCAAACGCGCCAGATAGCAGAATTTGTCTCTTCGCTTCAGTACGAGCAGATTCCCGCTGAAGTCATCCGGCGCATCAAGCTGCTGATTCTGGACTCTGTGGGTTGTGCGCTCTATGGGGCGTCGCTGCCGTGGAGCCGCATTCTTCAGGACAGCCTGGCCGCCGTCGATACGTCAAAGGGAAGCCGCGTATGGGGTACGAATCAACGGCTGTCCGCTCCGCATGCTGCGCTCGTGAATGGTTCGCAGGTGCAAGGATTCGAGTTGGACGACGTGCATCGTCAAGGCGTGCTGCACGTGGGCGCCGTTGTTCTGCCGGCATTGATCGCGGTTGTCGAGGGCAAGTCGGGCATTACGGGCCGTGACTTTCTGGCTGCTGCGGTTGCCGGTTACGAAATTGGCCCGCGCGTCGGCATCTGCATGGGACCCGAACACATCGCCCAAGGCTGGCACTCGGGCGCTACCGTTGGCGTGTTCTCGTCTACTTCGGGTGCCGCACGGGCGCTCGGCCTGAGCGCCGAGCAAACGGTCCACGCGCTGGGTATCGCCGGCACGCAGGCATCCGGCCTGATGGCCGCGCAGTACGGTGCAATGGTCAAGCGGATGCACGCTGGCCGTGCGTCGCAAAGCGGTCTCTACGGGGCGCTGTTTGCAGAGAGGGGTTTTACCGGGATCATCAATGTTCTCGAAAGCGAATATGGTGGTTTCTGCACAACGCTCTCGCGCTCGACAGATCGTTTCGACAAGGAGCAACTCACTGCGGGTCTCGGTCAAGTGTGGCAGACAATGGGCATTGCGCTGAAATTCTATTCGTGCGTGGCCAGTAACCACACCACGCTGGATGCAATTCGCCTGATGCAAGCGGAACATCCGTTCGGCGCAGAAGACGTCGAAAAGGTGATCGTGTACGGTTCGCAAGTGACGATGGATCACGTCGGCTGGAAATATGTGCCGCAGGGTCTTACGTCGGCGCAGCTCAACCTGCCGTACTGCGTTGCGACGCTGCTGCTCGACGGGGACGTTTTCGTTGCGCAGTTCACCGAAGACAAGGTGGCCGACCCCGATCGTATGCGTATCGCCGCAAAGGTCGAAGTACACCATGACGCGGAAATCACGTCACGCGGCTCGAAGTCCCGTCATATGGTTCATGTCGAAGTGCAACTGAAGAACGGAACGAGTCTCAAGCGCACGGTCGAAGCAGGCCGCGGTAACGAAAAGGATTTCGCGAGCGAAGACGAAGTGATTGGCAAGTTCATGAAGCTTTCGAAGCAGGCCATTCCGGAAGAACAGGCAAGTCGTCTCGTGGATTTCATTCTGAATCTGGAGCAACAGTCGAGCGTGGCTGAACTGCCGGATCTGCTCGCCACCAGATAAGGATCTGTAGATGCAGGACACAGTTGGTCCAAGTTACCGCTAGCTTTGCCGTAAAACACAGATCGATATTGCGGAAGTCCGTCGTCAATTATTAGATGGATTCGCGATTGTTGAGCAAGAGTTTGTTGGCGGGAGACGCCCGCCAAAGTCAGATCAAGGAGAGAATTGCAATGCTGCTCCCGCTTGCTGATCGCACCATCAGCTACGATTTCGTCGGTCCAGAAGACGGCCAGGCTGTGATGCTCATGCATTCGTTGGCCGCAGACATGGGGCTGTGGGCAGAACAGGTGCCGGCTTTGTTGTCCGCAGGTTACCGGGTGCTTCGTACCGACTTGCGAGGTCACGGCGGTAGCCGTGCAGCAGAAGGGCCTTATACCATCGATGCACTGGCGGATGATGTGATCGCAGTGGCGGACGCATTGGGCGTCGGCCGATTTCATTTCGTTGGTTTGTCGATCGGCGGCGCGATTGGTCAGTCGTTGGCATTGCGCTACGCGGATCGTCTGTATTCGGCATTTCTCTGTGACACGCAAAGCCAAAGCTTCCCCAATGCAGCGACACATTGGGGGGATCGGATCGAAAAGCTCAAGCAGGCCGGCAACGTGGAAGGGCTTGCCGAGGACACGATGGGTCGCTGGCTGACAGCGGAGTATCGTGCCAGGAACCCGCTGCGCTGGAACCAGATTCGCGCTACCGTAGCGGGATGCACCGTGGAAGGCTATATCGGTTGTGCGCAGGCGCTCGCCAACTTCAGCTATACCGGGCGGCTCGGCGAAGTGAAGTTGCCGGTGCTGGTCGGTTGCGGCAGCGATGATCCCAGCGCGACCCCGGAGGCCAGTCGCAAGATTGCGTCGCTGTTCGTCAACGGCCATTTCGAAGAATTCGCCGGCGCCAAGCATATCCCGAACGTGGAACAGCCCGAGGCGTTTAATCAAGTGTTTCTGAACTGGCTCAAGAAAGTTCGGGAAGCCGTTTAACGTTCCGTCCTGGGCCGGGGTAGGCCCCCCTTGATGCATTGAACGGAAGGTCGGTCTGCGGGTTGTGACGTTCAACGCCAAGGCAACAATAAATTGCGGGGCAGACTCGCGACTTTACTTTGAAGGTAAGTTTATGACGACGAGAACTGGCATCAACGGCGTTCGTAGTGTCCACTTCGGGCTGCCGAACCTTGAAGAAGCGACGCGTTTCTACGAAGAAAACTGGGGGCTCAAGGCGGTCTCGACTTCGCCTGATAGCGTTTATCTGCGAGGTACGGGGCGCGACTTCTATGCATTGGCGCTTCATCGTTTTAAGGAGCCCAGACTGTTCCACATCGATCTTTCGATCGAGTCCCGGCAGCAGGCGGATACTCTCTTCGCATCGCTCCGGAATTCGGGAGTGGAAACCACACCTACGAACGGTCCTCTTGATGACATTGGCGGTGGTTATGGTTTTTCCTTCCGCGACCCGAGTGAAGGCCGTGTTTTCCGCGTCGTGGCGGAGCCGAAGCAACATTCGGACTACGGAAGCCAGCGCGATCTTCCGGGCAAGATCTCTCACATCGTGTTGAATAGTCCCGATCGCGAGGCAAAATTCTTTGTCGATCAGCTCGGCTTTCGCGTCATTGACCAAAGCAAAACCATCACGTTCCTGAACTGCAATTCGGACCATCACAGCCTCGCACTGTTCATTTCGAAGTCGAGCTCGTATAACCACCTGGCTTTCGAAATGCAGGATATCGATTCGGTGATGTCCGCCGCCGGCAGCATGACGGAGGCCGGTTATCCGATCGGTTGGGGCGTCGGGCGTCATGGCCCCTGCGACAACGTCTTCTGCTATTTCGTCGGACCGGGCGGTTTTATCGTCGAATACACGGCCGAAGTCCAACAGGTAGACGAAACCTACAAGTTCAAGGGTCCGGATGAATGGGGCTTTCCGAAGGGACGGCGTGATCAATGGGGCCTTGCGCGGCCCACGCCGGCGTTTCATGCCCCGGAAACAAGCGTGCCGTTCTCAACGGCACTGTTCGGCAAGTAATGCGCGCCGGGCACCTGTTGAGGTTCAGTCAGTGCCTTGCACTGATTTTCGGCCGGATCTGCGGAATGGATCGGCCTTTGCGCGGAACCAGAGTGGCCGACTAAAAAGTAGCGTTCGGCTGCGATATTTCCTTCTCGCGTATCTCTCTGGCTGCGTCTTCAAGACAGTCCATCATTAATTTTGTTGCCGCGCTAAAAGGCCGGTTCCGGTTCCACATCATGCCGGTCGCGCGCAACATCGGAGGAAGCGCCAAAGGCAGGATAGCGAGCGGTTGAAATTTGTCGCGTGCCGCAGTAGTTGCCAGTATGGAGATCGCATCGCTGCAATAGAGGTACGAACGCGCGACTTGAACCGACATGGTCTCAATATAATTCCTTTGAAATTCGAGTCCCTGTTTTCCAAGAATGCGTTCAAAAGGTTCGCGTATCTGCGAAGCGTGGGGAGGCAATACCCACGGATACGGTTCCAGATCGGCCCATTGAAGGCGCTTGCGCTTCGCTAGCGGATGTTGAGGGCCGGTTACGACAACCAGTCTTTCCTCCAGTAGAGGTTTTTCATCGAAACCACTCGAAGGTGGAACTGCCGGCAAGCGGCCGACTATCAGATCGATTTTCCCTTCCCATAACTGCGGCAGCAGAAGCGGACGAGTGCCTTCAATAACCTGCGCATTCGTGTTCGGCGAGCGTTGCTTCAGCAGAAGCAAGGCCTTCGGGGTTAATACGGAACTGGATGCCGGATACACGCCGATATTGATTTTTCCGCCCGATCCGTTATACAGCGAATTGAGTTCGTCGCGTACTTGCTGTACGTCGGTAAGTATGTTGCGAGCGTGTCGAATCAGACATTCCCCGTACACTGTCGGGCGGATACCCTGGGGTGTCCGGGTAAACAGATCGAGACCCAAGCCTCTTTCAAGCTCCGCGAGCGCTCGCGATACGGCGGGTAATGTGACGTGCGTTGCTTCAGCTACCTTCTTCAAACTTCCAAGATCCTCGAGCATGACCAACAACCTGAGTTGGCGCGTCTTCAGGTTGAGGTGAAGATACCGGTCGAGTTGTGTTGACATGATGGTTAAGGAAGCAGTGAATCGTGCCTGACTTTACCTTGCTCCAGCTGAATGCCGCAACATCAACGACTGGAAATCTAACAGAACATGCCGATCGAAATAGGTACTTACACCGATGCAGAAGACGTGTGATGTTTCTCTTCTCCACGTCTTATATGGAACCATCAATGTCGCTAATGATTTCGCATGAATTGTTGACTTGTTACGGGGTCGCTAACTCCATATAGTCAGTTCACATTCTTAATGACGTCTTAGAAGGAAGAGCAATGATAACGAAATGCCGCATCGCGATCGTTGGGGGCGGGCTCGCGGGGACAGCAACTGCAAACGCGCTGAAAACCTTCGGTATCGATGCCGAACTGTTCGAAGCAGCGCCTGCACTGGGAGAGATCGGCGCAGCAGTGAGCTGCAGCCCCCAGGCGGTGAAGGCCCTGTGGGGTCTGGGCGCAAGAGAAGCGGTGGATGCGGTGGGTCACCGGTCGCCGGGCGAGTACATGCTCCAGATGCAAACGGGCGAGTTCATTCAATCGCGCGACCGCTTCAAGCTCGCCGAAAAGTGGGGTGCGCCTTATTACTCGTTTCACCGTGCGGATCTGCTCGATGCGCTCGCATCGACCGTCGACAAGTCGCATATCCATCTCGGGCACCGTCTGGTGAGCGCCGACGTGCGTGAAGACTGTGTAGCGCTCAAGTTCGAAAACGGCGACGTGGTGGAAGCGGAATATGTGATCGGGGCAGACGGCGTGAAATCGGTGCTTCGCCAAACGCTGTATGGCGACGACCGGCCGACCTACACCGGCCAGATGGCGTGGCGCGCGTTGCTCGACGCGAGCACCGTGCCGGAAGACATCCTGGCTCCGAACGGCCACGTCGAATGGGTCGGGCCGGGTGCTCACATTCGTGCGTACTACATTCGCAACAAGACGCTGGTCAACATCGTCACGCAGCAGGATACCGGCGAATGGGTCGAAGAAACGTGGAACGGCAAGGGCGATCCAGACGATATGCGTGCGAGCTTTCCGAATCCGGAGCCCCGCCTGAAGCGTCTGCTCGATCTCGTGAGGGACTGCATGAAGTGGGGCCTGTTCGCACGTCCGATCAATGACAACTGGGGTTTCGGCCGCGTCCAGCTGATCGGCGATGCGGCGCATGCAATGGTTCCAAACGCGGGCCAAGGCGCCTGCCAGGCATTCGAAGATGCCTACATTCTTGGCCGCTGGCTGTCTTCGGGTTGTTCGGTCGAGGAGGCATTCGAGAACTTCCGTCGCGTTCGCATTCCGCGTGTGCACGGAGTACAGCGTTTCTCGCTGACGAACCTGCGCTTCAAGCACATGAAGGACACGCAGGCGCAGAAGGCTCAGGTCGATCAACACGGTTCCTCGCACCAATACGGCAAGAACGACTGGCTGTATGGCTTCGACCCGTTGACACAATGGGATCAAACACCGTTCGTCGACGAGTCGTACGCCGACGGCCCGAATGCCGAAACGGAATGGAAAGTCTGACTCTAACCCGACACTGACCAGCAACTATGAAGATCTGCCGTTATAACGATGGCCAAGCAGGCCTGATCGAAGGTGACGTCGTTTATCCGTTGGGCGAAGCGCTCGCAATTGCCGGTGTCACGCGCAAGGGCGCGTCGATGACCGAGGTCATCGACGCACTCGCCAACGACCCGGAAGCGGAGGGGGCAATCGGCCTCGCCCATCAAAGGCAAGCCGTGCCGCTGTCATCCGTGAAGCTGCTCGCGCCGACCGATAATCCGCCGGCCATATGGGCGGCAGCGGCGAACTATCGCTCGCACCAGACGGAAATGACCGGCCGCGTGCAGGCCTATGACCGGTCCCGGCTGACGGCGGACGAACTGATGGCAGAAGTGTTTCTGAAGCCGGCGTCGTCACTGGTGGGCCCCGGAGGCACGGTGATATTGCCGAAAGTCGCGAAGCACGTCGATTACGAATGCGAGCTCGCTCTCGTCATCGGCCGCGATGCGAAGAACGTCAGTGCGGACGATGCGCTCGACTACGTGTTCGCCTACACGATCTGTTGGGACATCAGCACGCGCGACCCGTGGGGGCATGGCGTTCACAACACCCGCAACATCCGCAAGGGTTTCGATACGTTCTGCGGCCTCGGGCCCTGGTTCGTCACCAAGGATGAAGTGGGCGAGCCACAGAATCTGTTCGTCGACGTGGATCAGAACGGCAAACAGGTGATGCATGCGCATACGGCCGACATGATTAACGGTGTCCGTGACCTGATCCGCTTCTTGAGCATGGATCGCACTTTGAAGGCAGGCACGGTGCTCACGACTGGAACGTCCGCCGGCGTGTCGCAGCTCTTTCATGGCGACAAGCTGAAGGGCACGATTACCGCAATCGGAACGATGGAACTCGACGTCGTTGATGCCAGCTAACGCGTCCTGCGCACGGATCCGCGCAGACATGGTGGCAGTTCCGCGCCTCGGGCGCCTTATACGATCGACATGTTGGCGTATGACGTCGTCGAGTTGCTCGACGAAACCCGAATCGAGCGCATTCATTTCGTTGGCTGGTCGACCGGCGGGAGGATTGGACAGTCGCACGGTCTGCGACACCATAGTCGTCTGCATTCGCTGTTGCTCTCCGGTACGCAGTCGCAGTCCCCAATGGACGCAGCCGCGTTTTGGGATCTGATGATTGCGGCGATCGACATGGCTGGGTCACTGGAGCCTATCGCAGACAAGACGACGGAACGCTCGTTCACTGCCGCTTATCAATCGGCTTAATCCGGGTCGCTGGAAGCAGATTCGAAGTTCTGTGGCTTGTGGTACGCCAAATGAGTTGCTGGCCCGGCTCGCCCAGATCGGTCAATAAAAAAGTCTTTCAAACAAAGGGTTCCGCACATGGAAAACGCCTATCGCACAACGATCAGTGCGACGCCTGCTGAACCCGTCCGGATCATTAACCGACTGGGGACTACGTCAGATAGCAGCAGCCTGATGGTCCAGTCTGCGCTCGCATGCGGCAAGTACCCATCACGCAGTCTATCCAATATGCGGTGTTGCTGATGAATCTCGTCCGAATCGCCTGCGAGTAGGCGGTGGTGAGCCCGGCAATGGGGCGGCCTGCTGCCTAAGCTGGGTATTGCGGTTACCACTCCTGTTTCGCAACAACGCTTGGCGCCATTCCTGACAGGTGTTGGCGTGCAGTCAACGGTACAAATGCCCAAATTTCGCGTTCAGTCGCTTGTTATATCGCGTCTGAAAGCGAGGAGCAATGTCGCAGAAAAGTGGTGTTGAGTCGTCAGGTAATAGTCCGCTTCGCTCCAAGCCACCATCGGAAACCAAATAAAGACAAACAGGAGACATAGATGGAAAGTATATCGGTCGAGAAAGGCAGCGTTTCACCTTCGATCGGGGTGAGGCGTATGACCTACATCGAGTTCATCGACGAATCGCCGATGAATCCCGGGCTTTGGATTTTACTCGTCGGTTGTATGGTCGCGCAGGTTCTCGACGGTTTCGAAAATCAAACTATTTCATTCGCGCTTCCGCTACTTTCCAGGGAATTTGCGATTAACCATTTGCAGGCGGGCGCGCTTGGCTCGGTACAGAATTTAGGACTGTTTTGCGGGGCACTGCTGGTCGCCCCGTGGGCAGACAAGATCGGCCGCAAACCGATTTTGCAATGGGCCATTTTTTTCTACGCGTTCGGCACCTTGCTGGCCGCGCTTGCTCCAACGTATAACACGCTGCTGTGTGCCCGCTTCGTTGCAGGTCTTGGCATGGCAGCCGAATTTCCGGCTGCATTCGCGCTGCTGTCGGAGATGGCACCGAGGCGGCTCCGCCATATTTTTGTTGGTGCGGGATCGATTGCCTATGCATCCGGTTGGACGGTGTGTGCGATCGTTGCAACGCTGATCATTCCGACATTTGGCTGGCGTGCACTTCTGTGGGTCGGCGTTCTGCCGGCATTGATGATCGTCTATGTTCGTCGCTATATCCCGGAATCGGTGCGTTTCCTGCTCTCGCAAGGTCGCACGGAAGAGGCCGGGAAGATCGTCCGCCAACTCGCCGATAAATCAGGTTATCGCAATATCGAACTCGTGCCGCCGTCGAGCGAAAGCAAGGCCAAGGCCGGGAAATTAACCTGGCGCAAGCGGTTTTCGCTACTGCGTCTTTCTGCAGTCACCATTGCGGCGCTGGCGTTCTTCCAGCTTGCCAACAACGTCCAGGTCACTGGCGTTGGACACTGGCTACCGTCGATTTTCGTCAAGCAAGGTTTCACTCTGACCACGAGTTTCAGATTCACGCTGATCGTGTTGGTCGCAACGCCGATCGGTCAGATCCTCGGCATGTGGCTTCAGGACAAGATGCCGCGTAATTGGGCCATCCTGTTGTTCTCGGCGCTGAGCGCGATGTGCTTCGTGGGTTTTGGCCTGTCGTTCGAATATCGGGCACCCGTCCCGGTCATTCTGGGCTTTGACATCGGCTACTCGTTCTTCTCGGGTGCCGTGATGCCGGTCTTCTTTACGCTGAGTAACGAGTTGTACGACACGCGGATTCGCGCTCTATCGGCAGCACTGATCCTCGCAGGCGCCCGTTGTGGATCAATTACAGGACCACTCGTTCTCGGCTGGTTGCTCACGCTGGGCACGGAAATCCATCAGATCATCTACTACTTCTCGATGCCATTGCTGGTTGCAGCAATCATCCTGCTGTTCGTTATCAAGGGTGACAGTCGGCAGAGGTCGCTGGATGACGCGGCGCCTGGACACTAAGGGGGAGTGTTCAAAGAAGTGTTGCAGTTGAGGCGCAGCACTTTCACGTTTTTCTAATAAAGGCAATATTGGAGACTGACAATGAATAAGACACTAATTACTCTTTCGCTTGCATCCTTTGCATGTACCGCTGCGATGGCGCAGACCAGTGTAACGCTGTATGGCATCGTGGACGCCGGCGTGCAATGGACGAATCACAATCTCACGAGTACGGGCGGCGGCGCATCGACGTTCGCGGCGCAATCAGGTGGCGCGCAGACGTCTCGTTGGGGCCTTCGTATCAATGAGGATCTGGGCGGGGGTCTGGCAGCGGTGGCACGGCTCGAAAACGGTTTCAATGCAATGAACGGCACGATGAATAATTCGGGCCGCCTGTTTGGCCGCTCCGCATATGTCGGCCTGTCATCCTCGAAATACGGTACGTTGACACTCGGCCGGCAAACCACGGCGATTTACGACTTCGGCGTGCTGTACGACGCGGTTGGCCCCGCTACCTGGTCGGCAATTCTGCTGGATTCGGCAATGACGAGCCGTGCCGATAACTCCGTTACCTACGTGAAGAAGTTTGGCATTGGCGGCGGCACGTTGCGGATCAAGAATCTGTATAGCTTCGGGTACGACTCGGTCACGGGCGCCGGGCCAGTCGCCGGCGATTACAAGATCGGCAAGGAAGAAAGCTTGCTTCTGACCTACGATTACCGGGCGGCGAATATCGGTTTGCTGTACGACGTACAGAACGGCAATACGGTCGCAGCGAGAAATACCAGAACCTCGCGTTACGGCGTGGCGTTCACATACGATTTCCAACCGGTTCAACTCATCGCCGCCTATCGTCTCTATACGCAGCGGGCAGCGAAGAATACGTCGGAAGCGCTCTATTGGGTGGCGGCGCGTTATGATGCGACGCCATTCCTGTCGCTCAACTGGGACGTTTTCTATGAAGCCGACCGCAATACAGGTCATGGAAATCCGCTACTGGTGTCTTTCCTTGGCAGCTACCTGCTCTCCAAGCGTACGGACATCTATGTTCAACTAGGTGTGGTTGCGAACCATGCGAATAGCAGCCTGGGCCTCGCGGGCTACAACACCGTGACGGAAGGGGCATTCCAGACGGGAGCCATGTTAGGCGTGCGACACCGCTTCTAGGATCGGTCGATTCCGTGAACACATCCGGCCGAACCTGTTGAAACCATTTTTTTACGCTGAGGCGAATCTCCCTGATTCGGCCGAGGGCATTTTTGTGGATCCGGCGAATATCCAACATCGTGGGTGGCGAGAGGGCCCCTCTGGCCTCAACCCCTGCGATGCTTATGGCCTTCACCGTCCGCGTCACTCCAAGTAGAGAATCGCGCGCTTGCCAGCGGGACACAGGTGCCACGCCAGTCGGCATCGGCATCGAAACGCTCCTCGTGAGTCCGATTGCCGATCGTGTCTAATCAGGTCGCAAGCATTAGCCACGAGCGCGGCAATGGCCGGTGACCGCGGAAGCGCTTCGCGCAACATCAGCGTCAAGCCCAATTGCCCGGTATCTCCCGGCTGCTTGTCAGATAAGCAAGGGATCGAGAGGAAATAGTAAGCCTGTGCTTTCACAGGACGGTGCTGAACGTCGATTTGGTGCAGGCATTTCCCTTGCCACCTCCTCACGAAAGAGCGCACTATCCCTCTTCGACCCTTGCTCCTCGGAATATCGCAAATCGGCCGGCATTCGGGCGGCAACAGATGCGGTTCCTCGCAAGCCAGTCACCGAATTGCCTTAAATCCGGACGCCACGGCAGGAGAGACTTTCTTGCTTCCGATTTTTACAGCTGGCTCAAGTTGAAACACTTGCAATCTTGCCAATCTGTCGCAGCATGGCAATTTATCGGCTACAGAAACGGCGGCATTTGCGGTAGCCCAATCTAATGGGGAGTGCGATCATGCATTTCGTTATTAACGGCAACGAAGTCGAACTGGACTTTGACCCAAGGACGTCGCTGCTCGATCTACTGCGCGAGAAGCGTCACCTGTTCGGTGCCAAAAAAGGCTGTAATCAAGGGGCATGTGGCGCCTGCACGGTGCTGGTCAACGGAATACGTATCAATAGTTGCCTCGCGCTTGCCGCGCAGTATCAGGATTGCGAGATCACCACCATCGAAGGGCTTGGTTCGCCCGGCGAGCTTCATCCGCTGCAGGCGGCCTTCGTCGAACACGACGGCTTCCAGTGCGGCTACTGTACGCCGGGCCAGATCTGCTCAGCTGTCGGCATGGCGCAAGAGTTGAATTGTGGTGTGCCGAGCTATGTGAGCGAGGACGTGGCCGCCGAGGGCTTTGAACTGACTGATAGCGAGTTGCGCGAGCGGATGAGTGGCAACCTTTGCCGCTGCGGCGCCTACAACGGCATCGTCGACGCGATCCAAGACACCTTCGGCACCGGCAAGGCCGGGTCCAGCAAGCGCGAGGCCGCGTAATGAACCCCTTTACCTATGAACGCGCGTCCGACCCGCAGACGGCGTTGACGCTTGGCGCCCGGTCGGGCGCCAAATACCTGGGAGGGGGCACCAACCTCGTCGACCTGATGCGCGAAACCATCGAGCATCCGACGGTGCTCGTCGACGTGACAGCCCTCTCGTGCGCGATAGAAGAGACCGGCGACGGCGGCCTGCGGATCGGCGCCGGCGTCAGGAACACCGCCGTGGCGGCCGACCGCCGCGTGCGTGAGCGCTATCCGATGTTGTCACAGGCCATTCTGGCAGGGGCGTCGGCCCAGATCCGCAACATGGCGACGGTGGGCGGCAACCTGCTGCAGCGCACGCGCTGCGCTTACTTCTACGACGACGCCGCGCATTGCAACAAGCGCGAACCCGGGACGGGCTGCGACGCCATCGAGGGCTTCAACCGCATGCACGCGATCTTCGGCGCCTCGACTGCCTGCGTTGCCACCCACCCGTCGGATATGGCCGTGGCGCTGGCCGCGCTGAATGCGGTGGTGACAGTGGAAGGCCGCAACGGCGCCCGCGACATTCCATTGGTCGATTTTCACGTGCTGCCCGGGGAAACGCCGCACGTCGAAACGGTGCTGGAGGCGGGTGAACTAATCACCGCCGTGACCGTGCCGGCCGGCATCGCGGGCCGTTCCGTCTATCGCAAGGTACGCGACCGCGCTTCCTACGCCTTTGCGCTGATCTCGGTTGCCGCGGCTCTGGAAGTGCAGGGCGGTATCGTGAGGGAGGTGCGGATCGCCTTGGGCGGCGTCGCGCACAAACCGTGGCGTGCCAACGCGGCCGCGGCTGCCCTGAAGGGCGGTCCGGCGACTGAGGCGGCGTTCCGAGCGGCGGCGCAGGCGGAGTTCGCCGCCGCTCGAAGCCTTCGCGACAACGCCTTCAAGATCGAGCTGGGCCAGCGTCTGATCACGGACACGCTGATGAAGTTGACTGCTTTTCAGGAGACACGCTGATGTCTATCCTCAAGGACACCATGCAGGCGGTGATGAAAAAGGCCATAGCCCTCGCCCCCGACAGCTTTATCCCCGGCGGCGAGCCCGATCCGCTGATCAGGCACAAGCATGGCCTGATTGGCGCGCCGGTCAGCCGGATCGATGGGCCGTTGAAGGTTTCTGGTAGGGCCACCTTCGCTGCGGAGTTCCCGAAGGACGGAATGACCTACGCGGCGCTCAAATATTCGTCCATTCCCCGAGGGCGAATCGTCGACATGGACACCGCCGCGGCCGAGTCCGCGCCAGGTGTTGCGCTGGTGATGACCTACCGCAACGCGCCGCGTCTCAAACCCATGCCGGCTTTCATGACCCAGGCCAAAGCCGTGGGCGGCGACAATCTGCCGGTCATGCAGGACGACCAGGTCCACTGGAACGGCCAGCCGGTCGCGCTGGTGCTGGCCGAAACCCAGGAGCAGGCGGACCACGCCCAGTCCCTGATTTACGTCACGTATGAGCGGAGCAGCGACGCGGTAACCTCGCTCGATGCAGCCAAAGCGAAAGGTTCGGAGCCAGGTGTTTTCATGGGCGAGCCGCTGAAGCTCGAGATCAACGACGCGCAAGCCATGCTAGCTGCGGCACCCCACAAGATCGACGTGCGTTACACGACGCCTCGCCAGAACCACAATGCTATCGAACTGCATGCGGCGACGCTCGCCTGGGACGGCGATACGCTGCGGATCCACGACACGGTGCAGGCGGTCGCCCACGAAGCATGGACTATCGCTTACATGTTCGGCATCGATGAGAAAAATGTGCGCGTCACGTCTCCGTATGTCGGCGGCGGCTTCGGTTCGAAAACGGTGTGGCAGCACCAGCTGCTGGCGGCTGCGGCAGCAAAGCTGGCGCAACGTCCCGTGCGGATCATGCTGTCCCGGGAAGGTGTGTACCGCATTGTCGGCGGCCGCACGCTCACCGAACAGCGTGTGGCACTCGGTGCGCAGGACGATGGCACGCTGGACGCTTTGATTCACACAGGCACGGTCGCGATGACGGCGCACAACAACATGCCGGAGCCGTTCATTCTGCCGGCGAGGAGCGCCTACGCTTCCCGCAGCTTTCTGCTCGACGTCGAAACCGTCAAAATGAATATGACGGCCAACACTTTCATGCGCGCGCCCGGTGAAGCCGTCGGCACATTCGGACTGGAGTGCGGCATTGATGAGCTCGCCCATGCCATGGGCATCGACCCCATCGAACTGCGCATTGCCAACGAA
Source organism: Paraburkholderia sp. SG-MS1 (assembly GCF_012275575.1). GTDB lineage: Bacteria > Pseudomonadota > Gammaproteobacteria > Burkholderiales > Burkholderiaceae > Paraburkholderia. The sequence goes on along the minus strand of NZ_NPIH01000230.1, from coordinate 80,807 downwards.
CCCGACAAGGATCCAACAACGGGGTTGCCATTCTCGCAGCGCGGTATCGTCGACGCCTGGAAGGTCGGCCGCGAGCGATTTGGTTGGGTTGCGCGTGGCGAGCCGGGTGCACGGCGCGATGGCGACTGGCTGGTCGGTATAGGTTGTGCCACAGGCACGTATCCTTACTACCGGATGCCTGGCGGCGCGGCGAGGATCACCCTGACCGACAGAGGCCGCGCCACGGTTAGCGTCGCTGCGCACGAAATGGGGATGGGCACATCGACTGCTCAGACCCAGGTCATTGCCGAGCGCCTCGGGCTGAGCATGGACGACGTCGACTTTGAATACGCCGACTCCACTCTGCCGGGCATGGTGCTCGCGGGCGGTTCGCAGCAGACGGCCGCGGTTGGCGCTGCCGTGATTGCCGCGCATCACAAGCTCGTGAGGAAAATGCTTCAGTTCGCCGGCAATAGCTCGCCGCTGTCTGGCCTGTTATCGGACGAGGTGGGCGGTCGCGACGGCGGACTTTGCGCGTTGGAAGATGAGAGCCGATTTGAGACCTATGCTGCCATACTGGCCCGTGCCAAGCTGACGGAAGTCAGTGTCGAGGCAGAGGCGCCGATGCCCTTCGAGCTGCAACACTGGTCCATGCATAGCCATAGCGCGCTCTTCTGCGAGGTCAGAGTGAACGCTGTCACTGGCGAAATTCGTGTGAGCCGGGTCCTCGGCTCGTTCGATTGCGGTCGGATCATCAATGCCAAGACCGCCGCCAGCCAGTTTCGCGGCGGCATCATCATGGGCCTTGGTCTGGCGTTGATGGAGGAAACCCAGTTCGATGAGAGGACTGGCCGCGTGATGAACCCATCGCTTGCCGACTATCACATACCGGTTCACCTTGACGTGCCAAAGATTGACATCATCTGGAACGAGGAGGCGGATCCACATACGCCGATGGGCGCGCGAGGTATTGGCGAGATCGGAATTACGGGGGTCGGCGCAGCTGTCGCGAACGCGGTCTTCAATGCGACGGGCAAGCGAATTCGGGATCTTCCCATCACGCTGGACAAGATGATCAGTTAGGCCGGCGTCAGGCGCGAAGCAATTGGGCGTGCCGCTTGGACGGATGCTTTCGACCGCGGGGTTCAACGTCGTGTCGAGTCTGCCGTCGGACGCGTTTTATTCCCCGGGATGGCGGTGTATGACGTAGCCGTTTGCGGCGCCGAAGCCGTTGATTCCGGGCGAACCCACGCCCGTCTGCTTGACATGCCTCAAAGATGGCGATATTGTCCGACAACCTGATTAAACGAGATGCTGTCGATGCTTGAACTGGAACGCCCCGATTCGCTCGTGCAACGTGTGGTGGGCGCACTCCGCGCGGAAATCGACGCAGGTCATTTCCCCGCCGAGTCACGTCTGCCCACCGAGCAGCAATTGTCTGAACGGCTCAACGTGAGCCGCTCAGTGGTGCGCGAAGCGATCGCCCAGTTGAAATCGGATGGCGTGCTGGTGGCGCGGCGAGGGGCCGGGTCGTTCATTTCGCAGACACCGTCCGGCACCGTTTTCCGACTGCCTGGCGGCGGCAATCAGAAGCTGGATCTGGCCCAGCTGTTTGAAATGCGATTGTGGATCGAAACCCAAGCCGCAACGACCGCAGCACGGCGGCGCACGGCGGAAGATCTGAAGCGTATGAGCGACGCGATTCGCGAGATGGAAAAGAAGCGAAACGATCTAGACGCCGCCTCGGCAGCCGACGTTGCGTTTCACCGCGCCATCGCGGCGGCCACCAAGAACGAGTATTTCGTCGCGTTCCACGATTTCCTGCGCGGCCAACTGGTCGCGGTGCGTCGCGCGCAGTGGGCCAACACTGCAAGTCACGCTGGCGATTATGCGCGTCAGGAACATGGTGAACTGTACGACGCGATCGAGCGTGGCGATTATCGGGCCGCTGCAGAATCAGCGGATCGGCACCTGCGTGCTGCGGCAAAACGCCAGAAAATCGAGTTACCTCCCGCCGATTGAATTGACAGTCGCTTTCGTGCCGGGCCTTCGGGCTCGTGCCTGGAAAGCAGCGCGCGTTTTTTGCCATGATTAGTCTGACAACCTGATAAGCGGACGAGGAGCCTTCACAAGCCTTCGTTCGCAAAAAAGAATATGACCTACGACTTTTGCATCATCGGTGGCGGCATCGTCGGACTCGCGACGGCCATGGAACTGCTGCAGCGCGAACCCTCGGCCTCGCTGCTGCTGCTTGAGAAAGAGACGACGCTCGCGAAACATCAGACCGGACACAATAGCGGCGTGATTCACGCGGGCATCTACTACCAGCCGGGCAGCCTGAAGGCCGAACTGTGCAAGCGGGGCGCCGAGGCGACCAAGATGTTCTGTATCGAGCACGGCATTCCTTTCGAGGTGTGCGGCAAGCTGCTGGTCGCGTCGAATCCGCTCGAACTGTCCCGTATGGCGGCACTGTACGCCCGGTCGCGGCAGAATGGTTTGCGCGTCGAGCGGCTCGATGCCGCAGAACTGCAGCGGCGTGAGCCGAATATCGTTGGTATGGGCGGGCTCTTTGTCGATGCGACGGGAATCGTCGACTATCGTCAGGTATGCGAAGCGATGGCGAGAGTCATCGCGACGACGGGGGGCGAAGTGCGGCTCGGCACGCGCGTTACGTCGATTGTGGAAAGCGGCGATTACGTCACGATCGGCGCAGACGATACGCACTGGCGAGCGAAAAAGCTGGTGGTCTGCGGTGGGCTGCAATCAGACCGCCTGGCGAGGCTCGCGGGCGTGAAAATCGACCACCAGATCGTGCCGTTCCGTGGCGAATATTACCGCCTGCCTGCCTCGAAAAACGATGTGGTGCGGCATTTGATCTATCCAATTCCCGATCCTGATCTGCCGTTTCTGGGCGTGCATCTGACGCGAATGATCGACGGGAGCGTCACGGTCGGACCGAACGCGGTACTCGGTTTCGGCCGCGAAAACTATCCGAAGTTCTCGGTCAATCTGCGGGACGTCGCGCAATACGCAACCTTCCCGGGCTTCTGGAAAACCATCGGGCGCAATCTCGCTTCGGGCATGGGCGAGATGAAGAACTCGCTGTTCAAGCGGGGCTATCTCGAGCAGTGCCGCAAATACTGTCCCTCGCTGAGCGTCGATGATTTGCTGCCTTGCGAAGCCGGCATTCGCGCGCAAGCCGTGATGCGCGACGGCACGCTGTTGCACGATTTCCTGTTCGCCGACACGCCGCGCATGGTGCACGTATGCAATGCACCTTCGCCGGCGGCGACCTCCGCGATACCGATCGGCATGATGATCGCCGATCGCATCCTGAAGCAGGCGTGACGAACAGGATAACTGAATAAAAATTCCCGCTGACGAGGCAGGGTATCGCCTCGTCGGATTTCTGTTGCGCGCGCCGGGCGCCGGCAAAGCGCAATCCCTTTCTGTCTTGACAACAAAAGTGACTGGAGACCCCGCAGTGCATAAGCCTATTACAACAACATCATCGAAGCCATTGTCCGCGCGTGCGGCCCTTGCATTCGCGGCGCTTGCCGCGGCGGCATCCGCGCCGGCCCACGCGCAAAGCAGCGTAACGCTATACGGCATCATCGATGAGGGCATCAACTACACGAGCAACGTACAAACCAGCCCGGGCCATGGCCACAACCTGTACAGCCTTTCGAGCGGCATTCTGAGCGGCAGCCGCTGGGGTCTGAGAGGCGTCGAGGACCTGGGCGGCGGCCTGAAGGCGCTGTTCGTGCTCGAGAACGGCTTCGACGTGAACAGCGGCAAACTGGGACAGGGCTCGTTGCTGTTCGGTCGCCAGGCGTACGTGGGACTGTCAGGCAAGCTTGGCACGGTGACGCTCGGCCGACAGTACGACCCGGTCGTCGACTACGTCCATCCACTCATGCCGAGCGCGATGTTCTCGGGCAGCATCGGCGCGCATCCGGGCGACCTGGACAACCTCAACAACACCAATCGCGTGAACAACGCGGTCAAGTACCGCACGGCCAGTTACGCGGGCTTCACGGCCGAAGGCATGTACAGCTTCGGCGGCGTGCCGGGCAGCATGGCGGGCAACCAGATTTATTCGATCGGTGCCGGCTATGCGCACGGCCCGCTGAATGTCGGCGTCGGCTACCTGAACGCGCGCAATCCGAATGCATCGTTCTTCGGTACGGCGGTTGGCGCGACCGCGGCCACGAACAATTTCGGCAGCTCGCCGGTTATCAGCGGGTATGCGTCGGCTCAAAGCCAGGAGATCATCGGCGTGGGCGCCACCTATGTCATCGGCGCGACGACCGTCGGCGCGATCTATTCGAACACGAAGTACAAGCATCTGAGCGGCGTGGCGTCGGTGCTCAATCCGGCCGGCATGAGCGGCACCGCGACATTCAATAGCGCGGAACTCAGCATTCAGTATCAACTGACGCCGGCCTTGTCGGTTGGCGCAGCCTACAACTATACGGACGGCGGCGCGGCGAACGATGCGAAATATCAGCAGGGCGCGCTGAGCGCCGACTATGTCGTATCGAAGCGCACCGACTTCTATCTGATCGGCGTCCTGCAACATGCGTCCGGCACCGATTCGACGGGCCATGCGGCGCGCGCGTCGCTCAATGGCCTGACCCCTTCGTCGGGTAATCAGCAGGCGACGGTGCGTTTCGCGATCCGCCACAAGTTCTGACCCGCGCCAAGCCACCACTTCACCGAAACCAGGAGCAAATCTGTGACCTCTGAGACTCTCGCGAGCCCGCTGTCCGACGAGAACCGCGCCCGCCTGCGCAATGTCAGCACGGCAACCCTGACCACCGCGCTCTTCAAGCGCGGCTTTCACAACGTCTGCGTGCAAGGCGTGCTGCCGGTCAACCCGGCGGCCGCGCACATGGTGGGGGAGGCGTACACGCTGCGCTATATTCCGGCCCGCGAGGATCTCGATCACATCGGCGTGTTTTCGGATCGCAGCCATCCGCAACGGCGCGGCGTGGAGGAAATTCCGCCGGGGCACGTGATGGTGGTCGATTCGCGCAAGGACGCGCGCGCGGCGTCCGCGGGCGGCATTCTGGTCACGCGAATGATGATGCGCGGTGTCGCGGGCGTCGTCACCGACGGCGGCTTTCGCGATACTCCCGATATGCAGAAGCTCGACTTTCCGTGCTATGCGGCGCGGCCGTCGGCACCGACCAACCTGATTCATCACCATGCTGTCGACCTGAACGTGCCGATCGCGTGCGGCGATGTAGCGGTGTATCCCGGCGACATCATTGTCGGCGATGCGGAAGGCGTGGTGGTTATTCCGGCGCATCTGGCCAACGAGATCGCCGAAGAAGCCGCCGCCATGACCGTGTTCGAAGACTGGGTGGACGCGCAGGTGCGCGCCGGCCGCGCCACCTTCGGGTTGTACCCGCCGGACGACGCAACGCGCGCCGAATTCGACGCATGGAACGAAAGCCGGGCCCGCAGCGGCTCAGGCCTGTAAGCAGGTAAATCGACATCCGGGCCGTGGAAACGCACGATTCCGCGCAACGGTGTCTGTTCACAACAATGAGTCCGTGCGGCTTGCCGCACGAGACCACACTCATCCGTATTGACGATGGGCCGCGCGACAGCGGCCCGCCATGGAGGCGACAGTGACCGACCGAAGCAGCGAAGAACGACTTTTTACGCGCATAGCGTGGCGCCTCGTGCCACTGCTGATTGCGATTTTCCTGGTCGCTTATATCGACCGCGCCAACATTGGCTTCGCCAAATTGCAGATGCTGGGCAGCCTTAAGATGAGCGAAGCGTCGTACGGCTTTGCGTCCTCGCTGTTCTTCATTGGGTACCTGGTGTTTGAGGTGCCGAGTAACCTGATGATGCATCGCTTCGGCGCGCGACGCTGGATCTCGCGGATCATGTTCACGTGGGGTGTCGCCACGTTGTTGCTGGCCTGGACGCCGTCGGTTCTCGCGTTCCAGGTTCTGCGTTTTCTGCTCGGTGCGGCCGAAGCTGGACTTTATCCCGGGATCATTCTCTATCTCGGCATGTGGTTTCCGGAACGGCAGCGCACAGGTATCGTCGGCTTGCTGACGCTTGGCAGCAGCATGGGCAATATGCTCGGTTCGCTGATCGGCGGCTTCTCACTCGAACTGCACGGCGTGGCGGATCTAGCGGGCTGGCAATGGGTTTTCCTGACGACGGGTACGCCGGCGGTGCTGCTGACCTTTCTCACGCTGTACCGTCTGCCAGATGGCCCGCGATCCGCGGCGTTTCTCAGCGCCCGCGAGAAAGACGTCGTCGAGAGCCGGTTGCGCGCCGACCCGCCGGCTGCGCGTCTTGCCGGCGGCACGGGCTGGTCGTTGGCCGCGCTCTTCACGGTGGCGCTGTTCAGTGTCGGTTACGGAACCATCGCCATCGCGATCTACGGTATCGCCTATTGGCTGCCGACGCTCGTCAAAGGCTTTGGCGTGACGAGCGGCGTCAACGGCCTGCTCAACATGATTCCGTGGTTCGTCACGTCGCTGATGCTGCTCTGGTTGCCGCGCCGGCTCAAAACGCCGCGCCGCGTGCTGATCGCGGCATTCTGCGCGGCCTTGCTCGGCATTCTGTGTTTTGTCGCGAGCGTGGGGCCATTCAGCAATGCGCTCCGTTTCGCGGCGCTCTCGCTCGGCGCGCCGTGTCTGTATCTGATGATTCCGTGTTTCTGGGCGCTGCCGCCGCGGCTCTTGCCGGCGTCGTTCATGAAGGGCGCGGGCGGCGCGGCGGCGCTCGCGGTGATCGCCGCGGGCTCGAGCGTCGGCGGGTTTCTCGCGCAAAACATCATGCCTTGGGTCGGCAAGGTGACGGGCAGCACGTCCGCACCGATGCTGGTGCCGGCCGTCAGCCTGTTGTTGCTCGGCATTGGCGCGCTGGTGGTCTGGTTGCGGCTCGGCCTCGCCGGACGCAACGGACCGGTGCCCGCGTCCGCCACGCAATAGCGTTGACGTGACGGACAGGCCGCACGGTACGCAGGCCCCTATTATCGATTCAATTCTTTCGTTTATCAGGTCACTCATGGCAGACACTATGCCCCGCGTCGGGGCCGCAATCGCACAGCAGCAAATCGAGGTCATCTTGCAGGCATGGGGCATGTCGCCCGAGCAGGTCGAGGCGTCGGCCGGGATCCTGATCGACTCCGATCTGAAGGGCATCGACTCGCACGGCATCTCGATGCTGATGTTTTACGACGAGTTGTATCGGGCGGGACAGATCGATATGAAGGCGAGCGCACGGATCGTGCGCGAGACGGCGACTACCGCATTGATCGACGGCAATGCGGCGATGGGTCATCCCACCTCGCGCATGGCGATGGAACTAGCGATTGAAAAGGCGCTGGCGTGCGATATCGGCGCGGTGTCCGTATTCAATTCGCAGCATTTCGGCGCGGCCGGCTACTACGCCGAGATGGCCGCAAAACGCGGTCTGATCTCGATGGTGTCGTGCTCGACACGTCTTGCGACGGTGGTGCCGACTTTCGGCGCAGAGCCGATGCTCGGCACCAATCCGTTTGCCTTCGCGACGCCTGCGGGACGGCATCCGCCTGTCATCCTCGACATGTCGACCAGTGTGGTCGCGTCCAACAAGGTCAAGGTCTACGCGTTGCAGGGCAAGCCATTGCCTCCGGGCTGGGCGCTCGACGCGCGCGGCAACACGCTGACCGATTCCGCCGAAGCCTACCGGTTGCTGTTCGAGCGACTGGGCGGAGGTCTCGCACCACTCGGCGGCGACGGCAAGACACTTGGCGGCCACAAGGGATATGGCCTCGGCCTGTTTGCGCAGATCCTCGGCAGCACGCTGGGCGGCGGTTCGTTCTCGCCGATCCGCAACCGTACGCAAAAGAGCGACGAACCCGACAATATCGGCCACTTTTTTCTCGCGATGAATCCGGCGGCATTCCGTCCCATCGACGAATACCATGCCGATCTCGACGCGGTGATCGACGCATTGCGCGGCAGCCAGCCGGCCGACCCGACGCAGCCGGTGTTGATCCCAGGGGATCCTGAACGTCTCACGCGCGTGGAGCGCAGCGTGGAGGGCATACCGATGCCCGATTCGTTGCGCGAAAAGATCCGCGAAGTCGCGCAGGCGGCGGGGGCGCCGTTCCTGCTGACCATTTAACGCGGGAGCGTTTCACGCGACCTTCACTTTCACCCTGTTTCCGGCGCCGCCTGGCCATCGTGCGGCAGGCGCGCGTCGGTCCCAATCAATCCCCAAGAAAAAATCAATGACAGCAACCGTTCTCGGTCACAACTACATCGGCGGCCAGCGCAGCGCGCGAGGCGACCTGGCCTTGCATAGTCTGTCGGCATCGACTAGTGAGGCCTATCCGGTCGCCTTCGCGCAGGCGACCAATGAAGAAATCGACGCCGCAGCGGAAGCTGCGGCTGTTGCGTTTCCTCGCTATCGTGCGGTGCCGGCGAGCAAGCGCGCCGACTTTCTCGACGCGATTGCCGAGGAGATCGATGCGCTCGGCGACGATTTCATCGCCGAAGTGATGCGCGAAACGGCATTGCCCAACGGCCGCATTGTCGGCGAGCGCGCGCGCACCAGCAATCAGATGCGCCTGTTCGCCAAGGTCCTGCGCCGCGGCGATTTTTACGGCGCGCGCATCGATCGCGCGTTGCCGGGACGGCAGCCGATTCCACGCCCCGATCTGCGCCAGTACCGGATCGGTGTCGGCCCGGTCGCAGTGTTCGGCGCGAGTAATTTTCCGTTGGCGTTCTCCGTCGCGGGCGGCGATACCGCGTCCGCGCTGGCGGCCGGCTGCCCCGTGGTGGTCAAGGCCCATTCCGGCCATCTCGTCACAGCCGAGTACATGGCGAACGCGATCGAACGGGCTGTGCAGCGCACCGGCATGCCGGCGGGTACCTTCAACATGATCTACGGCGAGCGCGTCGGCGCGCGTCTCGTGCAGGCGCCCGGCATTCAGGCGGTAGGCTTCACCGGTTCACTGCGTGGCGGGCGCGCGCTATGCGATCTCGCGGCGGCTCGCGAACAGCCGATTCCGGTGTTCGCGGAGATGTCGAGCGTCAATCCGGTGTTCGTGCTGGATCGCGCATTGGAGGAGCGGGGCGCGGCGATCGCCAACGAACTGGCAGCCTCAGTGGCGACGGGTTGCGGGCAGCTTTGCACGAGCCCAGGTCTCGTGCTCGGCGTGCGCTCGGCTCGCTTCAGCGCATTTATCGACCATTTGAGCCGTGCGATCGAACAGCAGGCTCCGCAAACCATGCTGAACCCGGGCATCTTCGCGAACTTCAACGCGGCGCTCGAGCGCGCCGCCGGCCAGTCGGGCATCCGCTTGCACGCGTCTGCCGAGGGCGACGCCCGGCAAGCCGCGCCGCAACTGTTCATTGCCGACGCGAGCCTCCTGTTCGATCCAAGCCGGCCGCTCGAAGAAGAAATCTTCGGACCGGCGACGATCGTCGTCGAACTCGATAGCGCCGACCAGCTATTGCGCTTCGCATCCGCAATGCGCGGTCAACTGACGGCCACGCTGATTGCGTCGCCCGATGATCTGTTGTTGCATCGCGCGCTGATCGAGCGGCTCGAGGAAAAGGCAGGCCGCTTGCTCGTGAACGGCTATCCGACCGGCGTCGAAGTGTCGGATGCGATTGTCCACGGCGGACCTTGGCCCGCGACATCCGATGCGCGCGGCACCTCGGTTGGCACGCTCGCGATCGACCGCTTCCTGCGGCCCGTGTGCTACCAGAACTACCCGGACGAACTGCTGCCCGATGCGCTGAAAAACGCCAATCCGCTCAAGCTGATGCGGCTCGTCGATGGTGCAATGACGCAGCTTCCGCTCGACGGTTCGAGCGCCCGTCGAGGATAGACACGATGCCAAAACTGTCGATACGCGCACGACTTGGTGCCGCGATACTTCTGTTATCCGCGCTGCTGAGCGCCATCGGCGCGCTCGGCGTGACGGGTATGGCGCGCAGTAACGATGCCAATCGCGAGACCTACGAAAACCGGCTCGTCAGCACACGGCTGATCGGCGACGCCGAACTTTCGATCAGCCGCGAGCGCACGACCGTCGACCGGATCGCCTTCGATCCGGTAGCGCCGACGGTCGACAAAGACGTGGCCACTTACCGCATGCTCAAAGGGCAGGGCATGGAGGCGTGGGCGCAGTACCTTGCTTTGCCCGCCACGTCGAGTGAGAGCCGTCTTGCCGCCGTGGTCAATGCAAAGCGCAGCCGCGTGCAGGATGACCTCGATGCGTTCACGGATTCGGTCAAGGGGATGGACGGCGCTGCGGTCAAGGTAGCGCTGAAGGCCATCGCCGTGGCCAATACCGACTATGTCACTGCCAGTGCAGAGCTCAAGCAGCTTCAGCGGGATCAGGCAAAGGCACGGTACGCTGACGCGGAAGCCGGCTTCCGGCGTTTTCGCGCCATAACGGTTGGAACCGCCGTGCTCGGCCTGCTCGCCGGCGCATTGACCTTCGTGTCGCTGCGCCGCGCGATCAGCGGTCCGCTTGACGAGGCGCTGGGACACTTTGACCGGATCGCGGCGGGTGATCTCTCGCGACGAATCGAAGTCCGCTCCCACGATGAAATGGGCGCGCTGCTGCTCGGTCTTTCGCAAATGCGCGACGGTCTGGCAACCACGGTGACCGCAGTCCGCCGCGCAAGCGATGCGATCGCAACGGCCGCGCAGCAGATCGCCTCGGGCAACCTTGATCTGTCCTCGCGCACGGAACAGCAGGCGGCGTCCTTGCAGGAAACCGCGGCCAGCATGGAGGAGCTCACGGGTACGGTAAGGCATAACGCCCAAAACTCGAGCCACGCGCTGAGCCTCGCGACAAGCGCCACGGACACGGCCCGGCGTGGGAGCAGTGCGGTCGACGGTGTGGTCGCGACGATGGCCGAGATCGATGAGAGTTCGGTGCGGATCGGCGACATCATTGCAATCATCGAAGGGATCGCGTTCCAGACCAACATTCTTGCCCTCAATGCGGCAGTCGAAGCCGCGCGAGCAGGCGAACAGGGACGCGGATTCGCGGTGGTGGCCTCCGAAGTCAGGACGCTTGCGCAGCGTTCGTCGGCGGCGGCCAGGGAGATCAAGGAACTGATCGAGACGTCGAGCGAAAAAGTGCAGGCGGGCGGCACACTGGTGTGCGACGCGGGAGGTCGCATGCAGGCCATCGTCACCGACGTTGAGCGAGTGGCTAGCATCATTGGCGAGATCTCCGCGGCCTCGTCGGAACAAAGCGCCGGTATTGAACAGGTCGCACTTGCCGTCGCGCAGATGGACTCGGTGACGCAGCAGAATGCCGCGCTGGTCGAGCAGGCTGCCGCCGCGGCGCAGTCGCTCGAGGAACAGGCGAGGCAACTCAAGGAAACCGTAGCCGTGTTCCGGCTATAGCCGTTGATCCTCGCCTCGCCTCGGTGCGTTGTGCGCGCGGAGCGAACGCAACGTGTGAACCGCCGTCAAAGACACCACGTCGCTGACAACCATGTCGCCGTGTTCTGACCATTTCATTCCGCCGGGCGTTTGGGAAGCGATCTGCGTGATCGGGATCACGGAAGCCTCGGCCTGACGAAGACGTGTTTGACTGTGGCGAGTTCGGATATTTTGAGCTTCGCAGCTGGATAGCTGCTCAGCTGGTCGGTCACGATCTTGCCCGGCACTTCAGCACACCAGCCTGGCACGCGCCTTTGACCGACCGTCACCGATCTCGCGGAAACTTTCTTGTCACGCTCAGCGCCGATTTACGCGTCGCTTACCTGCCCCATGGCACGGGCAAGTGCCCGCCGTTTTGCAAGGGCCTCGTAAAGAGCGCGTACGCCGAATCGCCAGGGCGCGATCTCAGTTGACGACTGCACGGCGTTGACAAGTGCGCCGAGTTCCGGCGTTGCAATCGTCACCTTGTCGCCGAGGTGATGCGTGAAGCCGCTGCCCGGAGCATGCCGGTCTTCAATCGGAGAGAACATCGTGCCGAGGAACAGCATGAAGCCGTCGGGATACTGGTGATGCGGCCCGGCAGTCTGGGCGACGAGTTCCTCCGGGTCACGGCTGATCTCGCGCATGTGGCTCACGCCTTCGAGAATGAATCCGTCGTCCGCGCCTTCTATTCTGAGCGACACGCTGGCTGCGCGCACCGAGTCCATCGTGAAGCGATCATCGAACAAGCGGATAAAAGGACCGATCGCGCATGAGCCGTTGTTGTCTTTCGCTTTGCCGAGCAGCAACGCACTGCGTCCCTCGATGTCGCGCAGATTGACGTCGTTGCCAAGGGTTGCACCGACGATCGTTCCGCGGCTGTTTACCGCCAGAACGATTTCTGGCTCCGGATTGTTCCAGTGGGAGGCAGGGTGAAGCCCGACATCCGCGCCGTAGCCGACTGCGGACATCGGTTGAGACTTGGTGAACACCTCTGCGTCAGGCCCAATGCCGACCTCCATATATTGCGACCATGCGCCGCGCCGTTCCAGTTCCCGCTTCAGACTGTCGGCAGCTGGCGTGCCGGGGCGAATCCTGGAGAGATCAGTGCCGATCAGTTGCGCGATCGTCGCGCGCACAGTGTCGGCTTGCGTCGCGTCGCCAGCAGCCTGTTCTTCAATGACTCGTTCGAGCAGGCTCACGGCAAAGGTCACGCCGCATGCCTTGATGGCCTGAAGATCGCATGGCGCGAGCAATACCTGGCCGATGTTCTCGACGGGACCGAGCGCCTCGCCCTCGACGTGACGCGCAAACTCCAACAGGTCCACGCGTTCGAACAGATCGGAGGTCGTCGGCGCCGACGCCGTGATGTCGAAGACCTGACCGTCACGAACAACGACGACCGATGGCCCGTCTATCGGCGCGTTTCGCCAGATGCGTCCGACCAGCAGGGCATCGGGTAGGTCAGCAGGTACGAAATGCGGAAGATCGTTCGATATCATGGATGGACTGGCTAGCGAGAGTGGGGGAACCGCGAAGGAGGTACGCTTCAGGCGAGCGATACGCGTTGCGTGTCGGGCCGAAGCCTGCCTGGCAGCATCACGCGACTCAGCGCTTCGGCGAAGAAGAAATCGCCGAACATCGTAGCGCCGTCGACGCCTTCATTGTGCGGCTTCGAATAGCAGGAATTCCTCAGGAGTCCGCGCTGCGCAGGTTCGTAGGCAAACTCGTCTCGACATAGCGCTTCGAGCATCGCAAGTCCGTGTTCGCGCCAGCGAACCGCCTCGGCAGGATCGGGATGCAGACGGCCCATCTCGATCAGCGCTGACGCCATTACCGCTGCTGCGGCAGTGTCCTTGATTTGCGCGTCCGCGCCAGTGGCGTCGAAATCCCACGGTGGCACCGGACGTCCATCGAGCCGGCGCAGATAGTACGCCGCCAGCCGCCCTGCAAGATCCAGCCAGACGCGCTTGCCGGTTTCACGCGCCGTGTTCACGTAGCCATAGACGGCCCACGCCTGGCCCCGGCTCCACGCCGATTCGTCGAATGCGCCCTGAAACGTGTAGCCGCGCCGCCGCACACCGGTTGTCACGTCGTACTCGACCGCGTGGTAAGTCGAATCGTCGGGACGGATAAACGCCTTCGCGGTCATGACGGAGTGCGCTTCGGCGGCGAGGCGATAACTGCCGTCCCCGGAATGGTTCGCCGCCCAGTAAAGCAACGATAGATTAGCCATCGTGTCGATCGCTGAGGCGCTGCGTCCGCGCGGATCGTCGAGCGGGCCCCAGGAAGCGAGATAGGCGCCGCTGCGCGTGGTGACAAGACGCGCGCGCAATTTGTCCGCGGCTTCCAGTGCAATTTGCGCGTACCACGGGTCGCGGGTGATTTCATAACCGGGGACGGCGCTGCTGTCGAAGATGAAGCCAATGTCGTGCGTGTTGGGATCCTGCGCGCGTTGCGCGACGAGGCGCATGCGCTCGCGGGCCCACGAGAGGTATTGGTCTTCGCCGGTGTGCAAATACGACGTCAGCAGAAGTCCGACCCAGAACCCGCAAAACCAGTTGCCGTGGCTCCACGCTGAACCGCTATAGCCTGCGGACAGCGACGCCGGAAGCAGCACCCACTTTCCATCGGGCGCCGTGATCTGAGGGAATTCGACGCCGAGCGTCGGCTCGTCCTCTGCAACTTTGGCCGCCATGCGGTCGAGGATGCCGGTGAACAAAGCGGACCGCTCAGAGGACAGCCCTTGATCCTGGTGCAAAGCATTCACGCCTTTCTCTCCTGATTACTTTCACGTTTCCCGAGCGACGGGGACAGGCAAATTCTAGGAGTGCGGCGGTTCTGGCAGTTAGGACGAAGTGCGGCTTATGTTGGACTTTTCTACTCGCACCGGACGTCTGTCGTGCCACTGCTTCAGATGCTCAATTTTTCCAGGCTTCGGCGGAAGTCGATTGGCGAGCGGCCCGTATGCTTGCGAAAACATCGGCTGAAGTAGGCCGGGTCGTCGAAGGCAAGCTGTGTTGCGATCTCCGCCACATTGATCTCGGAATGCAGCAACAGACGCTTCGCTTCCAGCATCACGCGTTCACGAATCAGCTTGGCCGCGGTGCTGCCGAGTGCCTGGCGCGTTGCATCGTTCAGCGCGCGTTCCGTGACGTTCAGCAGGCATGCGTAGCGAGCGACGTCGTGGATCGTGGTGAAGTGTTTTTCCAGCAGACTTTTGAAGCGTCGCGACAACAGCACGCTACGCGACGAATTGACCTCGGTGACGGCGTCGCCGCCCAGGCGCGCGGACTTGATTAGCAGAACCCGCAGATATGACCAGATCACGTCCTCGTAGCCTGCCTCTTCACCCTGATATTCCGCATTGATTCCATCCAGCACACGACGAAGGTCCTGAGCCTGTGCGTCGCTCATATAAACCGTGTTCGGAATTCGCTCGAAATCGTAGACGGGAATCTCGGTCTGCGAATGGCGGTTCTGCACCTTGAAGGCGAAAAATTCCGACGAAAAACTGATCGCGTGCCCGACGGTGTCTTCGGACAACGCGAAATCGTGGATCTGGCCGGGGGCCATGAAAAACAGCGTATTGGGCCGCACCTCGTAGCGAATCGAGTCGATGATGTGGTGACCGCTGCCCGACTCGACCCAGACAATGTGATAGAACTCGTGCCGATGAGGATACGGCAACGTCGATTTCATATCTTCGAGAGGCGCGAGATGAAAATCGATCGACTTGATTCGCGACCCATACTCGTAGTGGGCGATCTTGAAGACCGGCAACTCACAACCACAACCGCTTGGCATCTGATTTGTCTCCTGCATCCAGCGCACTTATCTGGCTCGCTTAGCCTGCTGACCCCCCGGCCAAGTCAAGCGTGCTGTTTCTCCTTCGCCGGTTCGGCATCGAAAGTAGTGTAATTGTAAATAGCAAAGCGGCGTGACGGCTGTTGTCGAAAACCCGCACAGGTCGGCCTCGCGTGCTGATCCTCAGCTCATTGGAAACGCAATTCCTTCAGCGCCGACAGTCCGCTCAGCACCGGCTTGCCGTCCTGATTGCGAACCATCGTGTCCATCACGAGGATGCGCTTGGCGGGTTTCTTCTCGACTACGGTCACATGGATTTTGATCGTATCGTCGATGAAGACCGGTCCGAGAAAGCGCAACTCCTGCCCAACGTAGACGAAGCCGGGACCGGTCAACCCGGTATGCGTCGTCGACACCAATGCCGCGGTCAGCAGACCGTGCGCCACGCGCTGGCCGAACGGCGTGCGTGCCGCGAACTGCTGATCCATGTGCAACGGATTCAGGTCGCCCGACAGATGGCCGAAAGCGTTGACGTCACTTTCCGCAATGGTACGCACGAGGATCCGGCAGCGGCCAATCGGGATATCGTCGAAGCGCAGCATCTCGTGGCTCTGATTCAGATGAGTGTTCATGCGGTTCTCCGCTCGGTCAGCACTGTGCCGGCTTCGACCAGCGTAGTGATTTCGTGCGGCTCGTAGCCCAGTTCGGCGAGCACCTCGCGGGTGTGCTCGCCTTGGCGCGGCGGCTGTCGGGTGAGCGGTGGTGCTGCGCCGTCGTATCGAACCGGATGCGCGAGCAAACGAACCGGCCCGGCTTGCGGATGGTCAACGTCCATGATGATGCGGTTGTGCGCCACTTGCGGGTCGGCTTCGACCTGATCGTAATCGTTCACGGGCGCGTACCAGATGTCGTGCTCGTCGAAAGTCGTCATCCAGTCGGCCGTCGTGCGCGTGGTCAGCGCCTCGTACACGATGCGGTTCAATTCTTCGCGGCGGCGCACATTGTCCTTTGGGTGCGAGAAGCCGGCGAGCATGGGCTGAGACAACGCCGCCGCCAGCTTCTCGGTGGGCGTCAGCGAAACGGCGATCCAGCTGTCGAGCGTCCGGTAAATCCCGTAGGGTGCAGGATGGAACCGGCTACCGGTCGGCGGGTTTGTGCGCGGCCAGAGTGGGCCCTTGTTCAGGTAGTAGGTGAACGGCTCGATCTGAAGATCGAGCGCCGCGTTGAGCAGATTGCTTTCGACCAGCGTGCCTTTGCCGGTACGTTCACGCGCCTGCAAGGCCGCGACGACGCCGAAGGCCGCCAACGCCGCCGCGTGTTGGTCGACGATCGCGGAACCGACCGGCGTGGGCGGGGAATCGGCTTCGCCGGAGAGCATCGTCATGCCACTTATGGCCTGCAGCAGCAGGTCCTGCCCTGGCCGCTTGAGATATGGCCCCGATGACCCGTAGCCGGTGCACGAACAGTACACAAGGCGCGGATTGATCTCGCGGACATCGTCGTAACCGAAGCCCATGCGCTGCAGGACGCCTGGGCGGTAGTTTTCGATCAGGACATCGGCTTCCTTGATCAGCCGCCAGACGATCTCTCTCGCGCGCTCGTCACGCAGATCCAGCGAGATGCTGCGCTGATTGCGATTGCCGAGCAGGAAGAACATGCTCACCCCTTCGACATACGCGTCGAAGCCGGTCCAACTGCGCTCGAACGCGCCGCCCGGCGGTTCGATCTTGATCACGTCCGCGCCGACGTCGGCCAACATCTGCACGGCGGCGGGGCCCTGCAAGAAGTGAGTAAAACTTAACACCTTGATGCCTTCCAGCATGACTTGTCTCCTGAGCGCGTGTCCGTATCTGTTTGACTGATGGCTCAGGCAAGCAGGTTTCGCGAAATGATCATTCTTTGAATCTCCGAGGTGCCCTCGACGATCTCCAGCACCTTGGCGTCGCCGAATGCGCGCGAGACCGGGTACTCGCTCATCACGCCGTACCCGCCGTGTATCTGCAACGCCTGATGAGCCGCCTCCATCGCCCGCTCGGTGGCGAAAAGCTTGGCCATCGACGCCTGCTGATCGAAGCGAACGCCCGCATCTTTCCGCGCGGCGGCATCGTAGAGCATCAGCCGCGCGGCGTGCGCATGGGCCGCCATGTCGGCAATCTTGAACTGCAGTGCCTGGAACTCGGCGATCGGCTTGCCGAATGCGCGCCGCTCCTTCATATACGCGATCGACCGATCTAGTGAACCCTGCAGGAGGCCTAGCGCGAGCGCGCCGATCAGGATTCGGCCCGTGCTGATCTGGGCGAGCGTCTGTCGCAAGCCCGCGCCGCGTTCGCCGAGCAGGTTGGCGGCCGGGATCGCGCAGCGCTCGAAGTACAACTCGTAGGTGCTCGATGCGCGCCAGCCGATCTTGCGCAGCTTGCGCCCATAGCTGAAACCGGGGGTGCCGTTGGGCACGATGAAGTTGGAAATTTCCTTGCGGCCGTCAGGGCGCGTGCCCGTTACCGCGGCGATGACGACCGGTCCGGTCACTTCCGTGCCGGAGTTGCTAATGAAGGTCTTTGATCCATCGATGACGCATTGGTCGCCTTCCAGCGTAGCACGCGTCGCGATGTTGGCCGCGTCGGAACCCGCGTTGGGCTCCGATAATCCGATCGCGCCGACCTTGCGGCCGTCGAGGATAGGGCGCAAATAGCGGTCCTTTTGCTCATCGGTGCCATAGTTGGAGAGCAGGCTCGCGACCGTCGAATTGGCCATGAGCGAGTTGGCGATTGCGCAATCTATCCGTGCGAGTTCCTCCAACACGATCACATAGGAAAGCCATTCGCCACCGCCGCCACCCCAACTCTCCGGATAGGGCAGGCCGGCGAAGCCGAGCTCGCCGGCACGCTTCCAGATGTCGTAAGGAAAGGCTTCCGCTTCCCAAAGCTCTTCCGAGACAGGAGCGATTTCGTTTTCCGCGAAACGGCGCACGGCGTCACGTATCGCGGTGTGTTGTTCGTTTAACCAATGCGGCATGTTCGACTCTGTGAAAAGCGGGAGAGGGGTTAAAGGCAGGGCGCTGTGTTACAGCACCTTCAGATAGGTATCGCCAGATGCGACCACTGTGCCGTCCTGGCGCGTGACCTCAGCTCTGAACACGCATACGTTGCGATCGTCGTCCTTCTCGCGCAGCGTGAGCCGGGCAGTGACGGTGTCGCCGATAAATACCGGCGCGTTGAACGTAATGTCGTAGCGGTAAGAAACCGCACCGGGGCTCGGCGCCTTTTGCGCCATATAGCCCATCACAGTCGATAAGAAACCGACCGATAGACATCCTTGCGCGATGCGCTTCTCGAAGCGCGTGGTTTTGGCGAATTCCTCGTTCAAATGCACGGCATAGAAATCGCCGACGATGCCGGCGAAGCCGTAGATATCGAATTCAGTGACGGTCTTGGCGAAATCGGCAGTGTCGCCGACCGCGTAACAATCCATGTGCGGGCGTTTGGCCATGGCGGTTCTGAAAGTGAGAGTCGGTTGAGGAGCCGGCCTGTTCCTTGTTGATTGGGGCCGGCGGGCGTGACTCAAATCTAATCAGTGCGGGTTGCTGACCGTTAGGACGGTTTGGGCAAATGCTTGGATTTTTTTGACTGGATGCACGCAGTGATATCAGTCTTCGTCTGCTCCGCAAGGAGCCCGCGGATAGCCCCCGGTCAGCGATTCGTCAGTATCGCCAAGGGTTTCCCCCCCCCTCATGTGCGCCGAATAAATCGCCAGACAGTCCGGGAAGAGCTTGCTATCGAATACGCCGTAAAAAAGTACCAGAAATCTGGCGAGCGGTCCTAACGCCCGTTGCGTGCACTCACGAATACTTGAAGCGCCTGCAGATGGATCGACCTGATGCGGCGCGAAAATTACATTCCAGTACGGAAGGAGACGAAATGAAATCATTCTTTAGCGCGCGTCGCGCAGGACGCGCCATGACGGTAGGTACGCTGCTCGCAGCAGGCGTCCTCGTCGCAAGCATTGCCTGTGCGGACGAGCCGATCGTCATGAAGCTGGGCCACACCCTCGCTCCGGACAACCACTATCAGTTGACTGCCCAGGTGTTCGCGAAGGAGGTCGCGCAGCGAACCCACGGCAAGGTCAAGATCGAGATCTTCCCGCAGTCACAGCTCGGCGGCGAAGTGCAGATGGCGCAAGCGCTGCGCACCGGTACCCAGGAGCTCATGATTTCCGCACAGGCGCCGATCGGAAACACGATCAAGCAGTGGCAGATTTTCGATACGCCTTATCTCTTTAGCAGCATCGACGACGCCAACCGGGTTCTGCAAGGGCCGGTCGGCCGCAAGTTCCTCGACATGATGCCGGCGGTCAACATGATCGGCCTGACGTGGCTGTCGGTAGGCGAACGCAATCTGTTCACGGCGAAAAAGCCCGTCGGCTCGCTCGGTGACATGAAGGATATGAAAGTGCGAGTGATGCAGAGTCGCGGCTACATCGCAGGCTATAAGGCACTGGGCGCAAACCCGACGCCGCTGCCTTATAACCAGTTATTTCTGGCGCTGTCGCAAGGCCTGGTCGACGGCGGCGACACCTCCCCCGAGCAGTTCATTCAGGACAAATTTTCCGATGTCGCGAAGCACTACTACCTGACCCACGTAAACTACTTGCCCGTGGTGCTGGCAATGAGCAAGAGCGCCTGGACGCGTCTTTCGCCTGACGAACGGAAGGCGTTTCAGGCAGCTGCCGCCATCGCCGCGGAGTATGACGTGAAGGAATACAAGCATGAGTACGACGACGCGCTCGCCACGATGAAGAAGAACGGCACCCAGGTGACCGGGATCGACACAGCGTCATGGGCCTCCGCGACCGAAAGGGCGCGCCAGAGCCTGCTCAGCGACATTCCCGATGGCCAGGCGCTTTATCAGGAAATCAAGGCGGCCGACAAGTCCGCTGTCGCTTCGAAATGAGGGGAGAGTGCGATGGAAAAGCTTGCCCGTAATCTCCTGTTGATCGACGACCTGGTCCTGAAGATCACGCTGTTCCTATGCGGTGGACTGCTTCTCATGATGGTGCTCGTCGCTGGCCTCGGGGTGGTCTTTCGCTTCATCCTGCACAACTCGCTGTCGTGGTCCGACGAGCTCGCGGCTTATCTGTTCGTGTGGCTCACGTGTCTCGGTGCGGCGGCAGGCGCCAAGCTGCGGGTTCATCCGGAAGTGCGGATACTGGCCGATCGTTGTCCGCCCGCCTTCGCGCAGACACTGGCGGACCTGACCGACTGTGTCGTCCTTGGGCTCGGCGTGGTGTTCGTCATGTATGGTGGCGACATGCTGGAGCTGATGGGCACCGAAACGGCGACCTCTCTGCCGATCTCGATGGTGTACCCCTATCTCTCGATTCCCGTCTGCGGCGCGTTGCTGGTCTTTCATTCCGCGGTGCGCATCGCGGTTTCCCATCTCGCGCCCGGCGCGCAAACGAGGCCCTCTCTGTTGCAGGGCGTCTCCGAACATATCTGAGGTGAATCAACATGTGGGCACTCGCTCTAGGCGCCGGATTTCTCGGCTTGGGTGTACCGGTGGCCATTTGCATCGGCATTGCGGCGACGATTGCATTGACGCTGAATGGAACTCCGCTGCTGGTGATTCCGCAGCAGCTGTTTTCGAACTTGAATAACGTCGGCCTGCTCGCCATCCCGTTCTTCATGTTGACAGGCGCCATCATGGATGCGGGCGGCGTCTCGCGCCGGATCATCGACTTTTCGCAGGCGCTTGTCGGGTTCATGCGCGGGGGCATCGGGCAGGTGACGATCGTTGCAAGCATGTTCTTCGCCGACCTCTCCGGTTCGGCGACTGCGGATACCGCAGCGATCGGCTCGGTCATGATTCCGGGAATGGTCAAGCAGGGCTATTCGCGCGCGTTCGCAGTGGCGCTGCAGTCGGCAGCGGGCTCGCTCGGACTACTGTCGCCCGTGTCGATGAGCATGCTGGTGTATGCGTACACCGCCAACGTTTCGGTCGGAACGATGTTCGTCGCGGGGATCGTGCCGATGCTGCTGGTGGTCGTATCCTTCATGCTCGTGAACTACGTGACTGCCGTGCGCCAGAACTATACGGCGGTCGAACCGTTTTCCGCCGCGCGGCTGTGGACCACGTTCAGACAGGCGATCTGGGCGTTGCTGACTCCTGTGATCATTCTGGGCGGCATCCTCGGCGGCGTCTTCACGCCGGTTGAGGCAGGCGTCGTCGCGGCGCTCTATGTGACGCTGGTGAGCGCCTTCATCTTCAAGTCGCTCAAGCTGTCGCACTTCAGGGAAATACTCACGCGCACGGCCATCAATACCACGCGGGTATCGTTTCTTCTCGGGCTCGCGTTCGTGCTCGGCCGCTATCTGATCGAGGCGCAAATCCCGTTGCACGTCGCCAACAGCTTCCTGGCCGTGACGACCAGCGCGTTCGTGTTGCTGATCCTCATCAATCTCTTCCTGCTGGCAGCCCATACGGTACTGGAAACGATCTCGAGTATCGCGGTGGTGATCCCCGTGTTCCTGCCGCTCGTCGTGCAGATGCATATCGACCCAGTGGTGTTCGGCGTCATCGTACTGGTCAACTCGGCCATCGGCATCAACCTGCCACCAATTGGCTTTTGCCTCTTTACGGCTGCATCGATCGGCGGTGTGTCTGTCGAAAAAGCGACTCGGGCGATCCTGCCGTTCATCTTCGCGCTGGCGGTCGACCTGCTGCTGATCATTGTCTTCCCGCATATCCCACGCTTCCTGCCGAACCTGCTGGCAATCAAATAACACGACGACGATGGGCCGTCGGCTGCACGCCGCCGGCCGAATCTCCACGACCCCGTATGCGGCGACTGTTCGCACGCGTAAAGCGATCGAATTACCGGGAGGCTCATCATGAACACGGCTCACATCGAGCGAAGCGGCGCGGCGCCGGTCCCGCTGGCCGCCTGCGAGGACCTGCAGTACCTGAAGCTGGAACAACCGGTTGAGTTTGTCTGGTTGATCACGTTGAATCATCACGATAAGCGCAATGCGTTGTGTGTGCCGCTGCTGGCGGAACTGGCGCGCGTGCTCGCGGCAGCCGAAGTCAGCGGCGACGTCAGGGCTGTCGTGCTCACCGGCGGCGAGCGTTTCTTCAGCGCCGGGGCGGATATTGCCGACATGGCGGCACGCGGGGTCGCAGCGTATGCAGACCCGGTGCGCCTCGCGAGCTGGAAGGCGATCGAAACCTTTCCGAAACCGCTGATCGCGGCAGTCAACGGCTTCGCCATTGGTGGCGGCCACGAGTTGGTGATGCTGGCCGATATCGTCGTCGCGGCGGCCGACGCGACCTTCTCGCAGCGAGAAATCGCCATCGGCGCGCTCCCGGGCGATGGCGCCACCCAGCGCCTGCCGCGGGCGCTCGGCAAGACACTGGCGATGAAACTCGTGCTTACCGGCGAGCCGCTGACGGCAGCCGAGGCCGAGCGCCACGGACTGGTGACCGAGGTCGTCGCGCCGGCACGCAGCATCGCGCGCGCTATCGAGATCGCTTCGCTGATCGCTGCCCGCGCGCCGCTCGCGATCCGACTGGCCAAGCGCGCGGTGCTCGATTCGTTCGAGACCAGCCTTCAACGAGGCCTGGAGCGCGAGCATCAGGCAAATCTCGACGTGTTCAAGACCGAGGATCGCGCCGAAGGCCACCGCGCATTCGTCGAAAAGCGGCTGCCGCACTTCAAGGGTCGCTGATCGCTGGTGCGTCGCGCATGCGCTTTTCGATGGCGATTGGCAACGCTTGCCTTGAGTTCTGACCGGCATCGAAGCAGGTATCCATGGGGGGCCTTTCGAGTGTTCAGGGCGGCGCGGGGTTCAGCAGGGCCTCGGTCCACCTCGCCAGATAGCCGGACTCACGACGTAACGGAGATTGCATGAACGCGCTGAACGGTATCCGCATTCTCAGCTTCAATCATTTTCTGATGGGACCTTTAGGCGTGCAGCACCTCGCCGATTGCGGGGCCGAAGTCATATCGGTCGAACCAGTCGACGGCGCATTTCAGCGCAAGTGGGGCGGGGCGAACCGCGCCATCGATGGACAGACGATGCTGCTTCTGATGGGTAATCGCAATAAGCGCAGTCTGGCGCTGAATCTCAAGGACCCGCGGGCGATCGATATCGTCATGAGCTTGCTGCCTCAAGTCGACGTTGTCGCCGAGAACTACCGTCCCGGTGTGATGGAACAGCTGGGATTGGGCTATGAGGTACTCAAAACAATCAAGCCGGACATCATCTATGCGTCCGGCTCGGGATTCGGTCCTGACGGACCCTATGTCGGCCGGCCGGGGCAGGACCTGATCATTCAGGCCATGTCGGGAATCGCGACAATTACCGGGACGCGGCAGGACGGTCCGCGCGCGGTGGGCGTGTCCGTCGTCGATCATCACGGCGCTGCGCTGTATGCGAACGGCATCCTGACGGCACTTCTCAACCGTGAGCGTACGGGCGAGGGCTGCCGGGTCGACGTCAGCTTGCTGGCGGCTGCGCTCGATCTGCAACAGGAGTCTCTCACATGCTTCCTGAACGGTGACGGCCATGACGACGTGCGACAGGCGGGGCGGCTAGCAGGTTGGTACTTTCCCGCGCCATACGGCATATACGCAACTGCGGACGGTTTCATCGCATTGTCGCTGAGTCCTCTCGACATCATCTATCAGGTCCTCGAGATCCCGGAAAAGGAACGGATTCCCGCGAAGCGTGCGTTCGACGCGCAGCAGGAAATCTCCGACCAGCTTGCGCGCCGGCTTGCGCAGGACACGACGGCGCACTGGTTGCCACTTTTCGAGCAGCATCATGTCTGGCACACACGCGTCAACGATTATGCCCAGGTGGTCGCCGATCCGCAGGTGCGCCACTTGAAGAGCTTCGAGACAGTCGAAGGTGCAACCGGCAGCCCGGTGACGCTCGTCAATCACCCGGTGCGCTACAACGGCAGCGCCCCGGTTATCCGCACGCCGCCGCCGCGACTGGGCGCGCACACGATCGACATCCTGTCAGGGTTGGGAATGAACCGGCCGATGATCGACTCGTTGCTGGCGGACGGCGTAATCGGCGTTGCCAACGAGGCCGTTGCCGCGGACGCGGCAAAAGGCGGAGTTGCGTGAGGCGAGTATGAAGCCGTCCTTGCGGCGAGCGTGCCGCGCGTGTCGATCAAAACAGGAGAAGCAGGCATGAGTGACAGGTACAGGGAAGTCAGTACGGATGTGCTCGTTGTTGGCAGCGGCGGCGCCGCGTTGCGGGCTGCGCTCGAGGCAGACTCCAGCGGCGCTGACGTGCTGGTCGTGATCAAAGGCGAATTTCGCAAAAGCGGCGCTACGTTTCATAGCGTAGCCGAAGTAGGGGCCTTCAATGTGCCGGACGGAGCAGGGGATCCCAGCGATAATCCTGATGTTTTTCTCGCCGATATCCTGCATGCCGCTCAGGGCATGGCCGACCCGCGCCTGGGCGCGATTCTCGCGAACGAAGCGCAGGACTCCCTGCGCTATCTCGAACAGTACGGCGTAAAGTTTGAGCGCGAGGATGACCACTACCTGGTTTTCCGCGCATGCTTTTCTTCCAAGCCGCGCTCGCATGTGATTCATGAGCACTTCAAACCAATCGTGAAATCACTGGGGACTGAAGCGTCCCGGCGAGGTATCAAGGTCATGGACCGGTTGATGCTCGTCGACCTGCTTTCGCAGGACGGCGAATGTCTCGGCGCTTACGCGATCGATTCGGATGGGAACCCGGTGCTGATCCGTGCCAAGTCGACGATTCTTACCACCGGCGGAGCGAGTCAGCTGTTCGCCCAGAACCTCTACCCATCGGACATTACCGGCGACGGCTATGCAATGGCTTATCGCGCGGGCGCGAGACTGGTCAACATGGAGTTCATGCAGGCCGGTGTCAGCGTGCTGACGCCTTTCGTCAACCTGTTCGGCAATTACCTGTGGGACGCGCATCCGAATCTCACCGACCGCGATGGCAGGGCGTTCGTCCCTGACTATCTGCCGGCGGGGCTCGCTCAGGCTGATGTTATTCGGCAAAAAGAGCGGCATTTTCCATTCAGCTCAAGCGACATCTCACGCTACGTCGAGATTTCGATTCAGAAGGCACTCAACGATGGCCGCGGCACCGCTGAAGGCGGCGTGTTTCTCGACTTCGTCGGATGTGATCTCGAATCGATACTGGCCGACAAGAGCCGCAGCATTGCAAGGATGTGGCCGCTAACCTGCCAATGGTATAAGGGGCACGGCGTCGACCTTTATCGCGACAGAGTGCAGATCACCTGTTCCGCGCATGCGATCAACGGCGGTTTATACATCGACGAAAACGCTCAGTCCAATCTGAAGGGTCTGTTCGCTGCGGGTGAGGTGGCAGCGGGTCCACATGGCGCCGACCGTCTCGGCGGCAATATGGCCTTGACGTGTCAGGTCTTCGGCCGCCGCGCGGGGATCGCTGCGGCCGAACGCGCAAAAAAGATAACGCACTGCGCGACGACCGGAGCCTTGGACGACAATCGCACGGTCGCCACGCAATTCCGCCGAAGGGGCAGGCACACGGTGGACGAATTGAAGGCACGGATTCAGCAGAGTGCAAACCGGTATTTGCTGATCGTGCGCGAGGAAGTCGGGCTTCAGACCTTCAGACGGGTCTGCAGAGAGACGCGAGACCAGTTGTTTCAGGACACGGTGATCGGCACGGCCGCTGAGCTCATGCGGGGCATCGAATTGGCGAATTTGATCCAGGTCGGTGAATTGATGGCTTCGGCATCGATTGCGAGGCGTGAGAGTCGCGGCGGTCACTACCGCGAAGATTTTCCTGAGCGCAATCCGGACTTCGCCAGCAACATATTCCTCGAGCGGAACGTGCCTGAAGGTCTGTGGTTCGGGCGGTTGGCGGCTCTGCAGTCGTAAGCCGGTAGCCGAGCTGGGCTGCCGAACGCGTCGAGCCCCGCACATTGCTTCAGATCGCCACCCCGCAGTGTGCTTCTTCGGTGGGAACGCCGCCCGCTATGGGTCACTGCTCTCCTGAACACGGCGAAGAGACCGGCGCACTGTTACCATTCCGATCAACCGCCACGGCGAGTTTGCAAGAGCTAGTTCGCCCTCGGCCATCTGCGTGTCAAAGACCGGGATCTGTCTGCAATCTGGAGTGCCGTGCTCGCCGCATGCATCGCATAGATTGAAAACAACTCGCTCGACTCCGAGTCGATTATTTGATCCACAGCCAATTTCCGGCCCCCCGCGGCCGGTAACGCCGCGGCGCGTGCGCAGTCGCGGTGCAGCGCTTATTTCTGTCGAGTCTCGTCGCGGAACTCGACGTCCTCGATCACGTCGCCAATATCCATGCGCTGGCCCGCGCGCTCGCGCATCTGCTGCGCCTGCATCGCCTGCTCACGAAGCCGCTTGCGCAGATCACGTGTCTTCCACCAGACGAAACCGCCGATCGCAATGCCTGCGCCAAGCGCCACTGCCAACATCACAAGCGAAACGGCAAACCCCACGACGAGCAGCGCTGCGCCTATCACCACGGCTAGTACCTTCGCCAATAAGCTCGGCGGACCAGGACGCACGGCTGCGCCACTGCGCCTGAGCCTCTCCTGTTGCTTGTCGAATTGCATCGCATCTCCAGCCGAGGTTCCCTGTGGCGGTTTCAAGGGTGAAGCGCAACAGCGAAGTGAATGGTCACAGATTTGAGGTTGATTTGCGGATACGAGGGTCGCCCCGTTCGCGCAAAGCCACCCTATTATCGCTCAGTATGCGCCGAAGATCCGGTCGAACGCCGCGAGGAATACCTCACCGACATGGGTGGGTCGCACGTCGAGCAGGTAAGGTGCGAGTTTGCGCGTCTCAATGTCGGGGGTTCTTGGAGAGATCGAACCGGGCCACGCGCTGCGCATGGATCGCCGTTGCGCTCCACGCCGAGACAGGTTTTGCCGAACTGAAAGTTGTCCGCTTCGTGTTCACTGACGATCACGAAGCGGTCGGTCAGCGGCACATCCGCATCGGGCATCGCTTCATACGCAGCGTTGCCGCCTTGCTGACGATACGCGGCACGCTCGCCTTTCAACAGATCGAAGCGAACGAGGCGCATGACTTTTCTCCTCAGGAAGTTCAGATGCGGGACATGTCGGGATGAAGACCGCGGACTGGACTTACGGCCTCGAGCAGCGAAGCCAGGTGCAGGATCGTCGATTCCGCCATCCACGGCGATACGAGCTGCACGCCGATCGGCAGTCCTTCGCGGCTCGTGCCGAAACGCAGTGACAGCCCCGGCAGCCCGGTCACGCTCAACGGCGCAGTGGCGCTCATCACGTGCAACGACGACACCTTTTGTCCGTCGATGTCGAATTCCGTCGCGTCGTGTTTGTGCGCCGGCACGGTCGTCACCGGGCAGATCAGCGCGTCGTAGTGCTGGAAGTACGCGGCGAATCCGTCGCGCAGTTGTTCCGCCTTCTGCTCCGCGTCGACGAAATCGGCGATCGACGTGTCCGGCGTGTCGTAGACGCCTTGCACGTGCTTGAAAATCTTGTCTTCGTGGCCAGCCGTCACTTTTTTAAACGCGGGCTTCGTTTCCATCACCTGGAGTTTCCATAGCAGCTCAAGCGCGTTGATCTCTTCCAGCACCGGAATACGCACCGGCTCAACGGCGATGCCAAGACTGGTTAGGACCTCGGCCGACGCGCGCACAGTCGCGGCGACGTCGGCATCGACTGGCGCGAACGCATCGACGAGCCAACCCACGCGAAGCGGGCGGCCCGGCGACGATCCCACGCCGTATCCAGGTGAAGGGGCGCGGTCGAAAAACCATCGGCACCGTCAGGGCCCGCGAGGAGCGAGTACGCGAGCGCGACGTCGCGCACCGAACGCGCGATCGGGCCGACATGCCAGAAACGGCGCGGCACGCGTGGCCAGATGCCCGTCATCGGAATGCGTCCGTGGGTCGCCTTGAGCCCGACGACCCCAGTCAGGGCCGCAGGACCTCGGATCGAAATCGCAACGTCGGTGGCGAGGCCGATCGGCGACATGCCCGCTGCAATGGCGGCGGACTCACCACCGCTCGATCCGCCCGGCGTGCGATCCAGATTCCACGGATTCAGCGTGCGTCCCGAAAGCAGGTTGTCGGTTTCGAACCAGAAAGAGAACTCGGGATGATTGGTCTTTGCGAGCAGGATGCCGCCCGCTTTTTTCATACGAACGACGGTGGTCGCGTCGATCTCGGGCACGCGGCCCTTGAAGATCGGTGAGCCGCGTTGAGTCATGACGCCGGCGGTGTCGATGGCATCTTTCGCCGTGAAAGGAACGCCGTGCAGCGGCCCAAGTTCGCGACCGGCCATCACCGCTGCTTCAGCGGCTTTTGCGGCTTTGATCGCGTCGTCGGCGACCGTGACGATGGCGTTGATCTTGCGGTCGACGGCATCGATCCGATCGAGATGCGCCTGCACGACTTCAACCGGCGAAACTTCCCTCGTGCGAATCAATTCGGCGAGTTTGCTTGCGTCGAGTGAGACGAGTTCGGTGCTCATAACGATGACTCCTGGGGTGGATTGAAGATAAAACCAAGGTAATCTGCACTAGCTACCTAACGCTTGTTAGGATGCACGATACGCAGTCTGCCCGACGTCGTCAACACCATTCGAACCGTGTGGATTTATTA
The DNA here is from genome assembly GCF_012275575.1 of Paraburkholderia sp. SG-MS1. Classification (GTDB taxonomy): domain Bacteria; phylum Pseudomonadota; class Gammaproteobacteria; order Burkholderiales; family Burkholderiaceae; genus Paraburkholderia. Next base: position 51,946 of record NZ_NPIH01000230.1, on the reverse strand, counting down.
ACGCGGCGAGCACAGCCGTGAAAGCGCACACGCATTACAATCAGGTGCTCAGCGATTTCACCGCCGTTCTGGGGAAGCGCGCAACTAATCAGCCTCGATGACGTTCGAGGCTGCTCATCTTCATCGAGGGAAGACTCGTGGCAAACCAGGCAAGTACGAGCATCAATTCCAGTGACAGAATCCTGGCTGCCGCGACAAAGATCGCGCAGGCGCACGGCTACGGCGGATTGAACCTTCGCGCGCTCGCCGAGGAGGTCGGTATCAAGGCCGCGAGCCTTTACCATCATTTTCCGAGCAAAGCCGATCTCGCCGCCGCCGTCGCCAGGCGTTACTGGGAAGATGCGGCAGGCGCGCTGGAGGCGATATCGACAAAAACACCGAATGCACTCACCTGTCTGCGCAAGTACCCGGCAACGTTCCGCGCGTCGCTGGAGAACGACAACCGTATGTGCCTCGCGAGCTTCATGACCGCCGAATACGACGATCTTCCCGACGTCGTGAAGACCGAAGTGCTGGCCTTCGTCGATGTCAACGTGGCATGGCTCGCGAAGATGCTCGTCGCGGCGGAAATCGTCGGCGCGAAAGACGCCCGGACCCGCGCTCGCGCAATCTTCGCCGCCGTCTCGGGCGCACAACTGATGGCGCGCGGTCGCGCCGACATCAAGCTCTTCGATACCTTGATCGACACTTATCGAGCAGCCGGACTTCTGCCTGCGTAACAGACGAAGCCACAAAAAGGTCCATGTCCCGCGTCTGCGCGACGATATTCGGCGACGGGATCGTCGAGTTGATTCTTGAGCGCTTCAGGGAAGTTGGCTTCCGCCGTCTCGTCACGTCCATCTGCAGTCGGCTTAATTGTCGCGCTGCCTGCCTTCACCGGACCGTACCGAATCCCGTTGCTGCGCGTGCGCTATGCGATCGTCCTCCACTCGCGCGGCCGCCGTCGCGTCGACCGGATCATCGCGCTGTCGCATCAGCCAGTAGACGCACCCCAAGGCCACCAATGCAAGCGCAAGGGCCGCGATCTGAGCGGGCGTGCTGGTCAGATCCAGAATGATAAATTTTCGGGCAATGGCGAGCAGCGCAACGAGAAGCACGGTTTTGACCTGTACGATGTGATCACGCCGCGCCATCACGCGCGTAATCGAATGCTTGAACTCCATCGCGATTAGCAGCGTCATGACCATGCCGAAGATCGTCTGAAACACCGCGTGATCCAGCGGATTAAGCGCATCGGACACCAGCAATGAAATCACCGCACGAATCAATTGCCAGAGCGACACGAGGATGATGACGGAAATCACCACGCTCAACACATGGGCGACAAGCTGCTCGAAGCGTTCATAAAAGCTGAGCATGTCCCACTGCAGACGCAATGCATTGAGATCCCTGCGCAGCGAGCTTTTCTTTCGTTCCACGATTTCCCTCCCTGGCCGCCGCTGCGCCGCGAATGCACAGCGCGTGTATGGACTGCAGATGCGCCGTGCACAGGTCGTTCAATGATCCATGTCATGCATATGCTACGGTCTTTTCGCGTTTGCGTGGGTTCTTGCGGACAGCCGCCCACGCAGAAAACGCGGTATGTACCTATTGATAACAGAGCTCGAACTATTTTCCGCTTCTGATGCCACGTGCGTTTGATGTGCGCGAAGATGTACTAAGCTTCAAGCAGCAGGTTCATGCACTGCAGCCCGACGATTGCGCAATATGGAACACGCCAATTTGGCAGCGCCCCATCAGCGATTGCGTCACTTCCCGCCCACGACAGGCTATGCCGGCCTGCGCGGCGGAACCCATGCGGATGTCTGCCTGCTCGTCCCGGCCGACAAGACAGCTGTGGAAGCAAGTGGACGGAACAATGCCGGCACGCGACGTCATGTCAGGATTCGGGCGCCGTGTATCGGCCTGGTTCCGCTCGACGCAAAGCTGACTGCCGCCGATGACGATCCCGAAGGGCTCGTCGTCGCGCTCGACTCGCACATACTCGAAACCAGGTCACGTCAGGTTTTCGGCTCATCGAGCCGCGAATTGGCACTGTGGATTCAGGCGTGGGATCCGTTTCTGCGCGAGGCCGCGAGCACGTTGATGTCGCTCGCTCAAACAGCCGTCGTGGAGGCCGGCTGTCTCGATGCTTTCACCGATGCCATCGCCGTTCATGTCTCATATCATTACAGCCGCGATGTTCACGCGCGCGCTGGTGACACGCCGCTCAGCCAGCACAAATTGGTGCTGATCAGCGCGTTCATCAGCGAGCACATTGCCGAAAACATTCAGGTTGAACAGCTCGCCGCGCGGGTGCATATGAGCCCCTCGCATTTTGCACGCGCCTTCAAGAAAGCGACCGGCTCCTCGCCTCATTTTCATCTCACCGCCGAGCGCGTAACGCTTGCCAAAACGATGCTGTCTTCGAGCAGATTGCCGCTGATCGAGGTCGCGGCCCGCACAGGTTTCCGGACCCAGCAGCACTTCACCGAGGTATTTCATCGCTACACGGGCGTGACACCGCGCGTGTTCCGCCTTGCTGCCCATGACGCGCACGCTGCGCCAGCGAATGACACCCTAAGAGCGCAGAAATCCGACACATCTTCGCAGGAATGAGAAAGAAGCGTCGGCTTTCGGCGCGTACTGTGGAAATACATTGCTTCAATGGCTCGTCAGCGGCGCGATACGCGCTGAATGGGCATCGGTTCATTGCTTCGCGAGGCCCACGACGCACTATCTGCGCGGACACGCGTGGTGGATGCTGATGCTGGCGGTGCGCCGCCCGGCCGGTTCCATCTTCGGCGTGTCGGCGCCGACTCCGCCCGATCTGACACTCACCTTTCAGGCTGCGTTATATGCCTCGTATGCATCGTTGGTGGCGTTGGAGCGATCAGTGGGGCTGCCCGTCATCGCCGTGATACACAGGGGGCTGGTCGGCGTCGCTGCTGCCGGGACTGGGTAGCCTCGCCGCTGGTGTGATCCCGATCTTCGTGCCGGCGATGACGGCTCTCGTGCTGGTCCTCGTTACGGGCGTCCATGCCATCGCGACGGGCGTATTCGAATTTATCACCGCCTCCCGGCTGCGGTCATGCTCGAGGCACCTGGCCGCTGTACCTGAGCGGCATCTTTTCCCTGGTGTTCAGCGTGCTGGTGCTCGCCTGGTCCGGGGCCGACGCGACCGCGCTCGTCTGGGCGATTCGAGCGCATGCCATTTCACCGGCGCATTGCTGCCAGCGCTCGGCTTCATTCCCGGGGCGGGCTCCGCGACGGGCCGACGGGCGCCCCTCGTGCAACTCATTTCATGAAAGGAGTTAGTCATGTCACTCGATCTCGACAAGTGGAACCCGTTCAGGTTTCTACGTCACTCCGCCGATGAGAAACAGCGGCAGGCTTCGTCCGGCGTGCCACAGCAGCCACAGCAGCAGGGCTCCCCGCGAACAGCCGATGCGTCGCATTCAGGCGCCGCCGCATTGCCGTCGTTATGGGGCGCCGACCCGGCGCGCTGGCCGCTGGCCGATCCTTTCCGACTGTTCACTGACCTGGTCCGCGATCCGTTCGGTGGCCTCGGCCCGCTGGAACAGTGGTTCGGCGATTTCAGCCCTAGCCGGTTCCAGCCGCGCCTCGACGTGGTCGACGACGGCGACGCGCTGCGTATCGTTGCCGAGCTGCCCGGCCTGAGCCGCGACGAGGTGAAACTCGAAATAGTCGAGAACATGCTCCTGCTGAGCGGCAACAAGCAGATCGAGTCCAAAGAGGAAGAAAAAGGCTGTTACCGGGTAGAACGCGCGTTCGGGCAATTTCAGCGGGCGATTCCGCTGCCAGCCGGCGTCGATCCCGATCGCGCCGAGGCGCGCTTCGAGAACGGCGTGCTGACGGTGCGCATGCCCAAGGCGCAGCAGGTTCAGCAAAGCACGAAGCAGATCGAGATCAAGTGAGGTCGGCGACGCGGACCTCGCGGTTTTTCCGCGAGCCCGCACCCGTTCGGCAGTTACCCAGGAATCGACAGCCGCCCGCATCGCGGTGCGCAGTGGGCGGCCAGAACCCGAAGAGGAACATCATGGCCAAGTGCAGTGTTTGCGGCAAACCGGCGACTACGCAGATTACGATCACCGAAAATGGCCAGCGCCGGCAGTTGATGCTGTGTGACGAGCATCACATGGAGTTCATGGCACGTCACCAGCGCAGTCTGTCGCCGCTTGAATCGCTTTTTCACGGGGGGCTCTTCGACCGCCTGTTCGACGAAGCGTGGTCACCCTTCGAAAGCAGCGAGACGGACTGGCAGCGGCCCGGCCGCTCCGTGACGGGCCGCACGGCCGCGCCCGGTTCGGCCGGCACGGCGGGCTCAGCCGACGAAGCGGGCAGCGGTAACGCCCGTCCGCGCCGGCGCCGGCGCGCGCGCGAAGCCGTCGATCTGCAGACGTTTCTGAGCGAGAGCGGGCTCGATCGCCTGCAGGCCGCCGCACAGAAAGCGGCCGAGTTCGGCAAGAACGAAGTGGACACTGAACATCTGCTGCTCGCGCTGGCGGACAACAATGTCGTTGAGGAAATCCTGCGCGAGTTCAAGCTCGATGCAGCCGAAATCAAACGCTCCGTCGAACAGGATGCGCCGCGCGGCACACGCAGCAGTGAAAACGACGAGGGCCGCCAGATCGGCGTATCGCCGCGTGCGAAAAGCGCACTCGAAAACGCCCTCGTTGCTTCGCGCGAACTCGATCATAGCTATGTCGGTCCGGAACACATCCTGATTGGCCTCGTCGAGGAAGAAGACGGCTTCGCGGGCGAGTTGCTGCGCAAGCTCGGGCTGACGTCGCAGGCACTGCGCCAAAAGACGGTGAAAGTAGTCGGGCAGGGCGCGGAAGGGGGCAGCGTCGAAGGTCGGTCCACCACGCCCACGCTCGATAAATATGCGCGCGATCTCAGCGAACTGGCACGGCGCGGCAAGCTCGATCCGGTGATCGGACGCGACAAGGAAATCGAAACCACCATCGAAGTGCTCGCACGGCGGCGCAAGAACAACCCGGTGCTGATCGGCGAACCGGGGGTCGGCAAGACAGCGATCGTCGAAGGCCTCGCGCAACGAATCGTGCAGGATCAGATTCCCGAAGTGCTGCGCGGCAAGCGTGTGGTCGAACTGAATATCAACAGCGTCGTCGCTGGGGCGAAATATCGCGGCGAATTCGAGGAGCGCGTCAAGCAGGTGCTCGACGAGATCGTGGCGAACCAGGACCGGCTGATCATTTTCATCGACGAGCTTCATACGATCGTCGGGGCAGGCCAGGGGGGCGGCGAAGGCGGCCTCGATATTGGCAACGTGTTCAAGCCGGCACTCGCGCGCGGCGAACTGCATCTGATCGGCGCGACCACGCTCAACGAATACCAGAAGTACATCGAGAGGGATTCGGCGCTCGAGCGCCGGTTCCAGCCGGTGACGGTGCCCGAGCCGAGCGTCGAGGACACGATCGACATCCTGCGCGGCCTGCGTGACCGGCTTGAAGCGCATCACAAGGTGAAGATCACCGAAGAGGCGATCACGGCCGCGGCAAAATTGTCGGATCGCTACATTGCCGCCCGCTTCCTGCCGGACAAGGCGATCGATCTGCTCGACCAGGCCGCGGCCCGCGTGCGCATTTCGTCGAACTCGCGGCCGCAGACCTTGCACGACATTGAAGCCGCTATTCGTCGCTTGCGTCAGGAGCAGGATTCGGCGAGCGCCAGCAAGCAGTTTGACAAGGCGAAGGAGCTCGAGGAAAAAATCAGGGCCGAGGAAGCGCGGTTGAAAGAATCGACCGAAGCCTGGAAGAAGGAGCGCGGCACCATTTCGCAGGAAGTCACCGCGGAAGACATCGCCCAGATCGTGTCGTCGCTAACCGGTGTGCCCGTCTCCGAACTCACGGCCGAAGACCGCGAGAAGCTGCTGCGTCTGGAAGACCGGTTGAGGGAACGCGTCGTTGGCCAGGACGAAGCGGTGAACGTCGTGGCGAAGGCGGTACGCCTTTCGCGCGCGGGACTGACGGAGGCTGGCAAGCCGATCGCCGCGTTCCTCTTCCTCGGGCCGACCGGCGTGGGAAAGACCGAACTCGCCAAGGCGCTGGCCGCCGCCGTGTTCGGCGACGAGAACGCGCTCGTGCGCATCGACATGAGTGAATACTCAGAACGCCATACCGTGGCACGCCTCGTCGGCGCGCCTCCGGGTTATGTCGGCTACGAGGAAGGCGGCCAGCTGACCGAACGCGTGCGGCGTCGCCCGTATAGCGTCGTGCTGCTCGACGAGATCGAGAAGGCGCATGCGGAAGTCCACAACATCCTGCTGCAGCTGTTCGATGAAGGACGCTTGACCGACGGCAAGGGCCGGCTCGTGGACTTTACCAACACCGTCATCATCGCCACCAGCAATATTGGCTCGCAGATGATTCAGGACAACATGAAGGCCGACTCCAAACAACTCGACTATCCCGCGTTGCGCGGCCGGCTGATGGAAATCCTGCGGCATCACTTCAGGCCGGAGTTCCTGAACCGCGTCGATGAAGTAGTCGTGTTCCGCTCGCTTGGCAAGGAACAGATCCGCCGTATCGTCGATCTGCAACTCGCGCGCGTGCAGCGCACGGCTGCAGCACAGAACCTCGAGCTGACGTTCGACGATTCGTTGCGCGACCACCTCGCCGCGGTCGGCTATGACCCCGAGTTCGGTGCGCGGATGTTGAAGCGCAAGATCCGGCTGGACGTGGAATCGGAACTCGCCGACGCTCTCCTTCGAGGCGACGTTCGCGCGGGCGACCAGGTTCTCATGACCTACGATGCGAGTATGAATGCCGTCCATGTGCAGAAGCAGCCGCCCGACGCTCGAGCAGCAGGCGAGGCGGCAAAGGAGCCAGTGCACGCGTGACAATCGAGGTGTTGACGGCGATGTCGCCTACGCGGTATCGCCCCAAAGCCGAGCGACCCCAGACAAGCCGGCGCGTCGATTTGATGTTGCGCGGCAAGTTGGGGGTCCTAAGATAGATAGGAGGAATCCATGAGTGACCTAGTCGTTGCAAGTTTTAAGGGCGAAGAAGTGGCTGACCAGGTATTGAACAAGCTCCAGCAAATGCAAAAGGAGCATCTGATCGACCTCGAAGACGCCTGCGTGGTGGTCCGGGACAAGAAGGGCAAGATACACCTCAAGCAAGCCGTCGATCTCGTCAAGTTCGGCGCGCTCAGCGGCGCGACCTGGGGTGTCCTGTTTGGTGCGCTGGTTGGCCTGCTGATGCTCAATCCGCTGGTTGGGCTGGCGGCAGGTGTGGCCGTCGGCGCCGGCACGGGCGCGCTGTCGGGCGCACTTTCAGACTATGGGATCGACGACGATTTCATGCGTTCGATGAGCGAAGCGATCGAGGCAGGTTCGTCCGCGCTATTTGTCCTCGTTCGCCGCGTGAATTTCGACAAGGTTCTGCCGGAGCTGAAGCCCTTTAATGCGAAGATACTCAGGACGTCGCTGACGAACGAACAGGAGGAACGCCTGAGAAAGGCGCTCGAGAACCTGAGCGGCACCACTACGGCCGCCGGGTGAGTAGCGCCATCAAAGCGGCCTTACGTTTTGCCGAGACGGGGATTCGGCCCGAAACGGTGCAGAGCGTCTGCTTCCGGCGCTCTGCACTCGAGGCGCCTTCGACGCGGGAGCGCTTGCCAGACCGGGGGCGATGGAGAGGAAGCTTATCGTGCGCGCGACGCGGAATGGATCTACGGTTGCCGAATCTGCGGCGGCGCCATCGAGCACTCGAACGCGCGCATGGTGCAAATATGCCGCGCAAACATTCCGCCCATGCCGGCTTGAGGGCCGGCTGTGTGCGCTCGAACATAAAGCCACGCAGCCCGTCGCGATGAAGACGCCCATGGCGGAGAAGACCGTCTGCTCCGCCGAGCGGATCCGTGACGAAACGCAAGGTCGCGTGGCAATAGTAAGCGCGGACGTGCCGGACGCATTTGCACGTGCACATACCAACGCCCGAGCGGCATCCGCCCGATGCCGCGGGCAGGAACTGGGATAGGTTGCCGCTCAACAAGGACGGCACCGACTTTGCCGACGAGATCCGGCGCATCGTCGAAGACGTGCGCACCGAGTTCGTTCTGCGGAACGACGCCGTAACCTGAACAGGTCCATGGGCAACTGATGAAAACACAGATAGTTTGTCATCGAGGCTACGAGATTGAGGTGCAGCCCGATCAGAACGGCTACGGCGCGTGGCTAGCGAAGGTGGGCGTGCGCCGTGCGGGAGATACGGTGAAGGAATTTCGCCCTGAAACGGTTCAGCCGGAATGGCTGACGCAAGAGGAAGCGGTGCGCGATGGAATCGAGTGGGGCATGCGCTATATCGATCAGAAGTTGGCGCCGCCGTGGGATCGCGCAAGAAGCCTCGTGTGACCGGTCCATGGCGACTTCTAAGGAACGTGACATTGCGTGCGACCAGTTGGCTCGGTGCGCCTTCGCTAGTTCCGGGTTGTCCGCAGAAAATTGAATCTAAAGGCCACCGCGCGGATTTGCTCCGGACAACGATTGGCCGCAAAAAGCCATCATGTAGTTCGATGGCCGTGCGTCTGTGCTCTCTTCGCAGGTCACTGCGTAGTAATGGCCTTGCCCGACGAGCTTTTCATCCTGCTGCGCAATTGCGTGCGGACTTCATCGAGGACAGCCGCAGGCAGTGTAACGTAGTCCAGCTTTTCTGCAGCCTGTTGACCGTTCGTGAGCGCCCAGTCGAAAAACTTCAACGTTTCGTCACCGCAATTGCGCGTGGCCTCAGTGTCTTCATTCGAGGCAAAGGCCGCGAGCCCCGCCCATTGGAAGCGCCGATCATCCAGCCATAAGGTTGCCTAGGCGGCATTGATGCGACGGTTGCGTGCCATCGGATCGGCTACCGCGACGATTGCTTCAACCTGCTGCTGAAAGTACCGCCACCAATCCACGCAGTCCTGCTTGTCGTCTTGGGCATCAATCACCAGCGGCAAGCGGGCGTCCCGCCGTTCAGCAGCCCGGTGGTTTGCGGCGTGAGCGGCAACACACACGCGAGAATCGCGGTCGAGCGCAGCATGGTCGGCAATTCGGCATCGAGCCCGTTCATTGAAATCGCCTTTGACCGCGCCTTCGTACAGAAACTGATAGCCTGGTGGCGTCTGTGTGCATGTCATTGCAGCCCGCCCCGAAGCCGGTTGGCTTGCCTCCGTCGCAGGAGGCGTCGAAACGCCGAAACGCACCCCCTTAAAACTTCTGCGTCATCCCGATGATGATGCCGCGAGCGGTCGCACCAGGCGTGACCGGAACCCCGGAATATTGCGCGCCGTTCAGCGTGAAGTCGGCCTGATTGCGGTTGTCGACCAGACCGGCCGCCACATAAATGCTCGAACGCTTCGACAGGAAATACGAATAGGCGAGGCCGATCTGCTGCGCGTTATTGCCGTTGCCGGTACGGTCATGCAAATAGCCGTACATCACCGCGATTTCATTGGCCGGATTGAACAGATACGAGGCCGACGCCGTGTACATCGCGACGTTCTGGCTATGGTCGGACTGCGTTTCCGTGTGGTAGACGAGATAGAAACGCGCAGCGCTCAACCGCAACGACGTCGCGACCGTGAATACCTTCTGCGTCGACGTGCCCGCCGCATTGTCCTGTTGCTCGTAACCTGCCGCAAGATGCCAGGGTCCGTTGATGTATTTGAACACCGCGTTATAGAACTGCAGACCGTTGGAAGGCCTGGTGGTCGCGTCGCGCATGCCGACCATGAACTGCACGGTAAGCCCGCGATAGGCCGGCGTGAAATAGGCGATTGCATTGTTCGAGCGCACGCTGACGTCCGAGAGATCGCTGAACGATGAAGCGATCGATTTGCCCGCGAGCGGATCGAGTTCGCCGTCGATAAACAGATACTGCGGCTTCTTCTGCCGACCGATCCGAAATTCGCCGAAGCCGCCCGACATGCCGACCCATGCGAGGCGATTGAACGCGTAGCCGGCGACTTGCGCCGCGCCGTTCACAGCGGAGAAGCCCTGTTCCAACTGAAAGTTGACGTGGACGCCACCACCAATGTCTTCATGACCGAGGAGTCCATAGACGGTCGCGAACATGCCGCCCGACGACGCGCGCACCACGCCGCCTGAGCCGCCGTTTTGATATTCAATGCCGTTATCGATGACGCCGTAAAGGGTGACCGACGTTTGCGCCTGAGCGCTCTGACAGACGCACGCCGAGACGACGGACGCTATCGCGAGAAGAGTCGCTTTCATTTGTCTCCAGTGTTTTTATATCGAAGCTGGTCGTTTGAGCTTCTGTGCCGGCCTAAGGCCGGTCTATGTCGTTTGCGCGCGTATGAACGGCGGTGTCAAATGAACTCACGCCACCGGCGCGGGCTCTCGAATCGGGGCGCACAAGCCCGACTCGACGATGATCTCGGCGAGCACCTCCTCGTTTTTGTAACCCATCAGATGGACACCTGCGACGCCTTCAATGTCGCGAATACGTCGAATCGTCTCGATACAGAAGCGCTTGCCTTCGAGACGCTGATCGCTAGCCGCGCCAATGCGCTCGGTCACCGAAGCGGGTACGTTGACCCCGGGCACATGGTCGGCCATCCATCGCAATGCTTTGGCTGTCGACAGCACGCCGACCCCGACGATGATCGCCGCGCGCTTGTGCAGCTCGCGCGCTCGCACCTCGTGCATGAACTGCTCGAGCAGATCCAGATCGAAGCAGAATTGCGTCTGGATGAATTGCGCACCGGCGTCCACCTTGCGTTGCAGATTGCCGATGCGCTCGGCGAAAGGCGGCACGAATGGATTGGCGCTCGCACCGAGAAAAAGCCGTGGCGCGTGTTCGAGCTTGCGGCCCGACGCGTATTCGCCACGCTCGCGCATGCCGCGCAGCGTGTGGAGCAGGTTCACCGAATCCAGATCGAAAACCGGTTTGGCACCTGCATGATCGCCTTGAGAGACGTCGTCGCCCGTCAGGCACAACACGTTACGAATCCCCAGCGCGGCTGCCCCGAGCACGTCGCCTTGCAGCGCGATACGGTTGCGGTCCCGGCAACTGAACTGGCTGATCGGCATATAGCCGGCCGACAGCAATACCGCGCTCGCCGCCGTGCTCGACATATGACAGTTGGCGCCCGCGCCGTCAGTGATGTTGATCGCGTCGGCCAGGCCCCGGAAGACAGCGGCGCGCTTCAGAAGCGACAGCGGGTCTGCCGAGTCGGGCGGGGCTATTTCGACCGTGACGATGAAACGGCTGCGCTCGCGGCACAGCGTCTCGAAGCGATTGGCCGGTTCATTCGCATATGCCGGCGCCGATGCTGGCGAGGAAGACGCGGCGCGCGCGGCAACCGGAAGCGGAGGCGGTCCCTTCGGCAGCATCGGCGCAATGATCGGCATCCATGTCGACTTGCCGGACAGCCGATAGTCGCGTGGCGCGGCGCGTTGCGACCAGGTGGCGGTGTGACCGGCGAGCATGCGAGCGTCGCCTTCGGTCGCATCGACCCAGGTGCAGCGACGCTCGGGTTGGACCTCGCAGTGACCGTTCGCGCGAACTCCGCCGCATGGTCCGTTACGCATGCCCTTCGCGCATCCGGTCGGGCACGCCATGCCGGTCACCGACAGCCCGCATTGCCCGCACATCTGGCAATTGAAGAAGGCCTGCTTGGCGGCGCGTTCGACCGGCAACACGATCGCCTCCAGCGTGTTCGAGCCGAGCCATTTCGAAAGCGGAGCGAGATGCGGGGCAAGGCGTTCGAAGGTGCGGTACACGCTGCTCAGGCCGCGCGCGTGGTTGATCGACCAGCGGCGCAGCGCCTTCATCGCGCACCCTCGGTCGTACGGCGGAGTAGTGAAGCGGTTTTGGCAGAGACGCACGTCAATCGTGGCTGCCGGTCATCTTGTGGAGTCGTCATGGATGATCTTTTCTGTCGGATGAGAATTCGTCTTTGTTTACAAAGACACGGCAGCGAATTGATGCGTTCGCGCAAGGGTTGGGCTGATCTTACTTCGCCGGTGTGAGAGGAAAAAGCGCGTGCGCCGCACACTTAGCTTGCGGAAATCGCTCAAATCGATTCGCGTACGCGTGGCCGCTCAACGCACTGAGCAACTGACGTGACGGACTCGAAAATGTGCCAGCGAATCGACGTTTTATGCAAAGACGAAGCCGTGCGGCGGAAGTATCCTCGTCTGTTCGTTCAGGCAATTGGCCATGAGCCGATTCGCGCAACTCCAATGCCGCTATCATGTTGGCGCTGGCGCGCAACGACCGCGGACGTCGGTCGCGGTTCTCGCGGCGCGATAAGCCAGCAAGTATTCAGGAGACGACATTGGACCGAATGAGCGGGATGCAGGCGTTTGTCGAAGCGGTCAAGCAGCGCAGTCTGGGCGCCGCGGCAGAACATCTTGGGATCTCTCGCACGCTGGTGAGCCGTCAGATCCAGACGCTCGAAGACGAACTCGGCGTGCGCCTGATGAATCGCACCACGCGGTCCTTGTCATTAACTGAAGCAGGGCAGCGCTATTTCCACTTCTGCGATGAGATTCTGACGCGCGTGAATGAAATGGACAGGCAGGTGTCGTCCGAAGCGGCCGAGGCGCGCGGCGAGATCTCAGTGCTCGGTCCCAAATGGCTGCATACGCCCGCCACCGCGCTGCTTACCGCATTTGCCAAACGCCACCCCGACATCCGGCCTCGGCTGATACTGGGCGGCATCGCGCAGACCGCGTACGGATTCCTCGAACAGGGTTGCGACATCGCACTGCATACCCGCCCCATTCCCGACAGCCGAATCCTCGCGCGAAAGATTTCGGACATTCCATATTGCCTGTGCGCGAGCCCCGATTACCTGGAGTCGGCGTCGCCGCTAAACCATCCCGCCGACATCGCGAACCATCACGCGCTCGTTCATTTCAACTATCACACGTGGCAGTTCGAGCAGAATGGAAAAGAGGAGCGCTATCAGCCTGTTCCGGGCTTTTCCGCCAATACGTTTTTCGCGTTGCGCGACGCAGCCCTCGGCGGCCTTGGTCTCGCGCTGCTGCCCGTTCCTTTGGTGCGTGAAGTACTGGCAAACGGCCAGCTCAAAGCGGCGCTCCCCGCGTGGACCCCGAGCGGGCAAACGCTTTATGTCGCGATCGCGCCGGGCACCGGGGTGCCCGTGAGAGTCAAACTGCTGATGGATTTCGTTGTCGAGTGGTTCGCCAGGAACGAACTGTGATCGCGCGCGCTCAGTCGCTCGTGTTGACGACGAAAGAACTGCGCGGCGAGTAACCCGGCGACATCGTGCAGCCGAGCAGCGTCCATTCACCGAGGCTGTGGGCGGCGTGCCAGAAGTGCGCGGGCACCGCAAGCTGGGGCCTTTGGCTGGCTCGCAGATCCGAGCCGAGCAGGCTGACTTCGCGCATATGGCCGCCGTTGGTGACGACCATTTCGGCGGGTGCTCCGGTGTAGTAGTGCCACACCTCGATGCCATCGAGCTTGTGCAGAAGCAGCGGCTCGTCACCCGCCAACAGGTAATACATCGACGATAGCTTCGGACGCCCGCCGACCTCGCTATCGCCGTAATGCGGGGAATACCATCCCGCCGCGTGATGCCGCTCCATGCCGAAGATCTCGATTACATCCTGAAGATTCAGGCCATTGCTGTTCATGATGGGTACCTTGCTTTAGGCGGCTCCCAACGGCGTATGTCAGCCGATGAGACTCGCACTGTTGTACCAGAATGCAGTGAACGCGTTCGCACCCGCGCCGAAAAAAAATCAACCCGCGGCGTTCCAGTACATGAAGCCCATCCCCTCGCCGGTGCCCGCGGGCGTGCGCCAGCAAGGTACGTAGTCGACCAGCGTCATCTCGGCGCCCGTATCCTGCAGTGCCTTCATCACGCTTACATAGAGCTTGATTTCCGATGTGCCCGACTGATAGGACCGCTCGTCGACGGCGGCGAGGCCTTCGTAGTCGTAAGCGGCGAGCATCTGCAGGATGCGATGGTCGAACTCCTCGTCGTTGACGAAGTGCGACAGGCCGCCCGATGCGATGATGCCAACCCGGATGTGCTCGGGCCAGGCCGTCAGCGCATCGCGCAGCACCCGGCCGAACTCGATGCAGCGCGCCATCGACGGCTGCGTCGGCGGATAGAAGCAATTCATGATGACGGGCACGTGCGGCGGCGGCTCGTCTCCCATGATCTGGTGGTAGACGAAGCTGTATGCATGCGGGACCACGGGATAGTTGGGCAGCGGTTTCATCCACACGTTGTCCGGCCATGCGAACAGATCGGTCAGATCGAACTTCTCGCGTTTGAAGGCGTCGATCAGATAAGCGGCCAGTTGCGGATGGCATTGATGTGTGACGTGCCGGTCGGGTGCGTAGACCGCGCGCTGCGGCGGTCCGTTATGAACCTCTGCGCCGGTATAAATGGCGATCGACGGCGAGGAGTCGGTGAAGATTTCCTTTTGATCCTTGCCGAGGATGATCGCCACGTCGATGTCGGCGACGCGATAGGCAGCGGCCATGCGGTCGAGCGCGGCACGGCAGCGCGCGGCGCGTGCAGTGCGTTCTTCGAGCGTCAGAAACGGTGCGAAGGCGGCCTCGCGATGGGCTTCCAGTTCAGGATAGGTCCACGTCCGGTTGCGAAACCACAGTTCCGGGTTGTTACGGTCGCGCTCGCCGTTCTTCAGCCAGTCTTCCGGCGCTTGGCCGAGCATACCGCTGTGGGGGACCGCCATGCCAAATGTGATTTTCGCCATGTGCTTCAGTGCTTTCGTGAGTGAGTGGAAAAGGGCAGAGGACTGCGGCTCGCCGCGAGGGTCAATCGAGGACGCTCACTTTCGGCGACCACTCGGGGCGAAGCAGAACCGCGGTCGCCGCTGCGCCGATCAGGAGAAAAACGAAGATCACGAGCATCGGCAGCGTGTAGTTGCCGCCAACGTGCAGCAGCCAGCCGGACAAACTCGCGGCGACTCCGCCCGAGAAACTCGTCGCTACCTGCTGCACGCCGGTAACGAGACCGATCGCCTGTTTGGGAATCAATGTGAGGCGCGATAAGGCCAGCGCATTCGCTGTGGCGAGGCCGAGCGAGGAGAGTGAAAACACGTTCCAGAAGAGCGCCGTCTGCACCGAGTCGGCGTAAGCGCCGAGCAGAACGCTGCATCCGCCGACGAAGCCGGCAATCACGAATGCCTTGCGCACAAAGACCGCGTTATGTCCGCGCGCAATGATCACGTCGGCGACCCATCCCGAGAGAGCCGCGACGATCGCGATGCCGGCGAAGCTGAAGAACGTGAACAGCCCGGACTCGCGCAACGACAGCCCGCGCTGTTCGACCAGATACGCGGGCATCCAGCTCGCGCAATAGAACGTGAAGTAGCCGTAGCAAAAACTGGCGATCATGCCGCCCCACACGACCGGGCTCGACAGAATGCTGCGAAGAGAAACCGTCGTGCCTCTGCGCTTTTGCGCGCTCAATTCCGCTTTCGACGGAAGGTCGTTGCGCACGCACAGCAACCACGGGATCAGCCAAAGCACGCCGATCGCGCCGGTTGCAACGAACATCGCTTTCCATGAGTAATTGACGATGAGCCACGCGCCGATCGGCGCCCCGACCGCGGGCCCGAACTTGTTGCCCATCGTGAAGATGCCGACCGCGAGACCGTTCTGGCTCTCGTCGAAGTTGTGCCGGATCCACCGATAGCTCGCGGGGATGACGATCGCCTCCGCCATGCCGATGATCAGACGTGCCATTACCAGACCACCGAGCGCCGTCACCGCGCCCATTGCCGCAGTCGCAACGCACCATAGCGCGAAGCAGATTGCGTATGGCCATTTCACGCCGTAACGGTCAGCCGCCCAGCCCATCGGGATCTGGAAGACGCCGTAGGACCAGAAGAACGCTGAGTTGATCCAGCCGCGATCCAGGTTCGACAGCGCGAATTCTTCGACCAGTCCGCGGTCGGCGAGCGCGGACGACATGCTTGTGCGGTCGACGAAAGAAATCAGCACGCCGAGCGCCAGCAGCGCGAGGATGGCCCAACGACTTGTCGACCTGGAGCGTGCCGCGGCCCTGGCCTGCATTTCAACCGTCTCCATACGTATCGTCTCCATTTCTTCTGTTGTCTTTGAACCGCCTCTCGCCGACGCTGGCCGGTTATGGGGGCGGGTACTTGCTCGCTGTCAAGCAAGTGCCGGCGAGCGCACCGGGAATCGCACACGGCTTGCCGATGCGCACCTCGGCCTTCAGCACTGTGTCGTGCGCGAGACACCGGTGCGCAAGCTTCAACGCAAAACTTTCGACCAGGACAGTGCGCTCGCTCGCGAGTTCTAGCGCGAAGTCGCGGATCAGCGAGTAGTCGAAGGTCTGCGCAAGTTCGTCTCGCGCCGGCGGCACGACACTCACTGCGACGTCGATCCGCAACGGCTGCGGCACGCCTTTTTCGCTGTCGAGCGCACCGATGTCGGCCATCACTTCGAGATCGGTCAATAGCACCTGACACGACGCCGACACGACCGTTGTGGACGCTGGCGCGTGTGAAGCAAACGCGAATTTATCCATGATGCAAGTTCCTCGCCGCCTTCAAAGTATTGGCAAGCAGGCACGCGATCGTCATCGGACCGACGCCGCCCGGCACCGGCGTGACGGCCGCCGCATGTTCCATCTCATCCGCCGCACAATCGCCGACGATCGAAGCCTTGCCGCCGATGCCGGGCACGCGCGTGATCCCGACATCGATCACGACTGCGCCTGGTTTGATCCAGTCGCCTCGCACAAGGCGAGGCGCGCCGGCTGCTGCGATCACGATGTCCGCGTTGCGCGCGATGCCGGGTAGTCCCTGCGTTGCAATGTGAGTGACCGTCACCGTGCATTCGCGTTCGAGCAACAGCAGCGCGACCGGCTTACCGACGATATTCGACTTGCCGATCACTACCGCATGCTTGCCGCGCAGTGGGTCGATGACGGTGTCGAGAAGCAGCATGCAGCCAAGCGGCGTGCACGGTACGAGCGCGGCGGTACCCGTCGACAGACGCCCGACGTTCACCGGATGAAAGCCGTCGACGTCCTTGGCGGGATCGATCGCATCGAGCACCCTGGCGGCGTCGATGTGCACCGGCAGCGGCAACTGGACGAGGATGCCGTGAACGGTCGGGTCGCCGTTCAGCGCCCCGATCAGTTTGAACAGAGCCGCTTCGGGCGTCAGCTCGGATAAGCGATGTTGCGTCGAACGAATCCCGGCCTTCCTGCATTGAATGACCTTTTGCCTGACGTAAATCTCGCTGGCCGGATCAGCGCCGACCAGCACCACCGCAAGGGTGGGCTGCAAGCCGTACTGTTGCCGGAAGGTATCGGCGTCGCCGGCTACCCGGTCGCACAACTCGCTCGCAATCCGTTTGCCGTCGATGAGTTTGGGCACTGTCACCTCAGTCGCGGAACACGATGGTCTTGCCGCCCGAGAGCAGCACCCGGTCTTCGACATGCAGCCGGACCGCTTCCGACAACACGCGCCGCTCGATATCGCGGCCCTTGCGCACCAGATCGTCGGGCATGTCGACGTGCGAGATCGTTTCGACGTCCTGGTGAATGATCGGTCCTTCGTCGAGATCGGCGCTCACGTAGTGCGCCGTTGCGCCGATCATCTTGACGCCGCGCGTATGTGCCTGGTGATAAGGCCTCGCGCCCTTGAAGCCGGGCAGAAACGAGTGATGGATGTTGATGCAGCGGCCCGTCAGAAAGGCGGCCATCCGGTCCGACAGGATCTGCATGTACCGCGCAAGCACCACCAGTTCCGCGCCAGTTTCCTCGACGATCGCGCGTATGCGCGCCTCCTGATCCGCTTTCGTTTCGCTCGTGACCGGAAGATGGTGGTAAGGGATGCCGCTGCTCAGCGAGATCGTGACCGCCTCTCTCGGATGATTGCCGACGATGCCGACGACATCCATCGCCAGTTCGCCGACGCGGCGGCGATAGAGCAGATCGCCGAGGCAATGATCGAGCTTGCTGACCAGAAACAGCACCTTGGTCGGCGCCGCGCGGTGGCGGATTTTCCAGCGCATGTCGGCCGATCTTGCGAGACTGCCGAAGTCCCGCTTGAACGCATCGAGCGCTTCGCCGCCAGGGAGGTCGATCTCCATACGCATGAAAAAACGCCCGGCTTCGCGATCGTTGAATTGCGCGGCGGCGGCAATATTGCCGCCGTGCGACGCAAGGCAGGTGGTGACGGCGGCGACGAGCCCGGGACGATCGTCACACTGGAGGGTCAGGATGCAAGTTTCAGCCACATCGGACTCTTTCATTCGAGAGGGATGGATGGCAGTTGCCTGCCTGTCGATAGATGACGCTCAATGACGCCGAGTCGCGCGGGCCCCGATGCAGCGGGCCCGCGCACGCGTTACTCGCGATACGCGGTGCGCGCGTGCGTGCCGAAGGGTGCGGGAGCGACGATCGCCTTGATCGCGGTTTGCTCGTGCGGCTCGACTTGCGGCTTGCGGGAATTCGGATTCTCGCCCCACAGCACGGTCACTTCAGTACCGATTTCGGCGAACGCCTCGTCCACAACCGCGAGCGACACGATGCAACGCTCGTTGGCGAGGTAGCCGCAGTCCATCGAGATGCCCACCCGCTTGCCGCCGACTTGCACTTCGTCCATCTGATAGAGGCCGTAGCGCGCCTTGGGCATATTGAAGTGCTTGTACTTCGGACCGTCGCTCCACGCCGACGCGGCGACGCGCGCCATGTCCTGCGGGTCCCAGACGAGCGTCACCTTTTTCCGGCGCGGGCCTTTCGCGTGCCGCTTCAATGCTTCGGCGCCGACGAAGTCGTGATCGAAAGCGACGAGGCGTTCATAGCCGAGGTCGAGGGGCGTCACGTAGTAGTCGGTGATGTCCTTCGAATAGAGACTGCCCGCGAGACTGCCGGCGGCCTTGGCAGGCAGCCATTCGCGATAGGTCTTCAATTCGTTCTGGCTGAAGATTGCGGGCAGCGGGCCCGGGATCCAGCCCGATTCGAGATTCGCTGTCGAATAGGCGATCGAGCCGACCCGCAGCAATCCGAATTCCTGACCGGCCGACAGAATCGCGTCGCGCACTGCATCGCCTTCGGCCCACGGTCCGAACATTTCGAAGCCAACCGCGCCGGCCATCCCATGACGCAGAGCGCGGACCCGATGTCCGGCAATATTGAAGTCCGTCATGCCGAAGAACTTCACATCCGGTAAGGGCTGGCCGGTCAGCTTCTCGACGAGCGGACCGGCGTGCGGGCCCTGAAGTTCATAGCGGTACACGAGCGGCGGGCGTCCGCCGCGATCCATCGACTGCGGGTCTCGCTCGGTCGTGACGTCCCACTTGCCCGATTCGACGTGAAACTGCACCCAGTCGAGCGCCGTCGGACGCCCGACCAGATTGAACACTTCCTCCTCGAGATAGAACAGCACGCAGTCGCCGAGGTAATAGCCGTCGGGCGTGGTGGCAACGAACTGCTTCGCCATGCCGGGCCTGAAGTTCTTGAAACTGTTCACGGCGAGGCTCGACAGCAGGTCGAACGCACCGGGACCTTTCACGTAGTGATCGACCATGTGATGCGACTGGTCCATGAACCCGCAGGTCTGTCGCCAGGAATTGACTTCGCTTTGCCAGTTGGTGAACTGGCCGGACACGGTGCCGTGCGAAAAAGCCCGACGCTGGCTGTCACGCAAAAGGTCGACGGCGTTGCCGGCGCGCTGAATCGCTAGTTCCAGGCTTTCCGAGGGTGAAGCTGTCATTTGATGATTTCCTATGTCGGGTTCGTTGTCTCGATAGCGATGGCGATGGTTCATCGGCGAACAGCGCTGTGGCTGACACGCTCGAAGCGATGGTACCGGCCGGGTCGGGCGGGAAAAAGCGGGCGGTGCGCACACTTAGCTTGCGGAAATCGCGCAAATGCTCGCGACGATCGGGATGGAGGAGCGGTGAACGGCCGCGAAGACATGTGTCGCGTGGAGCAATCAGGCGCCTAGGGCGATACCCGCAGGTCTCGTGGATGGTGAGAACATGGGCTTGGGGCGTACTTGCCTGTCCGATCACGGAGACCGCTGCTGTCGCGGTGAGTACGCCAACGCCGGGTATCTCCGAGATGCGTCTGCATGCATCTCCCTACCCTCGCCATTCGAGAATGCGATGTTCGATCCGCACAATCTGCTCGTCGAGTTCCCGCAGTCGCGAAACCTGATCTTGCAGGCTGTCTGCCAGCATGGCGGGTAACTGCTCAGCCAGTGAAGTCAGTGCGACCCTGGCGGCTTCTATGGATGCGCGTCGACCCTGCGGGAGTATCACGCCAGACTCGTAGAGCAAGCCACGGAGCGCCTGTCGCGAGGGTAGGACGGCGCACCCGTGGACCTCGATCTACGCGATGCACGGCGCTTTGATCTGCCATGCATGATGGAGCCCTGCATCTGCCGCTCGTGGATCTGGCTGTGGCGTTCGTCATGCCGTCCGTTGCGCTGCAGAGTGTCGCGTCTCGATCGCTCCGATGGTGTCTCAGGTGCGCACGGGAACGCGCGCACCTAACCGCGTTCCAGTATCGGTGCGTCCGATATGTGCCCCATCCAGGGGATTTCGCTACGCGAGTGTTGTGGGCGCTGCGGGGGCTATCGCCTTCGGGCAGACGTATTCAGGTCGCCGTTCGACTGTCCCTCGTGCGCGCAACCATGGCGGGAGCCGGCCGACGGCGTGGATGACCCGCACGTCCGCCGCCGGTACGTGGCCACCTCGCGAACGTGACAGAGCCGCCGCACCGCGTGTCCAGAGAGGCATTCAGACTCTCGGCGGTCAGCTCGCCCAGCCCGCGGGTTCCGCGGCTCGGATTCAGGAATTTGGATGCCATTGGAGCAACAGGGGTTCGCTTGTATACATACCCCCAGACATACGCGAAAACGTGCCATCAGCCTGAGTTCCCGCAACGGCCGACTGCAGAGGGCGCTTAAAAGATCGAGCGGCTCCCCGTCAACGGAAATTTAACCTGCCGGCGGCCCGGACCGACACCGCCATTGCCGCCACCGATAACCAACTTGACCATGCCAGGGTCTAGATGCGCCGCGTACTGATTCAGTCTGTATCCGCTAACTCGAATGTCTTTGAATCACATCATCGGCATGTGCAGATGATGCGGGTCTTCTAGCGTGTCGGCAACCCGTTGCAGCCCGTCGCGACAATCGTCGCGATTCTGCGGCCCGCCAATGCAGAGGCGGATCGCATTCGGCGGATTGCCATCGGTGGAAAACGCCGCACCCGCGACTGCCCCGATGCCCTGATTGCGCAGCTGCAATGCGAGTTCGGACGCGCTCCAGCTGCATTGCGTCGGAATCGGCAGCCACAGATGGAAGCCGTCCGGGTGCGCGTCGTACTTCCAGTCCGCGAGCACTTGCGCTGCCATCTCCTGCCGCGCATGGGCTTCGGCGCGGATCGCGCGCAGCATGTCGGTTGCGGTGCCGTCGTTGATCCATTGTGTCGCGAGTAGCATCGTATAGGGGTTCGGCATCACGGTCGTCGCACGCAACGCGCCTGCAATCCGCTGCGTCTGCCGTACGGTCGGCGCGTACAGATACGCCACCCGCAAACCCGCACCAAAACTCTTGGACATGCCCGTAACGTAGAACGTCAACTCCGGCGCAAGCGAAGCAAGCGACATCGGCGCGTCTTGCGGGAGCATCGCGTAGGCGTCGTCTTCGATGATCGGCACGCTATAGCGCAACGCGACGTCCGCAAGCGCTTCGCGACGCTGCGCGGAAAGCGTCAGCGTGCTTGGGTTTTGCAGTGTCGGGTTGCAGTAGAACGCGCGAGGCGTTTCCGCTTTGCAGAGCGCTTCGAGCGCATGTGGCAACGGCCCTTCGTCGTCCCGCGGCAAAGCCTGCAAACGCACGCCGAGTTGCGAAGCAATCGCCTTGATGCCGGGATACGCGAGCGAGTCGAGACAGATGGTCTCTCCGGGGCGCGCCAGCTGCGACACCAGTGCGACCAGCACGCTATGAATGCCGGGGCACACCAACGTTCGGTCATCCTCACAATCGGGCACGCGTTGCCGAAGCCAGTTGCGGCCCGCTGCGCGATCCGCCGCCGTGCCGCCGAAGTCCTGATAGCGCAACAGACGATACGGGTCCGCGCTCAGCATCAACTTCGCGGTGGACTCGCGCAGCCGCGCGGCGAGCTCGGGCGGTTCGGGCGGCATGTTCATGGACATCTCGACGCTGCCGCCCGCTGTGAGCGGCAAGCTCGGCGTGCGGCCTCGCACGAATGTGCCGCTCCCCGCGCGAGCGTCGAGCAGGCCACGCTTGCGCGCTTCCGCATACGCGCGCGCGACGGTCGTGTAGTTGAGTTGCAGCGCGCCCGCGAGATCGCGCAGACCGGGCAAACGGTCGCGCGGACGCAGCCGGCCACTCGCGACGTCTTCTTCGATCAGATCCGGTATTACCAGATAGGCCGGTTTGCGGCTTTCTTCGAGCCGTTTGAGCCAGTGATGCATCAGCGTATTCATGATGGCGTGCCCATTCGAATTTCTTAATTCACAGTACCACGCTGTATTTGCAAAAGGTGATCAAGATCGCATCAAACCCATTCGTTGATCGCATTGATCGAAGCAGTGCACGCTTTCGGTAGTGCATGCACTACCAAGATGCGAAAAATGCTCGGATAACGTGCTGGATCAACGCGTTACCGAACTCTCGTTGTTCGCCTAAGCGCCTGCCGGGCCGCCGTCCGCAAAATTTTTTGAGGCGTCTCTGATAATTTCCGTTTGATTGATCGGAGAATGATCGCATTTTCCGGGCCGCTGATTGGCATGGCCGTTGCATGAATGACATCACCGATGCATCCATTGATCGGAGTTCATTTCAACTAATGCGATAAAGCGGAGCGTGCCATGCCTGCAGTCAATCAACCCCTTCATAAGAGCGGCGATTATCTGGTGGACTACGAGGAGAAAGTCTTCGAAGACGTGAAGGCCGAGCCGGGGGAGAAAGCGCTCGTGACCTTCCATACGGTTGCGTTCGAAGGCTCGATCGGCTTTGTGAATCTGCTTCAGGCCACGCGTCTGAAGCGCAAGGGTTTCGATACGTCGGTGCTGCTCTATGGACCAGGCGTCACACTGGGTCTGCAACGCGGCTTCCCGACGCTTGGCGACGAAGCTTTCCCCGGGCACCTGAACTTCAACAAGCAACTGATCAAGTTCATGGAAGAAGGCGGCAAGGTCTATGCATGCCGCTTCGCGTTGCAGGCGCTGTACGGCCATGGCGAAGCATCGCTGATCGAGGGCATCCGTCCGATCAGTCCGCTCGACGTACTCGACATTCAGCTGCTCCATCGTAAGGAAAACGCGCTGGTCATCCACACCTGGACCGTCTGACCGAGTCACGGGAAGCCCATCATCATGTCCGATAAACGCGTCATTCGCGCCGCTGCGGTTCAGATCGCGCCCGACCTCGAACGTGGCGCCGGCACGCTCGACAAGGTCTGCGCGGCCATCGACGAAGCCGCCGCTCAAGGCGTGCAGCTGATCGTCTTTCCCGAGACGTTCGTGCCGTACTACCCGTACTTTTCTTTCGTGCGGCCGCCGGTTGCGTCGGGTGCGGATCATATGCGGCTCTACGAAGAAGCGGTCGCCGTGCCGGGGCCGGTCACGCATACGGTCGCGGAGCGCGCGAGAATGCACGGAATGGTGGTAGTGCTCGGCGTCAACGAGCGCGATCACGGCAGCCTGTATAACACGCAACTGATCTTCGACGTGGACGGGCGGCTCGTGCTGAAGCGCCGCAAGATCACGCCCACGTTTCATGAACGCATGATCTGGGGGCAGGGCGATGCGGCCGGTCTCAAGGTCGCGCAAACGGGCATTGCACGGGTCGGCGCGCTCGCGTGCTGGGAACACTACAACCCGCTTGCCCGTTATGCATTGATGACGCAGCACGAAGAGATTCATTGCGCGCAATTCCCGGGCTCGCTGGTGGGGCCGGTTTTTGCCGAGCAGATCGAAGTGACGATCCGCCATCATGCGCTTGAGTCCGGCTGCTTCGTTGTCAACTCGACGGGCTGGCTGACCGATGTGCAAATCGACTCCGTCACGAGCGATCCGAAGCTGAAAAATGCGCTGCGCGGCGGCTGCCTGAGCGCGATCGTGTCGCCCGAAGGTCAGCATCTCTGCGAGCCGTTGCGCGAAGGCGAGGGCATGGTGATCGCCGATCTTGACATGTCGTTGATCACGAAGCGCAAACGCATGATGGATTCGGTCGGCCACTATGCGCGGCCTGAATTACTACGTCTCGCGATCAACGATTCGCCCGCGATGCCCGTCACGTCGATGGGCTCCGCCGACGACGCCCCCAACGCCATTTCAGGAGCCTTCCATGAGCGCACGCGAGAATCTGTCGGCAGCGAGCCGGCAATTGATGACTGAATTGCAGTCAACGGGACTGCGTCTCGTCGATCCGCATGCGGGCGCCGCGAGCCGGCGCGGCGGCGCGGGTCCGTCGGATCACAAGGCGGTCACTGTCGACGGCGTGACGATCATGGTGCCGGTGCATACCAGTACCGCGTGGAATTCGCCGTTCGTCGCGTCGCAACCGGATATCAACGGCATGAGCGCGCTGCTGCGCGGCGCGATTCCGATTGCGAACATCAGCTTTCCAAAGCCGCCGCGCTTCTATGCGCTGCAGACTTTCGACGGCGTGCCGTATTCGCACATCGCCACGCTGCATAGCAAGGACGTGCTTGCGACCACGGTGCTGCAAACCTGCATCCGTTACGAAAGCCGTCGCAAGACATGCAAGTTCTGCGCAATCGGCCAGTCGCTCGCGGCGGGTCGCACGATTGCGCGCAAGACGCCCGAGCAACTCGCAGAAGTCGCGCGTGCCGCGGTCCTGCTCGATGGCGTCAAGCATATGGTGCTGACGACCGGCACGCCGCCGACTTCGGATCGCGGCGCGCAGCTTCTGTGCGACAGCGCCTTCGCGATCAAGGCCGCGGTCCATCTGCCGATCCAGGCGCAATGCGAGCCGCCTGATGACGACCGTTGGTTCGAGCGCATGAAAGCGAGCGGTATCGATACGCTCGGCATGCATCTCGAGGTGGTCACGCCCGAGGTGCGCGAGCGTGTGATGCCCGGCAAGGCGAGCGTGCCGCTGTCGCGCTACATGGAAGCGTTCAAGGCGGCGGTGGCAGTGTTCGGACGCGGCCAGGTCAGCACCTACATACTCGCGGGTCTCGGCGATACGGCCGACGCGATCGTCGCGATGGCGCGCGAACTGATCGACCTCGGCGTGTATCCGTTCGTCGTGCCGTTCGTGCCGATCAGCGGCACGCCGCTTGAAGACCATCCGGCGCCGACGCCCGAATTCATGCGTTCGGTCCTCGCGCCGATCGGCGCGATGCTCGGAGCGGCTGCGATGCGTTCGGCGGATATCAAGGCCGGCTGTGGCAAGTGCGGCGCGTGTTCGTCGCTGTCGTCGTACGAGGAGTGAGCCGTGTTCTGCGACGCAACCGATACCTTGAAGCTTGACGCCGTCTACACGCCGAGTGAGTTTCGCATCAAGTGGGCGACGCTGCCGTGGGAAGCGGACGAAGCGTACAAGCTTCGTCGTGCGGTGTTTTGCCTCGAGCAGGGCATTTTCGCCGACGACGATTACGACGGGATCGACGCGCATGCACATCTGCTCGTCGCGTCGAGTTGCGTCGCCGGGATGCCGGAACAGGTGGTGGGCACCGTGCGCATTCACGAGAGCGCGCCTGGCGTGTGGGTCGGTTCGCGGTTGGCCGTCCATGCCGCGTTCCGCTCGTACGGCAAGATCGGCTCCTCACTGATCCGGCTAGCAGTGAGCAGCGCGCATGCACTGGGATGCGAGAGGTTTTTCGCGCATGTGCAGAGCCAGAATGTGCCGCTGTTCAAGCGGTTGCGATGGGACACGATCGAGGAAGAGACGTTGTTCGGGCGTTCGCATCATCTGATGCAGGCGCAACTCGACGCGTATCCGCCGTGCGCGACGCCCGAGAGCGGCTTCGTGGTGCCGTATCGGAGGGCGTCATGAGCCGTGCGAACGCGATTGACGTGCGGCGCCTCGTCGAACGATTGCGTGCAAGCCGTGGTTTCCAGCACAAGACGGATATCGCGGGGGTGATGGCGTCGCTGGCAAGCCGCCTGCCGCGCGGCACCGACAATCTCGCGCAGGCGGTGGGCGTAGGCGACGATTGCGCGGCGATTCGCGATGGCGACGGCTACCTGCTCTTCGCAATCGAAGGCATGGTCGCGGACTTCGTCGCGGCGATGCCATGGTTTGCAGGCTATAGCAGCGTGATGGTCAACGTCAGCGATATCTACGCGATGGGCGGCCGTCCGCTCGCAGTCGTCGACGCGTTGTGGAGCGACGGCATCGACTCAGCCGATCAGATCCTCGCGGGCATGGCGGCGGCATCGCTCGCTTATCGCGTGCCGGTGGTCGGGGGACATACGAATACGCGCAGCGCGACGTCGCAACTCGCGGTGTCGATCGTTGGCCGGGCGCAGGCTTTGTTGTCGAGCTTTCATGCCCGTCCTGGAGATCGTCTGTTGATGGCGGTCGATCTGCGTGGGCGTTTCGAAGATCCCCATCCGTTCTGGAATGCGTCGGTGAACTCGCCTGCCGAACGCTTGCGCGCCGACCTCGAATTGCTGCCGTCGCTCGCGGAAGACGGTCTGTGCGATGCGGCCAAAGACATCAGCATGGCGGGCACGCTCGGCACCGCATTGATGTTGCTGGAATGCTCGAAAGTCGGCGCGCGTATCGACCTCGATGCGATTCCGCGTCCTGCTGGCGTCGACTTCGAGCGCTGGCTCGGCGCTTTTCCAAGCTACGGATTTTTACTCTCCGTAAGGGAGGCGAATGTCGAGCAGGTGATCGCGCGCTTTGCGGTGCGTTCGCTCGCGTGCGCCGAAATCGGCGTCGCCGATGCATCGCGTAAAGTCGTGCTTCACCAGCGCGATATGTCCGCATTGTTGTGGGACTTCAACGACGATCCGTTCATTTGCGCAGCGGCAGACGCGACTGCAAACGCAGGCGCAACGGCGGATGCAACTGAGCAAGCGTCTGCAATAGACACCGCATCATGAATGCCACCCCATTGCGCGTCGCGCTATTCACGCATTCGGTCAATCCGCGCGGCGGCGTCATGCATACGCTTGAACTGGCGCAGGCGCTGCACCTAAGCGGCCATGACGTGACGATCTTTGCGCCTGCCGCCGACGGCGACGTCATGTTTCGAGAATCTCCATGCAGGGTTGTGCTCGCGTCGGTGACCGAACCGGAAACGAATACCGTCGGCATGGTTAGCGCCCGGATTCAAGCGTTGAAGCTTGCTTTCGCGCAAACGCGTCAGCTGCATGATTCAGACACATTCGACGTGCTGCACGCGCAGGACAGCATCAGCGGCAACGCACTGGCCGAGCTGAAGGAGGAAGGCGCCATTCACGGCTTCTTGCGAACGGTCCATCATCTCGACCACTTCATGGACCCGAAGCTCGCGCAGTGGCAAACGCGAGCGTGGCGCGATGCGGACGCCGTGCTTTGTGTGAGCGATATGTGGACGCATCATATGCGCGACGTCTACGGCATCGATGCACTGCCGGTAATAAACGGCGTGGACGTACGGCGTTTTAGCGCGAGCGCCGCGACGCCAGGTGAATCAGCGGCGTTGCGCGAGAAGCTCGGCATCGTCGGCGCGCCGGTCGTGCTGGCGGTCGGCGGTATCGAGGCTCGCAAGAATACGATGATGTTGCTCGATGCATTTGCACGACTGCGTGCGACGCACCCCCATGCGCAACTCGTGATCGCAGGCGGCGCGAGTTTGCTCGATCACGACGCGTACACGCGTGAATTTTTTGTGCGGGCGGCGCCGCTGGGTCTTGCGATAGGCGCCCGCGAACCGGTTGTCGTCACCGGGCCGCTCGACGACGCGCTCATGCCCGCGCTATTCCGCTGTGCCAATGCCGTCGCCATGGTGTCACTGCGCGAAGGCTTCGGCCTTGTCGTGCTGGAAGCTTTGGCATCGCGCAAGCCCGTAGTCGTGTCGCGCATCGCGCCGTTTACCGAGTATCTGGACGACACACTGTGCCGGTGGGCCGATCCACGCGACGCCGCGTCGATTGCATACGCATTGCGCGATGCGCTGGATCGACCTGACGCAACCGACTTCGTTCATGCGGTGCCCGTATTGCTCAGCCGGTTCAGTTGGCGGGCGAGCGCGCGCCGTCATCTCGACATTTACCGGCACTGGCTTGCGAAGCAGCCGTGCAACACTACCGAGGACCTGTGATGCCAGTCATGCATTTCCGGATTCAATGGCCCGACGGCACCGAAGCAAATTGCTATTCGCCGTCGACAGTCGTCGGCGAGTTTTTCACGCCCGGCACGCAGTATCCCGTCGACGATTTCCTGCGGCGCTCGCGCGAAGCCCTGAATATCGGCTCTGAACGAGTACGTGAAAAATTCGGCTTCGCCTGTTCTGCCGCGATGGACCAGCTCGCGCAAATCGAAGCGGACGCCGCGCGCTTCTCCGCGCAGCCGGATGCGACGGTGACCGTGCTCGCGCTCGGCTGACGTTGCGTCGCGTTCACTCAACCGCTCAATCACTCATCGACATTTTCTTGAGGAGCACGTCATGTCGAGCACAGCAATCCCGCAGCAACGAAACGTCGAAAGCGGCCATTACAGCGTGCTGGTGATCGGCGGCGGTCAGGCAGGATTGTCGATCAGCTATTACCTGAAGCAAGCCGGTATCGATCACCTGGTGTTCGAAAAAAACACCGTCACGCATACGTGGCGCAATCAGCGCTGGGACGCATTCTGTCTCGTCACGCCGAACTGGCAATGCGCGTTGCCGGGACATCCGTATGAAGGCGACGATCCGCACGGGTTCATGAAGAAGGACGAGATCATCGCGTACCTTGACGAGTTCGTTGCGAAGCTCGATGCTCCCGTGCTCGAACATACTGCTGTGCAACGCGTGGCGCGTGGGGTCGACGGACGCTACACGGTGAACACGTCGGCGGGCCCGTTCACGGCGGATCATGTGGTCGTCGCATCGGGCGGCTATCACACGCCGATCGTGCCGCGCATGGCAGAGCGTCTGCCGGCTGGCATCGTGCAGCTTCAGTCGTCCGAATATCGCAATCCGCAGGCGTTGCCGGATGGCGCGGTGCTGGTCGTCGGCTCGGGACAATCGGGCGCGCAGATTGCGGAAGACCTTCATCTTGCCGGGAAGAAGGTGGTGCTGGCAGTGGGCGAAGCGCCCCGTTGCGCGCGCTTCCATCGCGGCCGCGATGTGGTGGACTGGCTCGCGGACATGGGCTACTACGATATGCCCGTCGATCAGCATCCGTTGCGCGAAGGCGTGCGCGACAATACCAACCACTACGTAACAGGCCGTGACGGCGGACGCGATATCGACCTGCGGAAGTTCGCCGCCGACGGGATGGAACTGTACGGCCGTCTCGAAGATCTGCGCGACGGCCAGTTGTGCTTCACACCGAACCTTGGCGCGAATCTCGACGATGCGGACGATACGTATAACCGCATTAACGCAAGTATCGACAGCTACATCGAAAGGAACGGCATGACGGCACCCGTCGGTACGCGCTACGAACCGGTGTGGCGACCGCACAGCGAACGCACGACGCTCGATCTCGCGACGAGCGGCATCACTTCGGTGATCTGGTGTATTGGCTTTACGCCGGACTTTGCGTGGCTCGATGCACCTGTGTTTAACGGGCGGGGCTATCCGGCGCACTCGCGTGGTATTACTGCGCTGCCGGGGCTTTATTTCGTCGGCCTGCCGTGGCTGTACACATGGGGTTCCGGGCGCTTTTCGGGCATTGCTCGTGATTCGCAATACATTGTCGATGCGATCTGTACGGCGCGCGCGTTGTCGACTGATGCGGTGCGCGCGGCAGCGCTTGCTGCATAAAACTGGTCGTCCATGTACACGCACAAGCCGTGGACGATCCGTCAATACACGGGCTATGGCGACGCCGCGGATTCGAATCTGGCGTTTCGCGCCGCGTTGCAGAATGGCGCGCAAGGCTTGTCGGCTGCGTTCGATTTGCCGACTCAACGCGGCTACGATTCGACCGATGCCGAGGCGCTTGCGGATGTCGGGATGGCGGGCGTTGCAATCGATACCGTCGAAGACATGGTGCGGCTGTTCGAAGGCATTCCGCTCGATCGGGTGTCGGTTTCAATGACGATGAACGGTGCCGTGCTTCCGGTGCTTGCTGTTTTCATTGTTGCGGCGGAGGAGAGCGGCGTCTGTGCCGACGCACTGAGCGGCACCATCCACAACGATATCCAAACGGTGGCTGTGTTCCGGGTCAACCGGTAGACCCTTTCGGAAAAGCGGCGAGCGCCGCTTTTTTTTTGCATCCGCGTCGGCGACGCATAGCTGGTATGCGCTGCCTGCAATGAGCAGGCAGACTGGCACCCGCATAATGTGTCGACGCCATGAGGCGTGCGTCGCTCGCGGGCCGGATCGATGGAAACGGTGAAACGGCCGCGCGAACGGATGCCGACAAGAAAGACAGGCTTTGACGCCTGACGGAGATGAGAAACATGCAACCGTGGTATAGCACGATGGCGCCCGCTCAGCGCCGCACCTTTTGGGCATGTTTTCTCGGATGGGTTCTCGATGCGATGGACGTGCAGTTCTTCGCGTTCGTCATTCCGACGCTATTGACGGCGTGGAGCATGACCAAGGCACAGGCGGGCGTGATCGGCACGTCCGCGTTGGTGTCGTCGGCGATCGGCGGGGTGATTGCGGGAGTGCTGGCCGATCGCATCGGCCGCGTTGCGGTGCTCAAGCTCGCGATCCTTTGGTTCTCGCTATTCACCGGTCTGTCCGCCTTCACTAACAGCTTCCATGAACTGCTGATCACGCGCAGCCTGCAAGGACTCGGCTTCGGCGGAGAGTGGGCGGCGGGTGCGATCCTGATCGGCGAAGTGGTCGACAAACGCATTCGCGGCCGGGCCGTCGGTACCGTACAAAGCGGCTGGCCGGTCGGTTATGCGCTCGCGGCGCTAGCATACTGGGGACTGTTCGGCGTGTTGCCCGAGGATGTGGCATGGCGCGCGCTATTTTTGATCGGGGTGCTCCCGGGCTTGCTGGTGCTATGGATGCGTCGAAACGTCGGCGAATCAGATGCATTCAAGTCCGCAGCGACGTTCCGCGAAAAGAGCAATACCTTCGGCACTTTTGCTCGCGTGTTCGCGCCGAACGTGTTGTCGCGCACGCTGCTCGCTTCGCTGATGGCAGCGGGCGCGCTCGGCGGCAACTATACGATCCTCACGTGGCTCGTCACTTACCTGCGCGAGACGCAAAGCCTGACCGTCAATCTCACGACGCTGTACCTCGGCGTGAACATCTTCGGTTCGTTCTGCGGCTACATCGGCATGGCGTATCTGAGCGACGCAATCGGCCGGCGCTGGACCTTCGCGCTGTCCGCGCTCGGCGCGACGCTCACGGTGCTCGTCTACACACGCCTGCAACTGCCGATGACGACGCTGCTGATCCTCGGCTTCCCGCTCGGACTGTTCCAGTCGGGCATCGTCTCCGGCATGGGCGCCTGTTTCACCGAACTGTTTCCGGCGGAGATTCGCGCGTCGGCAGGCGGTTTCTCGTACAACTTCGGGCGGGGCATCGGCGCCATGGTGCCGGCGGCGGTCGGCATCACGAGCGCCTCGGTGGGCCTCGCGAAGTCGATCGGCGTGTGGGCCGCGCTGTCGTACATGCTCGTTCTGATCGTCGCCGTGTTCCTCCCGGAAACCCGTAACAAGGAGCTTGAATTTCATGTCTGATAACCAGGGCAGCGACGCACTCGCGCGCAATGGCGGCCGCATTCTCGTCGATGCGCTTGTGGGCAACGGTGTCGATACCGTCTACTGCGTGCCGGGCGAGAGCTATCTTCCCGCCCTCGACGCGCTCTACGATGTGCACGGCATTCGTACCATCACGACGCGTCACGAAGGCGCGGCGTCGAACATGGCCGACGCCTACGGCAAGCTGACCGGTCGCCCCGGCATCTGCTTCGTGACGCGCGGCCCCGGCGCCACGCATGCCGCGAACGGCGTGCACACCGCGAGCGAAGACTCGACGCCGATGATCCTGTTCGTCGGCCAGGTCGGGCAGGAATTCATCGGCCGTGGTGCGTTCCAGGAAGTCGACTACCGTCAGATGTTCGGCGGCATCGCCAAATGGGTCACGCAGATCGACAGCATCGAGCGCATTCCGGAAATCATCGCGAAGGCGTTCAGCGTGGCGATGTCGGGGCGTCCCGGCCCGGTGGTGATCGCGCTGCCGGAAGACGTGCTGTTCGGTTCCGCGACGGTGGCCGATGCGTCGACCGCGCGCAGTGTGCAGGCGGCGCCTTCTGCCGACTCGCTCGACGAGTTGCGTGGACTGCTGGACGGCGCGATGCGGCCGCTGGTGATCGTCGGCGGCACCGGCTGGGATCCGGATTCGACCGCTGCGCTAAGGCGCTTCGTCGCCGCGAACGATCTGCCGGTGGCGGCCTCGTTTCGCCGCCAGGACCTCTTCGACAACCGCGACTCGCATTACGTCGGCCAACTCGGACTCGGCGTGTCGCCGAAGCTCGCGGAGCGAGCGCGCGACGCCGATCTTCTGATCGTGGTCGGCTCGCGGCTCGCGGAAAGCACGTCGTCGGGCTATACGCTGTTCGAAAGCCCGACGCCGAAGCAGACTATGGTGCACGTTCATCCGGACCCGGAAGAACTCGGTCGCGTTTATCAGGCGCGCCTGCCGATCAACGCCGGCCTGCGCGAGTTCGCTTTGGCGCTCGACGGCATCGAGCCCGTGGCCTCGCCGCGCTGGCAACAATGGACGGCCGACGCGCGCGCTGACTACGTCGCGCATTCGACGCCGCCCGCGCCCACGGCTGAGATCGACGGCGTAGATCTCGCACAAGTGGTCGGCCATCTGAGCGATGTGTTGCCCGATGATGCGGTGATCGCGAACGGCGCGGGCAACTACACGGTGTGGGTGCATCGCTACTACCGCTACCGGCAGGCCGCCACCGAACTCGCGCCGACCAACGGCGCCATGGGCTACGGCTTTCCTGCCGCGATCGCCGCGTCGTTGCGCGATCCCGAACGCAGCGTGGTGGCCTTCGCCGGCGACGGTTGTTTCATGATGTACCCACAAGAGCTGGCGACCGCCGTGCAGTTCGGCGCGCCGCTCGTCGTGATCGTCGTGAATAACGGCATGCTCGGTACGATCCGCATGCATCAGGAGCGGGAGTACCCTGGCCGCGTGTCAGCGACGAAGCTCGAGAATCCGGATTTCGTCGCTTTCGCGAAGTCGTTCGGCGCGTATGCGGAGCGAGTGGAGCGCACCGAGGACTTCCCCGCTGCATTCGAGCGCGCGCGCAAGGCCGGCGTGGCAGCGCTGATCGAACTGCGTACCGACCCACGGCAGATCACGCCGGCCAACCGTTTGAGCGCTTGATGAGCGGACGAGGTCTATGATGGAAATTCGCGGCGAAGTGATCATTGGGCAGCGTGCGTTCAAGGCGCGCGGCGGCGACGTGTACGCAATCGCAGCGGCTTCGGGCGAGCGGCTCGAACCCGCCTTCGGAGGGGCGACGAACGACGATGTCGAACAGGCTTGCGGGCTTGCCGAACAGGCCTTCGACGCCTATCGGCAATTGCCTGACGAGCAGCGCGCAAGCTTTCTCGACGCGATAGCTGCGCAGATCGTTGATCTTGGCACGGCGCTGACCGAGCGCGCACACCTGGAGACTGGATTGCCGCTCGCGCGCCTGGACGGCGAGCGCATGCGTACGGTCGGCCAGCTCAAGCTGTTCGCGAGCATCGTGCGCGACGGCCGCTGGCATGGCGCGGTGATCGACAGCGCGCAACCGCAGCGCACGCCGCTGCCGCGCCCCGATCTGCGGCTGCGGCGCATCGGGCTCGGCCCGGTCGCGGTCTTCGGCGCGAGCAACTTCCCGCTGGCGTTTTCGGTCGCGGGCGGCGATACCGCGTCGGCGCTCGCGGCGGGCTGCCCTGTCGTCGTGAAGGCGCATCCGTCGCATCTCGGCACGTCCGAGCTGGTGGCGCGGGCGATCGCGAAAGCCGCACTGGACACGGGCATGCCCGAAGGCGTGTTCTCGATGGTGCTCGGCGACGGCGTGGCGATCGGCGAGGCGCTGGTGCGGCATCGGGCGATCCAGGCGGTCGGCTTCACCGGCTCGCGGCAAGGCGGTCTCGCGCTGCAACGGATCGCGCAGAGCCGTCGCGAGCCAGTGCCGGTCTACGCGGAAATGAGCAGCGTCAACCCGGTGGTGGTGTTGCCCGCCGCGTTGGGCGCGCGCGGTGAGTCGATTGCGCGCGAGTATGTCGACTCGCTGACGCTCGGAGCAGGGCAGTTCTGCACGAAGCCCGGTCTGGTGTTCGCGCTCGAAGGCCCGGCGCTCGACGCGTTCTGCGCGACGGCCGCCGAAGCGCTGAGCGCAAAGGCCGCGACGACGATGTTGTCGCCGAACATCCACGCTGCGTACTGTCGCGGCGTCGAGCGATTGAGCGCGCGCGACGGCGTGACGAAGCTGGCGGCGAGCAAGCCGGCGAGCGGCGCGAATGAAGCTGTCGCGGTGTTGCTGCGCACCGACGCGCAACGCTTCCTCGCCGACGAAGCGCTTGAAGACGAAGTGTTCGGACCGAGTTCGCTAGTCGTTGCGTGCCGCGACTTCGATGAGTTGCAGCTCGTCTTGTGCCGTCTGGCGGGACAACTGACCGCGACTGTCCAACTCGACGACGACGACCACGCGCTCGCGCGCAGGCTGCTGCCGACGCTCGAACGCAAGGCCGGCCGCGTGCTGTTCAACGGCTTCCCGACGGGTGTCGAGGTGAGCTACGCGATGGTGCATGGCGGACCGTTCCCGTCGACATCGGATAGCCGCACGACTTCGGTCGGCGCAGCGGCGATCGACCGTTATCTGCGGCCGGTCTGCTATCAGGCGGTGCCCGATCCGCTGCTGCCCGAAGCGCTGCAGTCGGACAATCCGCGCGGGATCTGGCGGCTCGTGGATGGACAGCTGACTCGCGAGCAGAGCGCGTAATAGCACCAGGCCTCGCTGCGTTTGATCAGTGCGCGGCCCGATCCGACTTGTTGCGGGTCGGGCCGTGTCGAGTTTATGCGTTCGCGTGTGCGTGAGTTATGCCGTCGGCGCAGCGTGCAAGCGCGTGTTCGGCCATGCGCCGTCGTTGACGAGTTCGGCGGCGACCTCGCGGACTATTTGCGCGACATTCCAGACGCCCGCCGGCTTCGCGCGATGCTGCGGCCACGCGATCGCCACCTCGCGCTGCACAACGGGGCCGGTGAGTGGAAAGCACTTCACACGTCCCGCCGCCACCTCTTCGATCACCGCTGCGGCCGGCAACACGGTCGCGCCGCAGCGCTCGACGACGAGGCGCTTCGTGATCGAAATCGAGCCGTCGCATTCGAGCGCGATGTTCGGCGTGAATCCGTGCCGTGTCGCGAGCGATTCCACCAGCACGCGCAGGCCGTGATGCGTGCTCGGCAGGATCAGCGGCACCTGCGCGAGTCCGCTGACGGGGAACGGGCCGTCCGGCACAGGCGAGTCGGACGGCGTGACGAGGCACACCTGCTCGGATAGCAGCCTGTCGAAATGGCTCGCGCCCGGATGCTCAGGCACATACATCACGGCGAGATCGACGGCGCCGTCGTTGAGCGAGCTGAGGACATGCGTCGCGAGGCCTTCGATAAAGCGGATCCGCGTGGCCGGATAACATGCCTTGAGCCGATGCCCGAGCCGCCCGAACATCACGCGGGCGATCGTCGGCTGCGCGGCGATCGAGAGCGTCGCGGGTCCGCGCTTGCCGCCGTCCTGCATCGCGATACGCGCTTCGTCGAGGGTTTTCTCCATGGCTTGCGCATAGCCGAGCAGCTGCTCACCGTGCTCGGTCAGCCCGACACCACGTCCGCTGCGGCGAAACAGGCGCACGCCGAGTTCCGCCTCGAGCGTACCGATGCGCCGGCTTACGGTCGACTGGTTCGCGCCGAGATCCAACGCGGTGCGCGAGATGCTGCCGGATTTCGCGACGCGCGCGAACAGTTCGAGATCGTCTGAGTTCATGGCTGTGCGTTACGAGCGTCGGCGGTTGATGCACCGATGGCGACTCAATCATGGCGAAGCGGTCGATTGTAGCAAGTGGGGGGCGCCCTTCCGCGAGCGGATTCGGGTGAGGGGAAGGTGATTGGCCTCGCTATTCGCGCGGGCCGTGCGGTGGTTCGAGTCGTGTCCACTCTGCCCGATTCGCTTGATCACTTCGTCGCCTTGGCTACATCGCCCACAGAAAGACAATCGTTGGGAAGACTCACCGTGATTTGACGCGCGACGGGAAAGTACGATTGCACCGATCCCTCGCCTTGGGCTCAGTCCGCGATGACCTGAAAGGCGCAACAGTGTATCCACCGTCTCGATCGGGAAACCTCGCGCATAAACGGTCACGCGTGTCTGGTCGACGCAGGTAATGCTGGCGCCCGTGATTTGTCGCGGCGCATCCCTTAGAGTCTGCAGGGTCTCGCTTTGAGTTTGCTCAGACTCCTGATCAATGCCGCAGTGCAGGTGCTCGCACACCATGCGGTTTCCTCCTCACCCCGATGGCAACTAGTATCCGCCGGTTCCGCTCTTCTTCGTTTCGTCGACGTTACTGCTGTAACTCATCAGCAGTTTGTGCGCCGCCATGCTCAGGAGGCTAACGTCCGTGCCCACAGCGACGAACGTTGCCCCGGCAGCCAGATACTCCCTTGCATAGGCCTCGTCAGGCGCGAGCACGCCAGCCGCCTTGCCGGCTCGCCTGACTGCATCGATGCCGTTGCGAATCGCCTCTCGAACTGGTTCGGCACCTCCTTTACCTAACAATCCCATAGAAGCACTCAGGTCCGCTGGACCGAAAAACACACCATCAACACCATCAACGTCCGCAATCGCGGCGAGATGACTCAGTCCAGTGACCGTCTCTACTTGAACCAGCACGCAAAGTTCATCCGCAGCATGTTCCAGATAGCCAGGAATGCGATTCCAGCGCGACGCCCGAGCAAGCGCCGCTCCCACGCCACGCACGCCGAGTGGCGGGTAGCGTGTGGCTGCAACGGCCTCGCGCGCCTGCTCGACCGTATCGATCATTGGCAGCAGCAGGGTCTGCGCGCCGATGTCCAGCATCTGCTTGATGATGGCCGTGTCGCAGCGCACTGGACGCACGACGGGATGAGAGCGATATGGTGCCACCGCCTGCAACTGCGCGAGAGTGCTCCGCAGATCATTGGGTGCGTGCTCGTTGTCGACCAGAAGCCAATCAAAGCCCACTGCCGCCAGAGATTCCGTGACATATGGGTCAGCAAATGCTGCCCAAAGACCGAATTGCGGTGTGCCTTCTGCAAGGGCGCGTTTAAAAGTATTCGTAGGGAGATTCATGCTCATCCTCGTAAGCCAGACGTGTCAGCGACCGACGCGTTCCAGGCGCAAAACAGAGCGCAAAACAGCGTGGGGGTACTAGCGCAATTATCTTGTGTTCGCCCCCCGGTGAGCGCGACACGAGCCTTGCCAAGAAGTTTTCCGCACGATAATGTCCACCCTGTGGAAATTTCTTTGATATGTCCGGCAGCATGCAAAGCCCGCCTGGCGACCTGCCGGGTTCAAGGGCAAAGTCATGCTGTCGTGCGACTGCCATCAACAGACGGACACGAATCTTGAAGCGAGCATCGCGCCAAACCACCAACAACGACGCCCCCTCCGTCAACGCAAAGACAACGGATGAAGAGTCTGGCAGCGTGCGCGTGATTTCCCGCACATTCCAGGTGTTACGCATCCTTGCGCTAGGCGGTGAACACGGTGTTCGAATCACCGACGTCGTCGCCTATTCGGGGCTGAGCCACCCCACTGTGCATCGCATTTTGCAGACGTTGATTGCCGAGGGGGTCGGCGAACAGGACCCCGCTACAAGGCGCTATCGCGTAGGGCCAGAAATCAGCCTGCTGGGGTTGAGCCGGCCTGCGCATTTTCCAGTGCGCACTGCAGCCGATCCTTACCTCACGGAGTTGGCGAATGAGTTGGGCGACACGACATTCCTCACGATTCGCGCGGGTTGGGATTCGGTGGCCATCGATCGAAAGACCGGCTCGTATCCGATCAAGGTGCTGGCAATCGACGTTGGCATGCGGCGTCCGCTCGGCGTGAGCATTGCAGGCGTGATGCTGCTTGCGACGCTGCCGCCCGAGGAGGCGGACCACATCTGCAATATGAATGCGGGGCGCTTGCCTGCCGAGGCGCCGCCCATGGAAACAATCCGCGCGCGGATCGATGCCGCGCGGCGTGACGGCTATGCGTACTCAGACGACGGCGTCCTGAAGGGTACCCGGGCACTGTCCATCCCAGTGTTCGATGCAGACGGTGAGGCGATCGCCGTCATCGCCGTCGCGGCAATGGCCGAGCGGCTCGCTGAGCCGGAATTGCCGCGCATCGTCAAAGCGATGCGCAGCAAGGCCGCGCTCATCACGAAGCGTTTGACGGAAATGCAACGCCCGGCTCGCTCCCGCTCCCGCTGACGAACGACGGACGGAGTGGGCGTGCGCGCTTCGGCGCAAAAAAATCCACAGGGTGGACATTCAAGCGGTTTCGTTGTGGCTCACGGTTTCCCTCCGTGGAATCATGAAGTCACATTGATTGACGCAAAGCAAAGTTGAAGCGTGACAAGCCGCCGTAGGGGCGGGCTATCGCGACATTCACGGCTGCGTCGGAGGAGACCCGCATGAATGACACCGCCACTGCCCCGTATACGCCTGCGCAACGGCTGGCGATCATCGTGTCCTGCATGCTGGGCTTCGCACTCGATCTCTACGACGTGCTGATCATGCCGTTCCTCATGCCGTCGATCCAGCGTTCGATGCATATCGAACTCGGCGAAGTCGCCAGCATCACTACTGTGACGCTCATCGGGTCGGTTATCGGCGGTGGCGTGTTCGGTTGGTTCGGTGATCGAATTGGCCGAAAATCTGCGCTGCAATGGACTTTGGTCGTCTTCGCGCTCGCCTCGGTCGGTTCTGCGTTTGCATGGAATTTCCTTTCGCTTCTCGTCCTGCGACTGATCGTTGGGATCGGGCTGGGAGGCGAGTGGGGCGCGGGTATGGTGCTCTTCAACGAGACATGGAATCCGCAACGGCGCGGCTTGGGCACGGCGCTCATCCAGGGGTCGGCCACGATCGCGGCAGCGGGCGCATCGATAGTGGGGCTCTGGGCAGTCGGCACTTTCAGCGTCGACTGGGGTTGGCGCATCGGTCTGCTGACCGGCGGCGCGCCGGTCATTCTTGCCGTGCTGATCCGATTTGGTATGCCTGAGTCGCGTGCATGGCAGCAATACGATCGCGCGAGACGGGCGGGCTTGTCGGAGCCGCGCGGTAATACTTTCGCTGGCATGTTCAGCGGCCGCCTGCGCTTCATCTCGATCGCGGCTGCGCTTTGGCTCACTGCCTACATGTTCTGCTACTACGCAATCGTCATTTTCGTGCCGAGCTTGATGTTGAGGGTACTCGACACTCCGCCTGACGTAGTGCGTACGGCGACCGTGACGGCGGCATTTGTCGGCAGCATTAGCTACATCGCAATGGGTTGGCTCAACGACCGGCTGGGCCGCCGCTTCGGCGCAATCGTGCCGGGTGTGTGCTGGCTGGCGGCCTTGGGCATTCTGTTCGTTGCGCCTGACGCGCGCTATGCGGGTTCATATCTGAAGTGGCCTATCTTCTGGCTGCCGATCGTCTTCGCGATGGGTAGCAGTGCGCTCGGCGTGGTCGGCGCATGGCTTTCCGAGCTGTATCCAATCGAAGTGCGTGCTACAGCGGTATCGACCATCTATATGTTCGGGCGCGCTGCTGGCAGTTTGGCACCGATTCTCGTGCCAGTGGCTGCCACCCTATTCGACCACAGCCTGCCGCGCGGAATGCTGGTCGCGCTGCCGGCAGCCGCCGTCTTCCTCATCTTGTCTTTCGCCCTGCCCGAGACGCGCGGACGCCATCTTACGACCGGCGCAGATGCAGCGGCGTCGAACCGCAAGCCGATCGCGAACGACGGATCGCTTTCGCATATCGGCCACGGTCATTAGAACCGCTTATTCACTTCTTCGACTCACAGGACTGTTTATGAAACTGCTTCGCTTCATCTTGCGCACCGGCGACGCCACGCCTCGTATCGGCGTGTTGCTCGACGACGGTATCGTTGAACTGAAGGGTATCTCTACGCTCGACGCCCTGCTTGCTGCGCCGGATGCGCTTGTGCTTGCGCGTCGCGAAATCGATGCAGCCGGGGCCGTACGTCTGTCGCTCAACAATGTTCAACTGCTCACGCCGCTCACTGCGCCGGAAAAGATCTGGTGCATTGGCGTGAACTACAAAGAGCGTAACGAGGAGTACAAGGACAACTCCGACTTGCCGCGTTATCCGAGTCTTTTCGTGCGCAACGTTGGCTCTTTTGTCGGCCACGATCAGCCGCTGATTCGCCCGCGCGTATCTGAACAACTCGATTACGAAGGCGAACTCGTCCTTGTGATCGGCAAGGCAGGGCGACATATTCCGCGCGAGCGCGCGTTCGAGCACATTGCGGGCATGACGCTCGCCAACGAAGGTTCGGTGCGCGACTGGCTCAAGCACGGCAAATTCAACGTCACGCAGGGCAAGAACTTCGATTCCTCGGGGAGCCTCGGACCGTGGATCGTGACTGCCGACGAATGCGATCCGGGCGCGGAACACACCATTCGCACGCGCGTGAATGGCGAACTGCGTCAGGAAGATACCACCGCGCGCCTGATGTTCCCGTTCGATGCGTTGATCGAATATCTCAGCACGTTTGCGACGCTCAAGCCGGGCGACATGATTCTGACGGGCACGCCGACCGGCACCGGATGGCGTCAGAATCCGCCGGCATGGCTAGCGCCGGGCGACATTGTGGAAATCGAGTCGCCAACGATCGGCACGTTGCGCAACGGCATTGCCCAGGAGGCCTGACATGTTCGCACCCGAGCTGATCCATCGTCTCGCGCAATCTCTCGAAGACGGCGAGCGTAGTCGCCAACCCGTCGATATTTTCTCTATTGCGCATCCGGACATCACGATCGAAGACGCGTATGCCGTTCAGGCCGAATGGATGCGCATCAAACGCGAGAGCGGGCGGAAGGTCGTGGGCCACAAGATTGGCCTCACATCGAAAGCAATGCAGGTCGCGGTCGGCATCGACGAGCCCGATTTTGGCGTGCTGCTCGACGACATGGTGGAGTACGACGGCGCTTCGATCGATACATCGCGTTTTCGCTCACCGCGTATCGAAGTCGAACTGGCGTTCATTCTCGGCAAGCCGCTGTCCGGTCCGGACTGCACGTTGCTCGATGTACTCGACGCCACGCGATATGTCGTCCCGGCGCTGGAAATTCTCGATGCGCGCTTGCATCGCGTCGATCCGGCAACGGGCAAGGGTCGGAAAGTCATGGACACGATCTCCGATAACGCTGCCAATGCAGCGCTCGTGCTGGGGGCGCGCCCATTCCGTGTACACGACTTCGATCTGCGCTGGATTTCCGCTCTGTTGTATTGCAACGGGCGCATCACGGAAACCGGTGTTGCAGCCGGTGTACTCGGCCATCCGGCGCTCGGCGTGGCATGGCTCGCCAATCGCCTTTCCAGGTATGGCGAAAGTCTTGCTGCTGGCGAAATCGTACTCGCAGGTTCGTTCACGCGAATGATCGATGTGGCAGCGGGAGATGTGATCCACGCGGACTACGGTCCATGCGGCTCGATCTCATGCCGCTTCGTTTGATGAGGGGAAGAATAATGGCTTGCCGTAAAAGCATTTATCTGGCCGGATTCAAACACAAGAATCCGATTCCGAACGCGTGCGTAATCGACGGACTTCTGATGTCGGGCGTCGTTCTCGGCGTCGATCCGGCGACGGGTGATATGCCCGCCACGCTCGAAGCGCAATGCGCGAATATGTTCGACCACGTGCGCGCGATCGTCGAAGCGGCTGGCGGAACGCCTGCCGACATCATCAAGATGACGGTCTGGCTGCGCGATCCCTCGCAGCGCCAGCCTGTGAATGACGAATGGCTCAAGCTCTTCCCCGACCACGACGATCGGCCCGCGCGCCACGCCTTGCCGTTGACCGCGGAAGGTCCGTCGCTCGTGCAATGCGATGTGACGGCCGTATTGCCCCGATAACTTAGCTGGACGACTCAGGAACACCTGTCATGGCCGATTACCTTCCGTTCGATCCCAACCCGCGCACTCCGTCGAAAATGCCGCCGCCTCTGGCGTGTGACAGCCAGTTCCATGTATTCGGTCCCGCCGAACGCTATCCGGTGCTGCCCGGCGCCGCGTACGAAATGCCGAACGCGACGATCGATCTGGCGCTGCGGCTCCATTCCATCCTTGGCTTTACGCGCGGTGTGATCGTGCAGGCGACCACGTATGGCGCCGATCATCAGATCGTGCTCGACGGACTCGCGGCGGCCGGCCCGAACTATCGCGGCTGCGCGAATGCCGTCGTACTGAAGGAGCGCGATGACGCGTACATCGCCAAACTGCACGACGCAGGGGTGCGCGGTGCGCGCTTCTCACGCGCGGGACTTGGGCCTGCGATGGATGCCGAAGACATCGAACGAGCCCTGGCACGTGTGAAAGAACTTGGCTGGTATGTGAAAGTGCAGCCGGAACCAGCCGGCATTGCATCGACGATCGAGCCGTTCCGTCACTTGGACGTTCCGCTCGTGATCGACCACATGGGACGCCCGAATCCGGAAGCCGGTGACGCTGATCCGTCGCTCAAGGTTGTCCTCGAAATGCTCTCAGAGGGCAACACGTGGACGATGCTTTCACTCGGCGAGAAGATCACAAAGGCAGGCCGTCCATGGGACGACGTGCTGCCGATCGCGCACAAACTGGTGGAAGCCGCCCCGCATCGATGCATCTATGGAACGGACTGGCCGCATCCGGTGTCGCCCAAACAACCGCCGAACGATGCCGATCTGCTCGAATTGCTTTATCGCTACATCCCTGACGAGGCGATTCTGAAGCGCGTGCTGGTTGATAATCCCGCTGAACTGTTCGGGTTCTGATAGATTTTTTGCCCAGTGTTCCCGCAGGGCGAACCAAGGAAGACAACATGATCATCGATTGCCACGGCCACTTTACGACTGTGCCTGCATCGTTCAAGAACTGGCGCGCGAAGCAGGTCGAACATGCGAACGATCCGGCCAACGCGCTGTCGCGCGATGCCGCCTTTGTTAGCGATGACGAGATTCGTGAGGCCATTGGCAATGGTCAGCTTAAGTTGCAACGCGAGCGCGGCAGCGACCTCACGCTGTTCTCGCCGATCGCGGGTTTGATGAGCCATCATCTGGGTAACGAGCGCACCAGCATCGAATGGGCCGAACTCTCAAACGATCTCGTTCATCGTGTGACGGAACTCTATCCGGACAACTTCGCGCCGGTTTGCCAGTTGCCGCAATCGCCGGGTGTGGCGCCGGGCAATTCGGTTACGGAGTTGCGTCGATGTGTCGAGGAGCTTGGCTTCGTCGGTTGTAACCTGAACCCCGATCCCAGCGGCGGTTACTGGACCGGCAAGCCCGTGACCGATCGCGAGTGGTATCCGCTTTACGAAGCGCTCGTCGATCTCGACGTACCAGCGATGATTCACGTGGCAGCGTCATGCAATCCCTGTTTTCACGGTACAGGCGCGCACTATCTGAACGCCGATACTTCAGTGTTCATGCAGATACTGCAATCCGATCTGTTCACGGATTTCCCATCGTTGCGCCTCGTTATTCCGCACGGCGGCGGTGCGGTCCCCTATCACTGGGGCCGCTATCGGGGGATGTCGCTCGAAATGCGGGAGCGCCCGCTGGAAGGGCTGCTCGACAATATTTTCTTCGACTCCTGCGTGTATCACCAGCCGGGGGTAGAACTGTTGACCAAAGTCATTCCGGCGGACAACGTGTTGTTCGGCTCGGAAATGATCGGCGCGGTGCGCGGTA
Organism: Paraburkholderia sp. SG-MS1; assembly: GCF_012275575.1. Classification (GTDB taxonomy): domain Bacteria; phylum Pseudomonadota; class Gammaproteobacteria; order Burkholderiales; family Burkholderiaceae; genus Paraburkholderia. Next base: position 7,887 of record NZ_NPIH01000230.1, on the reverse strand, counting down.
AAGACCCGGCTACAGGACAGTACTTCGACGACACGAAACGCTATCTCGATGCTTGCGAGGCATTGACCGACGACGATCGCTTCAAGATTTTCGAGGGGAACGTGCGTCGTGTTTATCCGCGCCTGGATCAGCGCCTGAAGGCACAAGGCAAATGAAACGGAAGTGTCATGACTCAAATTATAGATATTCACCCGCACATTATTTCCGACGACGAGACCCGCTACCCGCCGGCGCCTTTGTTCGGTAAGCGCTCTGAATGGTCGAAGGAGCGCCCGACTACGGTCGAGACGCTGATAGAAGCGATGGATCAGGCGGGCATCGCGAAGGCCGCAGTGGTGCACTCGTCGACAACCTACGGGTTTGACAACCGCTACGTCGTGGAGGGATGCGCGAAGTATCCGGAGCGGCTCGTGCCAGTCGGTTCTGTCGATGTTCTGCAACCGGATGCGCCGGCAACAATACGCCGTTGGATCGAGCGCGGTCTTGTCGGCTTGCGGCTATTCACCGGTGGTAGCACAAAAGCATTCGATCCCAGTGTTCTGGAAGATCCGCGCACGTTTCCTGCCTGGGAACTCTGTGCTGAACTGACGTTGCCGATGTGCATCACCACAGGCATTGTCGGACTGCCCCAGGTCAAAGCGCTCGCGAAGCGTTTTTCGGACGTTGCGATCGTGATCGATCACATGGCGCGTCCCGACCTCAAGGAAGGTCCGCCGTACAGCAAGGCGGAGAGCTTTTTTGAGCTTGCGTCGTTCGGGAACATCTATCTGAAGCTGACGCCGAAAAACTGTGAAGACGCGAGAAGCGGGTTGGCTACGCCGGAGACGTTCTTCCCGACACTCGTGGAGACATTTGGCGCGCAGCGGCTCGCATGGGGGTCGAATTTTCCGACCTCGCCTGGAACGCTCGCCGAGATTCTCGGCGTCATGCGCACGAGCCTCGAAAGTCTCAGTGCCGAAGATCAGGATTGGATACTCGGAAAAACAGCACAACGTCTGTACCCGACACTTCTTTGATGCCATGTCACGTGGTGTGCCCCGCGCCTGGACTGAAACTATAATCAGGAGAACCTTTTATGAGTGATGCGCGCCTGAACAGCATCATCCGTGCTTTCGAATCGGGCAAGCCGGCACTGACGGCCTTCGCCAAACTCGACAAGCAAACGGCCGTTGAAATGAGCGACGCGCCTTATGACGGCATTGTGTTCGAGATGGAACACAACCCCTATGATGTGTCGGCGCTCGGCGATGCGCTTCAATACATGTTGAACCGGAAGGAGATTGCCGCTTCCGGATCTATTTCGCCACGTGTGACACCGATCGCGCGGATTCCCTCTAACGGCGTTGAAATGAACCAGGCATTCGCCAAGCAGGTTCTCGATCGCGGCTGTTATGGTGTGGTGTGGCCTCATGTATCGACCGTCGAGCAAGCATACAACGCAGTGGCATCGTGCCGTTATGCAAGGCCGAAGAACGCGCCGCTTTACGAACCGAAGGGCGTGAGGGGCGATGGCCCAGGCACAGCCGCACGCTACTGGGGCTTGAGCATGGCTGACTATTACGCAAAGGCGGACGTATGGCCGCTGGCGCCGCAGGGTGAGATTCTCGTTGGCTTGATGTGCGAAAGCGTGGAGGCGATCGAAAATCTCGACGACATCCTTGCGAATGTGCCTGGCATCGGCTTTATCCTGATCGGTGAAGGTGACTTGAGCCAGCAGCTTGGCTATGCGCGTCAGTATGAGCATCCCGAAGTGCTCGGCGCAATGGGCAAGATCGTGGAGACTTGCCGCAAACACGGTGTAGTGGTGGGGCATCCGCATGTGACGGCGAAGAATCACCAGCGGGTCCTGCAGGAAGGGTATCGATTCCTGATGTCGGCGCCGTCGCGTAGTTATGGCATCGTCAATGAAACGCGCGAAATGGCTGGCTATTGATATGTCGACGACTCAAACCCAAAAGCCGACCTTGCGGGTGAATCTGGACAATCATCCGATCACACGGGCGATGAGAGATGGCCGGGTGATCTCGGATATCGTCAACCTGGATTATTGCGGTCCGTCACCCGCGCACAACGGCTTCAAGGCGATGTTGCGTGAGAACGCGTTCAATGCCGGTGAATTGGCGATCGTGACTTTCCTTCAGGCAAAGGCGTTCGGTAAGCCCTATGTGTTGCTACCAGCACCGATTCTCGGTCGGTTGCAGCACCATTGCGCAGTGTACAACTCGGCGTTTGGAGAACTTCTTCCAAAGGATATCGAGGGCAAGAAGGTTGGCGTGCGTTCGTACGCGCAGACCACTGGCCTCTGGGTTCGCGGAATTCTGAGGCATGAATACGGTGTGGATCTCGACAAGGTCACGTGGACGACGCTCGAAGACGGACACCTCGCCGAGTACGTCGATCCGCCGTTTTGCGAACGTCTGCCCAGATGCACTTCGATCGCTCAGCGGATGCTCGACGGCGAACTGGCTGCGGCTTTGCTCGGAGCACCGGACATGCCGAAGGATGCGCGTGTGCGTACGCTCATTCCAGATGCTCAGATCGCGGCCAAAGACTGGTTCGCGCGAGAGAATGTGGTGCCCATCAACCATATGTTCGTCGTGCACCAGGATCTTTCGAAGCGGCACCCGGAAATCGTGCGGGACATCTACCGGATGATCCTCGAGAGCCGCGAGCAGGCGGAGGGTTTGCCAGCCCTATTTCCACCGATCGGGCTAGAAGCAAATCGGAAAGGCCTTCAACTCGCCATCGACTGGGCTTTCGAGCAGCAGATTATTCCTCACAAGCTGAGTGTTGAAGAGCTGTTCGATGATGTGACTGGAAGCCTTGGTTGAGCGACGGACGTCGATATTTGTGAAGATCGCTTGACCCGATAGGGTCGGGCATCGATCAAATATAGGTGTACTACAAAATATAATTTAAATTGGAGACGTTGATGCGTATGGAGACGATCGGCAAAGTTCTGTTGCTGACTGCGTTGGGGTCGATAGCCGGGGCCGCCCGCGCGCAGAGCAGTGTCACTCTGTCTGGTGTCCTTGACGGCGGTATCCGGTACACCGATTCGAGCGCAGGCACGACTTATTCGACGAACAACAGAGGGTGGTATAGCTCGAACCGGGTGGTCTTCACTGGTTCGGAGCAGTTGGGCGCGGGCTGGTTTACTTTTTTTAGACTGGAAACTGGCTTCTATCTTGCCAGTGGTGCGCTGGACAACACAACCAGCCAGTTGTTCAACCGGGCTTCTTATATCGGCGTTGGAGGCCCGTATGGGAAGGTCGTCATTGGTCGGCAATTTACAATCGCGCACGATGTCACATACGACTACGATCCTTTTAACCTTCTGTACCCGACATTGATTCCGGTGTCGGGCGCGTCCGCGGGGTTTCGGGTAAGCAACGACGTTAAGTACGTCGGCAGCGTGGGTGGCTTGACGTTTAGCGCAGACAACTCGTTCGGTGGAGTCGCCGGGGAGTTCAACGATGCATCGGCGCGGAGCGTGGGTTTGCAGTACAAGTGGAACTGGTTGAAAGTGGGCGGCGCGTACGCGTACCGTTCGCTTCAGGTGGGTGCGGCCAAAGTTTATCAACCGGACAACTATTACACGTTGGGTGCTGAACTGACGTTCGGGCCAGTGCGTTTTGCTGGCGGATACATGAACGATAACCAGGTGCAGACGCAACCGATTGCCGATATCCGAACGCTCAACTACTGGGGCGGTGCTACCTATGACCTTGGTCCGAGCGTACGTCTGGGTGCGGCATATTACATTACTGATTTGCCGAATCAGAGTGGGAAGCGGAGTATCGGGATCGGGAGCATTACTTATGCGTTGTCCAAGGCGACCTTGCTCTACGCCGAAGTCGATTACACCAAGTACAGAGGAAGCTACGTGACCAACGCATCGTTGAACACCCAGAAAATCCCGCATCAGATCGGCGCAGCGGTTGGTATCAATCACTCATTCTGAGCGCCTGCAACGCCGTAAAAAATCGTGGATGCAAAAGGTGGATGTGTTGACTTGCAGATTGAAGAGCGTTGCATTGAGTCGGGAGTTTGTATGAACAGGAACATCGAGATGACCGGAGCAAATGGCTTAAGCCGTTCGTCAGCGGAAAAACCTTGGACTATTCTTGCTTTGCTTACCGTAGGCTGGTTGATCTCATTTATCGATCGCACGAGTCTGTCGTCGGCGCTGGCCGACAAGAGCTTCGTCCACGAATTTGCGCTGACGAGTGTTGAGCGAGGATGGCTGGGCTCCGCGGTGTTCTGGTCCTATGCGGCGTTGCAGCTACCGATGGGATGGGTTGTCGATCGGTATGGCGTCAAATGGCCGTATGCCATCTGCTTTTCACTCTGGTGTCTGGCCGCAGCTGCCACGGGCTTGTCCAATAGCCTGACATCGCTGATCCTTGTGCGTCTGCTCATCGGTGCGAGTGAAGCCATTGTCCTTCCCGCGAGCTATCGTTACATTGCGAACCACTTCGATGAATCGCGCAAGGGCTCGGCAACCGGTATCTTTTCTCTGGGCGGTAAAGTTGGCCCAGCGATTGGCGCGGCTGCTGCAGCCTGGTTGATCGTCGCCTATTCCTGGAAAGCCATGTTCGTGATTACGGGGATGGTAGGCATGATCTGGCTCATTCCCTGGCTGATCATGGTCAATAACGATTTTCCTTCACGCGAGCAACTTGCTGCGGCAAAACGTCGTGCGCTCAGCGTTCCGCTGCGTAATTTGTTGGTGAGTCCGGTGGTGTGGGGCGGATTCATCATGACGTTCAGCTACAGCTACTTCGTTTTCTATTGCGCGACCTGGATGCCGTCGTATCTGGTGGAGCAACGCGGGCTTACGCTGATGAGGTCGGGGTTGTACACATTTGCGAGTTTTATCTGTGTTGCGTTCGTTGCGGTAACGGCAGGATGGGCTGCTGATCGCATCATTGCGCGAGGGCGAGATGCGTTGGTTGTTCGCAAGACTTTTATCGTTGCGGGATCAATCGGTGGGATGACCATCCTGTTCGGGGCATATGCGAAGTCACAGGAAATGGCTCTGTTCTGGAACGTGGCTTCGCTGTCGCTTGTAGGGCTGACCACTGCAAACAATCTGGCCCTGTCGAAGTTGACGCTGATTCCGAAACCCGCGATCGGTCTGAACACCGGGCTGTTGACAGTTTCCACCAGTCTGGCTGGTGGCGTGTCCGCCAGCCTGTGTGGTTGGCTGCTACATATTGGTGGGAGCTATACGCTTCCGATGCTGTCCGTCTGCGTGTTCCTGGCTTTAGGGGCAGTGAGTGCCGTCGGACTGATGCGACGCGAGTGGGCTCCAAAGGTCAACGACGAAATGCCTACGTGAGTGGCCATCACAATCGAGTTCTTTGAGCGATCTGCAAGGACGATACCTTCATGCCTGTTACTGGCAAATGCTAATCGGTGGTGCTGCGGTGCGCGGCACCGAGCGTTCACAACGCGCGTTCAATCCAGCCGCGAACATGAAAATACCGGAACCGGATTTCGGATTGGGTGGCACGGTTGAAGTGGAGCGCGCCGCGTCACTGGCCGGAGATGCCTTCGATATTTGTAGGTACGTTCCACTTGCCAGGCGTGCGGAGTTCCTCGAAGTCATTGCCAGCGACATTGTGCAGATTGGTGATTAACTCATCGAGCGGGCCCATGCGGAGAGCGCCTTGCCGACACAGCGTCCGCAGGGTGAGCGTAGAGGAACCGTCGATCAGTTGCGACTCTTCGGCAAGGTGGTACGTGACGGGAGGTTTCTCAGCGCGGCGATCGATCACGCCCAGCCCGAACGTCAACCGATGCCGCGCGTGGACCTGCGCATGGCGAAAGTGCCGCTTGGCCCCGTCGCAGTGTTTGGTGCAAGCAACTTCGCACTCGCATTTCCGGTTGCAGGCTGTGATACGGCGTCTGCACTCGCGGCTGGCGCACCCGTGATCGTGAAGGCACACAGTGCGCATCTTGGAATATCGGAACTCGTCGGACGCGCGATCCAGACGGCAGTCAGAGAGATGTCACTGCCGGAAGGTGTGTTCTCGCTTTTGTTTGGGACTGGCCGTCAATTGGGCGGAGCGCTGGTATCACATCGCGCCATCAATGCGGTTGCCTTCACCGGCTCCCGACAAGGCGGGCTGGCGCTAACTCGCGTCGGCGTGGCCCGGTGGCGCAAGGCGAAAGTGCTGGAGCAAAGCCGAGCTCGGGAGGCGGTGCTCTACGTTACCCGTGGGCAGCGCTTGCTAGCTTCGCCGGATCTCCAGAATGAAATGTTCGGCCCGGCTTCGATTGTCGTTCGTGCGCGTGATTTTTGATGACATGCTGAAGGTCGCTGAGCATGTTGAGTGACAGCTTACTGTCATGCTGCAGATCGACGCAGTTGCTTATCGTAATGCGCAGCGACTGCTAGCGGTACTCGAACGCAAAGCCGGGCGCATATGGGTGAATGGTTTCCCGACCGGCGTCGAAGTCTGTCACGCGATGGTTCTCGGGGCCCTTCAACGTCAAATTCGATGTGCACGTGGGTGGGCGCATCGGCGATCGACCGCTTCATTCGGCCAGTGTGCTATCAGGACTTGCCGGATTCGTTGCTTCCGGAGGTACTGCACGAGGCAGCTCCGTTAGGACTCTGGCGTGTTGTAGATGCTGAGGTGAATGCCCCTTCGAAATCGCTGGATGCGGTTGCTTAGCTTGCAAACCACGCTACGACATATAGCGCGTCACGAAAGACCGAGCGCTGCCTCACTCGTGATGTGAGGCGGCGCTCCACGTCTTCAGATTTTGCGTCGCGCGTCTGGCCCGTACGCATCACTTTCCGGCATCAAACGTACCGTTCGATGCCGGGCCATACGCTGTACTTGTACCCGCCTGCTGCTGTGCGATCTTGGCTTCCGCGCGTTGCAGAGTAATCGGATAGAGCGATTCATTCGTGTAGGGGTTGTAGCCGGCCTTCTCGAGTTGCACCAGGCTCGCATGAACTTCAGCACGTGTAACGGGCTGGGGCGCGTTCGATTGCGCCTGTGCGAGTGCAGGGGCGACAAGTGCAGCGATGACGAGGATTGCGTTGATGAGCGTTTGCATGTTGAGCCTTCCAGGAACGTTGTTAGCCGCGAAATCAACTTTGCAGCGATGAGATCAATCTAAGGGTTATCCGCATTGGGATAAACACCTAGACCTCACTAAATCAGATTGATTTCCACAGGGTGGACAAATCGTCTATCGGCTGGTGGATAGCCGGGCAGGGCACTACGTAGGCGAGATCGTTTCTGGACAAAGGCGACTGCTTGATTGGATTGATCCTTCTTGACAATGGTCGCGGCATATCAACTTGTGGTCACCTGCGCTGACGTTTCTCGGCCGCATTCGTGAAAGGGATGGTGAGGGTGTCCACTGACATCGTGAACCGAGTAAGAACCAAAATTCAAGCAGTAGTCGATTGTTGTCATTCATTGTTTTTAGCCGCCGCAGCCCATCGATGATGTTCAGCCAGCCGTTGTCGCTTTGGTGCAGGATCAGACTGCCGAGGTAGTAGTCATGCCCCCATGCCCGTTCGAGATGGGGGGCGAGGTCATCCGCCAACTGTGCAACCTGTTCGCTGCTCCAGCGGTAAGGGCGCTGATATTCGGGCAGACGCCACCGGCCGCGTGGAATGTGATCGTGGATCTTTCCAGCGACCAGTTCTAGCAGGGACACGCTGGCGACCTTGAGTGTGGGGGGGAAGGGTCCGGTCATGCTTCAGGCGCCGCTCGCAAACGGCCTGTACCACCTTCAAACGGTCGAGTTCGCGCATGTTCAGTGTCACCAGTTCGGCTTGACGCATGCTGGGCCCCGCAGTCCGACCGGAAACGCCCAGCATGACATCCGCTGCGAAACACGACATCTGTATCTTGC
>NZ_NPIH01000023.1 GCF_012275575.1 Paraburkholderia sp. SG-MS1 | reverse complement strand
AGTTGCAGGTGCAGGGCAGCGCGCCCGACGCAATCCGGCTGAATCTGCGCGTGCCCGCCGATCTGTTCTCCTGGAACGGCGCGGGCGTGCCGCTGAACCTGAAATACCGCTACACCGCCCCGACGGTGCAGAACAACTCGGCGCTCGCGGTGCAAATCAACGACCAGCTCGTCAAATCGTACCGCCTTGCGCCGGCCAGCGCCGACGACGCGCAAGGCCGTCTGCAACTGCCGGTGCTGTCGAACGGCGGCAACCGGTCGAGCAGCGCGCTCGACATTCCCGCCTTTCGCGTCGGCAGCTCGAACCAGTTGCAGTTGCGCTTCAATCTGGATTCGCAGAAGACCGGCCTGTGCCAGTCGGTGGCCTCGAATCCGGTGCAGGCCGCGGTCGATCCCGATTCCACGATCGACTTCTCGGGCTTCGTCCACTACGCGCAGATGCCAAACCTCGCGTACTTCGCGAACAGCGGCTTTCCGTTCACCCGCTATGCCGATCTCTCGCAGACAGCCGTGGTGCTTCCCGAGCACCCGGCGCCGCAGGAAATCGAAAGCATGCTGACGATGCTCGGCCACATGGGGCAGTGGACCGGCTATCCGGCGCTGCGCGTGCAGATCGCGCGGCCTCGCGAGCTTGCGCTCCTGAGCGGCAAGGATCTGCTCGTGATCGGCGGCAGCGGCTCGGCGCCGCTGCTCGCGCGTTGGCGCGACGCGCTGCCGCTGAGCATCGGCGCGGCATCGAACGAGGGCGCTTCTGACGGTCCGATTACGCGTGCGTCGTTTTCAGTGAAGGAGCAGTGGCGCAACGGCGCGCATCTGCCGGACGGCAGCGCGCGTATCGATCGCGACGGCGCGCTTGCCGCGCTGATGGGTTTCGAGCTGCCGGGCAGCAAGGGACGCAGCGTGGTCGCGCTGACCGCCACCGATCAGCAGCAGTTGTCGCAGTTGCTCGACATGCTCGAGAAGCCCGACCGCGTCGCGCAATTGCAGGGCGACGTCGCGTTGCTGCGCGGCGGCGAAGTGGACAGCATGCGCGTTGGCGACGGATATCTGGTCGGCTATGTGCCGTGGTATGCGCAACTGTGGAGCCGGGCGATCCAGCACCCGGTCCTGCTCGGCGTGCTCGGCGCGCTGGCCGGGCTGCTGCTGGCGATCGGCGCGTTCACCGCGTTGCAGGAACTGGCCGCGCGCCGCCGGGGAGTCTGATCGATGACGCCGGTGAGGGGCAAGG
>NZ_NPIH01000229.1 GCF_012275575.1 Paraburkholderia sp. SG-MS1 | reverse complement strand
CCGGATCATTCTCGGCACGGACAGCCCCGCCGGTTCCGGCGTGCAGCCGCTCGGCATCCTGCGAATGATCGCGCTGATTGCGAGCCTCGCCGACGTGCCCGCCGAAATCGCATTCTGCTTTGCCACCGGCAACACCGCGCGGCAACGCAATTTGCGCCAAGGCCTGATCGAAGTGGGCCGTCCCGCCGACCTCGTGTTCATGGACCGCGCGCAGCACACGGCGGCCGATACGCTGCTCGAAAGCGTACAGCTCGGCGACATTCCGGGCGTGGGCATGGTGATGATCGACGGTTTGATCCGCTGCCGCCGCAGCCGCAATACGCCGCCAGCGACCGAAGTCCCGCTGGTGCTCTGAGCGCGCACGGATCGTGATCAACCGCCTCGCGCCGCTTGCGCTGAAGGTGAACGGCGCGACCCATCTGGTCAGCGCCGCCGCCGACACGCCGCTGCTCTGCCTGCTGCGCAACGACTTCGCGCTCAATGGGCCGAAGTTCGGCTGCGGCCTCGGCGAATGCGGCGCGTGCACCGTATTGCTCGACGGCGTGCCGACGCGCGCCTGTGTGACCACCGCGCAGGTCGCGGTGGGCCGCGAGATCACGACGCTCGAAGGACTGGGCACGCGCGCCGCGCTGCATCCGGTGCAGCAGGCGTTCGTCGAGGAACAGGCCGCGCAGTGCGGTTACTGCCTGAACGGCATGATCATGACGGCCAAGGCCTTGCTCGATCGCGATCCACAGCCGAGCGTCGCGACGATCCAGCGCGAGTTGTCGCGCAACTTGTGCCGCTGCGGCACACATGTCGAGATCGTGCGCGCGGTGCAGCGCGCCGCCGAATTGCTCGCCGCGCGTGACGGAGCGCGCGCATGACCGGCCCGGATTTCAGCGTCGATCGACGCGACGCGCCGCCGTCGCGCAAACAGCTCTACGACGCGCAGAGCGTGCTGATCGTCACGCGGCCGCCGCAAGCGCCGGTAAAGGCCGCGATCGGTCAACCGGGCTCGCGCTCGTCGTTCGTGCCGACCGAAGCGGACCTGTTTCTCGTCGTGCGCGACGACGGCAGCGTGGTCGCGTTCAACGGTCACGTCGATCTCGGCACCGGCATCGGCACCGCGCTTGCGCAGATCGTAGCGGAGGAACTGGATGTGCCGTTGACGCGCGTGTCGATCGTGCTCGGCCACACCGGCGAAGCGCCGAACCAGGGGCCGACGATCGCGAGCGCGACGATCCAGATTTCAGCGGTGCCGCTGCGGCATGCGGCGGCGCAAGCGCGTCACTATTTGCTCGCGGAGGCGGCGACCCGTTTCAAGGTGGGCATCGAGCAACTGGAGGTGCAGGACGGCCGCGTGTTTCAGCGCGGCGGCGATCCGGCGAACCACATTCAATACGGTGACCTGATCAAAGGGCGGCGCGTCGAACTGATGCTCGCCACCGATGCGCCATTGAAGTCCCCTGACGACTACCGGATCGTCGGCAGGAGCGCGCCGCGCATCGATATCCCCGCGAAAGTGACCGGCGAACTGAGTTTCGTGCACGACGTGCGCGTGCCCGGCATGCTGCATGGCCGCGTGGTGCGCCCGCCGTATGCGGGCATCGCGCAGGGCGACTTCATGGGCAACAGCCTGCTGCGCGTCGATGAGGATTCCATCGGCGATTTGCCCGGCATCGTCAAGGTGGTGGTGATTCGCGACTTTGTCGGCATCGTCGCGGAGCGGGAGGAAGTCGCGCAGCAGGCGGTGAAGCGGCTCGACGTGCGGTGGAAAGCGGTCGAAGGTTTGCCGCCGCTGGAGACGAGCGACGAAGTGGAAGCCGCGTTGCGCGCGAATCCGGCCACGCGGCGCGACCTGGTGATCGACGGCGACGTGGATGCGGCGCTCGCGCAAGACTCCGCTCGCACGCTCGAACGCACTTACGTGTGGCCGTTCCAGATGCATGCGTCGATCGGACCGTCATGCGCGGTGGCCGACTATCGCGACGGCGCGTTGAAGGTTTGGTCGGGCACGCAGAATCCGCATTCGCTGCGCGCCGACATTGCGCTGCTGATGTCGATGGAGGAGGCGCGCATCGAGATCGTGCGGATGGACGCGGCGGGCTGCTATGGCCGCAATTGCGCCGACGATGTCGCCGCCGACGCCGCGCTGCTCTCGCGTGCGACCGGTGCGCCGGTACGCGTGCAACTCTCGCGCGAAGACGAACATGCATGGGAGCCGAAGGGCGCCGCGCAACTGATGGACGTGCGCGGCGCGTTGAACGCAGAGGGCGAGCTGGCCGCGTACGACTTTGCGACGCGCTATCCCTCGAACGACGCGCCTACGCTGGCGCTGCTGCTGACCGGCACGATTCCCGCACAGCCGCAGGTGTTCGAGATGGGCGACCGCACGGCCGTCCCGCCATACGACTACCGGAGCATGCGCATCGTCTGCGACGACACGCCGCCGATCGTGCGGGCCTCGTGGCTGCGCGGCGTGTCCGCATTGCCGAACACGTTCGCGCACGAGTCCTTCATCGACGAACTCGCGGCGCAAGCGGGCGTCGATCCGGTCGAATTCCGCCTGAAGCATTTGACCGATCCGCGCGCGATCGAACTGCTCAGAGCCGTCGCCGACAAGGCCGGCTGGGAGCCTCGCCACGCCGCGCAAGAAGAAGCTCAACCGCAATCTCAGCAAGACAGCGACATCGCTCGTGGCCGCGGTGTCGCGTACGCGCGTTACGTGCATAGCAAATTCCCCGGTTTCGGCGCGGCATGGTCCGCGTGGATCGCCGAGGTCGAAGTCAATCGGAAGAGCGGCGAACTCGCTGTGACGCGTGTAGTGGTCGGCCAGGACAGCGGCACGATGGTGAACCCCGACGGCGTGCGTCATCAGATTCACGGCAACGTGATCCAGGCGACCAGCCGCGCGCTGAAAGAGCGCGTGACGTTTGGCGAGAATGCGGTGACGAGCCAGGAGTGGGGCGCATATCCGATCCTGACCTTCCGCGAAGTGCCGGTGATCGACGTGGTGATGATGCCGCGCCACGGCGAGCCGCCGATGGGCGTGGGCGAATCCGCGTCGCTGCCTGGCGCGGCGGCCATCGCCAATGCGCTGTTCGACGCGACCGGTGTGCGCTTTCGGCGGCCGCCGTTCACGCCGGAGACGATCCGCGCCGCGCTGGCCGACGCGCAGGCCGAAGACGCGGCCGCGCGTAAAAGGAAGCGCTGGCGCCTGGGGTTTCTCGGCGCGTTGGCCGCGGGCACGGCCGGCTGGCTTGGCGCCTTGTCTTTTGCACCGCCCGCGCTCGCGCCGGTTACGCCGCCGCTCGCCAGCGCGTTCGCGCCAGAACTCGTCGCGCGCGGCAAGCTGTTGGCCTCGCTCGGCAATTGCGCGGTTTGCCATACCGCGCACAACGGTGTGCCGAACGCCGGCGGCAAGCCGCTCGATACGCCGTTCGGCACCGTCTACAGCACCAACATCACGCCGGATGGGCTGACGGGAATCGGCAACTGGTCGCTGGAAGCGTTCGTTCGTGCGATGCGGCAAGGCATCAGCCGCGACGGTCATCGCCTTTATCCGGCGTTCCCGTACACGTCGTTCAAGAACACGTCCGACGACGATCTCAAAGCGCTCTATGCCTACCTGATGTCGCAAACGCCGGTCCGTTCCCGTGCGCCGGAAACGAAGCTTGCGTTTGCGTTCAGCGTGCGTCCGCTGATGGCCGTATGGAACGGTCTCTTTCTCGGTCGCAACACGTTCGCGCCCAGTGCGACGCAGGGCGCGCAATGGAATCGCGGTGCGTATCTGGTGAATAGCCTCGGCCATTGCAGCGCCTGCCATACGCCGCGCAACGCATTGGGCGCCGAGAAAACCGGTGCGGCGTTCATGGGCGGCGGCGTCGCGCACGGGTGGGAAGCGCCTGCGCTTTCCACGTTGTCGAATGCGCCGGTGCCCTGGAGCGAGGACGAACTGTTCAGCTATCTGCGCTTCGGTCACGCGCCGTTGCATGGCGTCGCGGCGGGGCCGATGGCGCCCGTCGTCAGTGATCTCGCGGCGTTACCCGATAGCGATATCCGCGCGATGGCGGCGTATCTGGCGTCGCTCAATCCGCTGGAGCCCAACGCGGATCCGGCCGCGATGGCGCGACAGGTCGAGCAGGCCAGCGCGATCGCGGGCGCGCCGGCGGGGCTCGGCGCACGCCTCTTCGACGGCGCGTGCACGGCCTGCCATCACACCGGCAGCGGGCCGCAACTGTTCGGCGCGCATCCGTCGCTCGCGCTCAACACGAATCTGCACAGCGCGAGCCCGGACAATCTGATTCGCGTGATCCTCGACGGCATCGGCTCGCCTGCACGGCCCGAACTCGGTACGATGCCGGCTTACCGCGACAGTTTCAACGACGCCCAGGTCGCCGAACTCGTGTCGTATCTGCGTCGGCAGTTCGCGGGCGGCAAGCCGGCATGGCAGGACGTCGCGGCGAGCGTGGCCCGCATTCGCGCGACGTCACAGGCAAATTGACACACGGGCTGCCCGGACGCCGGGACGCCTGACAAACAGCATTCACGCAATCCCATTGATAACGGAGAAACGCATGACCACGCGCGCAGGATGGATCTCTCGCCTTACGGTCTCGACGGTGTGCTCGCTTGCCGCGTTGGGCGCGAGCGCACAACAGACCATCAAGATCGGCGAGATCAACAGCTACAAGGCGCAGCCCGCCTTTCTCGGGCCTTACAAGAACGGCTGGAATCTCGCGCTCGAGCAGGTGAACGCGGCGGGCGGCGTGCTCGGCAAGCAGCTCGAAGTCGTGTCGCGCGACGACAACGGCAATCCCGGCGACACGATCCGCGTCGCGCAGGAGTTGATCGCGCGAGAGCAGGTGCAACTGCTGTTCGGCGGTTTCCTGTCGAACACCGGCCTCGCATTGACCGACTTCGCGAAGCAGAAGAAGATTTTCTTCCTCGCCGCCGAGCCGTTGACCGACAAGATCGTCTGGGCCGATGGCAACAAATACACATACCGTCTGCGTCCTTCCACGTACATGCAGGTCGCGATGCTGGTGCCGGAAGCGGCCAAACTGAAGAAGAAGCGCTGGGCGCTGGTCTATCCGAACTATGAGTACGGGCAATCGGCGGTGGCGACGTTCAAGAAGCTGCTGAGCGCCGCGCAGCCCGACGTGCAGTTCGTCGCCGAACAGGCAACGCCGCTCGGCAACGTCGACGCGGGCGCCGTCACCCAGGCGATCGCCGATGCGAAGCCGGATGCAATCTTCAACGTGCTGTTCGGCGCGGACCTCGGCAAGTTCGTACGGGAGGGCAATACGCGCGGGCTCTTCAAGGACCGCAGCGTGGTGTCGCTGCTGACGGGCGAGCCGGACTACCTCGATCCGCTGGGCGCGGAAGCGCCGACCGGATGGATCGTCACGGGGTACCCGTGGTATTCGATCGATACGGCGGCGAACAAGAAGTTCGTCGACGCGTATAAGGCCAAATATCACGACTATCCGCGGCTCGGCTCGGTGGTGGGTTACTCGGCGCTGATGTCGATTGCCGAGGGCATCAAGAAAGCGGGCTCGGTCGATTCCGACAAGCTCGCCGCCGCGTTCAAGGGTCTCAATGTGCAGACGCCGTTCGGGCCGATCAGCTATCGCGCGCAGGACAATCAGTCGACCATGGGCGCGTATGTCGGGGTGACGGGGGTGAAGGACGGCAAGGGGCTGATGACGTCGTACCGTTATATCGACGGTGCGAGCGTGCAGCCGTCGGACGCCGAGGTCAAGAAGTTGCGGCCTGCTGAGTGAACGGCTTGCTTGAGCGGCTTGCTTGAGCGGCTTGCTTGAGCGGCTTGCTTGAGCGGCGCGGCTGGTTTGCGTGCCGTGTTTCACGGCGTCGTTTATCTGTCGTGTTTGCATGCGAGGCACTGGCGGCGTTCGACGCCGCCAGTAGGCCTGTAACAGGAGCCGTGTTTTTGCCCCGCCCGGCCGTTCGACCCTCGGCTGGCGCGACGTCTTTTCTCCACGGTACAGCGGTTATGCGCCCTGCGGCCTGACCAGCCGCCCGCGCCCGTTGCGCCCGCTTTGAGCACGGATCGTCTGCTTCACCTAGCCGAACGCCCGCTCCGAGAACCGCTCGATCCAGACCGCCAGGCGGTCGGCCGCAAAACTGGCTGCGCGTGTGCCGACCCGGCAGACGATGGTGTCACCTTCACGCACAAACCGCAGCGCGCCGCCGGCTTCTTCCAGCCACAGCAGGCAGGCCAGCCAGGCAGCGTGCTCGGCCGATACGGCCTGACCCACCGGCCGGGTAAGGAACTCGTTGAGCGTGGTGGGCGAAGTCCAGATCAACGCATCGCCGCCGCCGCGTACCGTGGCACCGAGCACTTCGACGAAGACCTGCACCGCATCAACAGCACTGCGGCCGGCATTCTGCGTACGCAACTCCGAGAGGCGTGTGCTGACCGCGTGGCCGAAGCTGCCGCTGCATTCGCTCTCGGCACGCACCAGGTCGGCGTAGTCCATACGCTGCCAGTCCGGCTCCACATTGCGCGTACCGGCTAGCTCGGTGCCGGCCAGGTAGGTTTCCACCGGCTGAAAGCGGCCCGGGCCGATGAGGCTGGCGCATAGCGTGTGTACTATGCCGATGCGGGTGGCCACGGTCTGCGTTTGCAGCACCCCCAGCTTCTCGCGTACGAGTTGGTCGCGCTCCTTGCGCAGTCCCGACAGCTCGAGCGCCTGCTTCATCTCCATGCGCAGCGCGGTGATGTCCCACGGCTTCTTGATATAGCGATGAATCTGGCCTTGATTGACGGCCTCGACGGTCTGGTCCAGCTCCGAATAGGCCGTCGTCAGGATCCGGACGATGTGCGGATAGCGCTCGCGCGCATAGCGCAGAAGTTCGTTGCCATATTCGCCGGGCATGCGCTGGTCGGACACCAGCACGGCCAGACTGCCGGCGTGGGCATCCAGCATTGCCTTGCCGTCCTCCACGGAGGCGCCCGTCACCACCGGCGCGATCGCGCCGATGGCGCGCTCGAAGTATTTGAGCGCGGTGGCTTCGTCATCAACGAACAGAATCGCCGGCGGCGGTGTCTGGTCGGCAATCGTATTGCTCATTGGTCACTCCTGTGCATTCGATCCTTGAAATTGGGGAATTCCGGCGTCACGGTCCTGCCGGCGCCGGACGCGGATGCGATCCTGATACTCCTGCCAAAGGACTGCATGACGCGGTTGCAGAAAATCATGCCGAAGCCCGCCAAGGCCGGCGTTCGTGATAACGGAGGCGGTCGGCAAGCGCTGCATCAGCCCGGGCGCAACACTGAGGCTGTTGTCGCCAATGCCAGCACCTCGCGGACCCTGCCCACGCCTAGCGGTTTCTCCAGGATTCGAAACACTTCGCCTGAGTTGACCGCGCCCTGGAGCGCGTTGTTGTCCGCGTAGGCCGTCACCAGGATACGCACGATATGCGGATACGCCTGGGAGACGTCCCGCAGCAGGTCGTCGCCGTGCTGGCCGGGCATGCGGAAGTCGGTCACCAGGATCGCCACGCGTGCGCCTTCGCGGCGCAGGATCGACATGGCCTCGTCCGCGCCACTGGCGAGCAGTACTTCATAGTCGCTGCCGGCCGCGCGCGCAAAATACTTGCGGGCCAATTCTTCATCATCGACGTAGACGACAGTCTGCCGAGCTTGCGGGTTTTCTTTCATCTCGACATCACTCGACACGCGGCAGGTCGAAGTTGAACGCGGTCCACTTGCCCAGCTCGCTTTCTGCAAACAGGGTGCCGCCGTGCCGCTCCACCACCGCATAGCTGATGGACAGGCCAAGGCCGAGGCCCTGCCCGACTTCGCGGGTCGTGAAGAATGGTTCGAACACCCGCGCCAGATTCTCCGCGGCGATCCCCGGGCCGTTGTCGCGCACGTTCACGTGCAGGCGGTCGTCGTGCCATTGCGCCGTGACATGAATCTGCGGCGATACGGTGCCGGCTTTGTGCATGGCCAGGGCGGCATTCGAGAACAGGTTGATGAGTACGCCGATGATGGCGGCTTCGTCGCCGAGTACGAGGGTGTCGCCGGGCAGTTCGCGCGTGAGCTTCACGCCGCGCAGCTCGTGCGCGCTCAGCCGCGTCGACGAGTCGAGCGCCTTCTCGAACAGGAACGGCACATCATCGGCCGCAGCGCCGGGTTTGCGGTAGGCAAAGGTCTTCAGATCCGACACGATGTGCTGGATGCGCTGCATGCCCTGCTTGACGTCCGTCAGGCACTCCAGCATCGACGGGCTGTCCTGGGCCTGCGGTTCCTCCATGGCTATTTCGATGGCCATCAGGCAGAAGTTCACCGGGTTGTTGACCTCGTGGAGCAGCCCCGCGGACAACGTGCCGATTGCAGCCATCTTCTCCTGTTGCAGCAACTGGCCTTTGATCTGCGCCAGACTTTCGTTGGTACGGGCGAGCTGTTCGTTTTTCTGTGCCAGCTCATCCTTTAGCCGGAAAAGCTGGAAACGGCCCTTCTCGTTGAAGAAGGTGTAAATGGAGCTGGCCAACGCGCAGAAGAAGATCAGGATCAGCTGGAACTGAAACTTGCTCGGGTTCTGTATGCCACCCGGATGTGCCACGCAGGCGATGTAGTAGAGGCAGACCGTGGCGAGGCCGAATGCGAGCGTCTGACGGTAGCCGGAGGGGAACAGGATCCCGACCGCAAAGATCGTCAGCATGAGCCCGGCATAGAACAGCGACTCCTCGCCCTGTGTGACGTAAATCATCCAGGAGATCATTGCCTGCGGCAGCAGCAGCCAGAGGAAGGTGATGACCTGCACCTGGCGTTTGCCCGTGTTCGTATAGAGCGAGAGCAAGGCCAGGCCGATCGCTGCACTGGTGAGCACCCGAACGATGGCAAAGCGCTCCTGCTCAGCCGGATATACGACATAGTCCAGCGCCACGCCCATCAGCACGAGCGCGATCACGGTCAGGCCGCCGGCCTTGCTGCACAGCAACCGGTAGTCGCGCAACTCTTCCCGATAGTTCGAATGTAGCCCAGCCAGGGATGTCGTCATCTCAGGCTACTTGTTGCTGGCCGATCACCGCCTCGGCGAACACGTTAACCCCGGTCGAGTCCGTGTACAGGCGCGGCTCGCCGCAGTTCTCCGGCATGATTTCCGCCATCTGTGCCTCGTTGCGATAGATCAGGTACCACTCCAGCACATGTTCCATGCTGAAGCGCTCCGGGTTGTCGGCGTGGACATTGGTGACGAGCAGGCGGCCGCCCAGTCTGGTGCGGCTCGCGAAATGCTGGTTCAGCCGGGCACAGACCTTGTCGGACAGGTAGTCGAAGAGGCCCGCGCAATAGACCGCGTCGAACTCGCGGACGTCCGGTGCATCCGCATCCATCCGGCGCTTGAGCAGGTGGTGCACCGAATCATGCGTGTAGCTAATGGTCATGCGCCGACCCATTTTCTGTGCGATCGACGCGAGGCGCTCGCGCGTCCAGTCCAGTGTCTCCTGGCTGAAGTCGAGCAGCTCGAACGTCAGCCACTCCGGCTCGTCGTATTCATGCATGAAACGCTGAATCTCCTGAGCGGGGCCGCAACCCACGTTCAGCACCCGGAACGGCCGCCGCGCGGCGCGCGCTTCATTGGCCAGCCGGGTCAGGTAGTCCACCAGCAGATCGACGCGATTGCGGTGCGCGCGTGCCACAGCCGTCTGCAGGAAGGCCGCGTTGACGATCTGGAAATACGTGCTCGGACCCTGACGGGGATCGTCGAGCATCTGGTTGACCATCTGGTAGTCACCGGCATAACCCAGCGGCTTCGTGAAGGTGCGGAAGACGAAGGGCGAGCGCAGCAGCAGGGGATGGAGCGCGGCCTGGGCAAAGGCACGATGTGCCGGCGCCAGTTCCGGGTCGACCAACTGTGCCTCGGCTTCGAATTCGTCGAAGTAGAGCTTGGTCCTTTCCATCAGTGGCGACGCCAGTTCGAGGAAAAAGTCCTCGCGCAGGCTTTTGCCTTCCTTCGGCATGGTGTCGGCGAGGTCCGCCTGCTCGACCCAGCGCGACATGTCTGAGAGGAAAGCCCGGATCTGGTTGACCGCGATCTGGTAGTCACGGCGGATCTGGAAACGCTCGGTCCAGTCCTGCGCGAACCGGCGTGCTTCTTCCCCCACCGCGCGCGCTTCCAGCGTGCCGCCACTCAGTTCCCGCCACTCGGCGATCAGCGTCACCGAGACAATGGCTGTCAGGCCGGTATTGACCATGCTGATGACGACCGCCTTGCCCGAATAGGCGTGTTCCACGCCCATCTTGACCGACAGGTCGTTCAGCACCTCGCTGACCTGGACAATCGAGTACGGGTTATAGACCTCCATCACCAGGGACTTGCGCTGGAGATTGATGATCGTGCCTCGCACCTGCTCGCCCTGCGAGTTGCGGAAGCTCACTACCGGATCGATTTGCGTTTTGGAATACACAGTATTGTGGCTAGGTAAGTACGACGACAAGTTGGTTTGAAATCTGGTGCCATACCTGGGCCAGCAGGTCGGCTGGTTCAGCGTCGATGGTTTCCCTGGTCCAGGTGATGAAGCGTCGCCATCGGTATTTCAGTTGCCGCCCCGGCAACCCGTTTCTTTCCGGGTGCCGTACCACTTCCTCCCGGTCTGCATCGGCCAGTCAGGTTATGCATTTCGCTTATCGCGTGATCTCGCGATAGCCAGTTTCGGAACAGTCCGGACCTTTGCGATTTGCAGCATTCTACTGACAAAAAAAGAATGCTGGGGTCTCACGCGGACTTGATCAGTGAAATTGCCTGGAGGCACTCGACGAAAGCGCGTCAAAGGTTCGGGGAGCGCGGTGGAATAGCCAGCCGACCCAGGGCTCATGGGGATTCGAAGCGGCCGTGCTTGGAGAGGCTTAAGCTGGACCTGCATGCGCCGGCGATGTCTGCGCCGCTCGCATCATGCAGTAAGGCAATGCGTCCGCCACAGCATCGACAGCAAGGCGGAGCGCAAGACTGTCGTGACGGTTTAATCGCGTAAGCGGAGCTCCGGTTCGAAGCTCGCGCCAGTTCGGCCGTCACCTTCTTGAAACGTCATTCGCCGGTCGTTATGCGATGCCTTCATCCGTCTGCAATTGATGAAGTACGTGCATTGCCGTCTGTGCCGATTCGAGGGGAACAACAATGTGATCGTGGTACGCGCCCGCCACGACGTTACAACTGATGCCGTCAAGCCCACCGCATCCAGGGCTGAATTGACGGTCAACGTAAGCCAGGCGCATTTGAACAACGGATTCAAAGCGTTGGCTGCCGCGTATGCCTCACTCGTAATGACCGACAAGCCCTCCAGCTTCCGGCTTGACGCGGCTGTCTCATGCAGAAAGCCAAACCGTGCCGCCCGGCACGCGAGCAACGGCGCTACTCCTCGGCATCGTGCTCGATGACGAAGCGTCGCAGATAAGCCAGCACCGCGGCTTCGACCGCGCGATGATCGGCGGTGCTCTTGGAGCCTGCATTCTCTTCATCGCCGAAGAGGGTGGATGGCGCGTTGTGCACATCCACTTCCTGGCCTTCGCGAAACACGCGAATCTCGTGAACGTCTTCCGCGTATTCGGCGACCCAGTGCACGCCTTCGATATGCGCTCCCGCGCGAACGGTAGGTATCTTCATGGACGTCTCCCGTCGGGCCGGACCGTGGCGCCAACCCTTGCCGATACCATACGCCGTCCCGCCGACACGCGCGAGCCCCGCCGCTCGAAATGCCGGAGTGTCGGCGTTGTTCGACCGATCCCCACGGCAGACTAGCGGCCCCCGGCACAGCCGTTGCTGCATGACAGAGGCCACAGTCAACTGGAGAACCGTCATGCCGGAACAGAAAACCCTCAAACGTGCCGCGGCCGACAAACGCGCCGGCAAGTCACCGAGCACCCAGGCAGGAGAGTTCGTCAAGGAGCAGGTCGACAAGGTGCGCGCCGGTAAGCACGGCGTCAGGTCGGCGAAGCAGGCGATTGCGATCGGCCTGTCGGAAGCGCGTCGGGCGGGTGTCAGCGTGAAGTCGCCGAAGAAAGGCGCGGCGAGC
Source organism: Paraburkholderia sp. SG-MS1 (assembly GCF_012275575.1). GTDB lineage: Bacteria > Pseudomonadota > Gammaproteobacteria > Burkholderiales > Burkholderiaceae > Paraburkholderia. The sequence continues at coordinate 79,234 of NZ_NPIH01000229.1, read as the reverse complement.
GAGGCGACCCGCAAGAAAGCGGACAAGGACAACTCCGCCGGGCAGCACAAGAGCACGGCGCGAAAGAGCGCGAGCACGGAGCCTGGCGCCAAGCGCTCACGCGCGTCCACCAATGCGCTGAAGCGCGAAAGCAGCGCCGGGGCGTCGCCTGCGGCGATGTCGAAACAGGCGAAATCGGCGGCGGCCAAACGCCCGGCGGCGAGCCGGTCAGCGGCGGCGAAGAAGGCTGCTGCGACGAAGGGTGCGGCGGGTCGGTCGGCCGCGGCGAAGAAGGCGGCGCATACACGGGCTTCGCGGGCGCATCATTGAGGCGGCTGGCGCGGAGGCGGCTTCGCGCGTGTTCCCGCGAGAACGCGGCGCATGAGCGGGCTGCATATGCACTGCCGAAGAATGTGACGCATACGCGGGTGTTGCGCGCGCGTTGTTCACACTTGCTCGCTCGGGTGGACCACGTGCTTGCCGCCGGGCAGGCGCGCGCGTCCTTTCAAAAGAAAACGGGCGCACGCAAACGCGTGCATCCGTTTTTACACCCGCCCCGCGCTTACTGCACGGTGGCCAGCACCTCACCCACGGTCTTGAAGATATGCGCGATCTGCTCTTCGTTGATGATGAGCGGCGGCGAAAACGCCAGGATGTCGCCCGTAAAGCGCACCAGTACACCCGCCTCGAAGCATTTGACGAACGCTTCGTAAGCCCGCGCGCCCGGTGCGCCGTCGCGTGATTCGAGTTCGACGCCCGCGATCATGCCGAGGTTGCGCACGTCCTTCACGTGCTTCGCGCCGCGCAGCGAATGAGCGGCGGCTTCGAAGGTTGGCGCCAGCGTGGCTGCCCGCTCGAACAGGCCTTCGCGGCGATACAGGTTGAGTGTCGCCACCGCGGCGGCCGCTGCGGCCGGATGAGCCGAGTACGTGTAGCCGTGAAACAGCTCGATCGCGCCTTGCGCACCACTGTTGACGATCGTGTCGTGGATCGTGCGGCTGGCCGCGACCGCGCCCATCGGAATCGACGCATTATTGATGGCCTTCGCCATGGTGATCAGGTCGGGCGTGACGCCGAAGTATTCGCTGGCAGTCGCTTTGCCGACGCGGCCGAAACCGGTGATCACTTCGTCGAAAATCAGCAGGATGCCGTACTTCGTGCAGATTTCACGCAGCTTCTGCAGATAGCCTTGCGGCGGAATCAGGACGCCGGTCGAGCCGGCCACCGGTTCGACGATCACCGCGGCGATCGTCGACGCATCGTGCAGCGTGACGATGCGCTCCAGTTCCTCGGCCAGATGCGCGCCCCACGCGGGCTGACCCTTCGAGAACGCGTTGTGTTCGAGGTTGTGCGTATGCGACAGATGATCGACCGCCGGCAGCAGCGCGCCGGAGAAGGTCTTGCGATTCGGCGCGATACCGCCGACCGAAATGCCGCCGAAGCCCACGCCGTGGTAGCCGCGTTCGCGTCCGATCAGCCGGGTGCGCTGCGCTTCGCCGCGCGCGCGGTGGTACGCGAGCGCGATTTTCAGCGCGGTGTCGACCGATTCCGAACCTGAGTTCGTGAAGAAGATGCGATCGAGGCCGGCCGGCATCAGCTCGGCGACCTTGGTGGCTGCCTCGAAGGCGAGCGGATGGCCCATCTGGAAGGTCGGCGCGAAGTCGAGCGTCGACAGTTGCTGCGTGATCGCGGCGACGATCTCGTCGCGACCGTGGCCGGCGTTCACGCACCACAGGCCCGCGCAGCCGTCGAGCACTTCGCGGCCGTCCGTACTGCGGTAGTACATGCCCTTGGCCGATTCCAGCAAGCGCGGCGCGGCTTTGAACTGGCGGTTGGCGGTGAAGGGCATCCAGAAGGACGACAGATCGTCGATGACGGGGCGCGAAGTCATGTGGGCATCTCCTCGAAGTAGTCTCCCCAAGGGATTTCCGTTGGGGCATGGCGAAACTGTAGCGTTCGCGGTTTAATGGCGGCATAAACAGTTGACGTAGTGCGATGCCAACTGTATTGGCGCATTGGCGCCAACTGTGTCGACGGAAGCGAGGCGCCACGTCGACCGCCTTGGCCGCTTGCCGCGACCCGCCTCTTCGCCCCGATTCCGTGCTGACCATGATCGAATTAGAACTTGCGCGCGACCGGCGCGCCGCTCCCACGCTCGTCGAGCAGGTGGTACAAGGCTTCGCGCGCGCCATCGAGGCGCAGTCGCTGCGCGCGGGCGCCTTGTTGCCGTCGGTGCGGCAACTCGCGCAGAGCCATCAGCTGAGCACCTTCACGGTCACCGAGGCGTACAACCGGCTGGTGTCGATGGGCCTCGTGGTCGCGCGGCGCGGCTCCGGCTACCGCGTGGCGGCGCGCGCGCCGTCCACGCGCACGGCCGCCACCGACTGGCAGCCGCCGAGCCTCACCGCGACCTGGCTGCTGTCCGACGTGTTCGCCGACCATTCGGTGCCGATCAAGGCGGGCGGCGGCTGGCTGCCGAACGAGTGGATCAACGAGACCGGCTTGCAGCACGCCTTGCGCGCAACGAGCCGGGTGCCGGCGGCGCGCCTCGGCGACTACGGGCATCCGTACGGTTTCGCGCCGCTGCGTGAGCGGATCGCCGAACAGCTCGACCGGCGCGGCCTGCCCGTCGATGTGTCCAATGTGCTGCTCACGCAGGGTGCGACCCAAGGGCTCGATCTGATCGTGCGCACGCTGCTGCGCGCGGGCGATGTCGTGATCGTCGAAGATCCCGGCTACTGCAACCTGCTGCAGATTCTGAAACTGGCGGGACTGGTCGTGCATGGCGTGCCGCGTACGCCGGCGGGCGTCGATACGGATGTGCTCGAAGCGCTGGTCGCCGAACACAAACCGAAGGCGATCTTCGTGAACACCACGCTGCAGAATCCGACCGGCGCGACTTTCGGCATGTCGGCGGCGTTCCGGTTGCTGCAGATCGCCGAACGCCAGCGCATGTGGGTAATCGAGGACGACGTGAGCCGCGAACTCGCGCCATCCGGCGCGCCGCTCTTTGCCGCGATGGAAGGCCTGCAGCGCGTGCTCTACGTGGGCGGCTTTTCGAAAACGGTGACGCCGGGGCTGCGCTGCGGCTACGTGGTCGCCGAGCAGGCCGTGCTGCGCGAACTGGCGCGCACGAAAATGGCGGTGGGGCTGACATCGTCGGAGGCGATCGAGCGGATCGTCGACAAGGTGCTGCTCGAAGGGCGTTACGCGCGTCATGTCGAGGCGGTCAACGAGCGGCTCAAGCTCGCGCACGCGAGCGTCGAGGAGCGGCTCGATTCGCTCGGTCTCGAGGTGTTCCACCGGCCGCGCGCCGGGCTCTTTCTGTGGGCGCGCCTGCCGATCGAGGCCGGGCGGGCCGGCGAAGTGGCGACGGCCGCTCTGTCGCACGGCATCTGGCTCGCGCCGGGCTCCTACTTCCGCCCCGACGATGCGCCGAGCGCCTGGTTCCGTTTCAATGCGCCGTACTCGCTCGACGACGCGCTGTGGCGCTTCATCGAACGAGTCGGGCGAGGCACGCTCTAGGCGGGTCCGTTCAGCCCGGTCAGGCGCTCACGCCGATCAGGCGCAGTGCGATCGGGTACAGCGAGAACACGAGCAACAGTGCCATTGCCACGTTAAAGACGCGCAAGCGCTTCGGGTCCGCCAGCACCTGGCGCATCGCGGTGCCGAAGCCGGCCCACAGGCAGATGCACGGAAAGCCGATCACGTAGAAGATCACCGCCATCGCGACGGCGTTCATGCTGTAGCTCTCGCTGAGATGGATCGTCGTGGCGGCGGTCAGCACCATCATCCATGCTTTCGGATTGACCCACTGGAACGCGATCGCTTCGTGAAAGCGCATCGGCCGGCGTTCGCCCGACTTCACCTTCAACTCGCCCGACGTGCCGATTTTCCACGCGAGATAGAGCAGATAGGCGACGCTCGCCACTTCGAGCACCGTGTACAGCACGGGGAAATGGACGAAGGCTTCACCGAGACCGATGCCGACCGACAGCATCAACAGCACGACGCCGAGACTGATGCCGGAAAGATGCGGCAGCGTGCGGCGGAAGCCGAAGTTGACACCCGAGGCGAGCAGCATCGTGTTGTTCGGGCCGGGCGTGATGGTAGTGACGAGCGCGAACAGAATGCCGGCGGGCAGCGCACTGAGAGTGAAGCAAGACATGACGACTCCGGTGTCGGCGAGAGGACAGTGGAGTAGATTCTATCGAGATGGGCCGGTACAGTACCGGTACGGTTTTGAGAATGGAGGCCGGTACGGGTGCAGTTGGTGATGAATAGACAGCGGGACAGCCCGTCGTCGAACGACACTGAAGTAAGATTCGCGCGAATCGAACGAGTTTGACGTCAACCCGGCGGCGGCTTGCATTCCGTCACAAACCAGCGGTCGACCTGACGCTGTGCCGCTTGCAGATCTTCCGGGTAGTGCGGGTCCAACCACTTGGATGGGTCGTAACCCGCCTGCCTTAACGCCGCGAGTTCGCTACGGCTTCGTTCCGGGGTTGGAGGCGCGTTGCTTCTGAGCGCGGCCAGGTCGCGGCATTGCGTTGCGCTCAAGTGTGCCGCGCTTTCCGGTGTGCCGCCCGCTGCGCAGCCAGCAAGCAATAAAACCAACGAGGCAAGCATCGGCCACTTCATCGGTGGGTCTCCATATGACGTCTCCCTCCATTCGAGCGACACCGTACAGCAGGTGCAAACGGCCCGATTCCGAGTCTCATGTTGCGCTCGTCCGCGCAATGCCGGTAAGCGCGCCCAGCCCAGGAGCGAGTACAGGTTCAATCCGCCAGAGGCTATCGTCATTTTCCTGAGATCAGGATTTTTTCGCAACGACTGTGCCGCGTTAGGCGGTATAGGGCTTTCGATGTCGGCGGGAAACATGCATCGAGGCTGGCGCGATCGACGCCGCCAGCGACTGAACCCATATTGAAATGTAGCCTGCGCGCTTACACGGCGCTTCTATCGCGACGGCCAATGCCATCATCCGCCGACTGGCTGCCTGAAGCGCTCCGTGCCAATTCAAGCCGATTGCCGCCCAACGATTTCGCGCTGTACAAAGCCTGATCGGCAGCGGCCAGCAGGTCGGCAAGCGTGGCCGCTCCGCTTTCGGAATAGGCGAGGCCGATGCTCACCGTGGCCTGTATGCCGATTCCGTCGGTCCGGTGCGAGATCGTCCCGGCGAACCGCCTGAGCAGCGCCTCCCCCGTCTCTCTGGCACGCAGGCTGTCCTCGCCGGGCAGCAGGGCGGCAAATTCTTCTCCGCCGATGCGCGAGAGAATCGCGTCGGGCCCCAACGCGCCGCGAGCAACTTCTCCAAACGATTTAAGGACCCGGTCTCCGGTTTCGTGACCGTATCGATCGTTGATCGTCTTGAAGTGATCGAGGTCGAAGGCAAGCAGTGAAACGGGTCGGGACGCGTCGCTGTCACGAAGGACGCGCGCACCCTGTTCGAAAAACCATCGGCGATTACCGAGGCCGGTCAGATAATCCGTTTGCGATTCCTGCAACAGCTGACCGTGGGCTTCCTCGCGCACGAGCGTGAGCAAGGTCATCGGCAGAATGACCGAGTACAGGACGCCTTCGTACATCGTGATCTTGCCGACGACCGCGAGGACGTCGCGCCCGTAAGTCATCGCCAGCCACGGCAGGATGAGGGCTCGGAACGCATAAAAGAGCGCATGAATCCCGGACACGGCCACGGCGATGTACCGCGATTGCAGCGACTTCATGCCGTCGTTTCGCAGCAGTTCGAGAGACGTCATGCCGCAAGCCACCACGATCGGAATCGAGCTCACGTAGTCCCACATGATGCCTTGCCAGCGCGTGCCCGCCACTGCCCACGCGAGCGCCAGCATGCCGAGCATGACGATTGAGCCGGTGCGGTATTGCCGCCGGTTCAGCAAGGCGACGCCGTGCAGGATCAACAGATAGCCGCTGACGATGACGAGATTGCTCAACGCAGAGCCCGTCGAGCCGGGCAGGCCGCGCCGGAACAACGCCGCCACACAGCCGATGGCGAGCGTGGCATAACCCGCTGCCAGTATTTTCAATTCCTTGCTGCGCTTGGGATGCGTGCGACTCTCCCACAGCGTCATCCCGGAACTGGCGAGAAGCGTTCCGATCGCTAGTAGATAAAGGGTAATGAGATCGACATGCATCGCTGACGTAAAGGCTCTTTCACGCCGGTACATCGCGGCGGAAGGCGCATTTTACGCTGAAATTTTCGACGGCATAATGATAGTCGGACCGAAGTGGCGAATGCGTTCGGTGGGCGATGTGCCGCAATGCCGTCTGTGGTGCGCATCGCGTAGGACGCAAGCGCATCAGTTGCACGTAGCGCGCGACTGGCACGCCCACATAGGCGGCGAACTGTCGATGAAAAAATGGAACTTCGAGAAGTTCGCAATGCGGCTCAGCGCATCCACCGACAGGTCGCCTTCGAGGTTCGCATCGATATGCGCGAGTACGGCGTCGAAGCGCTTCGTGTAGGCGGTCGTGGCGTCCGCGTGAGCTGGCATGGTCTGGATCGTGTGATTTGCGCTATGTTTCGCCGATGCCGGGAACCTTCCGCCTAGCCGCGTTTGCTCGATCTGCCATGGGCTTTTCGGTGGCGGCTCGGCTCGATCGGTCGGGCACGCGAGTTGACTACCAGGCTCCTGGTTCTAATTTTACGGGTGCTAACGGAAGGAGGGCGATTTGCCCCGAAGTGATGAACAGCGGTTTGTGGCGCGACTCGAACTGCGAGTCCCGCCAGCGCGCAGCGCGTCTTTGCCCGGGCGCGATTCGTGATGGACGACCCGCGCTACCCATTCATGATGCTCACGCCCCCATCGACGAAAATCGTGTTCCCCGTCATCCTCCGCGCATAACGCGTCGCAAGAAACGCGCAGGTATACCCGACATCCATGATATCCACGAGCTCGCCGATCGGCGCCCGTTCCGCCGCCTCGTTGAGCAGCAAATCGAAGTCCTTCAGCCCCGACGCCGCGCGTGTCTTCAACGGCCCCGGCGAGATCGGATGCACGCGAATGTGCTTCGGCCCGAGCTCGTGCGCGAGATAACGGCACGACGCTTCCAGCGCCGCCTTGACCGGGCCCATCAGATCGTAGTTTGGCACGACGCGGGCCGCGCCCAGGTAGCTCATCGCGAACAGCGAGCCGCCTTCGTTCATCAGCGGCGCCGCGAGCCGCGCCATCCGGATGAACGAGTGACACGAGACATCCATCGCCTTCGCGAAGCCCTCGGCGGAGCTGTTGAGCAGACCGCCCTGCAGATCCTCCTTCGGTGCAAATGCGATTGAATGCACGGCGACGTCGAGCCGTCCCCAGCGTTCGCGGATCGTATCGAACACGCTGTCGAGTTCGCCGGGCTTCGAGACGTCGAGCGGCAGCAGGAGCGACGCGCCCAGTTCTTCCGCGAGCGGTTCGACGTAAGCCTTCGCCTTGTCGTTCAGATAGGTGATCGCGAGATCCGCGCCCAGTTCGCGGAATGCACGCGCGCAGCCATAGGCGATCGAGTGTTCGTTGGCGATGCCGACGATCAGCACCTTGTGTTGCGCGAATAGCTGCGCGGATGGCTTGTCCATACTCATGTCTCCAGTCGTTCGAGCGTGTGCCGGGCAATCATCAGTTCCTCGTTGGTCGGAATGACCCAAACATCAATGGCGCTGTGCGCATCGCTGATACGCGGCCCGTGCCGCGCGTTCGCGCCCGCATCGAGCGACACGCCGAGCCACGCGGCCGCGCGGCACACGCGCTCGCGCACCGGCGCCGCAAATTCGCCGATGCCCGCGGTGAACACGATCGCATCGAGTCCGCCGAGCGCGGCGGCAAGCGAGCCGAGTTCGCGCGAAATCCGGTAGCAGAACAGATCGACTGCTTCGGCCGCGGCGGGCGCGTCGCTCGCGAGCAGCGTGCGCATGTCGCTCGAAATGCCGGAGACGCCGAGCAGCCCCGAGCGCTTGTACAGCAGCGAGCCGATGGCGTGCGCATCCATCTGCGCTTCTTCGATCATCCACAGCACGACGCCGGGGTCGAGGCTGCCCGAGCGCGTACCCATCACGAGTCCTTCGACGGCGGTAAAGCCCATCGTGCTCGCAACACTCCTGCCTTGATCGAGCGCCGTCATGCTCGCGCCGTTGCCGAGATGCAGCACGACCGTCTTGCCGCGCGCCGCCCGCTCGCTGAATTGCGGCAGCACGCTCGCCACGTACTCGTACGACAAACCGTGGAAACCATAGCGCCGCACGCCGCGGCTCGTGATGTCGGGCGGCAGCGCATAGCGTGTCGCGACGGCCGGCTGCGTGTGGTGGAAGGCAGTGTCGAAGCAGGCGATCTGCGGTACGAGAGGATTGCGCGCCGTGATCGAACGGATCGCGGCGAGATTGTGCGGTTGATGTAGCGGCGCAAGCGGCACGAGCGCTTCGAGCGCGGCTAGTACCTCGGAGTCGATACGCACCGGCTCGGCATAACGGTCGCCGCCATGCACGACGCGATGGCCGACGGCCACCAAAGTCGAGGCACCGGCATGCGCACGCAGCCAGTCGAACAGGAACGCGATGGCGTCGTCGTGACCGAGGAGTTCGCCCGCTGGCCAGCGGCGCTCGTCGATCACTTCGCCGTCGTGCCGCTTCACCAGCAGGCGCGGCGCGGTGTAAAGCTCTTCGAGCTTGCCGCCCGCGAGCGGATCGAGCGTGGCGCCGTTCACCGAGAACGCCTGGAACTTGATGCTCGACGAACCGGAGTTGATGACGAGAATGACGTCCATGCCGGCGCCTCAGACGACGGCGGCGGCTAACGCCTCGCGCCGCGCGAGCGCGACGAGCGAAGCCACCGCGCAGGACGCGAGCCGCGTCATGACCGAATCGGCGCGGCTCGTCAGAATGATCGGCACCTTCGCGCCGAGCACGATGCCGGCGGCGTCCGCGCCCGCGAGAAACGACAGGCTCTTGGCAAGCAGGTTGCCCGCTTCGAGATCCGGCACCACGAGAATGTTCGCGTGTCCCGCGACCGGCGACGCGATGCCCTTGATTTTCGCGGCCTCGACGCTGATTGCGTTATCGAGCGCGAGCGGGCCGTCGAGGATGCCGCCCGTGATCTGCTGCCGGTCGGCCATCTTGCAGAGCGCGGCGGCGTCGAGGGTCGACGGCACTTTCGAGTTGATGGTTTCCATCGCCGAGAGAATCGCGACGCGTGCCTCGGGAAAGCGCAACGCATGGGCCAGGTCGATTGCGTTCTGCACGATGTCGCGCTTCTCGTCGAGCGTCGGCGAGATGTTGACGGCCGCGTCGGTGATGATGAGCGCGTCCTCGCGGCCCGGCACGTCCATCACGAAGCAATGGCTCACACGGCGTTCGGTGCGCAGCCCGGTGCCGCGCGCGACCACTTCGGCCATCAGCTCGTCGGTGTGCAGCGAGCCCTTCATCAGCGCTTGCGCCTGGCCTTCGTGCACGAGTTGCACGGCAGCGGCCGCGGCGGCGTGGCTGTGCGGCGCGTCGACGATCGGCAGATCGCCGAGATCGAGATCGCCGGCTTGCGCCGCGGCCATGATCTTCGCGCGTGGTCCGACGAGAATCGGTGCGATCAGGCCAAGCCGCGCCGCTTCGATGAGCGCCGACAGCGAATCGTGATCGACGGGATGCGCGACCGCGGTCGGCGTAGGCGGCAGCGTTGCGGCAAACGAGACGAGCCGCTCGTACTTCTCGCGTTTGTGTTCCATGTGATGGACCCTCGATGTCTCAACGTGATGGGCGCCCGGCGACGATGCGGCGCCGGGCGAACAGGCAGTGACGCGCGCGTCATTCGACCTTCTGACGAACCTCGCTACGCTGCGTCGTTTTCCCTTTTTCGGCCGCTTTGAAAATTGCCAGCACCCGATCGAGGTCGGCGCGTTCGTGCTCATCGAGGACGAGCGTCGCGGAGAGTTGCTCGAGGTGGCGCGCGGCGGAGCGTACTTCGGCCGACGGCGCGCCCTTCAGCATGCCGGGCAGCGCGTCGAGAGCGGCCTCGCTGTCAAAGCGCAGCAACGCGGCCTGTTCGCGCACCACCGTTTTGAACGCCAGAATCCCGCGATCGGAGAGCGTGCCGAGCAACGCCCGCGCGAGATTGAAGCGGCGTTCGTCGGCTTCGCCATGCGTGCGGCGCACGAACAGCAACGCGCGTACGCTCGCTTCGATCAGACCACCCGCCGTCATCGCCGCGCGCAGGCGCTGGTGCTGGTGCTGGTGCTCGGCCACGATCGCCGCGTCGGGTTCCTGTGCCGCGTCCGGTTGCGACACGGCCGCTTTCTCGCTGTCATCCGCGGGGGGAAGGCCGGCCATCGCCTGCAGCCAGGGTGCGCCGTAGATCGTCTCGAACGTCTGCTCGACCGCTGCGTCGCGCATGTCGCGGTAGTAATCGAGCGAGGCTTCGACCGCATTCGACATGAGCGTCTGCATCTGCCAGAACGGATTGTCGGTGGCGACGCTCTTGCGCTGCTGCTTCACCCTGTCGGCGAGATGCGCGACGCTCGACGCGAGCGGATTGCGGTCGGACCAGGATTCGTAGGGCACGCGCAGCGGGTGCAACCGGCTGGCCAGATCGGCGGACCACGGTGTCGTGCAGGCATGCAGCCACGGCTGCACGAAGCTGCGGTACAGGCCGAGATTGAGATTGGACACGTAAGCGGCCGTCGCGAAGCGGCGGTCGCTCGCTGGGTCGGGTTGCACGATCGCGCACACGTCGTCGACGCTGCGCCGCGTGACGGCCAGCACATGCTCGCCTTCCACGAGTTCCGCGTGCCGGGTGGCGGCGGCTTTCTTGCCCATCTGCGCTTGATACACACCGGACGGAAGCAGATCGATCAGATCGATATTGCTGACGAACTCGTGATGCTCCTTGCGTCCCGTGCTGCTGGACACAAAAATGCCGAGATGCCCGATGCTGTCGTGCGTGGCATACACGATCGTCTGGTCGTGAGCGAAAACGTCGGCGTCGTCGCGATACAGGTCGGTGATCCAGCCGAGCGCTTGCGGCGGAGGCGTGATGTTGTCGCCGTAGGAGCAGAACACGACGATCGGCGAACGGATGTTGCGCAGATCGAGGCGAATCCCGTCCGAGGTGACGATTTCGCCCTGAACGAGCCGGTTGCCGACGAACAGGTTATCGACGATGTACTGCATTTCCGCCGCGTTCAGGAAGACATGGCCGCCCCAGTACTTCTCGAAGCCGAGATAGCGCTGCGCTTCGCTGTCGACGTTCGCGTAGAGGTTGTACTGCTTGTGCCACAGCGTGTTGGCCGGATTCATGTTCTCGAAGTTCTGCACGAGCCATGCACCGTCGAAGCGGCCGGCGCCGAGGTCGCCGGTCAGCGCGGTGAGCCATGAACCGCCGAGCAGTCCGCCGGAATAGCGCATCGGATTCTTGCCGCGCCAGCCGGCCCAATACGACACCGGCGCGCCGGCGACGATGATCGGGCCGAACAGCTCAGGCCGCATCGCGGCTGTCATCAGCACCTGCCAGCCGGCCTGGCAATTGCCGATCACGGCGGGCTTGCCGGGGCTGTCCGGGTGCAACTCGATGACTTTTTCGAGGAACGTCGCTTCGGCGCGCATGACGTCTTCGACGGTCTGGCCCGGCACCGGGTCGGGCAGAAAGCCGACGAAGTAGCACGTGTGTCCGGCGCGCAGGGCGGCGCCGATCTCGCTCTCGCGCTTGAATCCGCCGATGCCCGGGCCGTGGCCCGCACGCGGGTCGAAGACGACGAACGGGCGCAGGCGCCCCGGATCGTGCGCGCCGGCGGCGTCGCGCGCGGGCTTGAGGTCGTCGGGGGCGATGATGCGCACGAGGCCATAGTTGACCGGCCGCGGCAACGTTCTTCCGTCGACGATCAACTCGGCGGCGAAATCGAGCACGTTGGGCGTGTCGTCGAGCAGGTGCGCCTGATACTGGTTGCCGCGCTCGCGCAGCACGTCGGCGAACAGGACGCCGCGTTGCCAGGCATCGATGGAGTACTCGACGGCGGCCTGCACGAGCGGCACGCCATAAGAAACGGGGGAAGCGCCAAAGTCAGGCGGGGCGGATTGCGGTTGTGGCTGGGTCATCGTCGCTCCGAATTCCCTCAGATAATCGGCCCGGCCCTGTCGCATCCCTGTGCGCGGTTGACGCGGCTGGCGCAGAACTGGGCGAGACAGGGCGCGCCTTGTCAAACGCGCGGCTTTCACCAGAATCAGCGATAAAAAGGGTAGCGCAACTACGCGGCGCGCGAGCCTCGAGGCGGCGTGTCACGCGCGTGACATGCACACGCCATGGCCTGTGTTGCATCGCACCAGCCAACCCAGTTTAGACGGTGAAGTTTCGACTGGCAAACCGGCAATGCCTGGCGAGTGCGTGGAGCGCGCGCGCCGTCGCGCTGCGTGCCGCATCGCGTGGACCTCGCGAGCCCGCTTTGTGTGGAAACGGGCAGCAGCGTAGGCGCGCTTCGCCTGAAGCGATCCACGAGAAAAGTCGAGGAAGGTGCCTGCGCTCGCCGGATGCCATCGGGTCGGCGTGAGTTCGGTCTGGGATCTCGACAGGAACGACTTTCTGACCTTCTTTATCGTTCCGGGTCGCCTGGGGCTGATCTGTCATCGTCGGTTGTCGTCGAGCGGCCGCTATTCCAGAAAGCGATCCGCTTAATGTCGATCAACGTGTATTGGCCCAATGCCTGAAGGTATTGGCGGCGTTAAACGTCGCGCGAACGCCCCGCTGTAATAAACTGATCGATCAAGAATCAGCGCGGCCATGTCCGGCAGGTGCTCTCATCGGCTTGAAGGTTGAACGAAGGTCAAATACACATGCCATATTTCTTTGGAATCGGTCTTCATGTCATCGTCGCGATCTGCTTTGCGGTGCATGCGGTGCGCAGCCGGCAGGGCCTGTACTGGCTTTTCATTCTGTTTGCTTTCCCTATGCTGGGCAGCGTGGTCTATCTGTTTGCCATCTACCTGCCGAGCCTGCGCCAATCGCGCGGCGCGCGTGCGGCCACGCAAGCCATCACGCAGTTCGTCGACCCCCATCGCGCGGTGCGCGAGGCGCGCGCGCAATTCGACCGCGCGCCTACTGTCCAGCATCGTATGCGGCTCGGCGAAGCCCTGCTGGCGGCCGGTAACGCGAGCGAAGCGCTCGAACACTATCAGGCCGCCGCGAACGGCCCGTTCGCCAACGACCCGGCGCTACTGATCGGCCTGGGTCGCGCGCAGTTTGCAATGGGCAACTACACCGCGGCCGATGCGACGCTGGCAAGCCTGTTCGCGGCCAATCCACAGGCCCGCAATCAAGGCGAGCCGGCGCTGCTGTATGCCCGCACGCTCGCCGCGCTAGGGTCGCCCGGCACACGTGCGGCCTTCGAGCAGGCACTAACCTGCGCGAACGACGTCGCGCCGCGCTGTCTGTTCGCGGACTGGCTGGCGGCGCAGCCGGATGCGGCGGATCGCGAGCGAGCGGATAACCTGTATGCAGAAATCGTTCAGGATGCCAAACACTGGCCGCGCCACGCACGCGAGCACAACCGGGAGTGGCTGCAGCGCGCACAAAGCGGGTTGGCGACGGCATCGCCCCGCCGATGAGCGGCTAGCGAATAGTCGAAGAGCGAGTCGCCGGGCAGCGAGTTTCAGTTCGCGCAGGGTTTGTTCGCCTCACCACGCGTCTATGATCGGCGACGCGTCGCGCCGACTTTCTTCTTCATCGCCGCGATGAACTTCTCCGTGACCGCAGGCAGCGTGCGCCCACGCTTCTTGATCAGCGCGATCGGCCGCTCGAACGCCTGGTCGCCGATCGGCCTTGCAACCAGCCCTGGTTCGGCGAGCACTTCTCGCGCCGTGGCAGGCAGGATCGTCACACCCAGGCCGCCGCGCACCATCGCTACCGCAGTCATCATGTAGGTCGGCTCGCACGCGATGTCGGGCGCGTAGCCGCGGTTTTCAAACGCGGTATCGACAACCGCCCTGACGCTCGTCCCCTGTGCGGTCAGCACGAGCGGCACGCGGGCAAGTTCTGCGAGCTTCACACGCCGCCCGCGCGCCAGCGGATGCTCTTTCGGGCATACCACCACCAGGCGATCGACGCCGGCATGCAACACTTCGAATGCCGTGTCGCAGAGATCGCCGCCCGTCAATCCGATGTCGACCTCTTCGCTGCGCACCAGCGCATTCACTCTGGCCGCCACGACGTCGCGAATGTAAAAGCGCGCGCGCGGCACCTTCTGCTTCAGATCCTGAATCAACTCGGGCAGCACGCTCGCGGCGAAGGTCGGCAGACACGCGACTCTCACCGTACCGCTCGTCCCTTCGCCGAGCGCGCGGGCGTCGCTCAATACATGCTCCATGTCCTGAAGTGACTTTTGCAGCACGGGCATGAGTTCGCGGCCCGCGGGTGTCAGCGTGACGTTCCTGCTGTTGCGGTCCAGCAGCCGCACGCCGACCGTCTGCTCCAGACGCCGAATCTGCACGGTTAGCGCGGGCTGCGAGACATTCAGGCGCGTCGCGGCACGCGTGAAGCTGGCCGCGTGCGCCACGGCGATGAAAGCACGAACATCACGGAAGGTTAGATCCATTACGTTTTGTGATCGTTGTAATCAAATCATTTCAATTGCTTTATTGTAGGCGCGAAATTACGCTGGGCCCACTAAAAGACAAATCTGGAGACAAGCTGATGCTTCCATGGCTGGGGCTGGCAACCATCGTCGTCCTGTTGGGGGCGATCCTTTCGAAACGGATGTCGCCGCTCGTCGCGCTCATCATCGTGCCTATTGCCGCTTCGCTGATCGGCGGGTTCGGCTTTCAGACGAGCAAATTCGTGATCGACGGGTTGAAGAATCTCGCGCCGGTGGTCGGCATGTTCGTGTTCGCGATTCTGTATTTCGGCACCATTACCGACGCGGGCACGCTGGACCCGATCATCGAGCGGATACTGCGCGCGGTCGGCACGAAACCGACGCGCATCGTGATGGGCACGACGCTGCTCGCGCTGCTGATTCATCTGGACGGCTCCGGCGCCGTGTGCTTTCTCGTGACGATTCCCGCGATGCTGCCGCTCTACGATCGCCTGGCAATGGATCGGCGCGTGCTTGCCGCCGCGGTGTCGATGGCGGCGGGCATCAACTTCCTGCCGTGGACCGGGCCGATGATCCGCGCGTCGGCGTCGCTGCATCTGCCGATCCCGGCGCTGTTCAATCCGCTGATTCCCGTGCAGATCGTCGGACTCGTCTTCGTGTTCGGCATGGCATTCTGGCTCGGCCGGCGCGAAGAAGAGCGTCTCGGATATCACCACGCGGACGGCGCTGTGCCGATGCCGAGGCGCGAACTGACACCGGAAGAACAGGCGCTGCGGCGGCCAGAGAATTTCTGGTTCAACATTGTCCTGACGCTGGTGGTGCTCGGCACAATGGTCGTGCTCGGCGAAAAGGTCCCGCCCGCGATCATGTTCATGGTGGGCCTGTGCATCGCGTTGATGGTGAACTATCCGAACGTGGAAATGCAGCGCAAGCGTGTCGACGCACATGCGCGCGCGGCACTCATGATGGCCGGGATTCTACTCGCGGCGGGCGTATTCACCGGCATCATGCAGGGCAGCGGCATGCTCAAGGCAATGGCGCAGGCGGCTGTCGGCTTTGTCCCGCAGGCGATGGCGAGCCATATCCCCGTCGCATTAGGCCTCGTGTCGATGCCGCTTAGCATGTTGTTCGATCCCGACTCTTTTTACTTCGGCGTGCTACCGGTGGTGGCCGAAGTCGCGGGACAGCTCGGCGTGCCGGCGGTGCACGTCGGTCAGGCCGCGTTGCTCGGCCAGATGACCACGGGTTTTCCGGTGAGTCCGCTCACGCCTGCGACGTTTCTCGTCGTCGGGCTGTGCGGTATCGATCTCGCCGATCACCAGAAATTCAGCTTTCCATTGCTGTTCGGCGCGTCGATCGTCATGACGGTCGCGTGCGTCGTGCTCGGCGTGTTTCCCCTTTGAGTCTTTTTCGACAGGCGGTATCCGTATGACGACAACTCAACCCCCCCGCCGCGTGCGCATCGGCGCAGGCGCGGGTTATTCGGGCGACCGGATCGAACCTGCGGTCGAGCTGGCCGAATCCGGCCAGCTCGACTACCTCGTGTTCGAATGCCTTGCCGAGCGGACGATCGCGCTTGCGCAGCAGAGCCGCCGCAAAGATTCCGAACTCGGCTACGATCCGCTGCTGGAGGCGCGCATGAGGGCAGTGCTGCCGATCGCCGCGCGCAATGGCGTGCGCATCATTTCCAACATGGGCGCGGCGAATCCGCGAGCAGCCGCGCGCAAAACCGCGCAGATCGCGCGCGAACTCGGACTTGGCGGGCTGAAGATCGCCGCGGTCACCGGTGATGATGTTCTCGACGTCGTGCAGCGAGGCCATTTCAATTTCGACGAGTCGGGGCAAAGCGTCGCGTCGTTCAACGATCGGATCGTTTCGGCGAACGCGTATCTCGGCGCCGCGCCGCTTGTCGCCGCGCTCGCGGCCGGCGCGGACATCGTGCTGACGGGGCGCGTGGCGGACCCATCGCTTTTCACCGCGCCGCTGATCCACGAATTCGGCTGGAAGATGGACGACTGGAACACGCTGGGGCAAGCGACCGTCGTCGGGCATCTGCTCGAATGCGCGGGGCAGGTGACAGGCGGCTATTTCGCGGACCCTGGCTTCAAGGATGTGCCGAATCTTGCCCGCCTCGGATTTCCGATCGGCGAGGTGAGCGAGGATGGTTCCGTCATCGTCACGAAAGTCGCGCAGGCGGGCGGCCGCGTGACCGAGGCGACCTGCAAGGAGCAACTGATCTATGAGATTCACGACCCGGCGCGCTATCTGCAGCCCGATGTCGTGGCGGATTTCACCGGCGTTCGCGTGAGTGAGGAGGCACCGGATCGTGTCCGCGTGACCGGCGGACGCGGCACGCCGCGCACCGATACGCTCAAGGTTTCAGTGGCATATACCGACGGATACATCGGGGAAGGACAGATTTCGTATGGCGGCCCGGGCGCTATCGAGCGCGGCCGGCTCGCGCTCGATATCGTGCGTGAACGGCTGCAACTGACCGGCGTGCAGACGAGTGAGCTGCGATTCGATCTGATCGGTGTGAACGCGTTACATGGCGAGACTGCGGGCGCAGCAGCCGGCACAAAGCCGTACGAAGTGCGCGCGCGTGTGACCGGGCGGACCGCGTCGGCCGAGGAAGCGCTGCGCATTGGCAATGAAGTGGAAACACTCTACACAAATGGCCCCGCTGGCGGCGGAGGCGTCACCAGGCTGACGCGAGAAGTACTGGCGGTTCAGTCTGTATTGGTGCCGCGGGTCGACGTCGATCCGGCATTCGAGTTTGTGGAGGCATGAAATGAAACTGCGAGAATTTGCCCATTCCAGAACAGGTGACAAGGGCAATACACTGAACGTGTCGGTCATTTGTTACGACCCGCAGCATTATGAACATCTGCGGCGCGAGCTATCTGTGGAGCGTGTGAAATCACATTTGAGCGACGTCGTGCGTGGCGTGGTCGTGCGCTATGAATTGCCGCATCTCGCGGCATTCAACTTCGTACTGGGAGAGGCGCTCGGCGGCGGCGTCACGCGTTCGCTCGCGCTCGATGCGCACGGCAAGTCGTTGAGCTCGGCGTTGATGGGGCTGAATATTGCCGAGTTGCCTTGAATAAAACACGCGGCGCGCGGCCGAAGGGCGATGCTCGAAACGCCTCTATTCGCCGTGTCGCGGCGACTGTGCATCGACATACACCCACGCCGCTATGCCCGTTGCTAGCACGTCGCGCTCGCACCGATAGGCGGCGACTTCGCAATCGTCTGCGAGTTGCAATTCTGCGGGCGTGATGGCGAAAACCGCATTCGACGATGTAGAACGGCATTGGCGCACAGCCGGCGTCGGCGGCAAGGCGTTATACGAGTACGCCGTAGAGCCGGCGGATGCGCTGGACTGGGGTTTGAATCTCGACATCAAGGGGCATCGCCTCAGCGGATTTCCGCACGCAATCTATCGAGCGGCAATTTCGGCGACTTCGATCAGTGCCCCGACGCCGGTCTATGGAAACTCGAAATAAAACTGGCGCGGCCATTCGGTGCGTTCTACGAAGATCTGCTTGTATAAGCACGACGAGAGGGCCGCGCATGCACGGTTCATTCTGCATTGCGCAGCCCAAAATTATTCCTACTCGACAATACCGATCAGATTGTCGATGTCTTCCTGAATGCGCATCTGTGCTTCGCGCACGGCGGCATCAGGGGTATTGGCGACGAGTGGCAGCATCAACCCCGAACCCTTGAATTCAGCCTGATAATGCACCCATGCGGCGTATGTACAGACGCCGGAAGCCTTTTGCACGAGATTGACCGTGATGTCATAAGTGCGTTGCTTGCCGTGCCGGCGCGTATATTGAAAGCGGCTTAATACAGGTTTGTACATGGCGTCCCCCTTTCTTCGCGCTCTAGTTATTAACTGTTTCGTCCAAGTGTGACGATTTGCCGAATGGGCAGCGAGGCATCGGCGTGCCATCCACAAAAGCACTTGCACAGCGCACCGCGAATTCATAGGCGCACGCGGGACTTGCGAACTGCCCGAGATCCCCCAAGGACGTGGATTCGCCGTCTTCTTTCAGGATGCAGGCGCGCGCGACGAATGTGTGGCCGTATCTGACACTTGACGCCTGAATCGCTGCGCCACGGTGATATAGAACCATGCGTGTCCTCCAGTCTCAATTTTAAGAAAGGCCATTGTAAAGTTGTCAAATATCATTTGGTAACTGTTACCTTTCTCCATCGGGCGCTTAAGTATGACGAGAAGAATATGAATAAAGATAACGTTTGCGCGAACTACATGGTTCAACAAGCCAAGCAAATAACGCAATTGCAACTCAGCGGGAAAATCGCAGCGTCACATTTTGTCCATATGGCTTCCTACCTCGAAAGCCGCCCAATTGTTCAGGCCACTTCCAGCGCTATCAGCCGCCGTTTTTAATTGCCGGCTATGCGGCCTTTAATTCGCCAGCACAATGAGCCTCAGGCATCTGATCCGCTTTTGCACCAATAGGGAGGCGTGTGGCTTGTAAAGGTGGAGATGTGTGTTCGTAAGGCCGCCTGGAGGACAAGTCCGGCGAGGGCACCGTTCGAGGGCCTGGGCCAGGCGCTTGGCGGAGCGCCACCGCCGCAGGCTGCCTGCCGCGTTGGTACATGGTTTGCTGGGCGTTGTTGTTTTTTCTTGCACGTTGCCTCCCATGTCCCGAACCCTGTCTAATTGCCAACGGTGGAGCGCCCGCGAAATCCGGGTATTGCACGAAGTGCCGCGCGTCCTCGTCGTCGACGACAACGCTGGCGCGGCCGAAGCGCTCGCTACCTACCTCTCGTACGAAGGCGTGGAAGCCCGTGCCGCCATCAGTTGCGCGGATGCGCTGCGTTGCGTGCGGGACTGGGTGCCGGATGTCGTGGTGCTCGACATCATGATGCCCGAGCGCGACGGCTACGAAACGGCGAACGCCTTGCGCAGCTATCTGCCGACGCAGAGTCTCGGCATCGTCGCGTTCACGTCACTCGACGAGGATCACGTCAAGGAAACTGGCAGGGCACGTCACAATTTCGACGGCTATTGTCAAAAAGGCACAGCGCCGACCGCTTTACTTGCGCTGATGCGCAGGCTGTGGCGCGAATAGCACGGGTTGCGGCGGCTGCGCTCAAGCCGGTTCCCCTGCCACCGGCTCCGCAATGATCTGACGAACAATCGCCTCCATCAAACCGGGAAAGCGAGCGTCCAGTTCCGCTCTGCGCAGCGAATTCTGATGCACGGTGCCGGCCACGCGCGTGCGTACCAGCCCCGCCTCTCGCAAGATCCGGAAATGATGGGACACGCTCGACTTCGGCCGCCCGCCGTCGAGTTCGCCACAGGTGGCTTCGTCCACGGTGGACAGGCGCCGGACGATTTCGAGGCGAACCGGGTCGCTCAGAGCATGAAAGAGCCGCCCGAGGGTTAAGTCCTCGGCGGCCGGGTGGGTATAGGTGCGCATTCTGCAAATAGTAGAGGTTTCTGCGATACTCCGTAGTTCGATGTTCGTCGAACTACCGTACAAGCCTATTTAGTGGAGTTTAGCCTGATGTCCGCATTGTTTCAGCCCTACAAGCTCAAGGACGTGTCCTTGCGCAACCGGATCGCCATTCCGCCGATGTGCCAGTACACCGCCGAAGACGGCCTGATCAACGATTGGCACCGCGTGCACCTCGCCGGTCTGGCGCGCGGCGGTGCGGGGCTGGTGATCGTCGAGGCGACGGCCGTGTCGCCGGAAGGCCGTATCACGCCGGGCTGCGCCGGCATCTGGAACGACGAGCAGGCGCAGGCTTTCGCGCCGGTGGTGGCGTCGATCAAGGCGGCCGGGTCGGTGCCGGGCATCCAGATCGGTCACGCGGGCCGCAAAGCCAGTGCGAACCGTCCGTGGGAGGGCGACGACCACATCGCCGCCGCCGACAGCCGCGGCTGGCAAACCATCGCGCCGTCGGCAATCGCGTTCGGCGCGCATCTGCCGAAAGTGCCGCAAGCGATGACGCTCGACGACATCGCACGGGTCCGCGAGGACTTCGTCGCCGCCGCGAAGCGCGCCCGCGACGCGGACTTCGAATGGCTCGAACTGCACTTCGCGCACGGCTACCTCGGCCAGAGCTTCTTCTCGACGCATTCGAATCAACGCGACGACGCATACGGCGGCAGCCTGGAAAACCGCAGCCGCTTCCTGCTGGAAACGCTGGCCGCCGTGCGCAAGGTCTGGCCCGAGCACCTGCCGTTGACCGCGCGTTTCGGCGTGATCGAATACGACGGCCGCGACGAGGAAACGCTCGCGGAGTCAATCGAACTCGCGAAAAATTTCAAGCGCGAAGGGCTCGACATGCTGAGCGTCAGCGTGGGTTTCTCCACGCCGACAGCGGCGATTCCCTGGGCGCCCGCGTTTCTCGCGCCGATCGCGGAGCGCGTGCGCCGCGAGGCTGGCATGCCGGTTTCGTCGGCATGGGGAATCGATACGCCGGAACTGGCGGACCGCTCGGTTGCGAACCAACAGCTCGATCTGGTGATGGTCGGCCGCGCGCATCTGGCCGATCCGCACTGGCCGTATCATGCGGCGCGCAAGCTCGGTATCGAGCGCGCGTCGTGGACGTTGCCCGCGCCGTACGCGCATTGGCTCGAGCGTTACGCGGTCGCGTCGTAAGCGTTTGAACTGGAGTCGGTGGTGCTGATGAGCGCCGTTTGCCCGCGGTTGAATGTTGCGGGTGAACGGCGCTTTTTTTGCGTCATGCGGGTTTGATCTTTGACGCGCGCCATACACGGCGAGCGGAACAGCCCTTGCTGGAACCTCCACTCGTCGACCACCAGGAGGTTTGCCCTATGAAACCCTACATCGTCGCTCACATGATGTCGTCGCTGGACGGCCGCAGTCTCACGGACGGCTGGCATCTCGACTTCGCCAGCGACCTTTACGAGACCACCGCCGCCAGCTTCGAAGCCGACGGCTGGATCTGCGGGCGCGTGACCATGCAGGAAATCTCGCACGGCGCCGATTATCCGACAGGTCTCGCGAAGAGCGCGCTGCCTCGCACGGATCATTTCGTCGAACGCAACGCGGCGCAATACGCGATCTCGATCGATTCGCAAGGACGTGTCGCATGGAAGAGCAACACGGCGCTCAAGTCGCACGTGATCGAGGTACTGACCGAAGAGGTCGCCGACGACTACCTCGCTTATCTGCAATCGATCGGCGTGTCGTACGTGTTCGGCGGCAAGCGCGGAATCGATCTGGACCAGGTGATGCAGACCCTGGCACGTGAACTCGGCGTGAAGAAGCTGATTGTCGAAGGCGGTTCGCATGTGAGCGGGGCGTTCGTGAACGCCGGTCTCGTCGACGAAGTCAGCGTCCTGATTCTGCCGCTCGTGGATGGCCGCAGCGAGCATCCTGCTTCGTTCGAAGTCCCGATGGACAAGTGGCGGGCGCCCGCGTATCTGAAGCTGACATCGGTTGAAAAAGCGCAGCACGACGCGGTGTGGCTGCGCTACACGAAGGCATGAACGACAACGCGCGGCAGGGTGGCGTTTGCTCCACGCCGCCGCGCCGCGTTTTTGCCTGTACCAGCGCTGCCGCTCAGATTCACTGGCGAGTCGTCAGCCCTTCATCTGTTGCGTCGACATCCACCCGCCGCTCACACCAATCTGCGCGATCTGTTTCGCCACCGCATCGGCGAGCCGCTTCGCGTCCGCTGACACGCCAGCCCGTTTGGTTTCGGATACGGCATGCAAACCGCCGCCGAGTGCCGCCGTGGTCGCGATGCTGCCGGCCGCCGCGCCCACGCCGGCGGTTTCGGCAACGCCCGGCGCCTTGCCGCTGTCCGCATCGGCATCGAAGCGCTGTACCAGACGCGGCGTGCCGCCCGCGGGTTTGTACAGAATCTGCACCGTGCTGCTCACCTGGCTCTTGCCTGCACCAAGGCCGATCATCGTGCGACGGCGGCGATTGCCCGAGTCGATCGTATCGAAGCTGCCTTGCACGAGCAGCACGTTCTGGTCGGCCGGGGCGGGGGCATCCGAGCGAACCGCGTGCAGACCCATCGACTGCAGTTGTTGCACGATTTCGTTGGCGACCTGCTCACGCACTGCGTCCGCATCGGCGACCTGCTTCTGTGCATCGGACGAACCGCTCAGGTGCGTCTTGAGTTTCTGCAGCATGCCGCTGTCGAGCTTGACCTGGTCCGGATCGGCGTCGAAGGTGTACACGTAAATGGTGTCCGGCCGCACTTGCAGCTGCGCGCCAGCTTCACTCGTGTTTCTGATGCCGCTGCCGGCGCAACCGGTCAGCAACGCGGTGCAGCAGACCATCGCCACGCAGACCAGACGGGTTGCGTTCTTTTTGAGGAAATTCACTGAAGTCAACATGTTCATCCTGTCGTCGGCACGCGGTGCCGGTAGCTTCGAACGTATCAGCCGATGATCGGGCAACCGTAGGATCGTTGATCATCGGCGAGACGTACTCGCACGTGAAACACCCTTGATCTCATGCGTCCTTGTTTGGTACGCACCGGCAGCGAACGAAGTATGGGCGAGTCGCCTGCCGAACTCCATTCAGCAATTATTTCGCGCGATGTCATGCGAAAAAGCGGGGACGCGCGCGGCGTCGATGCGGTGTCGAAGCGGAGTGCGACCGAGATGGGAGACACGCTAATGTGCCGCGAACGGCGTCATTCGCGTGCCATGTGAAATCGTGAAAGGGCGCGCGGTGTACCGCGAGAATCGGGCATCAGTGCAGTGCAAGCTTGATGATGCAACACAGGACCAACACAAGGAGGATGGCCGCAACTACCAGATTCATCGGGTATCGCATTCTTCACCACGCGCGAGCGTTTCAGTGCTCCTATCCTAATCACCTGATGGAAGATGAAAAGTGACACTGACGCGCGAGTGTGGGACAGCTAACGTTGCATGCCAGACGAGCGCATGGCGGACCGTCGGGAACTCTTCCAGGCGAGCGGCGAGTCGCCGCGTCGCGCATGAAAAGCTCCTGCTGCAGCGCGAATTACTGCGCCTGCACCGGCATCCCCGGCCCACCATGCGGTGCCTTGCTCTCTGCGGCAAGATCCTCCGCCAGACTGGTGCGCAACGTCGCAATCGCCTGCTCGGGATTCGCGGGCTTCAACTGCTCGCGAGCCAGCGAATCGTAGATGTAATGCCGCAGCATCGGGTCCTGCGTTTTGCCGAGCACCTCGTGATACACCGCGACGATTTCACCCGGATGGCCGCTCAGCGCATACAGACGGCGCAACTGCTCCAGATCGTTGATCACCGCAAAACCGGGACCCCTCGGACCCATCATCGGACCCATCGCGCCATGCGAAGGTGGACCGTCGCCGTGCTGCGCTTCGCCATGCATCTGGGCGGAAGGGGGTGAGGGCGGGGGCGCTTCCTGGGCGAGCGCCGCTGTCGCGGACATGGTCAGAACGGCGGCCACCGCCGCGCTGAAAATGGCTTTGTTCATGATGTCGATCCCATTGAGACAGAGCCGGCGCCACAGTGCGCCGGTGTAGGAGCAACGATAGTCGACATGCCGTTTCGTAGGGTTACTGAAGTCGTCATGTAACTTACCAAGCCTTGCATGCGCCGGGGCTCAAGCCGGTCGACATCGTCAAGGCGGAGAAGAACCGGCCTCGAGCCAGGGTGAGTGTCGGCTGGCGCAATGTGCCCGGATGGCGCATGATTGACCCGATGCGCCGTCCGACCCCAGATCCGGCAAGCTTCGGCGGATCGTGGGTCGCGCAGCGCACGTGCCTGTCGGTGCGCGCGTCGGTGCAACATGCCGCGCTTGCACTGCCGGCGAGTACTCAAACCATTAAGGAGGATTTCGAATGGACCGACCTGACGCCGCCAATCCATTTGGCGATTTCACCAAAATGCTGGAGCAGTTCAAGCTCCCCGGCTTCGACGTCCCCGCCATCATGGAAGCGCGACGCAAGGACATGGAGGCTCTGGTTCAGGCGAATCAGACGGCCTTCCAGGGAATGCAATCGTTGGCGCAGAAGCAGGCCGACATGCTGCGCACGACCCTGACCGAACTGCAGTCGCTGACGGGGCAGTTGTCGGCGGGCGGCGCAGCGCCTTCCACGAAAACCGCCGAGTTGATCCAGCAGAGTCTGCACAAGTCGCTCGCCGATATGCAGCAACTCGCGCAAGCCGCGTATCAGACGCAAGCCGAGTCGTATGCGGTCATCGCAAAACGCGTAGAAGAAAATGTGCAGGAATTAAAGTCGCTCCTGCAGCAGCAGAAAAAATAACGGGCACTGTCGCGTCGAATCATCTGATTCGAGCACGATGCAGCCTCTCGCTCGAATATGGACCGCTAATGGCGCTGCGCCATTAGCGGTTTTTTTTAGGGCTTTTTCGTCTTGAGAATACGCTGCACACATTGTTTCTTGTCAGAGGAAAGCGAGGCTCAAGGTCGTTATTTTCAGCGGGTACTTACATCGAACGGTTCGCTGCGGCACGCCTGAACATTTTTCTGAGGCCCGGCGATTTTGGTTTGCCTGTGTTCGCTTTAAACGGGCCGCAATGTAAAAATAACCGTAGAACGCCGTCCCACGGTGGTCGTGTCTTTAACGATCAACGCCGCCGATCGGCATCCCCGCCGCCAAAGGTTTAAATCGCGTCGCAAACGATTGCCGCCGCGTGCCGTTATCGCTCAAGTTTCATCCAGCCGCTCCGTAGACGCATTCACGCAGCCCGACCCGTGTGAAGGCGACACTGGCACCACCGGTCTGACGTGCGCCCCTAGTTTCTCGTTCGTGATCGGCGAATGCCGGGTCATGAGCGTTTCACCTCGAAGGAAATCTCGTGAAACCGATGTTCCACACCCGCAGTGCCCCCGCAATGTTCGGGGCGAGCTGCGCGCTGCTGTCGTTTGCCGCGCACGCCGCGCTCGGCCAGAACGTCAGCACTGTCGACAGCGATCAGATACACCTGCGCGCGGTCGCTCGCGCGGCTACCACGCAGAGCGCCTATTCCGTTCATCTGCTGACGATGCCGTCCGGCACGCAGGTGCGCGAGTACGTCGGGCGCAACGGCATCGTGTTCGGCGTCGCGTGGGAGGGCCCGACGCTGCCTGATCTGAAATCGATGCTCGGCGCCTCGTTCGACGCGTACGTCGCCGCCACCGCGACCCGGCGCGGCACGCCGCTCGCCGTGTCGAACAGCGACCTGGTGATTTACTCCGGCGGTCATCTGCGCGCGTTCTCGGGCCATGCGTATCTGCCGCAGGCGGTGCCCGCGGGCGTCGACGTCGGCGTCATTCAATAACGGAGCGGATCATGCGTCACAAGTGTTCGTGGATGACCCTGTTGTGCGCGACGCTGCTCGCGTTGCTCGTCACCGCGTGCGGCGGCGGAGGCGGCGGCTCCGGCGGCGCGAGTACCACGGCCAATTCCAGCAGCTCGAGCGGCGGTGCCGCCGGGCCGACCGTGACCAACACCTCGCCCGCGCCGCAAGTGCTCGCCGCGAACGCGGTGCGTGTAACGGTCGACGCCGGCGTGAGCAACGTGCCGAACATGCCGTTCGTCAGCATCACGCTGTGCGCGCCGGGTACGAGCGAATGTCAGACCATCGATCACGTGCTGGTCGACACCGGCTCGTGGGGTGTGCGGGTGTTCGCCTCGCAGCTGCCCGCGTCGATGAACCTTCCGCAGCAGAAGGATGCGTCGGGCAATCTGGTCGCCGAATGCATGCAGTTTTTCGACGGCTACACGTGGGGCTCGGTGCGACTCGCCGATCTGCAGATCGGCGGCGAAAAAGCCGCTTCGCTGCCGATCCAGGTGATCGACCCGAACTACCCGACGTTGCCCGCCGACTGTGCGAGCCTCGGCGCCTCGCGCAACACGCCGGGCACCTTGCAGGCCAACGGGATTCTCGGCATCGGCGTGTTCAGGCACGACTGCGGCGCGAACTGCGTGACGCAGGCGCTGGCCGGCACCTACTACGCTTGCCAGGGCTTGCCCTGTACGTCGATTCCGCTTGCCGAAGAATTTCAGGTGGCCAATCCGGTGCCGTACTTTGCGATCGACAACAACGGTTCGATGCTAAGCCTGCCTGTGGTCTCCGGCGGCGCGCCGTCGGTATCCGGACAACTGGTGTTCGGCATCGGCACGCAGGCCAACAATGCGCTCGGCAGTGCGCAGGTGATCGGCGTGAGTCCGTCGAACGGCACGTTCACGACGATGCAGAACGGCACCACGTATTCGCACAGCATCCTGGACAGCGGCTCGACCGGGCTCTTCTTCCAGACCAGCGCGATGGCGGCTTGCCCGAGTCCGAATAGCGCGTACTACTGCCCGGCGTCGACCCAGCAGTTGAGTGCGCTGATCGAAGGCGTGAACGGCGCGACGAGCGCGGTGAACTTCAGCGTGGGCAATGCCGCGTCGATCGCGCAGACCTATGCCGGCGATTCGGCATTGCCTTTGCTGGCGGGACCCGCTTTCGTGACGTCGACGATTTTCGACTGGGGGCTGCCGTTCTTCTATGGCCGCAATGTGTACGCAGCCGTCGAACAGCAGGTGACGCCCGGCGGCACCGGGCCGTATGTTGCCTATTGAGCGCCCTTGTCGCCCGCGTGCGCAATCACCCGATGCACGAAGCGCAGCTTGTCCACCACCGGCGCGGCCAGCGTGAACGGATAGCCGTCGGCCATTCCGAGACTGCGGTTCAGGCTGTTCAACGCATAGGTGAGCGGAAACCAGCGCTTCATCAGATTCTCGAAGCTGGCGTCTTCGACCGGCGTGCGGTCGGTGAGGGTCGGCTCGCTCGGGTCGTCGGGCAGGAGCGCGAGACCGTATGACGTCGACGTGTCCAGCACGTCGACGATCAGCAGATAGTGCGCCCACGTCTCCGCCCAATCTTCCCACGGGTGCATCGTCGCATACGCGCTGATATACGACGCCTGCCAGTCGGGCGGCGCGCCGTCGCGATAGTACGCGTCCAGCGCCTCGCCGTAATCGGCGCGCTCGTCGCCGAACAGCTTGCGGTACGGTTCGAGCCAGCGCGGGTTGTTCTGCACGAGCTGATCAAAGTAATAGTGCCCGGTCTCATGACGGAAATGGCCGAGCAGCGTGCGATACGGTTCGCCCATCGCGGTGCGCACTTTTTCGCGGTGAGCGTCGTCGGCCTCGGCGATGTTCAGCGTGATGAGCCCGTTGTCGTGACCTGTCATCACGCGCGCGCCGTCGCCGCCGTCTTCGAGGAATTCGAACGCGAGGCCATGTTCGGGGTCTGCCTGGCGCGACTTCACCTCGATGCCGAGTTCGGCCAGCGTATAAAGCAGACGGCGCTTGGCCATCTCCAGGCGATACCAGTAGAGCCGGTTGTCCGGTGCGCCGAGATTGGGAATCGTGAGCGTCAGCTGGCAAGCGCGGCACAAGGTGTCGGGTGAGTCGGCGGGGATCATCCAGTTGCAGACATTTTCGACCGCGTAATTGTGGCACTGGCGAAACAGCGCGCCGTCCGCGCCGGGATGCAGGCTGCGCCAGCGTCCGTCGCCGGCGTCTTCGAACGCGCTGAGTTCCGCGAGGTCCGGCACATAGCCGAGCAAGGACTCGCAACGTTCGCAGCGAACGTTCTCGAAGAAGACGAGGTGCGAGCAGCGATTGCAATGGAAGGTTTTCATCGGGCGAGCCTGGTCAGGGTGGCAGTCTTGAGCGAAGGTACGCCGCAATCTTCATGCCGCAATTGCCAGACGTCACCGGTTTAACGCACATTACGTGCATGATCGTGCACGGGCGCTGCGCCGCTTTGGTGCGTGGGCTGGCGCGAAGCGGCCACGCCCCGGCGGCTCGATGGTCGGACGCCCGGCCAATGCGGGGAAGTTCGCAACAGCCGATGCGCCGACGCAGCGCGGAGCCAGTCTATGCGCTTCACAACGCTTCCCGCGCTCGTTCTATCAACGGCATGAAGCTTGCTTTTTGGCGGGCTGCCATCCTTCGTCCAGGAGTCCGGTGTGTCCATACGCGTCGCGTTGCATCACGTCACACATTACCGCTACGACAGGCTGGTTTCGCTGTCGCCCCAAGTCGTGCGGCTCAGGCCCGCGCCGCATTGCCGGACCCCGATCCTCGCTTATTCGATGCGGGTCGAGCCGGCCGAACACTTTATCAACTGGCAGCAGGACGCGTTCGCCAACTATCAGGCGCGGCTCGTCTTTCCGGAAAAGACGCGCGAATTCAAGGTGACCGTGGATCTGGTCGCCGAGATGGCCGTTTATAACCCGTTCGACTTCTTTCTCGAACCGTCTGCCGAGCAGTTCCCCTTCACTTACGAGCCCGGCCTCGCGCTCGAACTCGCGCCGTATCTGATCAAGCGACCGATGACGCCGCGCTTCGCCGAATTCGTCGCGAGCATCGACCGCACGCCGACCGGCACCGCCGACTTCCTCGTCGCGTTGAATCAGCGGCTGCAACGCGAGATCCGCTACCTGATCCGGATGGAGCCGGGCGTGCAGACGCCCGAGGAAACGCTCGTGAGCGCCGCGGGCTCGTGCCGCGATTCGGGCTGGCTGCTGGTGGAGACCCTGCGGCAACTGGGACTGGCGGCGCGCTTCGTGTCCGGCTACCTGCTGCAACTCGCGCCCGACGTCAAATCCATCGACGGCCCGAGCGGCACCGAAGTCGACTTCACCGACCTGCATGCGTGGTGCGAGGTCTATCTGCCGGGCGCGGGCTGGATCGGCTTCGATCCCACTTCGGGCCTGCTCGCGGGCGAAGGGCACATCCCGGTCGCCTGCACGCCCGAGCCGGGGAGCGCTGCGCCGATCTCGGGCGCGGTGGACGAATCCGAAGTCGAGTTCGATCACACGATGTCGATCGAACGGGTGCTGGAGACGCCGCGCGTGACGAAGCCGTACAGCGAAGCGGTGTGGCAGGACGTGCTGAAGATGGGCGAGCAGGTCGATCAGCAACTCGCCGACATGGACGTGCGGCTGACGATGGGCGGCGAGCCGACCTTTGTCTCGGTGCGCGACCGCGACGCCGCCGAATGGAACACCGACGCGCTCGGCCCGACCAAGCGCGGCTATGCGGTCGCCTTGATGGACAAGCTGCGCGCGCGTTACGGCGCGGACGGCTTCCTGCATATCGGCCAGGGCAAGTGGTATCCGGGCGAGCAGTTGCCGCGCTGGGCGATGTCGCTCTACTGGCGCGCCGACGGCGAACCCTGCTGGCAAAACCCGGCGCTGTTCGCCGACGAACGCGAGCCTGGCCGCTATACGGCGGGCGACGCGCAACGCTTTCTCGCGCATCTTGCGGGCAAGCTGTCGCTCGACACGGACTGCATCCAGCCCGGTTTCGAAGACGTCTGGTACTACCTGTGGCGCGAGCGCCGCTTGCCGGTCAATGTCGATCCGTTCGACGCCCGCCTCGATGATGAACTCGAGCGTGTGCGCTTGCGTCGCGTGTTCGATGCGGGCTTGAGCGGCGCGACCGGTTTCGTGCTGCCGCTCGCCCGCGAGCGCGACGTGCCGAACGAAGCGCCGAAATGGGTCAGCGGCCGCTGGTTCTTCCGCGAGGAACGCATGTATCTGATTCCCGGCGATTCGCCGATGGGCTACCGGCTGCCGCTCGACTCGCTGCCGTGGGTGTCGAAGACCGACTATCCGTATCAGCACGCGCACGATCCGTTCGCGCCGCCGGTGCCGTTGCGTTCGTCCGCGCAATTGCGCATGCAGTACGACAACGAACAACGCGACGCAAGCGAGGCGCCGACTCCTGTCGAAACGCGACACGCGGCTGCGTTGTCGCTGTCGGCGGGCGATCTGCTGAGCGGCATGGCGGGCGGCGGCGTGCTCGCGTACGCGCGCCAGCCCGGCGCTGCGCAGGCGCCCGCGCGTGGGCAGTCATCGAAGGAAACGCTGCGCACGGCAATCTGCGTCGAGGCGCGCGACCCCAAACGCGCGGCCGGTCCGAAAGCCGAAGCGGATGCGTTCGGCAGCGGCCGCTCGCTGCTGCATGTGTTCATGCCGCCGCTCACAGAACTCGACGATTATCTTGACCTGCTCGCCGCCATCGAAGCGACGGCCGCCGAGTTGAAGATGCAGGTCGTGCTCGAAGGCTATCCGCCGCCGCGCGACGCGCGTTTGAAGATGCTGCAGGTGACGCCAGACCCAGGCGTGATCGAGGTGAACATTCATCCGGCCGCGAGCTGGGAGCAACTGGTCGATCACACCGAGTATCTGTACGAGTCGGCGGCGCAGAGCTATCTGAGCAGCGAGAAGTTCATGACCGACGGGCGCCACACCGGCACCGGCGGCGGCAATCACCTCGTGCTCGGCGGCGCGACGCCCGCCGATAGTCCGTTCCTGCGCCGGCCCGATCTGCTCGCGAGTCTGATCGCGTACTGGCACAACCATCCGTCGCTCTCGTATCTGTTCTCGGGGCTCTTCATCGGGCCGACCAGCCAGGCGCCGCGTATCGACGAAGCGCGCAACGACCAGGTCTACGAACTCGAAGTTGCGTTGCGCGAGTTGCAGCGGCAGATCGACCTGCTCGGCGGCCGCGACAGCGCGAACCTGCCCGCGTGGATGATCGACCGCTCATTGCGCAACATTCTGATCGACGTGACCGGCAACACGCACCGCGCCGAGTTCTGCATCGACAAGCTCTATTCGCCCGACGGCCCCACTGGACGTCTCGGCCTGCTCGAATTGCGCGGCTTCGAAATGCCGCCGCATGCGCGCATGAGTCTCGTGCAGCAGTTGCTGCTGCGCGCGCTGGTGGCGCGCTTCTGGCGCGAGCCGTATACGCAGCGGCTCACGCGCTGGGGCACCGAACTGCACGACCGCTTCCTGCTCGGCAGCTTCGTGAAGATGGATTTCGACGACGTGCTCGATGAGTTGAACCGCGCCGGTTTTGCATTCGACAGCAGCTGGTTTGCGCCGCACTTCGAATTCCGCTTCCCGCTGGTCGGCGAGACCACGGTGAACGGCGTCGCGCTGACGATCCGCAGCGCGCTCGAACCCTGGCACGTGATGGGCGAAGAGGGTTCGGCGGGCGGCACGGTGCGTTATGTGGATTCGTCGGTCGAGCGGCTGGAAGTGCGCGCGCTCGGTCTGAACGGCAACCGCCATGTGCTGAGCGTCAACGGTGTGCCGGTGCCGTTGCAGCCGACGGGCCGCGTCAGCGAATACGTGGCCGGTGTGCGCTTTCGCGCCTGGTCGCAGCCGTCGGCGCTGCATCCGACCATCGGCGTGGACGCGCCGCTCACTTTCGATCTCATCGACACCTGGACCGGCCGCTCGGTGGGCGGATGCCAGTATCATGTCGCTCATCCGGGCGGGCGCAACTATCAGACCTTCCCGGTCAACGCCTATGAGGCGGAAAGCCGGCGGCGCGCGCGCTTCTTCGCGTCGGGTCATACGCCGGGGCCGCTCACGGTCGACCTGCCGCAGCGCAGTCTCGAGTTTCCGTTCACGCTCGATCTGCGCTACTGGTAAAACCGCACACATACTTAGAACGACACGACCTTGGCCTTTCAATCGACTTTTCCCTTCGAAGCGTCCGCGGCCCGCGCGGACGCTTCGTCCCTGTTGCGGCTGTTGCCGGGCTACGACGGACATTGGGACGAGTTGCGCGACGAAGCGGGCGTGCTGCGCGAGCCGTGGCGGCAATTCTTCGAGCGGCTAGGCGAGGACGGGGTCGCACGGTTGGAGGATCACTGCGCGTCGGTCGCGCAGCAGATTCGTGACAACGACATCAGCTACAACGTCTATGCGGATAACGGCGAGTCTCGTCCCTGGGCGCTCGACCTGCTGCCGCTCCTGATCAGCGAGGACGAGTGGGCCCATATCGAGCGCGGCGTGACGCAGCGTGCGCATCTGCTCAATGCGATCGTCGCCGACATCTATGGGCCGCAAACCCTGCTCGAACGTGGGCAACTTCCGCCCGCGCTGGTATTCGGGCATCCCGGCTATCTGCGGTCCGTGAAGGGCTTCACGCCGCCAGGCGGCCAGTACCTGCAAGTGGTCGCGGTCGATCTCGCGCGGACGCCGAACGGCGACTGGACCGTGATGGCGCATCGCACCGAAGCGCCATCGGGTCTCGGCTATGCGCTGGAAAACCGGCTGATCGTGTCGACGCTGTTTGCCGAGCCGTTCCGCTCGATGCGCGTGAGCCGCCTCGCGCCGACCTATTCGCAATTGATCGCGACGCTCGCGCAATCGGCACAGTCCACGATGCGGCACGATCCCGGCGCGGCGGGGTTACCGCAGTCGCCGCACATCGCGCTGCTGACGCCAGGGCCGTTCAGCGAAACCTATTTCGAGCATGTGTTTCTCGCGCGCTATCTTGGCGTCACGCTGGTCGAAGGCAAGGACCTGACCGTGCGCGACGACATGCTCTATCTGAAGACGCTCGCCGGGCTCGAACGCGTGCACGTCGTGCTGCGCCGGCTCGATGACGCGTTCTGCGATCCGGTCGAACTGCGCGCCGATTCGAGCATCGGCGTGCCCGGCCTGCTGCAGGTGATGCGCGCGGGCAACGTGATCGTGTCGAACGTGCCGGGTTCGGGCTTTGTCGAGTCGCCGGCCTTGCACGGTTTTCTGCCGGGCGTCGCCGAGGTGCTGCTCGGTGAAGACCTCCTGTTGCCGAGCGTCGCGACCTGGTGGTGCGGTGAAAAGGCGGCGCGCGAGCATGTATTCGCGCGGCTCGGCGAAGCGTTCGTCGTGCCGACCTGGCCGGTGACCGGGCGTGATGCGCCGCCCGGCATCGAACAGGGCAAGCAGACGCTGTCGGCGTGGCGCGAGCGCATCGAAGCGATGCCGGACACGTACACGATCCAGCAGGTGCAGCGCTTCTCGTGCACGCCGCGTTACGAGGACGGCACCATCGGCCGCCGCCCGGCGGTGCTGCGCGCCTATGCGATTGCCGATGTCAACGGCGGCTGGCATGTGATGCCGGGCGGCTTCACGCGGATGGCCGCCGAGCGCCAGGCGACCGTATCGATGCAGTACGGCGGCAGCAGTGTCGATACCTGGGTGCTGTCGAGCCAGCCGACGTCGACCTTTACGCTGCTGCCTTCGCCGATGCAGCCAGCCGACCTCGCGCGCAAGCACCGCACCGTGTCGAGCCGCGCGGCGGAAAATCTGTTCTGGGCCGGACGTTACGGCGAGCGCGCCGAAAACAACGTGCGGCTGCTGCGGCTGATTCTCGGCTCGCTGGAAGGCAACGATGCCGACGCGATGTTTCCGACTCTGGTCGAACTCGCGATGCAAGGTGGCCTCGTGCAATCGGGCGACATGTCCGCGCCGTAT
Organism: Paraburkholderia sp. SG-MS1; assembly: GCF_012275575.1. Lineage (GTDB taxonomy): Bacteria > Pseudomonadota > Gammaproteobacteria > Burkholderiales > Burkholderiaceae > Paraburkholderia. The sequence goes on along the minus strand of NZ_NPIH01000229.1, from coordinate 45,431 downwards.
TCGCCGCAAACGTTCGAGCGCGCGCTGGTCGCGAATCTGAGCGAGAGCACCGGGGCCGCAAGCATCGGTCAGAACCTGAACTGCCAGGCGCGCTCGAATGGCGAAGTGCGGGGGCGGCTGTCGAACGATCACTGGCGCACGATTCTCGCGTCGCGCAACGACTTCCGCGATGTGTTGCAGACCTTGATGCCGGCTACGGGGTCAGGCGGCGGTTCGCTGGGTCAAGGCAGTGGGAACGGCAGCGGCAACGGCGCGAACGGTCGCGGCGAACGCTACGACCGTTATGACCGTATCACGCTGGTCAACGCGCTCGAACGCCTGTCGGTGCAGTTGTCGGCGATCAGCGGCGCGCAAGGCGACCGCATGACACGCGACGAAGCGTGGCGCTTGCTGTTCGTAGGGCGTCACATCGAACGCGTGGCGGCAATGACCTCGTTACTGCGTGTGATCGCCGGGCACCGGCAACTCGCCACGCCCGCGGGTTTCGATCTGCTGCTGCAACTGTTCGACAGTACGCTCACGTACCGCTCGCTCTACCCGGGCCGCTTCGAAGTGCCGGCCTTGCTCGACCTGCTGGTGATCGAGCCGACCAACCCGCGCGGCATCTACGGCGTGTACGAGCGTCTGCGCAAGAAGCTCGACGAGATCGCGCTCGCCGCGGGCAGCGTGCGGCATCGTCCGTTCGCGGAGTTGATGCCGCCTGCGGCGTCCTTGCCGTCGCTCGAATCGCTGTGTGAAGTGGATGAAAACGGCGCTTACCGACACTTGACGGCGATTTGCGATCAGATCGGCGGGTTCGTCGGCGCGGCCGCGCATGAGATCAGCGCGCGCTATTTCAGTCACGCGAGTACCGTGACTTCGCAGGTGTGGTCATGAAGCATGCACCGACCGTGCTGTCTGTTTCGCATCGCACGACTTACGTTTATTCCACCTATGTCGAGACCGCGCAGCATCTCGCGACGATCCGGCCGATCGCCTGTTCGTGGCAGCGGCTGGTCTCGCACAGCGCGCGGATCGAACCGGATCCGTCATATCTGCACAGCCGTGTCGATGCGTTCGGCAACGACGTGCTGTACTTCGCGCTGGATGCGCCGCACGAGCGCTTGCAACTCGTCAGCGAAACGACGGTGTCGCTGACGCCGCGCTGGACCGACCTCGATCCCGACGCCACGCCCCCATGGGACGAATTGGCCGATGCGCTGCAGTTTCGCGTCGGCGGGCAGTTCAGGCCCGAGGTGGAGTTCTGTTTCGCGTCGCCGAATATCGTGCCGAGGCCGTCGCTGCGCGCGTATGCACTGCCGAGTTTTGCGCCGGGACGGCCGATCGCCGCAGGCGCGATCGACCTGATGCACCGGATTCACGACGACTTCGCGTACAAGCCTTCAGCCACGATGTTCGATACGCCCGCCGAGCGCGCGTTCGAATTGAAGAGCGGCGTGTGCCAGGATTTCGCGCAGGTGATGATCGGCTGTCTGCGCTCGCTGGGTTTGCCGGCGCGTTACGTCAGCGGGTATCTGCGTAATGATCCGCCGCCGGGGCAGCCGCGGTTGATCGGCGCGGATGCGTCGCATGCATGGGTGTCGGTGCATTGTCCCGGCAGCGGCTGGATCGATCTCGATCCGACCAACGACGTGCTGGCCGATGTCGATCACGTGACGCTCGCGATTGGTCGCGATTACAGTGACGTGTCGTTGCTGCGCGGGATGATTCTCGGCGGCGGGGCGCATCAGGTGGAAGTGGGTGTCACGGTGATCGCGCTCTAGTGGCGCTCTGTCCTTGCACGCATTTCATGCCGACTCGGGGAAATCCCTTGGCTTTCATTCCCACTCAATGGGAATTTCATTTTTGAAATTTGAGAACGTTCTGGCATCCTGAGCCCCTTGTTGGATTGCGGGCGATGTGATCGTGAACGTGGATCAGGGTGTGACAGGGGCTGAACGGGTGCTGCTGGTGCTGGCGGCGCTCGCCAGTCATGGCAAGGCAATGTCCGTCAAGGATCTGCTAGCCGTGACCGGCCTTGCGCAAAGCACACTGTACCGGCAGATCGCGCTGCTCAAGCGCTGGGGTTTCGTCGCCGAAAACGCGGGGTATTACGCGCCCGGTCCGATCAGCCTGCAGCTCGCGCTTGGCTTCGACGTGAATTCGCTGCTCGTCGAAGCGAGCCGCAGCGAAATGCAGCAACTCGCGCGGGTGTCGCAGGAAAGTATTGGACTGGTGGTCGCGGTCAAACATCAGGTGATGTGCCTCGAGATGGTCGACAGCCAGCATTCGTTGCGCTGCTCGTTCGAGAAAGGCCGCGCCGTGCCGCTGAAGGCGGGCGCTTCGGCAAAATCGCTGCTGGCGTTCATGGCCGACAAGGCGCGCGCCGAAGTGCTCGACAGCGTGTTCGATAACGATCCCGTTGGCCGTGCTGCAATCGAAGCAGAACTCCAACAGATTCGCGCCCAGGGCTACGCCGTCAGCGACAGCGAAGTCGATCCGGGCGTGTGGGGCGTTAGCGCCCCGATCTTTCATCGCAGTGGACGCAGCGCCGGCAGCGGCGCATCGATCACGCTGATGGCCCCGTCCACGCGCGCCATCGGCCGCGAAAGCCAATTCATTGACGGGACGCTACGTACGGCCCGCGCCATTTCCGAGCATATGCAATCCGATTGACTGGACCAGGCTTTCCGGCTTCGCCATCAATACGGATTCCGAACGACCATACGAATCGATAGAACCACAAGGAGCCTACTTCATGAAACTGCAACGACTGTTGTCCCTCGCATGCGTCACGTTCGCCGTGACGTTGGCCGGATTCTCCAGCGCAGCGTCGGCACAAACGCCGGACGTGCTGAACGTCGCCACCGACGCCACCTTCCCGCCGATGGAGTTCACCGAGAACGGCGCGCGTACCGGCTTCGACGTCGACCTGATGAATGCGCTCGCAAAGGCGATGGGCAAACACGTGCAATGGACCGACATCGACTTCAAAGGACTGATTCCGGGTTTGATCGCGCATCGTTTCGACGCTGCAATCTCCGGTATCTACATTACCGACGAGCGTGCGAAAGTGGTCGACTTCACCGATTCGTATTACGCGGGCGGCTTGGCCGTGCTGGTGAAAAGCGATTCGCCGATCAAGACGGTGGCCGATCTGAACGGCAAAAAAGTCTCGGTCCAGGTGGGCACGAAGTCGGTGAACTTCCTGCGCGACAACTTCCCGCAGATCAATCGCGTCGAGGTCGAGAAGAACCAGGAGATGTTCGATCTGGTGGGGATTGGTCGTGCCGACGCTGCCGTGACGGGCAAGCCGGCCGCGTATCAACTCGCGAAAACGCGCAGCGGCTTCCGGGTGCTCGACAAGACGCTGACGACCGAAGCCTACGGTATCGCCGTGCGCAAGGACGAGCCGCAACTGAAGGCCGCTTTCAACACCGCGCTCGCGAAGATCAAGGCTGACGGCACGTATGCGGCGATCGTCAAGAAGTGGTTCGGCGCGAGTGCGCAATAAGCGGCCGGGCAAACGAAATGGAACTTGATTTTTCGCCGGTGATCGCCGGTTGGCCGGACATCATGCACGGCGCGTTGGTGACGGTCGAAGTGACCGCCGCGTCGCTCGCGCTCAGCTGCGTGCTTGGTCTGTTGATCGGCATTGGCCGGCTGACGCCGAAGCGGCGCATCGTGTACGGCCTGTGTACCGCGTACCTGACGTTCTTCCGCGGCACGCCGTTGCTTGTGCAACTCTTCCTGCTGTTCTTCGGCCTGCCGCAATTCGGCATTCTGCTGCCGGCGTTCGTGTGCGGCATGCTGGGACTCGGCCTGTACTCGGCCGCTTATGTTTCGGAGATCGTGCGCGGCGCGATTCAGTCGGTTGATCGCGGACAGATGGAGGCGGCGCGTTCGATCGGCATGTCGTCGGGGCAGGCGATGCGCGCGATCATCCTGCCGCAGGCCATCGTGCGGATGATCCCGCCGCTCGGCAATGAATTCATCGCGTTGATCAAGAACTCGGCGCTGGTGTCGCTCCTGACGATCGACGATCTGATGCACGAAGGCCAGAAGATCATCAGTGTGTCGTATCGTTCGCTCGAAGTGTATCTGGCCATCGCGCTCGTGTATCTGGTGTTGACGCAGGCGACCAACTACGCGCTGCATCGCGTCGAGCGTCGTTTGCGTGCGGGAGGGATGGTGCAATGAATAACGTGGCCAAAACCATTGAGCCTATCGTCAGCATTCGCGGGCTGACCAAATCGTTCGGCGCGCATACGGTGCTCAACGGCATCGATTTCGATATCCAGCCACAACAGGTCGTGGTGGTGATCGGGCCGAGCGGCTCGGGCAAAAGTACCTTTCTGCGCTGCTGCAACGGACTGGAACAGGCCGAAGGCGGCACGATCGACATCTGTGGGCATCGACTCGTCGAGCAAGGCGAGATGCTCAATGAGCGGTCGTTGAATGCGCTGCGCACCGAAGTCGGCATGGTGTTTCAGTCGTTCAATCTGTTTCCGCATTTGTCGGTGCTGCATAACATCACCGTCGGTCCGCGCATGTTGCGCGGTCTCGGCAAGGCGCAGGCCGAAGCGGCTGCGATCGCGCTGCTGGAAAAAGTCGGACTGGCGCACAAGGCGCATGTGATGCCGGCGAGTCTGTCGGGCGGTCAGAAGCAACGGGTTGCGATTGCTCGTGCATTAGCGATGCAGCCGCGCCTCATGCTGTTCGACGAGCCGACATCTGCGCTCGATCCCGAACTGGTCGGCGAAGTGCTGCAGGTGATGAAACTGCTCGCGAGCGAAGGCATGACGATGGTGGTCGTCACGCACGAAATGGGCTTCGCGAAGGAAGTGGCCGACGTGGTGGTCGTGATGGACGGCGGTGTGATCGTCGAAGCGGGGCCGCCGGCTGAGATTTTCTCCGCACCTTCGCAGCCGCGCACGCGCGCATTTCTGCAGGCGGTGTTATCGCGCGCATGAGAGTTCCATTCGATGACAAGGTGTGGGCGGGCCGCTCCGACGACGGTGAGCCCGGGGACACGCGGCGTATTTTCAATCAGGTAATGCCGTTCAATGAAGCGGTGCAGGTGCAGCGCGACGCGCCGGTGATCGTGGGCTTCGGCTCGGACGAAGGCGTGCGCCGCAATCAAGGCCGGATCGGCGCAGCGCATGCGCCGAGAGAACTGCGCCGTGTGCTGGCGGGGTTGCCCGCCAACACGTCGATGGCGGCACTCGCCGATGCCGGCGACGTGGTGTGCGACGATGGCGATCTCGAAGGCGCGCAGGCGGAATTGGCGGACGTGGTCAGCGAAGTGCTCGCGAGCGGTGGACGGCCGTTGGTGTTCGGCGGCGGTCATGAAGTCGCGTGGGGCACGTATAGCGGCTTGCGGCTGCATCAGCAGCGTGAAGCCGGCAACGCTGCGGCGCCGCTCGCGTCGCGCAAGCTGCTGATCATTAACTTCGATGCTCACTTCGATTTGCGTCAGAAGCGTCCCGCGAATTCCGGCACGCCGTTCGATCAGATCGCGCTCGACTGTGCGGCACGAGGGGTGCCGTTCAACTATGCGTGCTTCGGTATCAGCGATCTGGGCAATACGGCCTCGCTGTTCGCGCATGCGGAGCGACTCGGCGTGCACTACGTGCTCGACGTCGATATGCAGGAAACGCAACTGCCGCAGCGTCTGAGTGAGCTTCAGCAGTTGCTGGACGCGGCGGACGACGTCTATCTGACGATCGATCTCGATGTCTTGCCGGCCGCCACCGCGCCGGGCGTGTCTGCGCCCGCCGCGCTGGGCGTGCCGCTATCGGTGGTCGAAGCGATGGTGCTGCGCGTGCGGGCCTCGGACAAGCTGCGGGCGGCGGATATCGCGGAGTACAACCCGTCGCTCGATCAGGACAAGCGCACCGCGAGAGCGGCTGCACGACTGGCGTACCGGCTGCTGTAAATCGGGCTATCGCGCTCACTGTATCGCGCGGATGGAAAAGGCGGCTCGCCGGTTGCACCGGCGAGCCGTTTCGGTTTCCTTGATGCCGTAAGAGGCTATCCGGGGCGCCGTCGTCAGAATTTTGATGTTGCGCTGAACATTGAGTCAGTGCTACGGACTCGCCTATCCGGGACGGCCAGTCCAGCAACTTCGGCCCGACTCGAAATAAAATTTGACTCTGTGCGTATGCACATATAGACTGCCTGTCATGACCCGCCCTCTCTCTTACGACGAATGTAATTGCTTCGCGCTGCGCCAGGCGGCGCGGCACGTCACGCAAATCTACGAACGCCATCTCGGGGGAGTGGGGCTGACGGCCGCGCAATTCACGATTCTTGCCAAGCTCGCGCGCACGCCGAACCTCCCAATGGCGGACCTCGCCGACGCGATGGTCATGGAGCGCACCACACTGGTCCGCGCCATGAAGCCCTTGCAGCGCGATGGCCTGGTGGTGGCGGAATCGGCGGAGCATGACGGCCGCACGTTTCTGTTCAGTCTGACGGAGCGGGGCGAAAAAACCTTCGACCAGGCCGCCGTCGCATGGCGCGCCGCCCAGGACGAGTTCGAAAAGAAGTTCGGCCAGGCGCGCGCCAGGACGCTGCGCGCCGAATTGTTCAGCATCACCGGTTAGTCAGGCCCACGCTCGTTTCGACGAGCGTTGTTGTATCTGCTTGTGTGCATACGCACTCACAAATAGGGAAACGCAGCAATGGAAGGGCTATTCGACGACGACTGCTTTGCGATCCGCCAAGCCGCACGTTACGTGTCGCAGATTTACGACCGGCATCTGTCCAATGTCGGACTGACGATTACGCAGTTTTCGCTGCTGGGTCGTCTCAAACGCACCGGCCCGATGACGATGAAGCAGATGGCCGAAGCCATGCGCATGCAGCGCACCACGCTGGTCCGCACGATTCAGCCGTTGCGCCGCAATGGCCTCGTGTCGAGCGAGGCGCTCGGTGCGGATGCGCGGGCGTTGACGATCGCGCTCACGTCCATCGGTGAAGAACGGCTGAACGTCGGGCGTGAGCATTGGTATAGCGCGCAAGCCGAATTCGAACATCGCTTCGGCGAACAGCGCGCGGCCGCATTGCGCGGCGAACTGTTCGCTCTGACTCGGGATTCAATCTGAGGCCACTGTCGGCGGCAACCAAGTCCGGCGCGCTGCGCCGTTTTTTTCAACGTAACGAGTGCATACGCACAGACAGACATCATGTCCACTACACCTTCGACTGTCGCCCCGCCGAGTGCGGCACATACGGCCCGTCCGGCAAAGCGCATTCCGTGGATGTTGCTCGCGATCCTCACCGTGATCGTCGCCCTGGCGCTTGCCGTGTCGTACTGGTTCTTCGTCGGCCGCTTCGTCGAAACGACGGACGACGCGTACGTGGGCGGCGATGTCACCGTCATGGCGCCGAAGGTGAACGGCTTTGTCGCCGACGTGCTCGTGCATGACAACCAGTTCGTTCACGCGAACCAGGTGCTGGTCCGCCTCGACGCCCGCGACTATGACGCCCGTCTTGCGCAGGCCAGCGCGGAAGTGCGGAGTGCGCAGGCCGCCGTTACCGAGTTGCAGGCGAAGAAATCGCTGCAACTTGCCACCATCAACGAACAGGCGGCCGAGGTGCGCGCCTCCGGCGCGGAACTCACGCGCAGCGCCGCAGACCAGGCGCGTTACCGCGAGTTGGTGAAGGACGACGCGGTATCGAGCCAGGTGGTTGAGCGTGCCGATGCCGATCTGACCAAGGCGCACGCCGCGGTCGAGCGCAGCAGTGCGGCGCTGATTGCGGCGCAACGGCAGATCGCCGTGCTCGACGCACAGATCGGCGACGCCGAGGCGCGCATCGCCACCGCGCAGGCCGCGCAGCGCGTGGCCGCCTTGAACGTGGAGTACACGACGATTCGCTCGCCGATCGACGGTTTTGTCGGCAATCGCAGCGCGCGAGTAGGGCTGCTCGCCAACACCGGCGTATCGCTGCTGACCGTGGTGCCGTCGAGCGGCCTGTGGATCGACGCCAACTTCAAGGAAGACCAGTTGAAGAAGATGCAGGTCGGCGATAGCGTCGACGTCGATCTCGACGCATCGAACAAACGGATTCATGGCGTGGTGGAAAGCCTCGCACCGGCCACCGGCGCGACCTTCAGCGTGCTGCCCGCGGAAAACGCCACCGGCAACTTCACGAAGATCGTGCAGCGGGTGCCGGTTCGTGTGCGCCTCGAGGTGCCGAAGGATATGCGGGGCGTGCTTCGTCCGGGACTCTCAGCGACGGTGAAGGTGCATGTCGATGCCGGCCGCGCACAAGTACACGGATGATGAGCCGACCATGACTCAAGTCCTCGACAATCCCGCCGACCAGCCGACCCGCACCAAAGTCTTCGCGTTCGCGCTGATGTGCGTCGGCTTCTTCATGGCCACGCTCGATATCCAGATCGTGGCGTCCTCGCTGCGCGACATCGGCGGCGGCCTGTCCGCGAGCCAGGACGAACTCTCCTGGGTGCAGACCTCGTATCTGATTGCGGAAATCATCGTGATTCCGATGTCCGGCTGGCTCACGCGCGTGTTCTCCACGCGCTGGCTCTTCACGTTCTCCGCGCTCGGCTTCACGCTCACGAGCATGTTGTGCGGACTCGCGTGGGACATCAACTCGATGATCCTGTTTCGCGGTTTGCAGGGCGCGGCCGGCGCCGCGATGATTCCGACGGTGTTCACCACCGCGTTCGTGCTGTTTCCCGGCAAGCAGCGACTGATCGCGTCCACCACGATCGGCGCGCTGGCGTCGCTCGCGCCGACCATCGGTCCGGTGATCGGAGGCTGGATCACGTCGCAATGGTCGTGGCACTGGCTGTTCTATCTGAACCTGCTGCCGGGCATTGCCGTCACGGTGATGGTGCCGAAGTACGTTCATATCGATAAGGTCGACCTCTCGCTGCTGAAAAAAGGCGACTACCTCGGCATCCTGCTGATGTCGGGTTTTCTCGGCTGCCTCGAATACGTACTCGAAGAGGGCCCGCGCAAGAACTGGTTTGGCGACGACGTGATCGTTCTGTGCACATGGGTCTCGGCGATCTGCGGTTTTCTGTTCATCGTGCACGCGTTCACCGCGAAAGAACCGATCGTCGATTTGCGCGCGCTCGCGGTGCGCAACTTCGGTATCGGCAGCCTGCTGTCCTTCATCACCGGCATCGGGATCTTCTGCACGGTATTTCTGACGCCCATGTTTCTGGCGCGGGTACGCGGCTTCGATTCGTTGCAGATCGGTCTCGCGTTGCTCTCGGTCGGCTGTTTCCAGTTGATTGCGTTGGCCGCGTATTCGATGCTCGCGCGTGTCGTCGATATGCGCCTGCTGATGGTGTTCGGGCTCGCACTGTTCGGTATCGGCTGCTATTTGTACGTGCCGTTGACGAGTCAATGGGGCTGGCAGCAACTGCTGATTCCACAGGCGTTGCGCGGTATCGGCCAGCAGTTCTGTATTCCGCCTATCGTCACGATGGCGCTGGGGGCGTTGCCGCCGTCGAGGCTTCGCTCCGCCAGCGGCCTCTTCAACCTGATGCGCAATCTGGGCGGCGCGATCGGCATCGCGGTGAGCAGCACGATGCTCAACGATCGCCTGAACTTTCATTACGAGCGGCTCGACGAGCACCTGAATGCGGGCCGGCCAGCGGTCGAATCTATCTTGCAGAAGCAGGCCGAATACTTCGCGGCCATCGGCGGGAATGTGCTGAATGCGGCGCACGCGGGGCTCGACCAATTGCACGACGTGCTGTTGCGCGAAGCGCTGGTGCTCACTTTCTCCGACACGTTTCTTGCCGTGTCGCTCTGTTTCGTGGTCGGTTTGCTAAGCGTGCTGTTCTCGCGCCCATTCGGCAACACCGCGCCGCCGCCCGAGGCCCATTGAGGATTTCGACATGAAGCCGATCTTAATCAAAGTACTGGCGAGCGCGGCCTTCCTGACGCTCGCGGCGTGCGCGGTGCAACCGGCCACGCACGCGGATTTGCCGCAGACGGTCAAGACTGTCGCGCCGACAGCGTGGAGCGTCGATGCACCGCAAGACAACGTCAGCCCCGACGCGTGGTGGTCGCAATTCGGCGACCCGGTCATGCATCAGCTGGTCGAGTCGGTTCTGACCGGCAATCTCGACGTGCAGGCCGCCGTGGAGCGCGTGCGGCAGGCACAGGATCTGGCGAAGCAGAATCGCGCGGCCTTGCTGCCCGAATTGAACGCTAGCGCAACCGCCTCGAACACGCGGCAGAACACGCCGCCGCCGCTCGGCTATGTGCGCGAGGCCGGCATTGGCCTGACAGCGAGCTGGACGCCCGATGTATTCGGCGGCGAACGTCTCGCGGTACTGGCCGCGCAGGCCCAGGTGTCCGGAAGCGAGGCGGCGCTGAATCAGGTGCGGCTCGCGCTCGCCGCGAACGCGGCGGCGGCGTATATCGATCTGCGCTGGGCACAGACGCAATTGCAGATTCTCAGCGACAACGAGCAGATTCGCGCTCGTGGGCTGAACCTCACGCAACAACGTCTGCACTACGGACTGTCGACGCAACTCGATGTCGCGCGTGCGCAGAATCAGTTGGAGGATTTGCAGTCGCAGATTCCGCGCATGCAATCCGCCGTGCAGCATCAATTGAGTCTGATCGCGGTGTATTCGGGCCGCACGCCGGAGAGCGTCGACGGTTTGGTGCTGGCCGACGCCCGCGAGATTCCGCTGCCCGCGCAAAGCGCACCGCAGATGCTGCCCTCCGACGCGCTGTTGCAACGGCCCGATGTGCGCACCGCCTATGCGCTGGTCGAGCAGCGCGCGGCGCAAGTGGGGGTGTCGAAGGCGCAGCGCTATCCGCAGTTCAGGATTGATCTCACCAATGGCCTGCTCGCTTCGTCGTATCTCGGCTTGCCGACGCTCACCGACAACCTCTTTAGCGCCGCGTTGAATGCGGCGAGCCCGATCTTCAACGCGGGCCGCATCACCGCGAATATCGACGCGAGCGAGAGTCGCATGCGCGAATCGCAGCTCGGTTTGCAGCAGACTATGCTGCAGGCGCTGAAGGAGATCGAGGACAACCGCAGCGATCTGGTGAGCGGTGCGGTGCAGGTGCAACGGCTCGGCGGCGCACTGGATGCGTCGAACCAGGCGCTGCGTTTGTCGACCGAACTGTACAAGGGGGGCGCGTCGAGCTTTCTCGACGTGCTCGCCGCGCAGGAGGCGTATCTGCGCGACGCGCAATCGCTGAATCAGGCGAAGCGCGAGCATGCGCTTTCGGCAGTCGCGTTGTACCGCTCGCTGGGTGGCGGGTGGGATGTCGTGGCGGGCGAGACGGTGGCGGCGGTATCGGCGAAACGCTAATTCGTGGCGGCGACCAATCGGCGCCATTCAATGAGCAGACAGGCGCAGTAGAAAACGCAGTGCAGATTCAACTGGAGAGAAACCATGACGAGTACGCGAGAAGTAGTGATCTGCAATCCGGTGAGAACGCCGATTGGCGCATTCGGCGGATCGCTGAAGGACGTGAGCGCAGCCGAACTCGGCGCGGCGGCCGTGCGTGAGACGCTGCGGCGCAGCCGGCTCGATGCGGGCGCGCTGGCGTCGGTCGTGATGGGTAACGTGATTCAGGCCGGCAATAAAATGAACCCGGCGCGTCAGGCGTCGATTGGTGGCGGCGTACCGGTGGCGGTGCCGGCGCTGACCGTCAATCGCGTGTGCGGCTCCGGCGCCCAGGCCATCGCGTCGGCGGCTCAGGAGATCTGGTTAGGCCTTGGCGATGCCGTCGTCGCGGGCGGTATGGAGAACATGGATCGCGCACCGTATCTGCTCGATGGTGGGCGCCGGGGGTATCGGATGGGTAACGCGCAGATTCACGACAGCCTGCTGCGCGACGGCCTGAACGACGCGTTTTCCGGCGAGCATTCGGGCTGGCATACCGAAGACCTCGTCAACCAGTTCGACATCACGCGAGAAGCCCAGGACCGTTGGGCCGCGCGCTCGCAACAGCGCTTTACCGAAGCGCAGGCGCGCGGTGACTTCGACGCCGAACTGGTAGCGGTGGATATCCCCGCGCGCAAAGGTCCGCAGCAGTTCACGCGCGATGAACAGCCGCGCCCGGACACCACCGTGGAGACGCTCGCCAGATTACGTCCGGCCTTCCGCCCGGACGGCACGATCACCGCGGGCAACGCGCCGGGGTTGAACAGCGGCGCGGCCGCGATGCTGGTGGCCGAGCGGAGTTTCGCCGAAGCGCGCGGCATCGAGCCGTTCGCGCGGCTCGTCGCGTATGGGGTCGCGGCGGTCGAACCGGGCATGTTCGGTCTCGGTCCGGTCCCGGCCGTGCAGATCGCTTTGGCGCGCGCGGGTTGGCAACTGGACGATGTCGAGCGCTTCGAAATCAACGAAGCGTTCGCTGCGGTGCCGATCGCGGTCGCGCGCCGGCTCGGCATGGCGGACGAACTGATCAACGTGCAGGGCGGCGCGATTGCGCACGGTCATCCGATCGGCGCGACCGGTGCGGTGCTGACCACGCGCCTCGTTCATTCGATGCGGCGCGACGGACTCAAGCGCGGCATCGTGACGTTGTGCATTGGCGGCGGGCAGGGGATCGCGCTGGCGCTGGAAACGCTGTAGGTTCGGCGGCTGTATGCCCGGACGTCGCGAGCATGAACACGACTGGCCCGTGACCACTCCATCAGCGTACTATTGCTACCCTGTCGTGCGCGTCATCCGGCTTTGCGAAGGTTGCTGCGATTGATCGCGAAGCCGGCCCGAGGGTTTGGCACAGTCACGCATCGAACCGCGCGACATCGCGCGACGGCGTGCGTACCAAGCCCGCCCTGACGCTCACGAACCCGATGGGCGCCATTATCCCCGGCATGTTCATCACGCAAAACCGAATCGAGGACCGCCCGCATGAACATGGAGCAACTCCTGGAACGCGCAAGCGTCGCGCGAGAAAAGGCCTACGCGCCTTATTCGACATTCAAGGTCGGTGCCGCGCTATTGACGCGCGACGGCCAGGTGTTCGACGGCTGCAACGTCGAGAACGCCGCTTACGGCTTGTGCAATTGCGCTGAACGCACGGCGTTTTTCAGCGCAATCGCCGCGGGTTACGGGCGCGATCAGTTCGCAGCGCTTGCCGTGATCGGCGACACCGACGGCCCGATCGCACCGTGCGGGGCATGCCGCCAGGTGATCCTCGAACTGGGCGGCCCCGCTCTGCCGATTCGCCTTGGCAATCTGCGCGGCGCCACGCGCGACACCACCGCGCGCGAGCAACTGCCGGACGCGTTCTACCTATGAGCGGGCATAAGATCATCTACGACACCGACCCAGGCGTCGACGATGCGATGGCGCTCGTCTTCCAGGTGCTGCACCCCGACATCGAACTGCTCGGCCTGACGAGCGTGTTCGGCAACGCGACGATCGAGACGACGACGCGCAATGCGCGCTTCCTGGCCGGGCGCTTCGCTGCCGGTGTGCCGGTTGCGCAGGGCGCGGCGGCGCCGCTCAGGCGCGCCGCGCCCGCGCCGCTCGCGCGGATTCACGGCGACAACGGCCTCGGCAACATCGCGTTCGACACTCGCTGCACGGCGCCGCTCGACGCGCGGCCTGCGCACCGCTTCATCATCGACACGGTGCGCGCGCATCCGGGCGAAGTCACGCTGCTCGCGGTGGGGCCGCTGACGAACCTCGCGCTAGCGCTCGCCGACGATCCGCAGATCGCGCCGCTCGTCAGGCAGGTGGTGATCATGGGCGGCGCATTTGGCACGGGCGGCGTGCACGGCAATGTGACGCCAGCCGCAGAGGCCAACATTCTCGGCGACCCCGACGCGGCCGACCGCGTGCTGGGCGCGGCGTGGCCGGTGGCGGTCGTCGGGCTCGACGTCACGCAGCAGACCATCATGAGCCGCGCGTATCTCGCGTCGCTGCGCGAGCGCGGCGGTGCGGCGGGGCAATTCGTGTGGGACGTGTCGCGTCATTACGAGGCTTTTCACGAACAAAGCGCGCAATTGGCCGGCATCTATGTGCACGATTCATCGGCGGTCGCTTACGTGCTGGCGCCGCACCTCTATACGACGCGCAGCGGTCCGGTGCGCGTGTTGACGCAAGGCATCGCGGTGGGCCAGACCATCCAGAAGCCGGCGACGCTGCCCGTGCCCGCGCCGGACTGGGACAGCCGCCCGGCGTGCAAGGTCTGCATCGGCGTGGACGTGCCGGGGATGCTGGCGCTCTACGAACGCACCATTTGCGGCTCGCCGCAATCGAGGTAGCGGTTTTGAAAGGCGCCGCACCGCGCGGGCGGCCGATACTGAAGAAGCTGTGAGCCAGGCGGCGCATCGCTACGATTCATCTGACCTGAGCAGCCGCGAGCCGCGGCGACGCTGCATCGCACCACGCACAGTTCGGCAATCGTCGCCCATGCGTCGCGGCAATCTTTGCTACATTTCCTGCACACACACTGTGTACGCGAGCCGGAACTCTCCAACAAGGCGCGGCGCGCGTGACCGACATCTATCAAGAGGCCAAAAGATGCGAATTCTAGTTGTAGGGGCGGGCGCGGTAGGCGGGTACTTCGGCGGGCGTCTCGCGGCGGCGGGTCAGGACGTGACCTTCCTCGTGCGCGCGGGCCGGGCGGAAAAGCTGCAGCGCGACGGACTCGTCATCAGCAGCCCGCGTGGCGACCTCAAGCTGGACGGCATCAAGACGATTCTTGCCGGCGTCAGCGCCGAGCCGTTCGACCTGGTGCTGCTCAGCTGCAAAGCCTACAGTCTCGACGACGCCATCGATTCCTTCGCGCCGCTGGTCGGCGAGTCGACGCTGATCCTGCCGATGCTCAACGGCATGCGCCATATCGACGTCCTCACGGAAAAGTTCGGCGCGTCACGCGTACTCGGCGGTCAATGCGTAATCGCCGCGACGCTCAACGCCGAGCAGCACGTCGTCCATCTGAACGACATGCACGCGATCACTTTCGGCGAACTGGCGGGCGGCACGTCCGAACGTGTGCAGGCGATTGCGGACGCGATGGCCGACGCGAACTTCGACGTCTCGGTCAGCGACAACATTCTGTTACGCATGTGGGAGAAGTGGGTTTTCCTGGCCACGTTGGCGGCGAGTACCTGCCTGATGCGCGGGTCGGTCGGCGATATTCTGGCCGCGCCGGACGGCAAGCGCGTGATCGAGAATCTGTTGGGCGAGTGCCGCGCCGTGGCCGAACACAACGGCTTCACGATGGGCCCGGACTTCGACGCGCGCGCCACCCAGACGCTGTTCACGCCTTCGCCGCTGACCGCGTCGATGCTGCGGGATGTGGAAAACCACTCGCATACCGAGGCGGATCACATTCTCGGCGATCTGATCGTGCGCGGCGGCGATGCACAAAAGGGCGAGCACGGCGTGTCGCTGCTGCGCATCGCTTATAGCCATCTCAAGACCTACGAAGCGCGCCAGGCGCGCACGTCCTGAGCGCGGGCCGCAGGGGCAGGCAGGGGGATGAGGAAGGACCGTCATCGCAGCCTAACGATCGGAGGTGAACCATGCCGAGTCCAATTGGATCGGTGCCCGCGCTGAGTGCCGCTTCGGCAACGATCTTCTCGATCGGCATCGTCTTTCTGGGCTACTGGGGCCTGTATGAGCCGACCAAATGGCGTGCCGCCGACATCATCGTCTTCATCTGCGCGCTGATTGGCTTCGCTTGCCTCGGGCTCGTGCCGTGGATGGCGACGAGTCCCGTCGAGCCGGAAGATAGCGATGCGCGCATCCGCGTCGCGCGGCATCTGTTTCTCACGGGCGTCATCGCGATCTGGCTCGCGGTGGCGATCTCGGTGGTTTTCTGAATGCCACGGGCATCACGTACGCCGCGTAGAGAACGCGCCTTGTAGCGCCAAGGCGCGTTCTCTTCCATTAAACCTGAACCAGAACCCGGCGGATCTAGCGCTCGATCTGCCGGTTCCAGCGCGTGTCCCATTGCGCGCGATGCGCGTTGATCGTGTCCCAATCCACCACGGTCACCTTGCGGACCAGATCGTCGACGTTGCCGAGACTTTGTTGCATCGGCGGCGTCATCTTCGCGAGATGGTTGGTCGGGATCTGTTTGCCGGCCTCAGCGGCTTTCGTCTGCGCCGGCGCGGACAGCAGGAATTGCGCGAGCTTTTGCGCCAGTTGCGGATCCGGGTTGTTGTTGACCACGCACAGATCGACCAGCAGCAGCACCGGTCCTTCCTTCGGATTCACATAAGCGACCGGAATGCCCTTGTCCTGCAGATCGCCGACGCCGGTCGGCGTCAGCGGGAACAGACCCGCTTCGCCGGTCTGAACCATTTCGGAAATCTTCGCCGAATTCGGCACGTACTCGACCACGTTCGGGCCCACCGTGCTCGCCCATTTCGTGAAGCCCGGTTCGACGTTCTGCTCGCTGCCGCCCATCAGCCGGTTGATCGCGAGAAAGCCGTGCAGCCCGAAGGTGCTGCTCGAAGCCGACTGGAACACCACCTTGCCCTTGTACTTCGGATTGGCGAAATCCATCCACGAAGTCGGTGGCGCCCAGCCTTTTTCGGCGAACAGCTTCTTGTTGTACGCGATGCCTGTCATGCCCAACTGCACGCCCGCGCCCATGTCGTCTTTCATGCGCGCGAACGGATAGAGCTCCTTGAGCACCGGCGAGTCGTCGAGCTTCTTGCACACGCCCATGCTGACCGCGCGCGCCATCACGCCGTCATCGAGAAACACCACGTGAATCTGCGGACTGGCTTTGTTGGCGAGCAGTTTCGCGAGAATATCCGACGACGTGCCCGGCACCACCACCACGTGCACGTTGTTGGCTTTTTCGAAATCGGGCAGCACCTGGCTCGTATAGGCCTTTTCCATCGGACCGCCGTTCATGCCGATGTAGATCGTTCTGGTCTGCGACCACGCCGGCGCGGCGGCGCCGAACGCACACAGGGCGGCGAGTGCCGCAAGCGTCTTCAACAGTTTCATAGGGGCTCCTGAGTTTCACTGGATTTGAGACTTAAGCGACGGATGAGGTGGTCGCCGCGGCAAAGCGGCCAATCGAAAAGGCGTCGAGTGGCGTGGGCGTGGTGCCGTCGATCACGAGGTCGGCCAGGACTTCGCCGACGCCGGGCGCAAGCAGAAAGCCCCCGCCCGAAAAGCCGAACGCATGCAATAGACGCGGCATCGTGCGGCTCGCGCCGATCACCGGCTTGCTGTCGGCGGTCTCGCCTTCGACGCCGCTCCACGTGCGGATCAGCAGCGCCTCGCGCAGCGCGGGCAGCAGCGCACACGCGTCGCGCATCACGGCGCGTGTGGTTTGTGTCGACGGCTGGCCGTATTCGCCGTTGCCATGGCCGCGTCCGCCGCCGATCACGCAATTGCCGCGCGCCACCTGCCGCGCGTAGATGCCGCCGCCGTACACGCCGAGGTTGTGCGTGATGAAGAGCGGTAGCGGCTCGGTGACCCACATGTTCGGGTAGATCGGTTTCATCGGCACGGTCTCGCCGAAATGACTTGCGACCTTGTTCGCCCATGCACCGGCGGAGTTGATCAACCAGTCGGCGCTGATGCGCGTGTCGCCGGCGCGCAACTGAAATCGCGTGCCGTCATGATGAATTCCGGTCAGTTCGGTTTGCTCGCGTACGTCCGCGCCTGCGGCTCGCGCGGCACGCGCGAAGGCCGGCGACACGAGACGCGGGTTCGCATGACCGTCGCTCGCGCACAACGAGCCGCCGATGGCTGCCGCGCCGAGCCACGGGTAGCGTCGGCGGAAGTCTGCGCCATCCAGCACCTGCGAGCGCAGTCCGTAATCGCGCGCCATGTCGGCCCATGCCTGCAGCGCGGCAAGATCGGCTTCGCTGCGCGCGAGCCGCAAATGGCCTGACACCGCAAACTCGCCGTCGATGCCGATCAGTTCGGGCAAGCGGTCCCAGATGCGCCGCGCGCGCATCGCGAGCGGCATCTGTTCGACCGGGCGGCCCTGGCAGCGCACGCCGCCGTAGTTCACGCCGCTCGCCTGCGCGCCGCAATAGCGCCGCTCGAACAGGCCCACGCGCAGGCCACGGCGCGCGAGCGCCAACGCGGCCGACGAACCGACGAGACCGCCGCCCGCAATGACGATGTCGTAATGCAGCGCGTCACTCATCACGGGCCTCCGCGGCGATCTCGGCGACGTCGTCGGCGTACATGGCGGGTGAAAGCGGAATCGGTTTCACGGGCGGCTGGCTGCGCAGGCGGCCGACCGCTTCGAGCGGCTTGCCGGTTTCCTCGGCGAGCAGCGCGAGCGCCGCTTCGCCGCACATACGCCCCTGGCAGCGGCCCATGCCGACCCGCGTGAGCGCCTTCAGACGGTTGATCTCGTTCGCTTCGCCGCCGCGAATGCAGCGCCGCACGGTGCCCGTGTCGATCTCTTCGCAGCGGCACACGGTCATGTCGTCGGGCCATTGCGCGGCGCACTGCGCGGGCGGCGCGAAGGCCGCTTCGATGCCCTCGCGAAACACGGCGATACGCTTCAGGCCGCGTTCAAGCGACGCCGCGTCGGGCAGACCAGCGCCGCGCGCCGGTTCGATACCGAGATCGTCGAGCAAGGCGAGCGCCGTGCGGCGGCCCGCCAGTTCGGCGGCGTCGGCGCCCGCAATGCCCGCACCGTCGCCGGCGAGGTAAATGCCGCGCACCGAACTACGGCCGGCGGCATCGAGTTCGGGCAGCCAGCAGCGGTTGGTCGGATCGAAACGGAAACGGCACCCCGCGAGGTCGGCGAGTTGCGTTTCCGGCTTCAGCCCGAAGCTGATGCCGAGCGCGTCGCAGGCGATCGTTTGGTTCGCCGCACCGTCGCCCGGCTTGCGCCATTCGATCGCCTCCACGCCGTGTGCGCCGCGAATACCCACGAGTTTCACCGCGCGTTCGATGCGCACGCCACGCGTTTTCAACCAACCGACGTAGTACAGGCCTTTGGCGAACGTTGACGGCAGACGCGCGAGTTTCGCCGTGGCGGCGATCTGTTGAAAGAGCGGGCTGGTGTCGAGCACGGCCAGCACCTGCGCCCCCGCCTTGACGTACTGATACGCCACCAGGTAGAGCAGCGGCCCGGTGCCTGCCAGCACGACGCGTCGGCCGATCGCGCAGCCTTGCGCCTTCAGCGCGACCTGTGCCGCGCCGAGCGTGTAGACGCCGGGCAGCGTCCAGCCCGGCAGCGGCAGCACGCGATCGGTCGCGCCGCTCGCGATGATCAGGTGCGAGAACGCCACGCGGGTTTCGCGTCCCGCTTGCAGCGTATCGAGCCAGCCTGTTTCGCAGGCCCACGCAAGCGTGTCGGGACGGTAGTCGAGATGCGGCAGCAGCGTGGCCATGGTCGTATGCAACGCGTCGGCCTTGTGCGCTTCGAAACCGTAGAGTGCTTTTTTCGAGCGCTGAAAGTCGCCGTGCGCGGGCGGTTGCCGATAAATCTGGCCGCCCCAGCGGGCGTTTTCATCGATCACGATGGGACTGAGGCCCGCCGCGACCAGCGTCTGCGCGGCGCGCACGCCGGCCGGACCCGCGCCGACGATCACGATGCGGCGTTCGTCGTTCATCGCGCGTTTCCATCGACGGGAGCAACGGCAACGGCGCCCGCTTCGCTCGCGGCAAACCGCGTGAGCACCCGCAAGCCGTCGGTCACCGGCGTCGAGCACGCGCGCAGACGCCGGCCGTCTTCGGTACGCATCCAGCAGTCCTGGCAGGCGCCGATCAGGCAGAAGCCGGCGCGCGGTGCGCCGCTGAATTCGCTGTAGCGCACGCGGCGCTGGTGCGTCAACACCGCGGTCAGCAGCGTGTCGCCTTGCAGCGCGGCGACTTCGCGGCCATCGAGAAAAAACCGCAGCGGCTCGCGCTGCGTTTCGGCGAGACGAACGAATTGCGGCTCGTGTGTACGCGTGGCGGCATCGGAAAACGGCGGGCTGGATGGCATTGCAGAGTAGGAAGAAGACATCAGTGCTGGCCGATCAGAATCCGGTTCAATCCGTACGCACGATCGAGTAGCAGCATCGCGCCGGCCGTGATGAAGATCACCAGCGCGGAGACGGAAGCCATCATCGGGTCGATCGATTCGGTCGCGTACATGTACATGCGCACCGGCAGCGTGACGGTTTGCGGCGAAGTGACGAAGATCGACATCGTCACTTCGTCGAAGCTGTTGATGAACGCGAGCAGCCAGCCGCCGGTAATGCCCGGCAGAATCATCGGGAAGGTGATGCGACGAAACGTGGTCCACGCGTGCGCGCCGAGCGAGTGCGCGGCGTGTTCGACGCTGCGGTCGAGACCGCTCACCGAAGCGAGCACGAGCCGCATCACGAACGGCGTGATGATGATCATGTGCGCGAGCACGAGCCACGCGAACGAACCGGTCGCGCCGATCAGCGCGAAGAAGCGCAGCAACGCGATACCGAGCACGAGGCCGGGAATCACGAGCGGCGAGAGCAGCAGACCGTTCAGAAACGCGCGGCCCGGAAAGCGCGCCCGGCCGATCGCGAGCGCGGCGGGCAGCGCGACGAGCAGAGACAACGTCGCCGACGCGAACGCCAGCTTCAGGCTGTTGAAGAACGCGGAAATGAAGTCCGGGTAATTGAGGATCGCGCGGAACCAGCGCAGCGAGAGGCCGTGCGTGGGCAGCGTGAGCGTTTCGTCAGGCGTGAACGCGACCAGCACGACGATCACGAGCGGCGCGAGCACGAACGCAATCACCAGCGTGTGGAAAATCAGCGCGACGGGGCCGTTTTTTCTCATGATGCCTTCACTCGATGAGGCAGTCGATCAACCCAGGCTTCTGGCGTATCTGCGTTCCAGAACCCGGTAGTAGGTGAGCATCACGATCAGATTCGCGACCAGCAACAGCAGCGCGATGGTCGCCCCGAGCGGCCAGTTCAGCGAGCCGAGGAATTCGTCGTAGACGGCGGTGGCGGCGACTTTCAGGCGCCGTCCGCCGAGCAGGCCGGGAATCGCGAACGCGCTCGCCGACAAACCGAACACCATCAGACTGCCGGACAGAATGCCGGGCGTGAGTTGCGGCAACACGATGCGGCGCAGCACGGTGGTGGGCGAAGCCATCAGCGAGAGCGCGGCGTTTTCCGTTTGCGGGTCGAGCTTCTGTAATGCGGTCCACACGGGGATCACCATGAACGGCAGCATGACGTGCACGAGGGCGATGACGATCGCGAAGGTCGTGTATTCGAGCTTGTAGGGGCCGAGGCCGACCAGACCGAAGGCCTGATTCACCAGACCGTTGCTGTTGAGCAGCATGCTCCAGCCGAACGCGCGCACCACCACCGACACCAGCAGCGGCGCGAGAATCACCAGTAGAAACATCGAGCGATACGGATCGCGCATGCGCGACAGCACGTACGCTTCGGGCGTGCCGATCGCGACGCACAGCAGCGTGACGAGAAACGCGATGCCGAAGGTTCGCAGGAAGATCGTGTGGAAATACGCAGAACCCAACACCTCGACGTAGTTGCCGAACTGGAAGGCGGCGAGCGGACCGCTCGCCGGGTCGAAGCGGTAGAAGGTCAGCACCAGGGTCATCGCAAGCGGAATCAGCACCAGTGCCGCGAACAGCAGAAAGGCCGGCGCGCACATCAGCCAGAGCGGCAGGAACGCGTGCCACGGCGCGCGCCGGGCGTCGCCGGACGGCCGACTGCCGTTGTCGGTGGCGGGCAGCGTGCTAGCCATGTTGTGCATCCCGTTGAATGAAGCGGATTGCTTCGCTGTTCCAGTCGACCCCCACCGCAGCGCCTTCCGGCAGCGGCTCTGCGCCTTCGTTCTGGCAGCACACCAGCACTTCGCCGAGCCGGCTGTCGAGCCGGTACAGCCACTGGCTGCCGAGAAAGAAGCGGCTTGTCACGGTGGCCCGCACCCGACCCCTGTCGGGCGCGCACAGGCGCAGCTTTTCCGGGCGGATGCACAAGGTCACCGCGTCGCCGACCGCGACCGCGCGCTCGCGCGCCGGCAACTGCGCGGTGCGGCCGGTTTCCGCGAGGTCATGGCCGAGGTCGATGCGGATCGCGTCGCCGTCGCGCGCCGCCACGGTGCCCGGCAGCATGTTGGCCTTGCCGATGAACTGCGAGACGAAGCGGTTCTCGGGGCGCTCATACGCTTCATACGGCGTGTCGATCTGCGTGATGCGGCCGGCTTCCATCACCACCACGCGATCGCTGATCGACAGCGCTTCGGACTGGTCGTGCGTGACCATGATCGTGGTCGTGCCGATCTTGCGTTGAATGCTGCGCAGTTCGAATTGCATGTCTTCGCGCAGCTTGGCGTCGAGATTCGACATCGGTTCATCGAGCAGCAGCACCGGCGGGGCGATCACGATCGCGCGGGCGATCGCCACGCGTTGCCGCTGACCGCCGGACAACTCGCGCGGAAAGCGATGCGCGAGCGTGTCGAGCCGCACCAGGGCGAGCGCTNCGCGCACCCGCTCCTGCCGCTCGGCCTTGTCGATGTTGCGCATTTCCAGACCGAAGCCGACGTTGTCGGCGACGCTCATATGCGGAAACAGCGCGTAGCTCTGGAACACGATGCCGAGCCCGCGTTTGTTCGGCTTCATGTGCGTGATGTCGCGGCCGTCGAGCGTGATGCGCCCGCGTGTCGTTTCGACGAAGCCCGCGATCATCTGCAGCGTGGTGGTCTTGCCGCAGCCGGATGGCCCCAGCAGCGAAACGAACTCGCCTTTTTCCACCGACAGGTTCACGTCGGCGACTGCTTGCAGGTTGCCGAACGATCTGGCGACATCGGTGAGTGTGAGGAACGACATGGTCTGGCCTTTTGATGGTTCGACTCGATTCAAACGGCAACTGCTGTGAGCCGCGATGGAGCCGACTCTAGCCAGCCAAATTACCAGGCGTCAATTTGAAATTCCGTTTGGCGAGATAAGATTGAAAAAAATTCCGTTAATTGGAATATATTTAGCGAGGTACAAATGAACTATTCCGCTGCGTGGGGTCCGGAATATCCCTATGCGTCAGCCCAATCGGTGGCTTCGCAGTTGCCGGGCAAGCTTCCGTTTGCGGAGAAAACGTTTTAAAGTATTCCGAACAATGAAATGATTGAGAACCGACAGGATGAATGCTGCCGCCAAACGAGACACCGCTGCCGCACCGGCCCAGCCGTGCGACGCGCCCGGCCCGGGCATGCTGGAGCGCGCCTTTGCCGTGATCCGGGCGTTGTCGGAAGCACAACCGGACGGCGGCCGCGTCACGCGGCTCGCCAAAGCTGTGGGGCTGACCCAGGGCACCGTGCATCGCATCCTCCAGGCGTTGATTGCCGAGGGCATGGTCGAACAGGACGAAAGCTCGAAGCTGTACCGGCTGAGCGTCGACTTCTTCGCACTCGCGGCGCAGGCCGGCAATCCGAGCGGCATGCGCACGCTGTGCCGTCCGGCGTTGCTGCGGCTGTGCGCGAGTCTTGGCGACACGATCTTCCTGCTGGTCAAAAGCAGCTTCGACGCGGTGTGCCTCGACATCTGCGAAGGGCCGTTTCCGATCCGCTCGTTCACCGGTGACATCGGCGGACGCGTCGCGCTGGGTGTCGGCCAGGGGAGCCTCGCGATTCTCGCGTTTCTGCCCGAAGCGGAGCGCGAGGAGATCATTCGCTTCAACGTGCCGCGGATTCGCGGGTACGGCGTGCTCGACGAAGTGTATTTGCGCACTGAGATCGAACGCGTGCGTCAGTTGGGCTACGCGGGGCGCAATAGTGGCGTACTCGACGGCATGGCGGGCGTGGCGGTGCCGATTCTGGACCGCACCGGCGTCGCGGTGGCGGCGCTGAGCGTCGGTACGCTGGCCGCCCGCCTGGGTGACGACCGTTTGCCGATGGTGGTGGAATTGCTGCGGCGCCAGGCCGATGCGATCGGTCCGCAAACCAATCCGTTCGATGTGGCGCTGCGTCGCCCGATGCATGGTTTGTCGCGCGCGATGACGACCGAACGGATCACGGGATAAGCGGCGAAAGAACACGCGCTGAGCGGCGCGGCGCCCCCCGCGGCGCCTCCTTTTCCGCGATGCTTTATCATTGAGCCCGCTCCGCTTGCCGGAGCCCGAGCCCGATGCGGCGCAGCTTATCGCGAGGCGGGCCTCCCTACTCCATCCTCTGGTTTTTCCGCTGGTAATTGGCGCATGGGCATGCGATCGAGCACGCCGATGATGACGCCAACGCGTATGCGCCAACCGCGCAGGCTTCGCCGACCGCTTTTTCCAGATCCGTATTTCGCGCCGCGCGGCCCGTTCGCGCGACACCGCAACTGTTTGAACAAGAGGTACACGATGAATGCATCCCGCCCGTCTGGCGCGCGCGTGTCGCAGACCCGTTCGTTTTCGACGGTCTTTCTGATCGAGATGTGGGAACGTTTCGGCTATTACGGCATGGCCGCGCTGCTCGTGCTGTTCATGATCGACAAGCTGAACTTCACCGACAGCCACGCGACGCTCACGTGGGGCGCATTCACGGCGCTGGTGTACGCGTCGCCGTCGATCGGCGGCTGGATCGGCGACAAGATTCTCGGGGCGCGCCGCACGATGATCTTCGGCGCGGGCGTGCTGGGCGCCGGCTACTTCATGCTGGCGCTGCCCAACGACCAGCTCGCGTACATGTACGCCTCGCTCGGCGTGATCGTGGTCGGCAACGGGCTCTTCAAGGCGAACGCGGCGAACCTCGTGCGCCGCATTTACGAAGGCGACGACGCGCGCATCGACAGCGCGTTCACGATCTACTACATGGCGGTCAACATCGGCTCGACCGCGTCGATGCTCGCCACGCCATGGATCAAGGACCACTGGGGCTGGCACGCGGCGTTCGCGGTGTGCTGCGCGGGCATGCTGCTGTCGGTGCTGAATTACTTCGTCATGTTCCGCACGCTCGCGCATATCGGCTCTGCGCCGGATGCCGAACCGGTGCGCTGGAGGCGTGTCGGCGCGCTCGCGCTCGGCGGCCTCGTGCTCGGTGCGGCGACGATGTTCGTGCTGCAGCACAAGGCGATCGCGGTGGCCTGTGTGTATGCAGCGGGTATCGCGATTCTGGCGATCTTCGGCTACATGCTGATGAAGTGCGAACGCTCCGAGCGCGCAGGACTCGTCGCCGCGCTGATTCTGACCGCGCAGGTGGTCCTGTTCTTCGTGTTATACGTGCAGATGTCGACCTCGCTTACGCTCTTCGCGCTGCGCAATGTCGATCCGCGTTTTACGCTGTTCGGCACGACGCTGTTCACGTGGAGCGCCGCGCAGTTCCAGGCGCTCAACCCGATCTGGATCATGCTGCTGAGCCCGTTGCTCGCGCTGTTGTACACGAAGCTCGCGAGGAACGGCAAGGACATGCCAGTGGCGGTGAAATACGCGTTCGGTTTCGCGGTGGTGGCGGCCGGTTTCTTCGTGTACGCGGCGAGCGGCAACTACGCGGTGGATGGGCGCGTGTCGTCGTGGTTCATGGTGGGCGGCTACGGCCTGTATTCGCTGGGCGAATTACTGGTGAGCGGGCTGGGACTTGCGATGATCGCGCGCTACGTCCCTGCGCGGATGAGCGGCTTCATGATGGGCGCTTACTTCGTGGCGACCGGCGTGTCGCAATACCTCGGCAGCGTGGTCGCGAACTTCGCGCAGATGCCGGCCGGCAATCTCGATCCGCTCGAATCGTTGCCGCTCTACGTCAAGCTGTTCAACGGTCTGGGCTGGCTCGCGGCGGCTGGCGCGCTGGTGGCGGTCCTGTTGCTGCCGCTGATGCGCAAGCTGTCGCGCGACCATCAGCGTTGCGGCGACGAAGCGCGGGAAAGCGCGCGGCAAAACGCGGCACTTAATAGCGTGGCGGCGGAGTAGTCCGCTACGGCTGCGCAAGCGACGCGAGCCACTTGCGCGACCCACGCACAATCACAACGGCGCCCTTGCATAGCAAGTCGCGCCGTTTTGCATTTCAGGCGCGCAGCGCTTCGTCTATATCCGCAGCGGTAGCGGTGCCAGAGGTAAGCTTACGGTTCGTCACTGGTCTGTCGAACCAACCATTTCCCGGATATTTGGGGTAGCCACCGGCATGGACATACATATCGCGGTCGAAGGCCATCACGATCTGGCCGGACAGATCTATCGGCAGTTGCGGGCCGGCATCGTCGAAGGAAGGCTCGCCGGCGGCACGCGGCTGCCGTCCACGCGCAATCTCGCGACGCAACTCGGCGTGTCGCGCAAGACCACGCTCGACGTCTTCGAGCGGCTGCTCTCCGAAGGCTATCTGAGCGCGCGTGCCGGGTCGGGCACCTTCGTCGCCGACGGTCTCGAGCGTTTGCCGGTGGAACGCTCCGCGCAGGCGCGCGCGGCGGAGTCGTCGCGCGAGCGGACCCTGGCGAAGGCCAAAGTCGCGGCCGCGCGCGCCCAGCCGCTGTGGGAACAGATGCCCGAGAGCTTGCCGCTGCCGCGACCGTCGGTGCCGCCGCCGCAGGATTTCGTCGGCGGCGCGACCGACAAGGCGTTGTTCCCTTTCGATGTCTGGCGCCGCTGCGTGAATCACGCGTTGCGTGCGCAGGCACGCGGCCCCGGCACGTATCGCGACGCAGCGGGCGAGCAGGCGCTGCGTCTCGCGATCTCGCGCTACCTCGCATTCAACCGCGCGGTGGCGAGCAATTGGGAAGACGTGATCGTCACGCAGGGCGCGCAGCACGCGCTCGATCTGATGGCGCGCATCACGTTGCGGCCCGGTGAAGTCGCCGCGCTTGAAGATCCCGGCTATCCGCCCGCGCTTGCGTGTTTCAAGGCCACCGGCGCGCGCGTCGTGCCGGTGCCGGTGGACAGTGAAGGGTTGATCGTCAGCAAGCTGCCGGACAAGGCGAGGCTCGTCTACGTGACGCCGTCGCATCAGTTTCCGCTGGGCATGCCGATGAGCCTCGAGCGTCGAGTCGAACTGCTCGAATGGGCGCAGAAGCGCGGTGCGGTGATCATCGAGGACGACTACGACTGCGAATACCGCTTCGAAGGCCGGCCGATGGAGCCGCTAAAGAGCCTCGATCGCGCCGGACTGGTCGCCTACGTAGGCACGTTCTCGAAGACGATCTTTCCGGAGCTGCGGGTCGGCTACGTCGTGCCGCCGGCGTCGCTCCATGGCGCGCTCGTCAAGGCGCGTCAGATCGCCGACTGGCATGGCTGCACGCTCACGCAAACCGCGCTCGCGTCTTTCATGGTCAACGGCGACTTCGCCAAGCATCTGCGGCGCATGCACAAGATCTACGCGGCGCGCCGCGCGATGCTGCTCGAGCATCTGCGCGGCGGGCTCGCACCGTGGTTCGAACCGATCGTGCCGACCGCGGGCATCCACATGGCGGCGCGTCTGCGCGCGCCGTTGACGGAGCCGGCGGTGGTCAACGCGGCGCGCGAGGCGTCGATCGGTTTGTATGGGTTGGCGCCGTTTCATCTGCATGCGCAGCCGCGAGCCGGCCTGATGTTCGGCTACGGCAGCATCGCGGTCGAACACATCGATGCGGCGCTCACGACGCTCGCCGCCGTCCTGTCGCGTCTGTCGCATTGACGCTTGTCGTCAGCCGGGGTTCGTGCGGGCTGGCACGTTCTGCCGCAGGTCGAATCGCCATGGGTTGCGCTGCGACGCGCGCTCGATCCGCGATTTAACAGTGTTCTTCGCCATCGCAAAGCACCTGGCGCAGTCGCACGCGGAAGACGAATGTGCCTGTATACATGCATCGAAACGAACTGTAACGTGCGTTACGTGTTCGTGTTGCGCAGCGTGCCGACACACGTTTACCCGCTAAAACAAGCATCAAAATGTGTTGTGGAGTCTGCGCCACGCAACAAACCTTCGAGGGAATACATAAAAGAGTCGCGCAAATCGTCTTGACGCTTGTAGAATCCGGCGTTGAAGCGTGCGCATACGGTGTGCGCTTCATGCAATTCACTGACCACAACAGGTAGGAGAAACATGCCGACTTCCGCAAAAAAGGTGGCCAAGAAGGCTGCTGCCCCGGTACCGACCAAGAAGGTTGCTGCAAAGAAAGTCCCTGCGAAGAAAGCCGTCGCAGCTAAGAAGGTCGCCGTGAAGGCTTCCAGCGCACCGTCGCCGATCAAGGACACCTTCACGAAGGCCTCGCTGGCTGCTCACGTCGCTGAACGCGCCGCTGTCGAACCGAAGACCGCCAAGGCCGTGCTGGCCGCGCTCGAAGACACGATCCTCGGCGCCGTCCATAAGAAGGGCGCTGGCGAATTCACGCTGTCGGGTCTTCTGAAGATCGTCGTGCAAGCTGTGCCGGCGAAGAAGAAGCGCTTCGGCAAAGACCCGTTCTCGGGCGAAGAGCGTTGGTTCCCGGCCAAGCCGGCTAGCGTGCGCATCAAAGCGCGTGCGCTGAAGAAGCTGAAAGACGCTGCAGCAGGCTGATCGCGCATCGAGCGTGGCCTTGATGTTGACCATCATGGTTTGACTTGACCATGGCTCACGTATGAGCCGGTTCGCTATGCGAGTTGTCTCGAAGTCCCCGTGGATGAAAATCCACGGGGACTTTTTTTGTGCGGCGTTAGCGTGCGAGTTCCGCTCGCGTGCATCACGGTGCCGCGCATGCACTGTACTGGCGCATCGTGATCCGCCGCAGTACGATGGCAGCGAAGCGTTGCCGGTGTGGGATGCGCTGTTAGCGTGCATGCAACGTGTTCCGTTCGCTAAAAGCTCAATGGCATAGCGCTTGCTTGATCGATTGTCGAACACCGAATGCGCAGCGCATTCGCCTTCTATCCGACAACAAGAGCGGGGCGTGACATGCGATGCTATGACGAGATGCGTCATCATGACGATGCCGTGCGGCCACACTACGCACGCTTCGAGCGATGGTTGGTCAAGCAGGGCAACGAAGCGATCGCACGCAAACGTGCGGAAGCGGACTTGCTGTTTCGCCGGGTGGGCATCACCTTCGCGGTGAACGGTGATCTGTCAGGCACGGAGCGGCTGATTCCCTTCGACCTGATCCCCCGCATCATCCCGCGCGGCGAATGGCAGACGCTCGAAGCCGGTCTGCGTCAGCGCGTGCAGGCGCTCAATCTGTTCATCCACGACGTCTATCACGATCGCAACATCGTGCGCGCCGGCGTCGTGCCGGCCGAGCAGGTCTATACCAATGCGCAGTACCGGCCCGAGATGCAAGGCGTGAATGTGCCGCTCGGTGTTTACGCGCATATTGCCGGCGTCGACGTGGTGCGCGCAGGCGACGAGGGCGAGTTCTACGTGCTCGAAGACAATCTGCGGGTGCCGTCGGGCGTCTCCTATATGCTCGAAAACCGCAAGATGATGATGCGGCTTTTCCCCGAGCTGTTCGTGCAGAACCGCATCGCGCCGGTCGCGCATTATCCCGATCTGCTGCTCGATACATTGCGCTCGGTTGCACCCGAAGGCGTCGACGATCCGGTCGTGGTGGTGCTGACGCCGGGCATGTACAACTCCGCGTATTTCGAACACACCTTCCTCGCGCAGCAGATGGGCGTCGAACTGGTGGAAGGCAAGGACCTGTTCGTCGACGACAACTATGTGTTCATGCGCACCACGCAGGGGCCCAAGCGCGTCGACGTGATCTATCGCCGCGTCGACGACGACTTTCTCGATCCACTTGCGTTCCGCAACGACTCGGCGCTCGGCGTGCCGGGCTTGCTGACCGCGTATCGCGCCGGCCGCGTGGCGCTCGCCAATGCGATGGGCACCGGCATCGCCGACGACAAATCGATCTACCCGTATGTGCCGGAGATGATCGAGTTCTACCTCGGCGAAAAGCCGATCCTCAACAACGTGCCGACGTTCCAGTGCCGCAAGCCCGACGATCTGGCGTACACCCTCGCGCATCTGCCCGAGCTGGTGGTCAAGGAAGTGCATGGCGCGGGCGGCTACGGAATGCTGGTGGGACCGGCGTCGACCTCAGCTGAAATCGAGGCGTTCCGTGAACGCCTGATCGCGCGGCCCGCTGGTTATATCGCGCAGCCCACGCTCGCACTGTCCGCGTGTCCGACCTTTGTCGAAGCGGGCATCGCGCCGCGCCATATCGATCTGCGGCCGTTCGTGCTGTCGGGCAAGACCGTCACGATGGTGGCGGGCGGCCTCACGCGTGTCGCGTTGCAGGAGGGGTCGCTCGTCGTCAATTCGTCGCAGGGAGGCGGGACCAAAGATACGTGGATGGTCGACTGACGCGGTTGCGATGCGCTGCCGCTGCCGCTCATCGGGCAGCCGGGCAAGCGCGTTCGCAGCCCAGCGCGCAGCGGCGGCACGCCAAACGTAGTACGCACACGCGGCACGCCGCCCGCGCATCCGGATAACCAGCGAGCCTGTACTTTTACTTTTAGCATAAGCCTCGCCTCATCAGACACGGAACGCCGTCATGCTAAGCCGCACCGCCGATCACCTTTTCTGGATGGCCCGTTACATGGAGCGCGCGGAGAACACCGCCCGCATGCTCGACATCAACCTGAAGGCGCTGCTGTTGCCGCAGACGTCCGAACAGGAGGCGCGCGCGCAACGTTCGGTGCTGCGCATCTCCGAGCTCGAAAGCGCGTTCGCGCAGCGCTACGACGAGCCCACCCGCGAACACGTGCTCGACTTCATGGTCGCGGATGCGAACAACCCGTCGAGCATTCATTCGTGCCTGCAGGCCGCGCGTGAAAACGCCCGCGCGGTGCGCGGCACGTTGACGACCGAATGGTGGGAAACCATCAACGACACGTGGCTCGAATTCAACGAGCGCATCTCGTCCGGGCAGGCGGCGCACAATCCGGGCGCGCTGTTCGAATGGGTGAAGTTCCGCTCGCATCTGTCGCGCGGCGTGACGATCGGCACCGCGCTGCAGGACGACGCATTCTTCTTCACGCAGCTCGGCACCTACCTTGAACGCGCCGACAACACTGCGCGGATTCTCGACGTGCGCTTCGCGGACGTCGAACCGAATTCACGCGACGCCGCGCGCCAGCTCGAAGACTTCTATTACTGGACCTCGATTCTGAGTTCGGTGTCGGCGCTCGAAATCTACCGCAAGGTGTATCGCGACGTCGTCACGCCAGCACGGGTGGTCGAACTGATGATCCTGAACCAGCAGATGCCGCGCTCGCTGCTCGCATCGGTCGACGGTGTCTGCACGAATCTGGCGATGCTGCGCACTTCGGGCTCGAACCAGTGTGAGCGTTTCGCCGGCAAGCTGCGCGCCGAGCTGGTCTATTCCGATATCCGGCAGATTTTCGAAGCCGGCCTGCACGCCTATCTGACTCAGTTTCTCGCTCGCGTGTTCGAGCTGGGCAATCTGGTCGCGCGTACCTATCTGATGCTGCCAGTCGCCTGACGGAGTTTTATATGTACCTGACGATCCGCCACGACACGTCGTATCGCTACGAAGCGACGGTCCATTATTCGATCCAGCAATTGCGCCTGACGCCGGCGAGCGGCGCCGCCCAGGTCGTGCGGCGCTGGAGCATCGATGCGCCGGGCAAGCTCGACGCGACCTTCGATGCGTACGGCAACGTGCTGCATACGCTGGTCATCAACAAGCCGCATAGCGAGATCCGTCTGCAGGTGTCCGGCGAAGTGGACACGATTGCGCTCGTCGACGGCCTGCTGCGCGACGCGGTCGGCCCGATTCCGCTCGAACATTTCACCTGCGCGACGCGGCTGACCGAGGCCGACGCGGCGATCCGCGAACTGGCCGAATCGGTGCCGAGTCTCGCGAGTTCGGCGAGTCTGATCGAGCTGTCCGAGCAGATCGTGCAGCGCGTGAAGTATCGCCCCGGCGTCACCGAAGTCACCAGCACGGCGGCCCAGGCGCTCGCGCTCGGCAACGGCGTGTGTCAGGACCATGCCCATTTGATGCTGGCGTGCTGCCGCGCGCGCGGCATTCCGGCACGCTACGTGAGCGGCTATATCGAGCCCGGCGACCTGTCCGCGATGGAAGCCTCCGCCGCGGCGCCGCATGGCGCGAGTCATGCGTGGGTGGACGTGTGGCTCGACGGCAAGGGCTGGATTTCGATCGACGTTACGCATGCCGCGTTTGCCAGCGAAATTTATTGCCGGCTCGCCGTCGCACGCGACTACGAGGCCGCCGCGCCGGTGCGTGGACGGCGTATCGGCGGACTCGAAGAGCAGTTGAAGGTGTCGGTGACGGTCAGCGCGCAGCTGCCTCAATAGACGGCCAGGAAGGCGCCTCGCGGACCCCGTGCAGCTCCGGCTCGCCACGGGGTTGCGACGGAGCGTTCGAACGCTCGTCCTTCAGGATGAGCCCGTCCAGGCCGACATACGGACAGAGGCGC
Source organism: Paraburkholderia sp. SG-MS1 (assembly GCF_012275575.1). GTDB lineage: Bacteria > Pseudomonadota > Gammaproteobacteria > Burkholderiales > Burkholderiaceae > Paraburkholderia. Next base: position 13,220 of record NZ_NPIH01000229.1, on the reverse strand, counting down.
AAAACAGACGCGCAAAGGAACGGCGCAGAACAGAAACGCATGCGCGCCGCATTACAATAGCGCCGTTCAGTTGCTTTTCGCGGGTACCTTATGACCTACTGCGTAGCGATGGCCGTCGACGACGGTCTCGTGTTCCTGTCGGACACGCGCACCAATGCGGGCGTCGATCATATCAGCACGGCGCGCAAGATGTCGGTGTTCGAGCAGCCGGGCGAGCGCATGCTCGTACTGATGGGCGCCGGCAATCTGTCGCTCACGCAAGCGGTGCTTCACGAGTTGTCCGAACCCACCGATCCCGCGTTGCCCACGCTCTGGAGCGCTCCCACGATGGCCGACGCCGCGCGCGTGGTCGGCCGCGCGGTGCGCTGCGTGCATCAGCGCGAGGCGCAGGCGCTGCAGGAGTTCGGCGTCGATTTCAATTGCAGCTTCATTCTCGGCGGGCAGATCGCGGGCAACCAGATGCGCCTGTTCATGATCTACTCGGCGGGCAATTTCATCGAAGCATCCGCTGTCAATCCCTACTTCCAGATCGGCGAGGCCAAGTACGGCAAGCCGATCATCGACCGCGTGCTGACGCCGTCCACGCCGCTCGACGAAGCCGCCAAGTGCGCGCTGATCTCGATGGATTCGACGCTGCGCTCGAACCTGTCGGTGGGTTTGCCGCTCGATCTGCTGGTGTACGAGAAGGACGCGCTGCGTGTCACGCGGTTCGTGTCGATCGATCACGGCAACGCGTACTTCGAGATGATCCACAGCACGTGGGGCGAGCAGTTGCGCCAGGTGTTCGGCTCGATTCCCGATCCGGACTGGCAGGACGCGGCCGATGTGCCGTCGTTGCAGCGCGAGCGGGCGCTAGTGTTGCATCGCGCGCCGGTCGGCGCAGACGGCATCGAGCATGAACTCGAAGCGAAGCCCGCGCAGACGCTCGCGCAGGCGGACAAGGCCAGGACGCAGCGGCGGTAGGAATGCCGACGCATACGAAGCTCGTTGTGAGCCCGGCAAGCGGCTCGTCGGCGGCTTTGTTTTTGCCACGTCACTTTCCGTTGCCGCGCTTGCGGCCGGTTCTCGCCGACGGATAAGCACATCGACCCGCACCCGCCCAGCCGCAAAAACCATTACCTCAAGACGAAAAAAAGCCAGCCATCGGCATTGCCTCTGGCTGGCTTTTGACTACGTCGCTTTCAGCTACGTAGCACGTCCCGATCAGAACTTGTGACGGATACCGAGGCTGACCATGACCTGGTTGTCGGTGCTCGCCTGATTGCCGTACGAACCGATCGAAGCCGTAGCGGAGACGAGCTGACCCGTGGTCGGATCACGCTGTTCGCCGCTTGCATGCTGCCATGCGCCAACCAGGTACAAGTCCGTGCGCTTCGAGAGCGAGTAATCGCCGCCCAGCGACACCTGGTGATACGTCGCCGATGCGTCGCCCGAGCCCTTCGTGTATGCGTAGCCGAGACCCAGCAGCGCTGCCGGCGTGACCTGGTAGCCCAGGTAGACGCGGCCGACGTTGAACTTCTGCGTGGTCAGGAAGCCCGACTGCGAGTCCGGCTTGTATTGCGCATTGCTGTAGCTCAGGTTGGCCGTGAACGGGCCCGTGACGTACTGGACAGCAGCCGAAGCGATGCCGATCGACTTCGACGAAGCGTAGGCCGAGTTGATGCCGGCAGCATCCGGGAACGCGGAGTCGAACGTGCCGTCAGACGTAGCCGTCGAGCTCCAGCCCGCGCGCTGCGCCAGCGTCGTCGACGAGTTGCTTGCGTGCAGGTAGCCTGCAGCGATGCTGAACGGACCGGTCGCATACGTTGCCGCGCCCGACCACGTCTGGCCCGAACCCGTCGAGCCTGCCACGCCGCCGAGGGCGTACATGCCTTCGACCTGGAAGCCAGCGAACACCGGCGATACGTACTTCAGTGAGTTGCTGATGCGGAAGCTGTTGTCGTTGTTGTCGACGTCACCCGGCGTAGCGAACGTGCTGCCGAAGTAGTTGTCGCCCGTCAGCGGCTGGATCATGTCGACCAGCGGGTCGTATTGACGACCGGCGGTGAACGTGCCCCACTGATCGGCGGCGAGACCGACGTAAGCTTGACGACCGAACATGCGGCTACCTTGCTGCAATTTGCCGCTGTTGATGTCAAAGCCGTTTTCCAACTGGAAAATGGCCTTCAGGCCGCCGCCCAGATCTTCCGAGCCTTTCAGGCCGAAACGGCTACCCTGGAGGTTGCCGCCGAACAGTTGCACGAGGCTGCCACCCGCCGGGGTGGCGTTGTTCACGTATTGGACCGATTCATCGATCAAGCCATACAGGGTGACGCTGCTTTGAGCATGTGCCACGCCGGTGACGCCCAGAAGCGCCAGCGAGAGGGTAGACAGTGCGATTCGTTTCATCCATTTCTCCACGCGATGATTAGTTTCGTTGTTGCGGAAAGCAGAATAGCTCACGGCGTCTACCGGCAAGAACTGGAAAAAAAAGAGTGTCGTCAAAAACTGACAAAACACGCCAAAGCCTTGTATTTAAAGAACGTTAAGGATTATTTCTGTTTGAGCAATATTTATTCGTTGATTGAGCATTATTGTTGTTTTGTTGACAGTGACGGATTGGTTATCGCCACATTCGGCGTTGAATTGAAGGTGTTTTGTAATAAAGTCGTCTATTCGTCTGGGTGATTCCGGTAAGGAAAACATCAAGGCGGAAAGGCGAGCGACCGGCGGCAAGCTGGACAGAATCGATATGCTCTGGACAGGCGCAACCCGGCGCACGCGCAGAGGTGCAGCCATTGGCGTGCGGAAAGCGGGGTTTGAAATTGCGCCGGGGATCAGCGATCGTCGCTCTCGCCCGCGCGGCGCGCTACGGTTGCCGCAGCCAGGCCGGCCGCCGCGGCGAGCAGCACCGAGGTCCATGGATTACGCCTGACGTAGCGGTCGGCCGCCGCCGCTTTGCGGCCGGCTTCGACGAGCGCGTCGGCGGCGAGGCGGGTGGCCTGCGCTTCAGCCATGGCGACGCCGCGGCCAACCTTGACGGCGGTTGCGCGCGCCGAGGCGACGCTGCGCGCCGGTGTGCGGGAAGGGGCTGCAGAGGCTACTGCGGACGGCACTCCGCGCGCGGGTGTGAGCGCCGCGTGGCCGGATACCGTTGCATCGGCATACCCTGGTACCGTCGACGCCGCCAGCACCGACGCGAGTTTCGCGCGGCTGCCCGGCGGCGCGGCCGCCTGCATGCCCCAGCCGCCGCGCGGATCATGCAGCCGTCCGCGCGCCGCCGAAAATTCCGCGCCGAGCAGCAGCACAACGGCCGAGAAGTACAGCCACATCAGCAGCACCGCGAGCGAGCCCGCCGCCCCGAACGACGTCGCCATCCCCGCGTGCGCCAGATACAGGGCGAACAGTTTCTTGCCCGCCGAAAACAGCACGGCCGCGACAATGCCGCCGACGAACGCATCGCGCCAGCGCACCGTGGCGTCCGGGAGAAACTTGAGCAGCGCGGCGAACGCGAACGCGAGCACCAGCAGGCCGACGCCCAGTTGCAGCAGGTTGCCGATCACCACGTACGGCGAATTGCCCCACAGCCAGTTGCCGACAAACGTGATGACCGTATCGAGCACCAGCGAAACGATCAGCAGGAAGGCGACGCCCAGCACCAGTCCGAACGAGATCAGGCGGACCCGCACCAGCGCGATGACGCTGGAGGTGCGCGGGCCGGTGTAAGGCCACACCTGATTGAGCGCGGTATTGAGCGACGAGAAGGTGGCCGACGCGCCGATCGCCAGCGCCGAAAACGAAATGATCGCCGCGATGCCGCCCGCGTTGCCGCTGTGATGCGCGTTTTCGACGATGGTCTGGACACCCGCGGCGGCCTGGTCGCCGAGCAAGCCGTTGATGTGGTGGTACAGCTCGCCGCGGGCGGCGGCGGCGCCGAAGAACCAGCCGGCTACCGCGATCACCATCACCAGCGTGGGCGCGAGCGAGAAGGCCGCATAGAAGGCGATGCTGGCGGCCATCGCGGCGCAGCGGTCGTCGGCGAACTGCTTGAATGCGCCGATCGCCCAGTTGGCCTGCTTGCGGGCCACATGCTGGAGGTTCTCGGAGGAAAGGGAGTCGATGTCCATGTCGTGTTTCTCGATGGGATCCCGGCGTGGCACACGCCGTGTGCGAACCGTTGAGGTGGCCCCGACGCACGCTTCGCCGCCGTCTTCGCATGAGTGCCTTTCGCAAACCTTGTGCCCGTCACTATATACAAGCAAATAGCGCGGCGGGCGCTCGTTGCGGTAAAGGGGTCACGAGGGGCCGGCGCGGCCAGGCGGTGTCGGCACGCGCTCGCGCCACCCGCCACGCGATGCGTGCAAGCGAAGTGTGCCGTTAGAATGCGGAGGCATTCACAACCTCTTGCTCATTTCACTATGCATTCGCACGAACTCGTACAGCAGCTGGACGTCATTGCGTCGGAACAATGGAGCGCGCACTTGCCCGTGCACGTGATCGAGCAGTTGCCGGCTCATGGTGTAACGGTCTTCCCGGTCACCGACGATGCCTCCGACACCGCCGCATTCAGCGCGCGCTATGGCTTCGGCCTCGAAGACTGCGCGAACACGATCGTGATCCGCTATAAGAAAGAGGGCGCCGAGCACTACGCGGCGGTGGTCTCCTTGGGTTCGCTGCTGCTCGACATCAACGGTGCCGTGAAGGCGGCACTGGGCGCGCAGCGGCTCTCGTTCGCCAAACGCGAGCAGGCGGTGGAGCACAGCGGCATGGAATTCGGCGGTATCACCGTGTTCGGCTTGCCGGCCGATTGGCGCATCCTCGTCGACGCCGCCGTGATGCAGCGTGCGCAGATCGTGATGGGCGCAGGCGTGCGCGCGGCCAAGCTGCTGCTCGCGCCTGACGTGCTGCGGCAGTGGCCGCGTTGCGAAGTCGCGTCGCTCACGTTGCCGGCTGAGTGAGGCCACACGTGCCCGACGTGCCGGCAGGCGAAGCTGGACCATCGCACGGCATGTGCGGGCAAAAGCCTCCGCGCTCAGTCGGCATGGTGGTCACTACCGGCTACCCACGCGCATTGAAGAATAAAACCTGAAGTTTTCCCCCGTTCCGCCGTTAATCCAGCAGTCGGCATGAACCGTCGCGGCACACGCTCGCGCGGATGCCAGCGACAAGGACAAAGGATACGGAGATGGAACGGTTTCGCCTGAAAGTGCGGCTTTGGCTCGCGCTCGCTGTGATGTGCATGGGCATTCTGGCGATCGGCCTGTGGGGCGCTTTCAAAGCACGCGACACGATGATCGCCGACCGCCAGGCGGAGCTCAAGAGCGTCGTCAGCGTCGCATACAGCGTGCTGGATCGCTATAACGGTCTGGCCGCGGCCGGCACACTGTCGCTCGCCGATGCGCAGCGCGCGGCGATGGACGACCTGCGCGCGATGCGCTACGACGGCGCCGGCGGCTACCTCGTGCTGGAAGACAGCCACGCCCGCGTGCTGATGCACGGCACGCGCGCCGATCTGGTCGGCAAGGACATGACGGGCGTCACCGATCCGGATGGGCGGCATGTGTTCAAGGAAGGCTCGGAGCAAACCCAGCGCGAAGGCGAAGCGTTCGTCCATCTGCAATTTCCGAAGCCGGGCTCGAGCCAGCTCGCGCCGAAGATCAACTACATGCGTCTCTACAAGCCGTGGGACTGGACCATCGTCACGGGCGTCTATACCGACGACATCGACAGCGCGTTTTACACGGCGCTCATGAAGTACGCGGGCGCGTCGCTGCTGCTGGGCGTGCTGGTGTCGCTCGTGATAGGCGTGATTTTGCGCAGCATCCTGCGGCAGCTCGGTGGCGAACCGGCCTACGCGGCACAGATCGCTTCGCGGATCGCCGACGGCGATCTCGACGTGGTCGTCGAGACGAAAGCCGGCGACGAGACCAGCCTGCTCGCCGCGATGCGGCGCATGCAGCATCGCCTCGCGCAGGCGATCACGCAGATTCGCGGCGGCGCCACGCTGATCGCGACGGTGTCGCACGAGATCGCGGCAGGCAACGCGGACCTGTCGCGCCGCACCGAGCAGCAGGCGAGCGCGCTCGGCGAAACGGCGTCGAGCATGGAGCAGATCACCGCGACCGTGAAGCAGAACGCCGACAACGCGAAGCAGGCCAGCCAGCTCGCGCACAACGCATCGGAGACGGCGGCGCGCGGCGGCGAAGTGGTCGGCCAGGTGGTCGAGACCATGCGCGGCATCTCGCAGTCGTCGCACCGGATCGGCGACATCATCGGCGTGATCGAGGGGATTGCGTTTCAGACCAACATTCTCGCGTTGAACGCCGCGGTCGAAGCGGCGCGCGCCGGCGAGGAAGGGCGCGGCTTCGCCGTGGTGGCCGGCGAAGTGCGCACGCTCGCGCAACGCAGCGCGGCGGCCGCGAAGGAAATCAAGGCGCTGATCGAGGAGTCGGCGGCGCAGATCGCCGGCGGCGCGCAGTACGTCGGCCGCGCCGGCGACACGATGCAGGAAGTCGTGCTGGCGGTACGCCGCGTCACGGACATCATGGGGGAGATCAGCGCGGCGTCGGTGGAACAGAGCTCGGGCATCGAGCAGGTCAACATCGCGGTCGCGAGCATGGATCAGACGACCCAGCAGAACGCGGCGCTGGTGGAGGAAGCGAGCGCTTCCGCAGAGGTGCTCAAGGAGCAGACCGGCCAGTTGTCCGCGGCGATCGCGGTGTTCACGCTGCCGCAGCAGCGCTGAACCGGCGCTCGCTCACGCGGGCGCGAAGAAGCCTTCGACGATATCGACCACGCGCCACAGCGAGCATGGCCGCCTGCAATGGCCGTCGAACCGGCTTCCTTGAGCGGACCGATCGGATCGAGCGGCCAGATAGTGCTCATTGCCAGCAACAGGACGTTGGCGTGGGCGGGCTCGGCGCGCACCGTGCGAGTGAATGGATAGCCCGCCGGCGAGTCGAGCCAGGTGTCCAGCAACACTGCGTGGGGACCCCACCGCTTCAGGAAACACTGCGACCTGCTCAGATCCGCGGCATGGATCGCATCGTATCCCTTCACCGACAGCAGCCCCACGAGCGAGTCGCCGATGGCCTTGTCGCGATGCGCGATCAGGATGCGGCGCGAAGGATGCCCGGCCGTGGCGCTGCGCCGGTTTGTGCCGCACGCATCATGCGAGGCCAATTCCCGCGCGAGTGAGCAAACGCTGATTGCGCTCTGAGAGGTTCTTCATGCGCAACTGCTTGCCGGCTTTGCGATAGCGCTCGACCAATCCCTGCAACGCGGCGAGCGCGGAATGGTCCGCGAGCAGCAGGTGGCTGCAATCGACCGTGACGCGTTCAGGATCGTCGAGCGGGTCGAACAGTTCGTGAAAACGCGTGGTCGACGCGAAAAAGAGCGTGCCGCGCGGCACGTAGGTCTTGTCGCCGGCACTGTCTTCGACATGCGCGTGGATTTCGCGGGCATGTTGCCACGCGAAGTTGAGCGCGGCGATCACGATGCCGCACATCACCGCAATCGCCAGATCGGAGAACACGGTGATGATGGTGACCGCGACGATCACCAGCGCGTCGTTGCGCGGCACCTTGCCGAGCACGCGCAGCGAACCCCAGGCGAAGGTCTGCTGTGCCACCACGAACATCACGCCCACCAGCGCCGCGAGCGGAATGCGTTCGATCAGCGGCGACAGGAACAGGATGTACATCAGGATCATCACGCCGCTGATGATGCCCGACAGCCGCGAACGGCCGCCCGAATTCAGATTGATCATGGTCTGGCCGATCATCGCGCAGCCGCCCATGCCGCCGAACAGACCCGACGCGATATTCGCCGCGCCCAGCGCGAGGCATTCGCGGTTGGGCTGGCCGCGCGTTTCCGTGATCTCGTCGGTCAGATTGAAGGTGAGCAGTGTTTCGAGCAAGCCGACGATCGCCATCAGCACCGCGTAGGGCAGTACCGCGTGCAGCGTGTCCAGATTCAGCGGCACGGTGGGCAGATGCAGCGTGGGCAGCCCGCCTGCGATGTGCGCCATGTCGCCGAGCGTGCGCGTAGGCAGATGCAGCAGCTGCGTGAAGAGCCCCACGCCGACGATCGCCACCAGTGCGGGCGGCGCGGCGCGCGTGAGCCGTGGCAGCAGATAGACGATCGCCATGGTCAGCGCGACGAGGCCGCACATCATCGCCAGCGCGCTGCCGTGCAGCCATTGTTCGCCTTGCGGCGTGCTCTGTTTGAAGTGCGCGAGCTGCGCGGTGGCGATGACGATCGCGAGGCCGTTGACGAAGCCCAGCATCACCGGATGCGGGACCATGCGGATCAGCTTGCCGAGGCGCAACGCGCCGAACAGCACCATCAGGATGCCGCTGAGTATCACGGTGGCAAGCAGATATTGCGCACCGTGCTGCACGACCAGCGCGACGATGACCACCGCCATCGACCCCGCGGCCCCGGAAATCATCCCGGGCCGGCCGCCGAACAATGCGGTGATGGTGCAGATGAAGAACGCCCCATAGAGGCCCATCAACGGGTTGAGGTGGGCGACCAGCGCGAAGGCGATGCATTCCGGCACCAGCGCGAACGACGAGGTCAGGCCTGCGAGCACATTGCTTCTGATGCCGGGCAGCGCGGCGGGCCGACCGTGAGTGGGACTAGCGGTGTTCATTGTCAACGAGGTGGGGAGCGTGGGAGCGCGTGGGCAGCTGCGTACGTGGCGAGGCACGTGGCGCGGCGCAGGTTGCGTCCGTTGGCGAGGCATTGAGCCCCAGGCCGGAGAGGAACGCAAAATGGCGAAAGCGGGGGATTTTACAGCAGTACGGTCGATGTGACCGGTGAGGCGGGCCAGGTCGCGACCGCAAGGGACACCGCGACCTTGCTTGATGCCGGCGTCACGCAACCGGCGAGCGGCTGCGTGACGAGGTGCGCACGCTTAGATCATCAAACGCGACACCTTGGTCCCTTCGACCGACACACCGGCCATCAGGCCGCCGTTCGTCAGCACGAACGCTTCGACCGGGCTGGTGGCGGTGGAAGTGTCGACCGCGCCGTTCGCACCGACCTTCAGCACCGCGACGGTGGCATCCGCGCCGGCTGCCCATCCCTGGCTGTGGAGGAATTTGTCCAGCGCTTCCTGCGTCATGAACAGGAAGATGAGCGCCTTCGACTGCGCGCCGATCTGCAAACCGAACGACCCCGCGACGGTGCTATAGAAGCCCGTCGTCTGCCCGTTCACCCGCAGAGCGCCTTCGCCGTATTGTCCGCCGACCCAGAAGCCCGCCGAGATGACGGACGGAAACACCAGCACGCCACGCGCCTTCGCGACCAGCTCGCGCGAACCGTGGACGTTTTCGTAGAGGCGTGCGAGTGTCGCGTCGACACCGGCGTTAATCGTATCGCGCTTGCCGGCGTTGGCCGAAGGCGAAGCGCTCGAGGATGGCGAAGTCGTCGTGCAACCGGCGAGGCTGAGGCCAGCGCAGGCCAGAGCAGCGCTGCCGGTCAGGATGAATTGTCGTCTGCGCATGTTGGTTTTGTCCTTTTACGTTATGGAGGTGACGGGAGGGCGGCCGCCGCTTCGCTTCCCGTGCGTTTCCCGGGGCGATGATGCCTTTGCCCCCGCTGGCGGCACGCCCCACGACGTTGGCGAATCAGCAAATAGCGTACCCGACGCCGCGCGTCTGCGCAGGGACGGCGGCGTTGGCTCGGAAGATGGTGTGAATCGGCGAGCTCGTGGGTGGTTTGCTCGCCTTTATTTGTTAAGCCGCCGGTCGAATATTCTGGTTGTGGCGGAAAAGATTGTGCGGGTCGTAGCGGCTTTTTACCGCGACGAGCCGTTCGTAGTTCGGCCCGTAGGCTTCGGCGACACGGCCGCCTTCCTCCTGCGTCATGAAGTTGACGTACACGCTGCCGAGCGAGAACGGCGCGGCGGCGTCGAAGAAGGCACGCGCCCATGCGATGCAGCGCTCGTCGTCGGCGGCATCGTCCCAGCGGCCGTGGACGTTCATCGCGTACTGCGTATCGCGGCTCGGGTAGGCGGTGGCCGCGACCGGCACGCGCTGCGTTTGCGCACCGATCTGGCCGAAGAAAATTTCGCACTGCGGCGACGGCAGGTTGCCGATCGCACTGAGCAGCGCATCGATCAGACCATCGTCGATGCCGCCGAGATTGTGCGACTTCCAGTAATTGCGCGCGCCCGGCGTGAGCAGCGGGTCGAACGCCTGCTGCCACATCGCGTACGGCATCGGGCCGAGATGTTCGCCGACCGGCGTGCCGAAGCCTCGCACGGCTTCCACCACGGACGGCCCGTCGTCGACCGGGCCGGCATAGCACATCGCGAACACGATCACCGGCGTGCCGTGCACTTCCGGCGGCAGGAAAGGCAGCGGCGGCGCAAGCCGCAACACCGCCCACACGCTGAGGTCCTCCGGCATGCCGGCGTGTGCGGCGCGGTACTTGACGAGCGCGTCTTTCGCCTGCGCGATCGGCAGCACGACGAGGCCGCCGTACACGAGCGGTCCGACCGGATGCAACTGGAATTCGAATGACGTGACGACGCCGAAATTGCCGCCGCCGCCGCGTATCGCCCAGAACAGGTCTTCGTGCGAATCGGCGCTGGCGCGGACCAGTTCGCCGTTGGCGGTGACGACGTCCGCCGACAACAGATTGTCGACCGTCATGCCGTATTTGCGGCTGAGCCAGCCGAAGCCGCCACCGAGCGTCAGGCCCGCGACGCCGGTCGTCGAGTTGATGCCGAGCGGCGTCGCGAGTCCGAAGGCCTGGGCTTCGTGGTCGAAGTCGTGCAGTGTCGCGCCCGGTTCGACATAAGCCCGCCGCGCTTGCGGGTCGATACGCACCGACTTCATCGACGACAGATCGAGCACGAGGCCATCGTCGCAAAGCGCGCTGCCGCCGATGTTGTGACCGCCGCCGCGAATCGCCAGCGGCAGGTCGTTGTCGCGCGCGAACGCGACGCCGCAGCGCACGTCGGCGGCGCCGGCGCAACGCAGGATCAGCGCCGGACGCCGGTCGATCATCGCATTCCAGATACTGCGTGCCTGATCGTAGCTCGCATCGCCAGGCTGCAGGAGCTGGCCTCGGATCGCGGATTTCAATTCGTCGGTAGCGCTGCTGGACACGTTAGCCATGACTTGCCTCATCGGAGAGTGAACGGCGAATCCCTCATCGCTATCTGGATGACCAAAGCAAATGGAACGCCGAAACAGAAAGCTGATTGAGAGCTTTGCTTGGGTCCAGTAAACGGGGCAGTCTGGCTAAGTCAAACAAAGGTAAACCCGCGCTCGCCGGCGATCTCGCGCAAGCGCTCATGCGACAAGCGTCCGGGGGCCACGCAGGCGAAGACGAGCCGGCCTGCGTCACGGATGGTGGAAATACTTCGGGAAAAGAACGCGCGGCGAAGTGTTGGATTGCGCCGCGCTGATGGCTGCGCAGCGACACTTTTGGTGCGGCATGCATGCGGGCCGGCCGCGCTGAAGAATCAGCCTTTCACGAGACCGCCGTCGACGATCAGATTCTGGCCCGTCACCGCGCGCGCCCAGGGCGACAGGAAAAACAGCACGGCGTCGGCGAATTCCTCGGGCGTCGTGACGCGCCGCAGCGGCGTCGAATTCGCGATCAGGTCGAAGACGAACTCCGGGGTGGCCGCGCTCGCGTCGGTGGTGCGCAGCAGACCGCCCGACACCATGTTGACCGTGATGCCGTCGGGGCCGAGATCGTGCGCGGCGGTGCGTGTGAGCGAGAGCAGTGCGGCTTTGGCCGCGGTGTAGTCGTGATACGGGACCACGGGGTTCTGAAACAGATTGGTGCCGACGTTGACGATGCGCCCGAACCCGCGCGCGCGCATGCCGGCCGCGGCTGCCTGCATCGTGTTGAGCGCGCCTTTGAGCGAGCCGTCGAGTTGCTGCTGGAAACGCGACCAGTCGATGGAGTCGATCGAGGGGCGTGCGTCGCCGTCGAACTGGAAGTCGGCCAGTGCGTTATTCACAACCGAGACGATGGCTTGGCCGGTTTGCGCGTGCGCGGCTTCGAACAGGCGCGCGACTGCAGCGGTATCGGTGACGTCCGCCTGCAACAGCAGCACGCGCTCGCCGAGTTCCTCTCTCAGCGCGTGCGCCAGCGTCTCACTCTTGCGGTAATTCACGATCACGCCCGCGCCTTCGCGCACCAACGCTCGCGTGATGGACGCGCCGAGTCCGCGGGCGCCGCCCGTCACCAGCACCCATTGATCGGATAGAAGCATCTGTTTTTCCTGTTGTCGATGAAGTTGCGAGGTTGGTATTGTCGCCTGAGTTGGAGACTGACTCGCTGTGTGGGATAGCGCACGAAGTGGCCAGCCGCGGTTCGAAGGCGGTATCAGGTTTGTGGACGGTGTCTGATGAGGGGCTCTTTGCCGGCTTTTTTGCGACTGTTGCCGTAATGGGTTGTGGTGCCGGGTCGAGGTCAAAAAGTGAGTGCGCACGGTACTCTCTTCGATCCTGTCTGTGGGATTGCGCTCACTCGGTTTCGGCAGCCGCTCGCTTGTGTGCGGATGAACACGCAGAAAGATCTGCGGCGTACGTTTTAACCCTGGTGGTTTGACGAAAATCGCGTTGAACTCTGTTGACGGCTATTCGATTAAAGCGGGGGCGAGAGACGTATGGCTCACGACATAATAGTTTGGACTGCGTATCTAAATATGAAAAAGTCCGCAGTTTAAGAAGCTCTTGAATTGACTATTTCCGACAGTTCTACCCGTGCCATTCGCTGGCAATAGATCCGCGATATCGCATTGCGTGGTCTAGCGCACGGTCGCCGTATGGCGCTCCGCATAACTTCAACGTCCATCAGGCCATGCTGTGCCGTTCTAACGACGAAGTTCGCGCACAGCCAGTTTCTTCTCTCGGATCACGCCAAATCGGACCGGGATTTTTCGCGAGAGAGGTACCACGCACGATGCATTTTTGCATCGCCCGCGGCGACGTCGACTGGGCTTTGAATTTTCGTTTTTAACAGTGAACAGGGATTCGTTCGTTATCTGGCCGGTCACTCTAGGTTGATAGTTAGGAGAATGAAATGAAAAGGCAAAACGGGGACGCGCGGACGTTGGGAACGCGGCGGGCGGTAATGGCAGTCGCGGTGAGTCTGTATGCGGCGATGGCGGGAGCGCAAACGAATCCGGCGGACTCGTCGACCGGTTCTGCGGGGCTGGTCGTGGCGCAGGCGTCGGCGATGGGTTGTCCTGCCGGCGGGGGGCCTGG
>NZ_NPIH01000228.1 GCF_012275575.1 Paraburkholderia sp. SG-MS1 | reverse complement strand
AGTCGTGGAGGACAGACTTGGCTCCGTACGTGATGCGCGCCTATCGGGAAAGATGCTAGGCGTGCGGTGAGTACGTTTCCAGGAGCTCGAACTTTCATGTACTCAAAAACGTACTCATTCGACGTCTGTTTATCGTGGGACGCGAGCATCTTTTAGGCGACCCAAAAACAAAAAGCCCGCGAAAGCGGGCTTTTCATTAGCATCAGATCCGGCAAAATGATCTGGACCTATTTTTCTGGTGCCTAGGAGAGGACTCGCATCTGCATTCTAGTGGATTGATTTTTAATAACATTTTCCTTGGATGCTCATCGTCATGTACTCGTCGATGTACTCATTTGCGGCTGGCTCGAAAACGTGTCATTTTTTGCGTACACGTAGCGCTGGGTCGACGCTACAGTGATGGTCGTTTTCAGGCTACGCTTCGTCAGCGCCCGAACGTAACGTTGTAGATTGGGTCTGTTCAGATCAGGCTGCCGTTCATAAATGATGAACAATAAAAATATTGAACAGCGGGGGTTTGTTGTTCATAATGTCTGCCTGTTCACGTTTTTTGAACAAGCGGAATCTATGAACGACGACGATCCGTATGACCTTCCGAACTTTGATCGCCCGACGGAAGCGTTGCTCAGCCAACTCATTAGCGCCGCAACCCGGAAGGGACGCGTTCCGCTGAACGTTATCGACTTTCGTCTGGCTGGGCGAAGCGATGGTCTGACCGAGGAAGGGAAGCTGACGCTCGATGTGAACGGCGCGGTCCAGCAATACACACTCGCAGCCCGAGGCCGGATAAGAGCGCGGGCGGAACTGGGAACCCTCGTGGCGAAGAACCGCGCTGCGGATTTTCCGGTCCTGCTGGCCACTGCCTATCTGACACCTGCGTTAGCAGACGAGTGTGTCGAGCACGACCTGCAGTTCATCGACCTGGCCGGCAATCTGTACGTGCATGCGCCTGGCCAGTACATGCTTGTAACAGGCAGGCCGGCGAATCCCGAGATCAGGCGTCTGGCATCGAGATCGGGGAAGCCCGCCAGCTCCGCGAGCGCCTCTGCGCTCAGAATGACTTTTGTGCTGTTATCTGCTCCAGCGTTGCTTAACTGTCCATACCGGGAAATTGCAGCCGCAGCGGGTGTGGCGCTTGGCACGGTCGGCAGCGTGCTGGACGACCTGCGTGAGCGCGGCTTGCTGGCGGGCACGAACGACCGGCGATTGCTCGATCCGGCAGCGTTCAGGGAAGAGTGGGCGATCAACTATCCGCTTCGCCTCCTGCCGAAGCTCAACGTGCAACGGTTCGCAGTGAGCGATCCATCGTGGTGGCAGCATGCCGAGCTTCCCGCCGGGCAGGCGTGGTGGGGCGGGGAGGTTGCCGCTGCAAAACTGACCGGACAGCTTCGGCCGGCCGCGCAAACGCTCTATGTCGAACCCTCGGCAAGACCGGCTGTGACGATGGCGCTGGTGAAGCGTCATCGCTTGCGTGCCGATCCCGCCGGCACGCTGGAAATCATCGATGCCTTCTGGCATCTCGACGAGGCACGGGCGGGAAAAACGACGGCGCCACCGTTGCTCGTGTACGCGGATTTGCAGCGCACGAGGGAGCCCCGCAATGCGGAGGCTGCGGTGTTGATTCGCAACCAGATGGAGCAGGCGGATGACCCGAGTCCATCTTAAGACGCCGCTGCCGGAAGAAAAGCAGGTTCTGCTGACGGTCATGGATCGCGTGGCCCGGATGACGAACCTGCGGTACTTCGTTGTCGGTGCGACGGCACGCGACATCCTGATGTATCACCTGCACGGATTCCCGCTCAACCGCGCCAGTCCCGACATCGATTTCGCGATGGCCATCGAGAGTTGGACAGTGTTTGAGGCGCTCAGAACGGCGCTGCTTCAGCAGTCGGGCTTCCGGCCGGACGCGAAAATCCTGCATCGGCTTCACTATTCACCAGCCGTTGGAGAGGGCTTTCCGGTCGATCTGGTCCCGTTCGGCGGCATCGAGATTTCTCCCGCGCAAGTGGCGTGGCCTCCGGACATGGCAATCGTGATGAACGTAGCGGGCTACGCCGAAGCACTGGATAGTGCGGTGACCGTGTGCATCGCCGATCAATGCGAGATTCCCGTTGCATCGATCCCGGGTCTCGTGATGACGAAATTGATCGCGTGGCTGGACCGTGGGCAGTCCAATCCGAAAGACGCGGTGGACTTCCGGTATCTGCTGGAAAATTATGCTGCCGCGGGCAATGCCGACCGGCTGTATGGAGAAGAGTTGCCCTTGCTGGCTGCATGTGATTATGCGTTCGAGCGCGCCGGCCCGAGATTGCTGGGCCTGGATATAGCGTCTATCGCTGCCGCGCAAAGCAGGCAGCAGATCGTCGGCATTCTGGCGGATCCCGAACTGCATGATCGGCTGGTGACCCACATGCTGCGAGGCAAGTCTCACTACGGCGACGCGGTAGGGGAGATTGAAAACCTGCTTGCTGAATTCAGGATCGGGCTGATGGATTGGCCCCGGCCGTGATGTCCTGACTGTGCCCGAGGGAGAGCCGTTGCATCGGGGTAGAGGATTTTCCTCGGTCTTGGGCAACTGGCGTTAGCAACGATCCTGAACGATCTCTCAAAGAAAGGAGATGCAATTCGACCGGAAATGAATCGTGGGAGTCGCGTTGCCACTCTCGGCGAGCTCGCGCTGATCCCGGCACTGTGTCCTTGGAAAAGACTTGCCCTCCCAAAGGCGACGTTCGAGTGTTACTTCGGTACGGCAGTTGCTCGGCCTTACCGGCCGCTCAGCGAAATGCGAAGATCACAAGCGGGTCGGCACAATTTGTGGTCAGGCATGCAGTGACGCGGCAATACGCACCTTGACAGAGGCTACGCAATCCAATGCCGTAGCCAGCACGGGATTCGGCAAGCCGTCGCCATAGTAGAGTCGCACCGTTTCAAGAAAGTGCCCGCCTTCGATCGGGAGAATAGCGAGCGTGCCGCGCCGTGCCACGGTCAATGGCATCAACGCGAGAAAGGGATAAAGGCCGAGCATCGTTTCGTTCGCCTGGATCGAAACCGACTGCACGCAGCCCGCCGGCAACTCCAAGCCGCCGCGCTGCAGCCAACGCTCGAGTGCAACGAATGTGGGCGCCTCACGCGGCGGCAGAATCCACGGCAAGCCAGCAAGGTCCGCGCGTTTGACGGTACGCCGCGCCGCGAGTGGATGGTCGCGTCCGCACACGATCACGATAGGGTCGTCCAGCAACGCGCGCGACGCCAGCGCACCCACGCCGTCCTGCGGTTCGGTGCGACTCAGCGCGATATCGAGGCTGCCCGAAGCGAGCATCAGGAAAAGTCGGTCGCTCGTCGCTTCGAAAAACGACACGTTGACGTGCGGCGCGCGCTTTTTAAGTTCCAGCACGAGTTCGGGAGCAAACACCGGCAACACGGTCGGCACCGCTCCGACTGCGATGCGCCCGGAGAGTCCACTAGTAAGCGCATCGACTTCGTAGCGCGCCCGTTCGATCTGATGAAACACCTCGCGCGCATGCCGCAGCAGCACCTCGCCCACGGCCGTAAACCGCAAACGGTTGCCCACGCGCTCGAGTACTGGCGTGCCGAGCCCCTCTTCCAAGTCGGCGAGCTGCTTCGACACGGCGGGCTGCGTGAGATTCAGGCGCTCGGCTACGAGGCGGATCTGCCCGACGCTGTCGAACAGCGTGAGCAGGCGCAAATGCCTGAGCTTCAGTCCAGCCTCGAAGAATCGCTCGATCGGGTCCATGCTCGGCTGCGTTGGTCTGCTACGAATAAAAAAAAGTTATTCGCATTTGAAAAATGGTCACTTGCCTCTCATGTGCGAGCGTACCACCATTGAGGGCAGGAGACACGGCCGCGCCCTTTGCCAGACGGCCCGACAATTCGATCATGCGACCCACGAACGTCCTTTTCATCCTCTCGGACGAGCATCAGCACGGCCTCATGGGCTGCGCTGGCCATCCGTTCATCCGCACGCCCAATCTCGACGCGCTCGCCGCGCGCGGCACGCGCTTTTCGAACGCCTATACGCCTTCGCCGATCTGCGTACCCGCACGCGCGAGTCTCGCGACGGGGCGCCATGTGCACCACATTCGCTGCTGGGACAACGCCCTCGCCTATGACGGCGTGCCGCGCGGCTGGGCGCATCACCTCGCCGATCACGACGTGCTCTGCGAGTCGGTCGGCAAGCTCCACTACCGCTCGGACGATGCGCCCGTGGGCTTTCACCAGCAGCATCACGCGGTGCACATCCTCGACGGCATCGGCCAGGTCTGGGGCTCGGTGCGCGAGCCGCTACCCGAAACGATGGGACGCTCGCCGCTTTACGACAAGATCGGCGCGGGCACGTCGAGCTACAACCGCTTCGACATGCGCGTGGCCGACACGGCGGTGACGTGGCTCGGCGAACACGCGCTCGACGAACGCCCGTGGGTGCTTTACGTGGGCCTCGTCGCGCCGCATTTCCCGCTCGTCGTGCCACAGGAATGGCTCGATCTGTATCCGCCCGAATCGCTCGATCTGCCGCTGCTGCATCCGTCCACGGGTTACGTGCGGCATCCATGGGTTGAGCGCCAGGCGCGCCATATGGACCACGATTCGGCCATCGGCACCGAGGAGCGGCGGCGTCTCGCGGTGGCCTGCTATCTCGCCCTCGTTTCGTTCATGGATGCGCAAGCCGGCAAGGTGCTCGACGCGCTACGCGCGAACGGCCTCGAAGACACGACCACCGTGATCTACAGCAGCGACCACGGCGACAATCTCGGCAAACGCGGCATGTGGAACAAGTGCCTGATGTACCGCGAATCGACGGGCGTGCCGATGATCCTCGCCGGCCCCGGCATTCCGGAGGGCACAGTCAACGAAACACCAGTGTCGCTCGTCGATATCCAGAACACGCTGCTCGATCTGACCGGCTGCCCCGAAATGCCGATGACGGGTCCGGGCACGTCGCTCGCGCAACTGGCGAACGCACCCGCGCAGCGTGAGCGGCTCGCGTTCAGCGAGTATCACGCCGTGGGCTCGGAAGCGGCGGCCTACATGCTCGCTGACGCGCGCTACAAGTATCACTATTACGTTGGCCTGCGCCCCGAGTTGTTCGATCTCAAACGAGACCCCGAAGAGCTGAACGATGTGGCCGCCGATCCCGCCTACGCGCACGTGCGCGAGCGTTTCGAAGCGCAGTTGCGCGCGCGGCTCGATCCAGAAGCCGTCGATGCCGCCGCCAAAGCCGATCAGGCGCGGCTGATCGAATCCTTCGGCGGACGCGAGGCCGCGCTCAGGACTGGTACGCCCGCCGCGACACCGGTACCGCCGGCGTAGCGCGCCACCGCGCAAGTAGCGACAAGAAAACACGACAAAGACAGACTGGAGACGACGATGCCATCAGCCCGACTCGCCGCGGCCGCCGCGCCTGCCGGCCTCAAGCGCAAGTGGAAGACGGTGATACTCGCGAGCCTCGGCGGCTCGCTCGAAATCTACGACTTCATCATCTACGGCGTGTTTGCGCGCGAGATCGCAAGGCAGTTCTTCCCCGCTGCCGACCCGATCGCCTCGCTCATCAGTACCTTCAGCGTGTTCGCGATCGGCTATGTCTCGCGGCCGCTCGGCGGCATCGTGTTGTCGAGCCTCGGCGACCGCTTCGGCCGGCGCGCGATCTTTCTCGTTTCCGTGCTCGCGATGTCGGCCTCCACGATCGGCATCGGCCTCATTCCCGGCTACGCGAGCATCGGCGTATTCGCGCCCGTGCTGCTCGTGTTGCTACGTCTCGCGCAAGGCTTCTTTCTCGCGGGCGAATTGCCCTGCTCGATCACGTATGTCGTCGAGGAGATGCCGCAGCGCGCGAGCCTGGTCGGCGGCCTCGTCGTGTTCTGCCTCAATTCAGGTGTCCTAACGGCCACACTGATGAGCCTCGTGCTGCACGCGACGCTCGACGCGGCCGATGTCATCGCGTACGGCTGG
This sequence comes from Paraburkholderia sp. SG-MS1, assembly GCF_012275575.1. Lineage (GTDB taxonomy): Bacteria > Pseudomonadota > Gammaproteobacteria > Burkholderiales > Burkholderiaceae > Paraburkholderia. The sequence continues at coordinate 12,036 of NZ_NPIH01000228.1, read as the reverse complement.
CGCGTTGCGTTCATTTTCGGCGGACTGATCGGGCTGCTCTCGTACTGGCTGCGCACGTCGCTCGAGGAATCGGCGGAATTCCAGCGGCTGCGCAGTCACAAGGCGAAGCGCCCGTTCCGCACGGTGCTCGGCACGTTTGCGTGGCAGGCTGCGGCGGGCGTGGGCGTGGCGAGCATCGTCAACGCGGCGAACAGCCTGCTCTTCGTCGTGTTGCCGTCGTATCTCACTACCGTGCTGCACTATTCGCCGACTATCGCGAGCGCGGCGCAAAACGTCGGCATCGCGACGATGTCGGCGTCGCTGCTCGCCTGCGCCTGGCTTGGCGACCGCATCCCTCCACGTATCGTGCATCGCACGGGCGCGCTCATCATGCTTGCGGGCAGCTATCCGTTCTACCGGCTCGTGGCCGCGCATAGCATCGATCCGTTCACCACGTTCGCCGTGATCGGGTTCGTCGGCGGCTTCGTCAACGGCACCTATGCGTTCCTGCTCGCCGACCTCTTTCCGACCCACGTACGCTTCTCAGGCATCGCGCTATCGCTCAATCTTGCGACCGTGCTGTTCACGGGCATCACGCCGCTCGTCGTGACTGACCTGCTGCATCGCGTCGGACCTGTCGCGCCCGGCCTCTACATGACGGCGATCGCGTGCATCGGGCTCGTTGCCGGGCTCGCGCTCAAGCGGCTCGGCGGCAAGGTCGAGCGCATGCATCGCGCAGACTGAACGACACGCCCGCATCCATCGATTTCAGGCAACGACACCCATGCAAGCCTCGCCTCCGATGTCTCTTCCCGACGCACTCGCGAATGCGCTTGGCGTCGACCGCTTGAGCACCGATCCGACGGTCGCCGACGCCCACGCCGCCGACTGGAGCTACGCGCCACGCTGCGCGCCGCCGCTCGTGATCCAGCCGCGCACGCCCGAGGAGGTCGCGCGCGCGCTCGCCGTGCTCTCGGAGTATCGACAGCCCGTAGTCGTGCAAGGCGGCTTGACCGGCCTCGCTGGCGCGGCCACGCCGCAGACGGGCGAAGTGGCGCTTTCCCTTGAGCGCCTGAATGCGATCGAGGCGTTCGATACGATCGGCGGCACCGTGACCGTCCAGGCCGGCGTCCTTCTCGAGCAGTTGCAAACGCACGTCGAAGCCGAAGGCTGGTTCTTCCCGCTCGATCTGGGCGCGCGCGGCTCGTGCCAGTTGGGCGGCAACGCGGCAACGAACGCGGGCGGCAATCGAGTCGTGCGCTTCGGCACCATGCGCGAACGCGTTCTCGGTCTCGAAGCCGTGCTGCCCGACGGCACCGTGCTGCCGATGCTCAATCGCGTGACGAAAAACACCACGGGCATCGATCTCAAGCAGTTGTTCATCGGTTCGGAAGGTTTGCTCGGTATCATCACGCGCCTCGTGCTCAAGCTCGAACCGAAGCCCGCCGCCGCGCAAACTGCGCTGTGCGCGCTCCGATCGTTTGATGCAGCAGCGCGGCTGCTCAAGACCTTGCGCATGCGCTTGCCGGGCCTTTCGTCGTTCGAGCTCATGTGGGACGATTTCATGCTCGCGGCCTGCGACGTGGCGAGGCTCAAGCCCGCGTTTTCGACGCGTTACCCGGTCTACGCGCTTGTCGAAACATTGGGCGAAGCCAGCGACGACGCACAGCGCGCGCTCGAAGCCGCACTCGGCGACGCGCTAGAAGCCGGCACGATCGACGATGTGATCGTCGCTCAGTCGCTGGAGCAGTCGAAGCAGTTGTGGGCCGCGCGCGAGTCGGTGGGAGAGTTGCTGAGTGCGACGCGACCGCACGCCGCCTTCGACGTGGGCGTGCCGATGGAGCAGATGGAACGTTGCGTCGAGACGCTGCGCGCACGACTCGAAGAACAATTCGCAGCGCAGAGGCATCTGTTCTTCGGCCATCTCGGTGACGGCAATCTGCACTTGCTAAGCGGCCCGTATGCCGACGAAGCCACGCTGCTCTACGTCGAGGCGCTCGTCTACGAGACAGTGAGCGAAGCGGGCGGCTGCATTTCGGCGGAGCACGGTATTGGCGTGATCAAGCGTTCATTTCTCGGGCTCGCTCGCTCGGATGCAGAACTCGATCTGATGCGCAAACTCAAGGCTGCAATCGACCCCACGAACATGCTCAACGGTGGCCGGGTGATCCCGTGAGCAACGAGGCAGTTTCAGGTTTTGCGCCCACTTCACAACTCAATGGAAGCTTGAGCCCAAAGGGACGCAGAATCGAGTTCTAATTTCGGGTAAGGGAGCGCGTCCCGAGAGGCGCTCCCTTACCCGCTACGCATCTCAAGTGAGTCATTCATGGGTTAGAAACGCTGGCGGCGGAAGTGGGTCGAGGCCGTGTCAAAACGCGTGGCTGCGAACGGCTCCCGGAAAAGCGGCCTTCGAGAACGCTCTATACCGGCTTCTGAACACCCGAGGAGGGGTAAAGTCACCCCCGAAAACACTCATGTCTTGGGTTTTGACACGGCCTCGGTCGGTTTATTTCGGCAAGCCGCCGCTCGAGCGCCGGTGAATATGAGTGGCGGCGCAGGCCTTTTCTTAATTCGTAGCTCCCATCTGGTGATGCGCATCACGAGCCGGTGCGCCGATCGGCTTCCAGGTCTTCAGCAGAAGATTTTCCCCCATGTTTCGATAACCAACGGTTATCGAAAGATCCATTTTCTGCATTGCCAACCTGTTTATGGCTGGAAATACTCCCCTGACCATTCGGCAATCACAGGTACGTTGTCCGCTGGCGCATCGGGTTGCGGGAGCCGCTGCCTGCCGGTTACGAACCGACACTGGGGAAATTGATGAGATTCAGATTCAATACATCGAAGCGAGCCGTGGTCGCCGCACAGCTGGCCGCTTCCGTGCTGCTGGTGATCGTCGCTGGTCAGGCGCACGCGCAAGCCGCACAGCTCGCGCCGGTCAAGCTGACCTACCAGCCGCACATGCTGCAGACCTTTCTGACCGAAGTCGCGCTCGATCAGCACTTTTTCGAAAAAGCGGGTATCAAGCCGGAGCCGGTAGTCGTGTCCAATGCGTCGGCTGCCGTGACGGCGCTCGCTTCCGGCAGCGTCGACATCGCGACCAACTCGCCCGATCCTTTTCTGGCACTGGCAGACAAGGGCCAACCGCTGCGGCTGATCGCCGGGCAGGCCAAACAGCTCGGCGTCCTGATGTTCGCCAAGGGCATGCCGTCCGGCGCGTCCTACGTGGATGCAGTCAAAGCGATGAAGGGCAAGAAAGTGGGCGTCCCTTCGTTGCGCTCAGGCAGTGAATATATCGTCGACTTCACGCTCGCGTCGGTCGGCATGGAGCCGTCCGACGTGACCTTCGTCCCGACCACCGATGGCGCAGCGGCCCTGTCGAACGGTCTGGTCGACGTGGCGGTGCTGGCCGGCGCTCAGGTGGATATGGCGGCGGACTTGGGCGCGCACGTCGGCGTGGATTTCCGCTCGGCGCAAGCATGTCCCGGCCTGAAAGAGAAGATTTGCGACATCGCGCACATCGGCATGTGGTCCACTGCCGACTGGGTCGCTAAGCATCCCAAACAGATTCAGGGTGTGCGCAAGGCGATGGCGATGGCCGATGCCTATGTGCATGATCCCCGCAATGCGGCCGCCGTCGAGAAGTTGCTGCTGGCTCACGTACCGCAGATCAAGTCGCCGAAACTGCGTCAGGATTACGTGAAAAATGCCATACAGGTCACCACTTCGTTGTATCCGAAGGAAGACCTGCAGCGCTGGCTCTCGATCGATCGTAACGGCGGCATCGTCAAGTCGGACCTGAAGATCGACGACGTCTATGCGGCTGGTACGCAGCAGACTCAGGCCGAAACCGAGGCTCTCCTCAAATGAACGCGACCGAACTTTCCGTATCCCGTGGAACCGCGCCGGACAGCGGCGAGTCGATGATCCTCGCGCAAGGTGTGCGGCTTAGCGTGCCCGGTGCCCCCGACATTCTCGCGGGTATCGATCTGAGCGTTGAAGAGGGCGAGTTCATCGCCATCGTCGGTCCGAGCGGCTGCGGAAAGACCACGTTTCTGAACATGATCGCCGGCCTGGCGACCTTTACGTCCGGACACCTGACGATCGCGGGCGGCGCTCCGAAGGCAGGGCGGCGAGACACCGCTTACGGTCTCGCGCGCGATGCGCTGCTGCCCTGGCGCACGGCGCAACAGAACGTGGAACTGGCGCTACAGGTACGCCATGTCGCGCCCGAGGAAATGCATCGCCGCGCCGCCGAGATGCTCGAACGCGTCGGTCTCGCCGATGCCGCTCAACGATTTCCCGCGCAACTCTCGCACGGCATGCGGCAGCGCGTGGCGCTCGCCCGCACGCTCGTGACGGAGCCGCGTTTGCTGTTGCTCGACGAACCGTTCGCCGCGCTCGATGCGCAAACGCGCATCCGCATGCAGGAGCATCTGAAGTTGCTGCTCATGCGCTATTCGGGCACCACCGTGATGGTGACGCACGACATCGGCGAGGCCATTGCGTTAGCGGACCGCATCGTCGTGTTCGGTAACCGGCCGGCAGCGGTGCGCGTTATTCACGAAGTGAGGCTCGGCAGCCGGGACCGCAAGGTCAGCGAAGTGCGAGCGGACCCGGCATTCGGCAAACTGTTCGAGCGCCTGTGGGAAGAAATCGAAGGACACGCATCATGACGACGAAAACTTCAACGATGAGCCTGAAACTCGACAAGCCCGCCAGAACGGCGGTAGGGTCCCTGGCGGACCAGGGAAAGATGTGGCTCGTGCGGGCGCTTATCCTGATCGTGTTCTGTGCGATCTGGAAAGCAGTTACCTTACTCGGCTGGGTCAAGCCGGTATTCATCGGCACGCCGGAAGGCACGTTGCGTGAATTCGTCCTGCAGTTCAGCGACCCGACGATCATCTACGACGATCTGCGCTATACCGTGATCGAGACGGTCATCGGCTTCGTGATCGCAAGCGTGAGCGGCACGGCCGTCGGGATCCTGCTTTACTGGACGCCCACCACGCGCAAGGCCGTGATGCCGCTCGTCGTCGCGGCCAATAGTCTTCCGCGCGTGGCGCTCGCTCCGCTGTTCGTGCTCTGGTTCGGCCTCGGGATGTCGGGCAAGGTCGCCCTGGTCGTCAGCCTCGTGTTCTTTGTGATGTTGTCGACGACGCTCGCAGGTCTCACCCAGCCCAATCGCGATTTCGACTATCTCTCGCGCACGATCGGCTGTAATCGCCGTCAGCACGTGATGTACTTCGTTTTCCCGGCCGCTGTGCCGACCATTCTTGCGGGAATGGAACTGTCGATCACCTATAGCTTCCTCGGTGCGGTCGCGGGCGAAATCGTCGGTGGCAGCTACGGCGTGGGCGTGCGCCTCACTGCTTTCGCGAACTCGTTCGAGATCAACAAGTTCATGGCGCTGCTGGTACTACTCGTGATTGTTTCGACGGCATCGGTTCAGTTGATGCGGGTATTGACCGCACGATTTACGCGCTGGCATGCCATTGAAGGCATGGGCGAAGTGTGAGCGTTTCGGCAGTACGCATCGAATGAGCTTTAACGCTGCATATGAATCGAGGCCGCCCTGGCGCGGCCACTTTTCTTCATCTGGATGACAGTTATGGAAACGAAACAGGAATTTGCCTACGCCTCATTCGCCGTGCCTGAGCGCACGGCCAAACCACGCAAACGCGGGCTATCGATGATGATCGACTGGGGCATGGGCGTCGCGCGCCAGCGCGACACGCTCGAAAGCGCTGGCGCCTATATCGACTTCGCTAAAGTGGCGGCCGGCATCTCGCGCTTTCTGCCGAAGGACGTATTGACGCAAAAGCTCGCGACATATCGCGAGTTCGGCGTTTCTACCTCGCCGGGCGGCGCGTTTGCGGAATTGGCGTTTGCGCAGCGCAAATACCCAGAGTTCGTCGATGAAACAGTTGCGATCGGCTATGACAGTATCGAAGTTTCGGACAATCTTCTGCATTTTGAGGCCGACGAAAAGGCCGCCTGCATCGCACGAGCGAAGCAGGCCGGACTGAAAGTGTTTGGTGAAGTAGGGAAGAAAGAAGGCTCGATGAACGACGACGAGATCGTCACCGACGTTCATACGTGTTTGCAGGCGGGTGCGGACTGGGTTTATCTGGAAGCGGTCGAACTCTTCACCGATGGTCAAATTCGTGGCGATTTGATTGCACGTTTGCAAAGCGAGTTTGGAGACGAAAAGCTGATCTACGAATTGCCTGTCGTTATCCTGCACGGCATGACGCGCGACTACAAACACAAGGTCACGACCTGGCTGGTGAGGACGCTCGGTACCGAAGTCAATCTGGCGAATCTGGAATGGGACGAACTGTATATTGCGGAACTCGTGCGGCGTGGGTTCGCCGGCGATACGTCTCATCCCCAAGGTGCGTATCGACTGGCCGGTATTGAAACCGCGGAATTCTGATATTTAATTTTCGGCTCCATTGATAGAGCCGACCTCTTTAACGCCCCGCTTGCGCAACGCAGCGGGGCGTCTTGCTTTTGTGGGCCGTTTTTTATTGCGGTTGAAGCCATCAAGGCATTGGACTTTCATCTCAATAACGTCTGGTTATTGAGGTAACAGGATCGAGCGTTGTAGCGGCGATATCGGCTGTTAATACTGCCTTCGGCTCGCTGGTCATCGAGATGTTCAGGTTCTTTTCTCTGCACAGTTGAGTACGTTCCTTCATCCCTCACGCACTCTCCTCTTCAAACGGAACAATGAAATGAAAAATAAGCTTCTGATTTCAGTCGCCGCCCTGGCGATCATGGGTACGGCGCATGCGCAAAGCACAGTCACGCTGTATGGACTTGCCGACGCGGGCTTCGTCTTCAATAACAACAGCGGCGGTAGCCAGCTTTATTCGCTCGCGAGCGGCAATCAGCAAGGCAGCCGGTGGGGATTGCGCGGTAGGGAAGATCTCGGTGGCGGACTCAAGACGATCTTCGTGCTCGAAAATGGATTCTCCGTGGTCAATGGGAAACTCGGGCAGGGGAATGACGAATTCGGTCGACAGGCTTATGTTGGTATCGGTTCAGATCGTATTGGAACACTGACGCTCGGTCGTCAGTACGACATGGTGGTCGATTATCTCGGCCGCTTCGAGAGCGGCACGCAATGGGCGACGGGCTATGGCGCTCACCCCGGCGACCTCGACAACCTGGACAACAACAATCGCGTAAACAACGCGTTGAAGTTCCACAGCCAGACCTACGCAGGTTTCTCGGCCGGCGCGCTCTACAGCCTCGGCGGCGTAGCTGGCGATGCGACCCGCAACCAGATCTGGTCGCTGGGCGCGGACTATAACAACGGGCCGTTGAGTCTGGCTGCCGCCTATCTGAACGTTCGTGACCCGAATTACTCGTTCTTCGGCAACAACAGTTCGTCCAGCACCACTGGTTCGAACATGACCAGTCTCGTGTACTCGGGCTATGCGTCGGCAAAGACGCAACAGGTGATCGCAGCGGCTGGCGCGTACGCACTTGGCAGGTCGACCTTTGGCGCAACCTACAGCAACACGCAGTTCAAGAACATCGGGGCGGAGACCGGACTGGCTGCAACCGGACGCGGCGGTTCAGCGAAATTTCACAACGTCGAGGCGAACTACCGCTATCAGGTGACGCCCGCGCTGGTTCTCGGTGTTGCGTGGGACTACACGCACGGCTACGGCGTGAACGACGCAACCTATCAACAGGTAAACCTCGGCGCGGACTACTTCCTGTCCAAGCGAACCGACATCTACCTCGTAGGGCTCTATCAACACGCTTCGGGTACCGATTCGACCGGACATGCAGCGCGCGCGAACCTGAACCAGCTGACTGCGTCGACCACGTCCAATCAAACTGCAGCGATCGCAGGCATTCGCATGAAGTTCTGATACATATGCGCATGAAGCGCTGCTGTCGGGCCAGTCATCGAGGCTGGCCCGACAGAGTCGACCCGCGTTTCGATTCGGCCACCAGTTCCTGGATGAACGTCTCGGTCAACGGCGACAGCGGACCTCTATCGCGCACGAGGCACGAGATCTGTCGCGGCCATCTTGCTCGCGTCGCGGGCAGTACCTTCAGGCCGAGTTGTTCGGCGACCGGCCAATGCTGCGTACTACAGATTCCGATCATATCGGTATTCGCGACCAGATAGAAGACCCCTATCGGTGAGGTATAACTGCTTTGCACCTGGACCGTCGGGCCCTCGAGACGATGCTGCTGAAAATAGCTGTCAATCTGCCGACGCGCGGATACGTTGGGCCCAGGCAAGATCCACGGATAGTGACCAAGGTCTTTCGCGGTGACTTCGTTCTCGAGCAAGGTGAGCGGATGGTCGCTGCGGCAAACGAGCGAAGTTGTTTCGTTAGCCAGGCGTATTGCGCGCAAGCCGTCAGGGACGTTTTCCGGCAATGGCGACACCGCAATGTCGATATCGCCTTCCGGCAGAGCGCGCATCAGCGAGTCAGATAAGTGAACAGTCAGATCGAGGCGGAGCGCCGGACGTTTGCGAAGCAGCGACAGGAATGCGCGATCGACGAGCGGCTCGGTGGCGGGCGTCGCACCCACGCGAACTTTTGCGAGATCGCCCGAATGCAGTTCGGCGATCTTGCTGATGGCGTCCTCGTAGGACGCGCGCAAGGCAACCGCGTGGCGCTGGAATTCAGCGCCATAGCGTGTCAGTTGCATGCCCTTGGGTGAGCGATCGAACAGCATCACGCCGAGTTCGGTTTCGAGCCGGCGCACCGCCTTCGTGAGTGCGGGTTGACTGACGCCGACGTGAGTCGCCGCACGGTGCAGCAGACCTGTTTCGGCGATGGCGAGAAAGTAGTTGAGATCGTCGATATTCATGATAACCATTGGTTATTGCATATGTTCAGATCATACTTGTCTCGACAATTTTCGCTGTCAATACTTGACCCTGACTTCCGCAGTAGTGCGGCACGATCCATCAGAAAAAGTGAGTCCAGACAGCGTCATGAACACCAAACCGAACATTGTTCTCATCGTCGCCGATAACCTTGGCTGGGGCGAGCTAGGCTGCTATGGCGGCGGCAAAATGATGCGTGGAGCAGCCACACCACGAATCGACGCGCTCGCGCAAAGCGGTACGCGCTTGCTCAACTACAACGTCGAAAGCGATTGTGTCCCGACACGCAGTGCTTTGATGACGGGTCGTCATCCGATTCGCACAGGAGCTTTTCAGTCGGTGCCACCGGGACTTCCGCAAGGCTTGCAACGCAAGGAGTGGACGCTCGCGGAAATGGCATCCGACGCGGGCTACGCGACGGCTCATTTCGGTAAATGGCATCTGGGCGACGTCGAGGGACGCTATCCGTCCGATCGAGGTTTCGACGAGTGGTACGGTATACCTCGCACAACGGACGAAACGCAGTTCACGAGTTCGATCGGCTTCGATCCTGAAGTCGCGGATATTCCCTACATCATGGCCGGTAAGAAGGGCGAGCCGTCTGCGAACGTGAAGGTCTACGACCTCGAAACACGGCGGACAATCGACGAAGAACTCGTCGAGCGCGCGAAGGCTTTTATCGAACGCAATGCGCGTACGTCCACGCCGTTCTTTCTTTATCTGCCGCTGGTGCATTTGCATTTTCCGACACTGCCGCATAAGGATTTTGATGGTTCGACGGGTATGGGAGAATTCGCGGATTCGCTCGCCGAAATGGACTTTCGTGTCGGCCAGATCGTCGACCATCTGGATATACTGGGTCTCGCCGACGACACCCTGTTGATCTTCTGTAGCGACAATGGCCCCGAGTTTCGCGCTCCATACCGCGGCACGGCGGGGCCGTGGACGGGCACCTACCATACGGCAATGGAAGGAAGTCTGCGCGTGCCGTTCATCGCACGCTGGCCCGGCAAGATTCCGGTCGACGTCAACAACGACATCGTGCATGTGGTCGATTTGCTGCCGACGCTCGCTGAACTGATTGGCGGCAGCGTGCCGGACGATCGGCCCATCGATGGCGTGAGCCAACTCGACTTTCTGACCGGCAAGAAGTCATCGTCGAACCGCGAAGGCTTTCTTTTCTATATCAAGGATGAATTGCGCGCCGTTAAATGGCGTGACTGGAAATTGCATTTCGTGTGGGAACCTTACGTCAATGCAGGTGCCAATAAGCTCGAATCTCCGTATCTGTTTCATCTCATCCAAGACCCGAAGGAAGAGAGTGACATTCTGGTGCGCAATACATGGGTGCTCGGGCCAATGCTGAAAATGGTCAAGGCCTTCAAGGACAGTGTCAAGGCACACCCGAATACGCCGCCCGGTGCGCCTGATTGAATTGAGATACCGATAGATTGCCTGAGGGTGTGCGACGTTTTGCACGAGGCATGATTTCCAGTGCTGTTTTCAGATCACGTGTGAGCGCTTTGCGCTCACAACCTCTCTCCCTTGTCTCGCTCTCTAATCCCTATGTTTTTCAACATCCCGTCTCATTCCGGTGATCCCATTCTTGGTTTGCTGGAGCAGTTCCGGTCCGATCCGCGTCCGCATAAGGTCAACCTCGGCGTTGGGATGTATTACGACGAAGCAGGCGCCATTCCATTTCTCGCTTCGGTCAAGGAAGCAGAACGCCGTGTTGTCGACGCAGCGACGGCGCGTGTCTATCTGCCGATGGAGGGCGAACGCGCGTTTCTTGAGGTCGTTGCGCCTTTGATCTTCGGCGCGGCACTGACGGACCAATTGCCACTTGCGACGATCCAGACGATTGGAGGCTCGGGTGCGTTGAAGATAGGGGCAGATTTTCTGCACCGGTTCTTCCCGCAGAAGAACGTGTGGGTCCCTTCGCCGACCTGGGACAACCATATCGGCATTTTCGAAGGCGCGGGCTTCATCGTGAAGTCTTATCCTTACTACGATCCGGAAACGCGAAAGTTCGCTGGCGACGCGATGCTGGCCACGCTCGCCGAAGCCTCGCGCGGCGACATCGTTTTACTACACCCCTGTTGCCACAATCCCACCGGTGTCGATCCCACCAAAGAAGAATGGACGTCAATACTGGACGTCCTCGAAGCACACCAGTTGCTGCCATTCTTCGACATGGCGTATCAGGGCTTCGGAGCAGGGCAGGACGAAGACGCTGCACCGATCCGTACATGGGCCGAACGTGGTCGCGATGTACTCGTTAGCCTGTCATTTTCGAAAACCTTTTCGCTGTATGGCGAACGCTGCGGCGCGCTGTGCATCCGTGCCGGCGATGCTGAAAGCGCAGGTAACGTGCTGGCTCAACTCAAGCTCGCGGTTCGGCGGAATTATTCGAGCCCGCCGACGCACGGCATGCGTTTGATTTCGACCATCCTTAACGACGCTGAGCTTCGCGCGCAGTGGCTTGCCGAAGTGGAAGCCATGCGCGTGCGTATCCGTTCGATGCGCAGCGCGCTCGCTGCTCTGCTTAGGAAGTTGCAGCCCGCGCATACGCACGACTATCTCGAACGGCAGACCGGCATGTTTGCATTTACGGGTTTGTCGGTGCATCAGGTGGCCCGTCTCAAGGACGAGCACGCTATTTACGCCGTCGATTCGGGCCGAATCTGCGTGGCCGCGCTGAACGAAGGCAATTTGCCGGTCGTTGCGAAGGCCATCACTGAGGTGCTTCGTAGCACCTGATTTACGGACCCCTTCGGTGTTTTAGACGAGGCGGTCGCAGGCATCATGCACTCCGTGATCGGAGACATCACCTTGAGCACCCGTCCTGACAGGGGAAATCTCCTTTTAATGAGTTCGGGTCATTTGTCCGCGTTCCTCGAGCGGCAGCAGTTGGGCGAGAGTCTCTTTGCTTATGGGCCTATGGTCTTTCGCAAAGAACTGGCGTCATTGCACGACGAAGCGCAAGGGCCAACCTGTAATATACCCGCCGACCTTGATCGGAAGATCAAGGGTGGTCGAAGGCTCTGGTTGCAACGAGTTAAGGACACGCATTGGCGAGATCGCCAGGCCGGCGCAGCAGCTCGTCAGCGATCGCTCGCGAAGGATGGCGTGTGGGGCCACGCGATATAGTCGTGGAGGACAGACTTGGCTCCGTACGTGATGCGCGC
>NZ_NPIH01000227.1 GCF_012275575.1 Paraburkholderia sp. SG-MS1 | reverse complement strand
TCACCCCGCACGTCTATCCGGACCTGGGCGTGCAGTTAATCGCGGGCTTCTCTAGCGGTCTGATGGCGGAATATCTGCCCTGGTGGTCCAGGCTCTTCAAGAACCCCATCGAAGCGCACAACGGCTTCGTCAGCGCGCGGCAAACGCCGGGCATCGGCTGGGAGTTCCGCGATGAGTTCTTTGCCAAGAGTGCCACCTGAGCGTAGGCGGGGATGGGTATGACCAATGTCGATGCGGGTGCCGTCCTGGTCGTGGAACACCTCAAGGTGGCCTACGGATCCGGAGCGGACCAGGTACACGTCCTTGAGGACGTGTCCTTCTCGGTCTCCCGGGGTGAAATGCTCTGCGTTGTAGGGCCCTCGGGATGCGGGAAGACCACGTTGCTCAAGAGCCTCTGCGGCCTGCTCAGGCCAACCTCGGGTCGCATCGAGGTGGCGGGCAAGGCCGTGGCCGGACCGCCACCCGAGCTGGCGATGGTCTTCCAGGACTACACGCGCTCGCTGATGCCGTGGAAGCGCGTGCTGGAAAACGTGACCTTTCCCCTGCGCGCGCGTGGACTCAGTGCACAAGTGGCGCGGCAAAAAGGCCTGGATGCGCTTGCCCGGGTCGGCCTGTCGGGCTCCGAAGACAAGTACCCCTGGCAGCTTTCGGGCGGTATGCAGCAGCGGGTAGCGATCGCGCGCGGCATCGCCTACGAGCCGCAGGTGCTGCTGATGGACGAGCCCTTCGCCGCAGTCGATGCACAGACCCGCGCTGACCTCGAGGACCTGGTGATGAAACTCATGCATGAGCTTGGCATGACCATGGTGCTCGTGACGCACGACATCGACGAGTCCGTGTACCTGGGCGATCGCGTGGTGGTGCTGTCAACCCGGCCGACCCAGGTGAAGAAGTCGCTCAGGGTCGAGCTGCCGTTTCCGCGCGATCAGGTGGCCACCAAGGCCGAGCCCGAATTCATCCGGTTGAGGTCGCAGATTGCCGAGTTCATCCGGCATGACACCTTGACCGTAACAAAGGTCGAAACAGTGGCCTTACAGAGCGTAGCCAGAGTCGCATAAGACCAAGCTCTGGTTGCATCGGATATCTTTGGAGGGAGAAGCTGGTGACGATGATCTTGAAGTGCTGTCAGCCTGGTGTGCGGAGGTTTTCATGTCGTCTCCATTGCTGACGCCTCCACCCCAGGTGAAACGTCTGAGCGCGTCGGCCAGCCTGAGGGGGCGGCTCGGGCGGGCGACCTCCTCATCAGTGTGGCGGCGCTGGATCGAGCCGGGTCTTACGGTCCTCGCTGTGCTTGTGGTCTGGGAGCTTCTTGCGCGGGGCGGCCTGGTCGCCGAAAATGCCCTCCCAGGCGTGGGTCAAATCGTCCGGGCCCTGGTCAAGGACCTGGGCAACCCCGAACTGTGGTCGGGCATCGGAGTTTCAGTGGGATTGTGGCTCATCGGCATGGCCGTCGTCGCTGTGGTCACGCTTCCATTAGGGCTCCTCTTGGGTGTCGTGCGCCCCTTGTATGAGGCCAGCCACGTGACCGTGGAATTCGTGAGGACGATCCCGAGCGTCGCGGCATTGCCAATTCTCGTGTTCGTGTATGGCGTGTCGCCTCAGCTGACTGTGGCGCTCGTCATCCTCAGCGCTGCCTGGCCTTTACTCATCCAGACCATGACCGGCGCCCACGATATCGATCCGATCGCCATTGAAACCGCCAGGATCTATGGCCTCTCGCGGTGGCGGGTGTTTTGGCAAGTGGTTTTTCCAAGTGCTCTTCCATCGATGGTCACCGGACTGAAGCTGGCGGCAAATCACGGGCTGGTCATCGCCATCGCCGCGTCGCTCGTAGTCGGCGGCAGTGGTCTCGGCGCCCTGATCGGGCTGGCCGGACAGGGCGGTGATGCATCTCTGCTCTACGCGCGTGTCGTCGTCGCGGGTGCGCTTGGTCTCGCGGTGAGCGCACTGACCGCGGCCATGGAGCGCTATCTCCTGCGTTGGCATCCATCTCAAAGGGAGGCTCAATGAACCAGTCCCGTCTACGGACCAACGTTCTCAGATACGGAACGCCGGCTGTGTTACTCGGATGGTGGTGGGTTGCCTCATCGCGCGCCGGTGCGCTCTACTTTCCTCCACTGCGGGACGTGTTGGAGAGATTCGTTTCTATCTGGTCTGGCGACCACTTTCGGACCTATCTGGTACCCAGCCTTGTCGAGTTAGCGATCGGCGTGGTTCTTTCCGTCGTTCTGGGCATCACCATAGGCACGATCCTCGGCATTTCTCCGCGGCTGCGGCGCGATGTCTCTCCAATCACCGAGTTCGGTCGCAGCATTCCAATGGCCGCGGTGATTCCGATTCCACTGCTGCTTCTCGGCCCAGGAATCAGGATGGATGTCATTCTCGTGGTCTTCGTGACCATCTTCCCGATCCTGATTGCAACGTGTGACGGAGTGCGTGCAGTGGATCCTGTCGCCATTCAGACCGCGAGAGTGTACGGGCTCAACGGGCGGCAAACTTTGCGACAGGTGATCTTGCCGGCGGCCATGCCCCAAATGTTCTCTGGCATCCGCGTTGCCCTCTCGATTGGCATCGCGGCCGTGATCATCGTCGGAATGGTCGGAGGTTCGGAAGGTTTGGGCACATTCGTCCTCGAGTCCAATCAGTCCTTTGCAGTGCTCGATACGTGGGCCGGTCTGCTGATGATCGGGCTAGTCGGCGTGGTGCTCAACGGTCTCTTTATGCTGATCCATCGCAGGTTACTGACGTGGCACAGAGGCTGGCGTGGCCATCTTGCGGAATAGACCCAGCACGGCCGGGACTAGGCGGACCACCTTCGGGTAGCCGGATTACACGGCCGCGCAATGATTGATCCGGATTCCGGGCGACTCGGAAAGGCTCTGTTGGCATTCCAACCTGCGGGCGATTGCTCTCATTAATCACCAGAAACCACCATGAACAAAGTCATCATCACCTGCGCCGTTACCGGCTCCATTCATACTCCATCGATGTCGCCGCATTTGCCGGTGACTCCCCAGGAGATCGCCGATGCGGCCGTTCAAGCGTGCGAGGCCGGCGCGGCCATCATCCATCTGCATGCTCGCGACCCGGAAACGGGCAAGCCGGAGCAGACGCCGGAAGCGTTCCTGCGCTTCCTTCCGGACATCAAGCGCCGCTGTGATGCCGTGCTCAATCTGACCACTGGCGGCTCAC
This sequence comes from Paraburkholderia sp. SG-MS1, assembly GCF_012275575.1. Taxonomy (GTDB): domain Bacteria; phylum Pseudomonadota; class Gammaproteobacteria; order Burkholderiales; family Burkholderiaceae; genus Paraburkholderia. The sequence continues at coordinate 13,672 of NZ_NPIH01000227.1, read as the reverse complement.
CCTACATGACCGTGCAGGACCGGATCCGCCCGGCGACAGTGCTGAAGCCGGAGGTTGCTTCCATGAACGTGGGGACTATGGGTCTTGGGCTGTTCCGAATGCTCGAGCGACAGACGGAATTCAAGCACGCATGGGAGCGCGAGTTCCTCGAGGGCAGCAAAGACCTCGTGTTCCGCAACACTTACGGCGACATCGAATTCGCGCTGCGCGAGATGGAGCCCAACGAGACGCGCTACGAATTTGAATGCTATGACACAGCCCACCTGTACAACCTTGCATACTTTATTGACCGGGGGCTGGTCAAAACTCCTTTCTTCGTGCAGACGGTCTTTGGATTGCTTGGCGGTATTGGCGCGCACCCGGACGACGTCATGCACATGAAACGCACCGCAGATCGGCTGTTCGGAAAGGACTATCGCTGGTCCGTGCTAGGCGCGGGAGCCTCGCAGATGAAGGTGGCTGCGATGGCTGCATCCATTGGAGGAAACGTCCGCGTGGGCCTCGAAGATAGCCTTTGGATAGGCAAGGGCAAGCTCGCCGAGTCCAACGCTCAACAGGTCCGAAACGTACGTCAAATAATTGAAGGTCTGGGTCTGGAGGTGGCATCCCCCGATGAGGCGCGAGCGATCCTGCAGTTGAAAGGCTCTGCCAAGGTCGCCTTCTGAACCCTTCAGGAACCACGCTACAGAGGAACCGATGAAACTCGTCACTTTCAAAACGCAAGGCCGCACCTCTATCGGGAAAGTGGTCGGCGATCGCATCATTGACCTGCCCGCCAGTTCGCCAGGTTTGCCTCACTCCATGCGGGAGTTCCTGCACGGTGGTCCGCCACTGATGGCGGCCGCCCAGTCAGTTTCGACCGGTAGTACGTACGCGCTGGATGAAGTGGAATTGTTGGCGCCGATTCCCAATCCTTCCAAGTATCTGGCGGTCGGTTTGAACTATCGCAAGCATGTGGAGGAAGCCGCCCGGCTGGGCATGACGATCCCGGAAACGCAACTGTGGTTCAACAAGCAGGTGTCGTGCGTTCATGGGCCATTTGCGCCGTTGCATCTGCCGGCGGTGTCCGACAAGCTCGACTATGAAGCCGAACTGGGCGTGGTCATCGGACGACGTTGCCGCCACGTCAGCGTCGAGAACGCGCGTGCGATGATCGCCGGCTACGTCGTCTGCAACGATGTCTCGGTGCGCGACTACCAGGTTCGCACACAGACGATGACACTCGGAAAGTCGTTCGACACTCACGGCCCGATCGGGCCTTGGATCGTCACGGATGACGAGGTTCCCGATCCGCACGCACTGGGCATTCGTGCATTCGTGAACGGCGAAGTTCGCCAGGACAGTAACACCAGCGACATGCTGTTCAACATCTATGACCAGATCGCCTACCTGTCGACCGTGATGACGCTTGAGCCAGGCGATGTGTTGGCGACCGGCACGCCGTCCGGTGTCGGTATCGGGATGGTGCCGCCGAGGTTCCTGAAAGTCGGCGACGTGGTGCGCATCGAGATAGACACTATCGGTCATATCCAGAATGTAGTCGTACCGGAGCCATCTTTCGTCTGAGCTTGGGCGGCCCTCACATCTGCGGGATTTTCCGTCATGGGTAAAAGTTCAAATTACGACAAATTGCGTATATCTACATTAATTCGCATAACTATGCAAATCAGTTGGAAATGCGAAAGAGTTTTCCATGGCTGAAGGATTGGCATGAGCGTTGATTCCGTGCGACGGGGGATTTTTCCTCCTTCGAGGACAAGAGGGCGGCGGGCGCCGTTTTAAAAAATTGACTGTGAATAAAACTATTACTGGAGGAGTCATGGGACATCGATTAGCGAGGGGAACCTTAGTCGCGGGAATTTTAGGGTTTTCCAGTTTCGCAAATGCCCAGAGCAGCGTCACACTTTATGGCTCGGTCGATGTGGGGGTGTATTACCAGAACAGGTCGGTGGGAAACCAGGGAAAGTTATTCACGCTGGTTGATAGCGGCTCGACTAGCAACCGCTGGGGGCTGTTGGGTACTGAGGACCTTGGAGGCGGCCTTCATGCTGGATTCAGGCTGGAAAGCGGCTTCCTTGCCACGACCGGTGCACTGGGCCATGGGAATGGCAACTTTTTCGGCCGGCAGGCGTACGTATCGGTCGATGGCAACTTCGGCAGCGTCACTGCCGGCTTGCAGTACTCGCCGTTTTATCTCGTGGTAGCGGATAACGATCCGCAGGGGAATGCGAATCAAGGCGCCTCGCCGGTGCCCTACCTTAGCAACCTTGGAAAGGCGGGAGTCTACACCAGCAGTGTGGCTACTTATACCACGCCAGTTATATACGGTTTTAGTGGCTCATTGATGTTCGGCCCTGGGGGCGTGGCGGGTAATTTCAACTCGGGCAAGCAGATATCGGCTTCAGCCAGGTATGCCAACCACGGCCTCTCGGCATCGATCGCCTATCTGAATATCCGTGACGCGTCCGGCCATGTGGCACAGGAAGGCCGCATCGTCGCAGCGAAATATACATGGGGATCGGTAACGGTCAACGGCATGGTGACTAACTATCGGACGCCAACCGCCGGCCAACCGCTATCACCTACCATCCGCAACGTGAATGTCTACACCTTGGGCGGTAGCGTTCGCCCGACTCCGTTCATTGTCCTCAGCGGGGGCGTGTATTACTCACACGACCAGGACCACGGTAAGAACAAGTCGTTTCTCTACAGCCTGAACGGACAGTATTTGTTGTCCAGGCGGACGTACCTCTATACGATCGTGAGCCTTGTCCACAACCAGGGATTGATGGGTACGGGGGTTAGCGCCGATGTTTCTCCAACCGGCGGTTTCTCTCCCGGAAATACTGTCGGGGTTGCCATGGGCATAAATCATCGGTTTTGATATCGGCTGGCGGTCGAGAGAAGGACGGGCTGGGAAGCGCTATTGCGTCGTATGGGCGATAGAGCTCGGACGCATTCCTCGGAGTAAGCCTGCGGGCTGACGGTCTGCAGACCTGGAATGCGTTGCCCAAGGGGAGTTCCCAGGCGGATAAGCACATGTCCGGCCGCCTCACCATTGAAGACAACCCATGATGGAGACATGAATGGGAAGCGTAGATAAGTTTCCACTCGGTGGTGATGCAGATAAAACGAGTGTTGATTACGATCCGCAAGAAACGCAAGAATGGCTTGAGGCTTTCGCGGGGGTGGTGCATGCGGCGGGATCTGAGCGAGCCTTGTTTCTGCTTCGGCAACTTGAAGCACAGGCTCGCAACCAGGATGTGCTGACCTCTACGCAGGCGTTTTCAGCCTATCGTAACTCTGTGTCGCTTGAGAGGCAGGGCGCATATCCGGGTAATCTGGAGATCGAAGAGCGTCTGACGTCCATCATCCGATGGAATGCCCTCGCGATGGTGGTTCGAGCGAATCAGGCGTACGGCGAATTGGGCGGGCACATCGCCAGCTATGCATCGGCCGCTGAGATATTCGAAGTAGGCTTCAACCACTTTTTCCGTGCACGTAACGCTGACCATGAAAGTGACCTTGTGTTCTTTCAGCCGCACTCCGCACCGGGTGTCTATGCGCGCGCGTTTCTCGAAGGCCGGCTGACCGAAAATCATCTCGCAAACTACCGTCAGGAAGTCGGTGGCCAAGGCCTGTCTTCCTATCCGCATCCGTGGTTAATGCCGGAATTCTGGCAGTTCCCAACTGGCTCGATGGGATTGGGGCCGATCAACGCAGTTTATCAAGCGCGCTTCATGCGCTATATGCAGAACCGCAGCTTGGCCAATACGTCCGACCGCCACGTATGGGGCGTGTTCGGTGACGGTGAAATGGACGAGCCCGAGTCGATCGCCGCACTGACCTTGGCCGCGAGAGAGCAACTGGACAACTTGACCTTCGTTATTAATTGCAATCTTCAACGTCTCGACGGGCCGGTACGTGGAAATGGACAGATCATTCAGGAGCTGGAGTCCCTGTTTGCCGGTGCAGGTTGGAACGTCATCAAGGTGATCTGGGGTTCCGACTGGGATCCACTGTTTGCTCGCGACAAGCAACACGCGCTCTTGCGGAGATTTGCGCAAACGGTCGATGGTCAATACCAGACGTTGGGCGCCAAGGACGGTGCATACAATCTGCTCCATTTCTTCCAGAAGGACCCGGACATACAGGCACTCGTCGCGCACATGTCCGACGCTGACATCGATGGTCTGAAACGCGGCGGACACGATCTTCGAAAACTTCATGCAGCCTTTGCCGCAGCCAAAGCGCACAAGGGCCGCCCCACGGTCATACTCGCCAAAACGAAGAAGGGCTACGGAATGGGTGGCGCCGGGGAATCCCGAATGACGGCTCACCAGGCCAAGAAATTGGATATCGACGCGCTTAAGGCCTTCAGAGATCGCTTCGGCCTTCCATTGTCCGACGAGGACGTGGCTGGATTGCGCTTCTATCGCCCCGCTGAAGATTCCGCCGAGATGCGCTACCTGCTTGCCCGTCGCGAGGCCCTCGGCGGAAGCCTCCCCGCCCGACGGCTCACTGGCCCCGCTATTGCCGTTCCGCCTATCAAGGACTATGCGCAGTTTTGTCTCGCCTCGGACGGTAAGGAGATGTCAACCACGATGGCGGCTGTGCGCATGCTTGGCGGACTTTTGAAGGACAAGGAGCTGGGCCCGCGGATCGTACCGATCGTCGCCGATGAAGCCCGCACCTTCGGCATGGCCAATCTCTTCCGGCAGATCGGGATCTACTCGTCGTCCGGACAATTGTATGAGCCGGAAGATGCGGGGTCGATGCTTTCCTACCGGGAAGCCACTGATGGTCAGCTGCTCGAAGAAGGCATCACCGAGGCCGGCGCGATTTCATCATGGATCGCCGCGGCGACGTCGTACAGCGTGCATGGCAAGCCAATGCTTCCCTTCTACATCTACTACTCGATGTTTGGGTTCCAGCGCGTAGGCGACCTGATATGGGCGGCCGCAGACCAGCGATCGAGGGGATTCCTGATCGGAGCTACAGCTGGTCGAACGACGCTAGGCGGCGAAGGTCTTCAGCATCAGGATGGAACGAGCCATGTGATTGCAGCGACGGTACCGAACTGCCGGGCTTACGATCCCGCATTCGCGGGCGAGCTTGCGGTAATCATGGATCATGGCATGCGACAAATGATGGAACGTGAGGTTGACGAATTTTATTACCTTACGGTGATGAACGAGAACTACGCACATCCGTCCCTGCCGCCAGGCGTGGAGGGTGATGTCATTCGCGGAATGTACCGCCATTCCAACTTCGACGCGGCAGAACCGGAGTCGTCGAAACATAGAGTGAGGTTGCTCGGGTCCGGCACAATTTTGCGCGAGGTTTTCGCGGCGGCCGAACTCCTGGCGAAAGACTGGCAAGTCTCGAGCGAGGTATGGAGCGTTACCAGCTTCAGCGAGCTGGCGCGCGACGCACGTGAGGCAGAACGCTGGAATCGCCTGCATCCGTCAGAGCCGATGCGCCCAAGCCACGTCGCAGTCTCGCTCGCGGGCGAATCCCCAGTGGTCGCCGCCACCGACTACGTTCGCGCATACCCGCAACTTATCGCCAGCTATGTCGACGCACGGTTTATCACGCTGGGTACTGACGGCTTCGGTCGCAGTGATACGCGGGCAGCGCTCAGGCGATTCTTTGAAGTAGATCGCTATCAGATAGTCCTCGCTGCGCTTGACGGTTTGGTACGCGAGGGCGTGGCGCCGCGCAAGATCTTGAAGGAGGCGATCGATCGCTACAGTATCGACTCTGAGCTGCCTGCGCCGTGGCTGCAGTAACGTAGGTGAGCGGTCGGCGTAGGCCGTTCTCGACGTAACGCGATCAAGCTGGAGCTCATCGAGTGTCTGGCCGTGGCGGGTTTGCGCGATATCGAGGTCACGTCCTTCGTGTCGCCGAAGTGGGTCACACGGATGGCGGACCAGGCCGACACGGTGCGCGATGTCGCCTCCCGCTACTACTCAAGCGTCACGCGCTACACGACGAGCGCTTTTCTGCGGGCCAAACTCGGCGATGCTCTGCTCGAGCGCGGGGTGTCTCCACACATCTTTGAAAGTGCAGCGGACGCCGGAAGGCATCTCGAAATGCGGGAGAAGGGCAAGCGGTCCGCTTAGGACAGGTCTGCTTTGGTTCACGGCATATCCGCGAACCAAAGCCAGAGCGCGCAGCGAGTTGTGCTGGATTCGCGCTCGATCAAGCTCCATTTCGCAATCATCCACGGTGGCCTCGGCTCTATCATATTTTCAGTCGTCGGGGCCCAGCTGGCCACGAGGCAAGGAAGCTTTAAAGCGTATGCGCGAACGGGCGCATTCATTGAACGGAGACAATATTGAAAATCGCGGCGACTGAAATGGCTGAAGTGCGGCAGACCGATCGACAGATAGGTCCGGCGCAGCCGCGCGTCAGCGGCGCGCAGATGATCGTCGCGGCCTTGCGCGAAGAAGGCATCGACACGGTCTGGGGCTATCCCGGCGGCGCGGTGCTGCCGTTGTATGACGCATTGCAGCCGTGCAAGGAAATCACGCATATCCTGGTGCGCCACGAGCAGGCCGCCGTTCACGCTGCTGATGGCTATGCGCGCGCCACCGGACAGGTCGGCGTGGCACTCGTCACTTCGGGGCCCGGCGTGACCAATGCCGTGACGGGCATCGCGACTGCCTACTTCGATTCGATTCCGCTCGTGGTGATCGCCGGCAATGTGCCAACGGACGCGATTGGCACGGACGCATTCCAGGAATGCGACACGGTCGGCATCACCCGTTCGATAGTCAAGCATAACTTTCTCGTCCTCGATATTGCGCAACTCGCCGCGACGTTGAAGAAGGCCTTTCACATCGCGCGCACCGGACGCCCAGGGCCTGTCGTCGTCGATGTGCCCAAAGACATTCAGTTGGCGCTGGCGCCGTTCTGCTATCCCGAGAGCGTGCCAATGCGACCCTCGCGCACGCATGTCGGCGGCCATGCCGGCCAGATCCTGCGCGCGGCGCAGGCGCTCGCCGGCGCATGCCGGCCCTGCATCCTCGTGGGTGGCGGCGCGGTCGCTGCGCAGTCGGAAGGCGTGATCGCGCAACTCGCCGAGCTGGTCGACGCGCCGGTAGCGAACACGCTGATGGCGCTTGGCGCCTTCCCCGGCACCGATCGCCGTTGCGTCGGCATGCCGGGGATGCATGGTACGCTCGAAGCCAACATGGCGATGCAGCACTGCGACGTGCTGATTGCGATCGGCGCGCGCCTCGACGATCGCGTGATCGGGAATACCCGCGACTTTCATGATCCGGCGCGGACCATCATCCATATCGATATCGATCCGGCGACCATCGACAAACGCGTCAAGGTGGACTTGCCGATCGTCGGCGATGCGTACAGCGTTCTGCGCAACCTTTTGCAGACACTGCGGGCGGGCCGCCTCGAACGCGCGGATCGCGCCGCGTGGTGGGCGCAGATCGAAGCTTGGCGCGCGCGCCGCTGCCTCGCTTTCACGCAGGACGACGCGGTGATCAAGCCGCAGTACGTGATCGAGCAGTTATGGGCGGTGACGGGCGGCGACGCCTATGTTTGCTCCGATGTCGGACAGCATCAGATGTGGGCGGCGCAGCTCTACGCATTTGACAAGCCGCGCCGCTGGATCAACTCGGGCGGGCTCGGCACGATGGGCGTGGGCCTGCCGTATGCGATGGGCGTCAAGCGTGCGTTCCCCGATGCCGATGTCGTGACCGTGACCGGCGACGGTTCGATCCAGATGTGCATACAGGAGCTTTCGACATGTAAGCAGTATGGACTCGGCGTCAAGATCGTCTCGCTGAACAACGGTTATCTCGGCATGGTGAAGCAGTTGCAGCACGTGCATTATGGCGATCGTTACTCGGGTTCGTACATGGACGCCTTGCCCGACTTTGCGGCGCTCGCGCGAGCATATGGACACGTGGGTATGCGAATCGAGAGGCCGTCGGAGGTCGAACCAGCCTTGCACGAGGCGATGTCGATGAAGGATCGCACGGTGTTCATGGACTTCGTCACAGATCCGACAGCGAACGTTTGGCCGATGGTGCCGGCGGGCTCCGGCCTCGCGCAGATGTTGCTCGATTCAGGCGATATCGGCGCATAGGCGCATGCAGCGTGGCGGCGGTCTCGAGCGGGATCTGCGCTACACTGCAAAGCCATGCGGGGCGGGCGGCACCGTCACGCATGGCCGGTCCACTGGGCCGCGGCGAAGCGCAGGTCCAAACCCGGCAGAATATTCGACGATGGAACTCGACGCGATTGATCTCAAGATTCTGGGCGAGCTGCAACGCGATGCAAGGCTCACGAACGTCGAGCTGGCCTCGCGCGTGAACCTCTCGCCTTCGCCCTGTCTCGCGCGGGTTCGGGCAATGGAGCGCAGCGGCCTGATCCGTCAGCGGGTCACGCTGCTCGATCCCGGCGCGCTCGGGCTGAACGTCAACGTGTTCATTCACGTCTCGCTCGAGAACCAGCGCCGCGAGGGGCTTGACGAATTCGAGCGCGCCGTCATCGCCATTCCGGGCGTGATGGAATGCTACCTGATGACCGGGGACGCCGATTATCTGCTGCGCGTCCTCGTGCGCGACACGCAGGCGCTCGAGCGGCTGATCGTCGACGAGCTTACGCGCATCTCGAACATCAAGAGCATTCGCTCGAGCTTCGCACTCAAGCAGGTTTCGTACTCGACAGCGATACCGCTACCGATCGGCCGCTGAGCCGCCATACCTCGACAGATTTCTTCACTCTGACCTGACCGTCGGCAGGACGGTTGGCGCGCCCGCGCCTGCGTCTTCGCGTGCCGGATGTCCTGTCGGGCTGCCCCAAGTTTGTCCGTGAGCGATAGCCGTTGCTGATTTCCCTTTTCCTCTCCTGTTCGAGAAGACCATGAAAACCGATCCGAAACAAATTGCACTGTCAGCCGATGCGGACCCGCAGGAAACCGCCGAATGGCTGGACGCCCTCGAAGGCGTCTCGCGCCATGCCAGCGCGGCGCGTGCCGGCTTCCTGCTGGAACGTCTCGGAGAGCACGCGCATCACCTCGGAGTGACGACGGCCGCACACCCGTACTCGGTTTATCAGAATACGATCGCGCTCGAAGACCAGCCCGCCTATCCGGGCGATCTCGCGATGGAGGAACGCATCACATCGATCGTGCGCTGGAACGCCCTCGCGATGGTGGCGCGCGCGAACAAGGCGTATGGCGAGCTGGGTGGGCATATCGCAAGCTATGCGTCGGCCGCGGAGATCTTCGAGGTCGGGTTCAACCACTTCTTTCGAGGGGACAGCGATGCCGGTAAGGGCGATCTCGTGTACTTCCAGCCGCATTCCGCGCCGGGCGTCTATGCGCGCGCTTTCCTTGAAGGACGTCTGGACGAAGCGCACATCGCTCGCTATCGCCAGGAGGTGGGCGGCGGCGGACTGTGCTCGTATCCGCATCCCTGGTTGATGCCCGAGTTCTGGCAATTCCCAACGGGTTCAATGGGTATCGGACCGATCAGCGCGATCTATCAGGCACGGTTTCTTCGCTATCTCCAACACCGCGGCATGGCGCAGACTGCGCAACGGCACGTATGGGGCGTGTTCGGCGACGGCGAGATGGACGAGCCGGAGTCGCTCGCCGCGCTGTCGCTCGCTGCGCGCGAGGGGCTCGACAACCTGACCTTCGTCATCAATTGCAACCTGCAGCGACTCGACGGCCCGGTGCGCGGAAACGGACAGATCATCCAGGAGCTGGAGGCGCTCTTCACGGGCGCGGGCTGGAACGTGATCAAGGTGGTGTGGGGCTCGGACTGGGACACGCTCTTCGCACGCGATCGTCACCATGTTCTGCTGCGCCGCTTTGCCGAGACCGTGGACGGCCAGTATCAGACGCTCGGCGCCAACGACGGTGCGTACAATCGCGCCCACTTCTTCGACCTCGACCCCGAGTCGCAGGCGCTCGTCTCGCACATGTCGCCGGAAGAGATCGACGGGCTGCGGCGCGGCGGCCACGACTTGCGCAAACTCCATGCGGCGTTTGCGGCTGCCGCGGCGCATGAGGGTCGCCCGACCGTGATTCTTGCGAAGACCAAGAAAGGCTACGGCATGGGACAGGCCGGCGAGTCGCGCAATACTGCGCATCAGCAGAAGAAGCTCGACGTCGATGCGCTCAAAGCCTTCCGCGACCGCTTTGCCTTGCCGCTCGACGACGCGGCGCTCGAAGCGATGCACTTCTACCGGCCGGCCGCGGACAGCGCGGAGCTGCGCTATCTGCACGCGCGGCGCGAGGCGCTCGGCGGCTATCTGCCGCGCCGCTCGACCCGGGCCGAGCCGGTGCTAGTACCACCGCTCGGGTCGTATGCGCAATTTCTGCAGGGACGGCAGGGTCGCGAGAACTCGACGACGACGGCCGTGGTCCGGCTCTTCACCAACTTGCTGAAGGACAAGACGCTCGGGCCGCGCATCGTGCCGATCGTCGCTGACGAGGCGCGAACTTTCGGCATGGCAGGCCTGTTCCGCCAGGTCGGGATCTATTCGCCGCTCGGGCAGCTGTATGAGCCCGAAGATGCGGCCTCGATGCTCTACTACAAGGAGTCGAAGGACGGACAGCTGCTCGAGGAGGGCATTACGGAGGCCGGCGCGCTCTCGTCGTGGACGGCGGCCGCAACCTCATACAGCGTGAACGGCGTGGCCATGCTGCCGTTCTACATCTACTACTCGATGTTCGGTTTCCAGCGCGTAGGCGACCTCATCTGGGCGGCCGCAGACCAGCGTGCGCGCGGCTTTCTGATCGGCGCGACTGCGGGGCGCACGACGCTTTCCGGCGAAGGCCTGCAACATCAGGACGGCACGAGCCACGTGATCGCCGCGACGGTGCCCAATTGCCGTGCCTACGATCCCGCGTTCGCAGGCGAAGTGGCGGCGATCGTCGACTACGGCGCGCGGCGCATGCTGGAGCAGCAGCATGATGAGTTCTACTACCTGACCGTGACCAACGAGAACTACGCGCAGGAGGAGGTCGCACCCGAGGCATACGACGACATCGTCAAGGGCATGCGTCGCTACGGCATCCGTGGAGAGGGGGCGCCGGCCGTCCGGCTGCTGGGCTCTGGCGCGATTCTGCGCGAGGTGATCGCGGCTGCCGATCTGCTCGCGAACGACTGGGGCGTGGCGAGCGAAATCTGGAGTGTGACGAGCTTTTCAGAGCTTGCCCGCGATGCGCGGGCGGTCGAGCGCGAGCGGCTGTTCGGCGTGGGAGCGAGCCGCGCAAGCCACCTCGCGTGCTGCCTCGCCGGCGCGACGCCGATCATTGCGGCGAGCGACTACGTGCGTGCCTATGCGCAACTGATTGCGTCCTATGTCGACGCACCCTATGTGGCGCTCGGCACCGACGGCTTTGGCCGCAGCGACACGCGCTCCGCGCTCCGCCGGTTTTTTGGCGTCGACCGCCATCACATTGCAGTTGCGGCGCTTGCAGTTGTGGACGAGGCGAAGCACGCACAGGCGCGTGAGCGATACGGGATCGACGCCGCAGGCGATGCACCGTGGCAGGCATGACCGGCACTCAATCAAACCAGAAAGGGAGAAGCGATGCAGTCAATTAGAGTTCCAGATATCGGGGACTATCGGGGCATTCCGGTGATCGAAGTGCTGGTGCGAGCCGGCGACACGGTGAATATCGACGATGTGCTCGTGACGCTCGAATCCGACAAGGCGACGATGGACGTGCCGAGCAGCCACGCCGGCACCATTGGCGAAGTCCTGTTGAAGCCGGGCGACGTCGTGTCGGCAGGGAGCCTGATTGCCCATCTCGAGACTACTAAGGACGAGACGGTTGCCGCCGCGAGCGCGTCACGGCCAGCGCTCGTGCCCGAAGCGGCGCCGCCGCCTGTGACGGCGGGCGCACCCTTGGCCACGGCGCCTACTGTGGCGGAGTCCAGCTCGCGTCAGCCGGTGTCACCACCGCCGGCGGCCTTTGCCGGAGGTCTCGGCCACATCGCAGCCGGCCCGTCGGTGCGCAAGCTTGCCCGCGAACTAGGCGTGGATCTCACGCAGGTAACGTCTGGAGGCCCGCGCGGGCGCGTACTGCGCGAAGACGTGTTGGCGCACGCGAAGGCCGCGCTTGCCGCATCGCGGCCCGCGGCGGCCGCTGGCGAACTCTCGACCGGGCTTCAGCTTTTGCCGTGGCCACAGGTCGACTGTGCGCGCTTCGGGCCCGTGACGCGTGAGCCGCAGCCACGCATCCGGCGTATCTCGGGCGCGAATCTTCATCGCAACTGGGTGATGATTCCCCATGTCACGAACTTCGATCAGGCAGATGTCACCGAACTCGAGGCGCTCCGTACGACACTGAACCGCGAGGCAGGACCGGACGCGGCGAAGGTGACGCTGCTCGCATTCGTGCTGAAGATCTGTGTCGTTGCGCTGCGGCGTTTCCCGCAGTTCAATGTCAGCCTCGAGGGAGGCGAGGTGGTGAAGAAAGGCTACTGGCACATCGGCTTCGCGGCCGATACCCCGGCCGGGCTCGTCGTGCCAGTGGTGCGCGACGTCGAGCGCAAAGGTGTGCGCGACATCGCCACGGAGATGGCATGGCTCACCGCGGCGGCGCGCGCCGGCAAGCTCGCCGCTCAGGAAATGCAGGGCGGGTGCTTCTCGGTGTCGTCGCTGGGCGGCATCGGGGGCACGCATTTCACTCCGATCATCAACGCGCCTGAGGTGGCGATTCTCGGCGTCGGCCGCGCGACGACCCAGCCCGTGTGGAACGGCAACGCGTTCGAGCCGCGCCTGATCGCGCCGCTCTCACTGTCGTGGGACCACCGAGCGGTCGACGGCGCCGAGGCCGCGCGTTTTCTCGCGTGCATTGTCGCGCTGATGACCGATTTTCGTCGGGCGGTGTTGTGATGCAGTGTCGTTCTCAAAGCGGGCGCAGCGTCACGAGCGTCGCGCCCGGTTCGATCGATGGGAATTCGCAAGCGCCGCGCGCAGGGTTGGCTACGCAGGTAGCAAAATAATAAGAATAGTTGATAACGTCGGTAACGCCGCGCGCGAATCGAGTCATACAGCCGACTCGATTCAGTCCCTTTTCGGATTTGATCCGAGACCGGAAAGGCTCCGCAACCCCCACGGGGCGGCCCTAACCCGCGAACCTTGCCAGCAGACTCCGATCAGATATCGGCAGCGATCGAGCGTTGATTGGCGGTTGTACGTTTTAAGTTGACTCCCTATCGGTCTCGGGTGGACGGCTGCGATCGGTCGAAACCGTCAGCTGGTAATCAAGAGACATACGTTCAACTCTGCCACCGTCGGCAATCCGCCGGACTGCTGACGTACAAACAAGACTGCGCGAACGTCGGCAATGGCCGAGTTCGGGTCATTTGTCCGCGTTCCTCGAGTGACAGCAGTTGGGCGAGAGTCTCTTTGTTTATGGGCCTATGATGTTTCGCAAGGAACTGGCGTCATTGCACGACAATAAGCGCAAGGGCCGGCCTGTAGATATACCCGGCGAGCTTGATCGGAAGGTCAAGAGTGGTCGAAGGCTATGGTTGCAACGAGTTAAGGACACGCATTGGCGAGATCGCCAAGCCGGCGCAGCAGCTCGTCAGCGATCTCTCGCGAAGGACGGCGTGTGGGGCCACGCGATATAGTCGTGGAGGACAGACTTGGCTCCGTACGTGATGCGCGC
>NZ_NPIH01000226.1 GCF_012275575.1 Paraburkholderia sp. SG-MS1 | reverse complement strand
GGTGTTCACGCTGAGCGGCAGCGTGCAAACGCATCAGATGGTGGCGGCACTCCTCGCTTATCGCGCGATTTATTTCGGTGTCCCGTTGATCGCCTCGGCGGCGTTACTCGCCGGCTTCGAAGGCCGCGCGCTGAAAGGGCGCTTGCCGTTTCTCGACGCGGCGCGCGCATCGAAACTCGCGCCGCTGTTTCTGAGTCTCGTGACGTTCGTGGTCGGCGGGATGCTGGTGATATCCAGCGCGACGCCCGCATTCTGGCAGCGCATTCACATCCTGCGCGACGTGGTGCCGTTGTGGGTGCTCGAAAGCTCGCAGATGCTGTGCAGCGTGCTGGGCGTGCTGCTGCTGTTCGTCGCGCGCGGCTTGTTGCGCCGTCTGGACGCGGCGTGGTGGATGACGCTGCTGCTCGCGGTGCTGAGCCTCGCGCTGTCGCTGACCAAGGGTCTCGCTTTCGTCGAGGCGAGCGTGCTCGGCATGCTGATCGTGCTGCTGCTGTCCACGCGCCGGCGTTTCAACCGTCATTCATCGCTGTTCGCCGAGCGCTTCACGGCGGGTTGGCTGGTGTCAGTTGCGATGGTGCTCATGCTCGCCACGTGGGTGATGCTATTTGCCTTTCGCGACGTGCCGTACACGCGCGACCTGTGGTGGCAATTCGCCTTCGACGAACGCGCGCCGCGCGCGCTGCGCGCGACGCTGGCTGCGAGCCTGTTCGCCGCGACCTTTTGTTTCTGGCAACTGCTGCGTCCGGCGCCGGGCCGCTTCGTCAAGCCCGCGCCGGAGGATCTGCATGACGCGGCGCGCATCGTGCGCGCGCAGGAACGCAGCGACGCCGGTCTCGCACTGATGGGCGACAAGAGCTTTCTCTTTTCGGAGTCGCGCGAGGCGTTTCTGATGTACGCGAAATACGGCCGCACGTGGGCCGCGCTGCATGATCCGGTGGGACCGCGCGAGGAATGGGCCGGCCTGATCAGCAAGTTCGTCGCGCTCGCGCATGCGCACGGCGGCCGCGCGGCGTTCTATCAGGTCCGCGCCAACGCGTTGCCGCTCTATCTCGACGCTGGCCTCACGCTGATGAAGCTCGGTGAGGAAGCGCACGTCGTGCTAGACGATTTCGATCTGAAGGGCTCGCATCGCGCGCATCTGCGCTACGCGCTCAAACGTGGCGAGCGCGACGGCTTCACCGTCGAAGTGATCGATCAGCCGAACGTGCCAGCGTCGCTCGAAACGCTGCGCGGGATTTCCGATGGTTGGCTCGGCAGCCGCGACGCGCGCGAGAAAAGCTTCTCGGTGGCCGCATTCAACGATGAGTATCTCGCCGCGCAATCGGTGATGCTGGTGCGTCAGAACGGCGAGCCCGTCGCGTTCGTCACGTTCATGACCACCGATCTGAACACCGAAGCGACTGTCGGCGTGATGCGGCACGTGCAGAGCGCGTCGCCGTACGCGATGGAATATCTGTTCACGCAACTGGCGCTGCATCTGAAGCAGGCGGGGTTCCGCTCGCTCAGTCTCGGCATCGCGCCGCTCTCCGGCATGCAGCCGACGCCGCTCGCGTCGCGCTGGCATCGGCTGGCCGGCATCGTGTGGCGCTTCGGCGGCCGCTTCTATAACTTCCGCGGACTGCGTGCTTTCAAGAGCAAGTTCCAGCCGCATTGGGAGCCGCGCTATCTCGCGGCGTCGGGTTCGGTGGGCGTGTTCTTCACGCTCGCGGACCTGTCATTGCTGGCAGGAGGCCGGCGTTCATGACTGTGCATTCGATTTTCAGGCTCGCCGCCGCGGCGAGCCTCGTGACCTGCGGCGCGCTCGCGCAAGCAGCGACCACCACGGTGCCGGGCGGCCGTTACGGCGACGTCACCGTGACGCAGCCAGAAGGTCCGTTGCGCGGTTTCGTGGTGTTGTATTCGCAAGCCGCCGGCTGGAGCGCGGCCGACCAGCAAAGCGCCGATGCGCTCGCGAAAGCGGGGGCATTGACCGTTGGCGTGGACACCGCGCGTTACGCGGCGAACCTGAACGCGAAGAAGGAAACCTGCCATCAACTCGTGGGCGACGCCGAAGCGCTAAGCCACCAGCTCGAACGGCAATCGCAGTCGAGCCACTATTTCGCGCCGATCGTCGCGGGTACGGGCCAGGGCGCGACGCTCGCGATGCACGTGCTCGAACAGGCGCCGTCGAATACGATTGCCGGCGCGGTCTCAGTGGATACCGAGCACACGCTCGATGCACGCTTTAACCCATGCCCACCGGACCCGACGGTGATCCGCGACAAGGTGCCGGGCTTCGTCGAAAAGGCGAGCACGGGCAACGCCGATCGCGCGCGTCTTGTCGCGTTGCTCACACCGCATTTGCAGGCAGTGTCGACGAGCGATGACGACGTCTCCGATCTGCCGCTGATCGAATTACCGGCCGCGCATCCGAACGGCCTGATGGCGATCGTCATATCCGGTGACGGCGGCTGGCGCGATCTCGACAAGACCATCGCGCAAGCTTTGCAGAAGGACGGCGTCTCTGTAATCGGTTGGGACAGCCTGCGCTATTTCTGGAGCGAGAAGCCGCCCGCGCAGACGAGCCGCGATCTCGCGCGCGTGATGCAGACCTACGGTGCGCGCTGGAACGCGCAGCACATCGCGCTGGTCGGCTATTCGTTCGGCGCGGACGTGATGCCGTTCGCGTACAACCGTTTGCCGCAAGCGCAGCGTGCGAAGGTGTCGTTGATCGCGTTGCTCGGCTTTGCGCCCGACGCCGATTTTCAGATCCGGGTGGGCGGTTGGCTTGGCATGCCTGCGAGCGATAAGGCCTTGAAGGTGCGGCCGGAATTGACGAAAGTGCCGCCTGCGATCGTGCAGTGCTTCTATGGTGCGGACGAGGAAGACACGCTGTGTCCGGCGCTCGACAAGACCGGCATAGAGGTGATTCGCACGTCGGGCGATCATCATTTCGGCGGCAACTATAACGCGTTGGAGAGACATATTCTCGACGCCTTCAAGAAGCAGAGCGGTGTGCGTGATTGACTGCCGTGTGAGCTGACGTGACGTGGGCTTGCGAAGTGTGCGGAGTGCGCGAGTCCGCGAGCGAGCCTCATCCTCCTGTGCTGCACGCCGAAGCTCGCTCGTCTCACTTGACGCGTCTGTATTAATAGCGCGTCATTCATGCGCATTTGCCCGAGATGACGAACGTCGTTCGGCGTCTCGTCGAGGGTAGTCCGCAACGCGCAGCATCCTGGCCAGGGTTGACAAAGCCAGCCAACTCAACGAAGATCGACCACATGAACTGCCTCGACATCCGTATTGCGCTGATTATTAGCATCATTCATCGAATGGTGGGTTAGCGCGCGTCCAGTAGCAGTGACACATTAACCCGCCCCAAGAGGCGGGTTTTTTTATATCCGCTTGCTGCCTGCCTCCTGGTGAATGCTGTGCCGATTCGTTTTTACAGGAGCTTGCCTTGCCGTTACTCGAACTCGAACATGCGACCGAAACCGCCAGCAGCGTCGCGCTTCGTCATGACTATCTCAAGAAGACCCTGACCGCGCGCGTCTACGACGTGGCCCGCGAAACCGAACTGGAGCGCGCGCCGAATCTGTCGGCACGTCTGCGCAATCCGGTGTATCTGAAGCGTGAGGACAACCAGCCGGTGTTCTCGTTCAAGCTGCGCGGCGCGTACAACAAGATGGCGCATCTTCCGGCTGAAGCGCTGGAGCGTGGGGTGATTACGGCATCGGCGGGTAATCATGCGCAGGGCGTCGCGTTGTCGGCGGCACGCATGGGTGTGAAGGCGATCATCGTAGTGCCGGTGACGACGCCGCAGGTGAAGGTCGATGCGGTACGCGCGCATGGTGGGCCGACAGTCGAGGTGGTGCAGTTCGGCGAGTCGTATAGCGACGCTTATGGCCATGCGGTCAAACTGCAGGAAGAGCGCGGCCTGAGCTTCGTGCATCCGTTCGACGACCCGTACGTGATCGCAGGGCAAGGCACGGTCGCGATGGAAATTCTCAGCCAGCATCAGGGGCCGATTCACGCGATCTTCGTGCCGATCGGCGGCGGCGGACTCGCGGCGGGCGTGGCTGCGTATGTGAAATCGGTGCGCCCGGAGATCAAGGTGATCGGCGTACAGACCGATGATTCGTGCGCGATGGCCGCCTCGCTCAAAGCAGGAGAGCGCGTCACGCTGAACGAAGTCGGACTGTTCTCGGACGGCACGGCGGTGAAGCTGGTCGGTGAAGAAACCTTCCGCCTGTGCAACGAATATCTCGACGACGTGCTGCTCGTGAACACCGACGCGCTGTGCGCGGCAATCAAGGACGTCTTCCAGGACACCCGCAGCGTGCTCGAACCGGCTGGCTCGCTAGCCGTTGCGGGCGCGAAGCAGTATGCCGAGCGCGAAGGCATCGAGAACCAGACGCTGATCGCGATCACGTCGGGCGCGAACATGAACTTCGATCGCATGCGCTTTGTCGCCGAGCGCGCCGAAGTCGGTGAAGCACGCGAAGCGGTGTTCGCGGTGACGATCCCCGAAGAGCGCGGCAGCTTCAGGCGTTTCTGTGAACTGGTCGGCACGCGCAGCGTCACCGAGTTCAACTACCGGATCGCGGACGCGAACTCGGCGCATATCTTCGTTGGCGTGCAGATCAGGAACCGCAGCGAGTCCGCGCAGATCGCGGGCGCCTTCGAAGCGCACGGCTTTGCGACCGCGGACCTGACCTTCGACGAACTCTCGAAGCAGCACATCCGCTACATGGTCGGCGGGCGCTCGCCACTCGCGCATGACGAGCGCCTGTTCCGCTTCGAGTTTCCCGAGCGGCCGGGCGCGCTGATGAAGTTCCTGTCGTCGATGGCGCCGAACTGGAACATCAGCCTGTTCCACTATCGCAACCAGGGCGCGGACTACAGTTCGATCCTTGTCGGCATCCAGGTGCCCGCGAGCGAGACCGACGCGTTCGAGCGCTTTCTCGCGACGCTCGGCTATCCGAACTGGGAAGAGACGCAAAACCCGGTGTATCGGCTGTTTCTTGC
>NZ_NPIH01000225.1:30446-40733 GCF_012275575.1 Paraburkholderia sp. SG-MS1 | reverse complement strand
ACTCGCGCCGTGCTCGCGTGCATTGACGATCCTGTCGAGACCCTTGATTTCGTTGCGCGCCGACGGCGGCGCGCTGACGACGCTCGGCCGCCGTTTGCGCTCGCTCGCGGCCAGCCGCTGCTTCTGTTCTTCGGGCAACTGCTGATAGGCCTTCCACGCGTTCTGACGAGCCTCGCGCGGCAATTCCTTCGACACCTGATAGTTTTCGCGTGCGACGCGCCGCTGGTCGGGCGTCATGCGCACCCATTCGCTCATGCGCTCATGCAGGCGCTTTTGCGCCTCGGGCGACATCTTGGGATAGCGCGACGCGATCTTGATCCACTTGCGTTTGCGTTCGTCGCTGAACGAATCCCACTGGGCTTCGAATGGCGCGAGCGCGAGATGTTCGGCCGAGGTGAGGCGCGACCACGCCATCGGGCTATTGCTGCCCGGCAGGCTCGGCAATTCGACGGCGAGGGTGGGAGCGGGCGTCCTGGCCGTGGCGTTGCCGCCGGCCGAGTGCCCGCTGATGGGCGACGGGCTCGGGTAAAAGCGCGGATACGTCGCGGCAAACGACACCAGGGCCGCGATCGCACATCCGAAAACAACGGCCAGGCCGCGCTTGTAACTCACCCGAAAAATCTCCCGCTCAGTGGTGGGCGCGTGAAAGGTACGCGTTGAAACCGTGGTCGAGATAGGCATTGAGCGGCAGGTCGTCGCTCAGCATGGCGGCATCGATATCGGCGAGTTCGGCGGTGCGCTGCTGGTCTTCCCAGTAGGCAATGCCGACGAGGCTCACGACCAGCGCGGCGAGCGGCCACGCGAGCGCGAAGCGGCGCAGCGGCGAACGGCGGCGCTGCGGGAATTCGACTTGCGGCAGACCGGACGGCATGCCGGCGAAAGCGGGCACCAGCACCGGCGCGCTGACGGCTTCGGGCTTCTTGCGGGCGAGCGCGGCACGGCGCGCCGCAGCGAGTCGATCGACGGTGGCGGGAGCAATGCTGGCGGCGTTTTCGTCGAGCGCGCGGCGCACCTGGCGCGCGAACTCGAGTTCTTTGGTTTCGAGGGAGCTCATAGGGTGATTCCTTTGGCCTTGAGCGCTTGCGCCAGCGTGTGGGTGGCCCGCGAACAGTGTGTCTTCACACTGCCTTCGGAACAGCCCATCGCGGCGGCAGTCTCGGCGACATCCATATCTTCCCAATAACGCATGAGAAACGCCTCCCGTTGACGTGCCGGCAATTTTTGGATCTCGTCGTCGATCGACTGCAGGATCTGCTCGCGTTCGAGTTTCCGCTCGTTGCTCTCGGCCCCGGCCGAGCCTTGCTGGGCCTCGAAGGTTTCCAGCGGATCGAATTCGTCGTCGTCGGCATTGCCGAGCGACGAGAACAGGCTAACCCACGTATTGCGTACTTTCGCACGACGGAAATAGTCGTGCATCGCATTCTGCAGAATACGCTGAAACAGGAGCGGCAACTCGGCGGCCGGACGGTCGCCGTATTTTTCGGCGAGCTTGATCATCGCGTCCTGCACGATATCGAGCGAGGCGTCGTCGTCCCGCACGGCGTAGACCGTCTGCTTGAATGCGCGCCTTTCGACGCCCGCCAGAAAATCGGCGAGTTCCTTGTCTGATGCCATCCGTTTGGGGGTCGGCGCAGCGAGCGTGCGCGTAATCGGTCGAAAAATGTCGCAAAGCTCGCGGATGCTAACAAACTTTTGCGCGGGCCGGGGCGAAACGTGGTCAACCTTGCGTCTACATAACAGGACTTTTGGGCGATGGCGGTCAATCCTGGAGTGTGGGGACAGGGCGCCAGGGCAATATTTGCTTGACCGCATGCGCGTCAGCAGATATCTTCGCTGGTTCGCAACATAAGTGACTTGTCTCAATTGAGGTGTGGCCCAAGAAGCTCACCTGTCAACTGGACGCGCCGCTTGAACCCGAGCCATAAGCCCGGCAGAGAGCACCCGATCAATTTTTTGCCGAAAATTCGAAAGGTGAATAAATGAATATGCCCAGCGCGGAATTCTCCACGTCGGATACGACTCCCCATCAGGAAGCTGACTCTATTGGCGGCACCGTGCTCATGAAGGCACTGGCCGACGAAGACGTCGAGTTCATCTGGGGCTATCCCGGCGGCTCGGTACTCTACATTTACGACGAGCTGTACAAGCAGGACAAATTCCAGCACGTCCTCGTACGCCACGAGCAGGCCGCGGTCCACGCCGCCGACGCGTATGCGCGTTCCACCGGCAAGGTCGGTGTGTGCCTCGTGACCTCCGGCCCCGGCGTCACCAATGCGGTGACCGGCATCGCCACCGCCTACATGGACTCGATTCCGATGGTGGTGATCAGCGGCCAGGTGCCGACTGCCGCGATCGGCCAGGATGCGTTCCAGGAATGCGACACGGTCGGCATCACGCGTCCTTGCGTGAAGCACAACTTCCTCGTGAAGGACGTGCGCGATCTCGCGGCCACCGTCAAGAAAGCTTTCTATATTGCCCGTACTGGCCGCCCCGGCCCGGTGCTGATCGACATTCCGAAAGACGTATCGAAAGCGCCTTGCCAGTACGAACCCGTGAAGAGCGTTTCGCTGCGCTCGTATAACCCGGTGACCAAGGGCCACTCCGGCCAGATCCGCAAGGCAGTCTCGCTGTTGCTGTCGGCCAGGCGTCCGTACATCTACACCGGCGGCGGCATCATTCTCGCGGACGCATCGCGCGAACTGAACCAGTTCGCCGACCTGCTCGGTTACCCGATCACCAACACGCTGATGGGTCTGGGCGGCTACCGCGCGAGCGACAAAAAATTCCTCGGCATGCTCGGCATGCACGGCACGTACGAAGCCAACATGGCGATGCAGCACTGCGACGTGCTGATCGCGATCGGCGCGCGCTTTGACGACCGCGTGATCGGCGACCCGGCGCACTTCGCGTCGCGTCCGCGCAAGATCATCCATATCGACATCGATCCTTCTTCCATTTCCAAGCGCGTCAAGGTCGACATTCCGATCGTCGGCGACGTGAAGGAAGTGCTGAAAGAATTGATCGAGCAGTTGCAGACGGCCGAGCATGGCCCGGACACCGCGGCACTGGCCGAATGGTGGAAGGACATCGAAGCCTGGCGCGCGAAAGACTGCCTGAAGTTCGACCGCAAGAGCGACATCATCAAGCCTCAGTACGTGGTGGAAAAGGCGTGGGAGTTGACCGACGGCAATGCCTTCGTGTGCTCCGACGTCGGCCAGCACCAGATGTGGGCCGCGCAGTTCTACAAGTTCAACAAGCCGCGCCGGTGGATCAACTCCGGTGGCCTCGGCACGATGGGCTTCGGCCTGCCGGCGGCGATGGGCGTGAAGATGGCGCACCCGGACGACGACGTGCTCTGCATCACGGGCGAAGGCTCGATCCAGATGTGTATCCAGGAGCTGTCGACCTGCAAGCAGTACGACACCCCGGTGAAGATCATTTCGCTGAACAACCGCTATCTGGGCATGGTGCGCCAGTGGCAGCAGATCGAATACAGCAAGCGCTATTCGCATTCGTACATGGATGCGCTGCCGGACTTCGTGAAGCTCGCCGAAGCGTACGGCCACGTCGGCATGCGTATCGAACGCACGGCCGACGTCGAGCCGGCGTTGAAGGAAGCGCTGCGCCTCAAAGATCGCACGGTGTTTCTCGATTTCCAGACCGATCCGACCGAAAACGTCTGGCCGATGGTCCAGGCCGGCAAGGGCATCACCGAGATGCTCATGGGCTCGGAAGATCTATAACGACCGTTCTGACGCCGGCTTCGTCACGCGCGCCTTCACGAAGGGCGAACGCGGACGAAGGGGGGTGAGGCGGCTCGCAGACATCGACAAACATCTGGAAGAAGCGAATCATGAGACACATCATTTCCGTCCTGCTGGAAAACGAACCGGGCGCGTTGTCACGCGTGGTGGGTCTGTTCTCGGCACGCGGCTACAACATTGAAACCTTGACGGTGGCTCCGACCGAAGACCGTTCGCTGTCGCGCATGACCATCGTCTCCATTGGCTCGGACGACGTGATCGAACAGATCACGAAGCATCTGAACCGCCTGATCGAGGTGGTGAAAGTGGTCGACCTTACCGAGGGCGCCCACATCGAGCGCGAGCTGATGTTGATCAAGGTGAGAGCGGTCGGCAAGGAACGAGAGGAAATGAAGCGGATGTCGGATATTTTCCGCGGCCGCATCATCGACGTCACCGAAAAGACCTACACGATCGAACTGACGGGTGCGAGCGACAAGCTCGACGCTTTCATCGAAGGGCTCGATTCCACGGCGATTCTCGAGACGGTCCGTACGGGCAGCTCGGGCATCGGGCGCGGCGAGCGCATTCTGAAGGTCTGACGCGCGGCGCCCCGGTGTCGTGCCTGGGCGCCGTGACCAAACGTTTCGATCGAGGTCGGGCAGTGCATCAGGAACCCGGCCAGCAACACACTATTCGCAGTATTTGCATTTCACTGATTCATCGAATTTAGCCAAGGAACCGACATGAAAGTTTTCTACGACAAGGACGCCGACCTCTCCCTGATCAAGGGCAAGCAAGTCACCATCATCGGCTATGGCTCGCAAGGCCATGCGCACGCGCTGAACCTGAAGGAAAGCGGCGTGAACATCACGGTCGGTCTGCGCAAGGGCGGCGCATCGTGGAGCAAGGCTGAGAACGCCGGCCTGCAAGTCAAGGAAGTGGCGGAAGCCGTCAAGGGCGCGGACGTCGTCATGATGCTGCTGCCGGACGAGCAGATCGCCGAAGTCTACGCGAAGGAAGTGCACGCCAACGCCAAGCAAGGCGCGGCGCTGGCATTCGCGCACGGCTTTAACGTGCATTACGGTCAAGTGATTCCGCGTGCCGACCTCGACGTGATCATGATCGCGCCGAAGGCGCCGGGCCACACGGTTCGCGGCACCTACTCGCAAGGTGGCGGCGTGCCGCACCTGATCGCTGTCGCGCAAGACAAGTCGGGCGCAGCACGTGACATCGCTCTGTCGTACGCAGCGGCGAACGGCGGCGGCCGTGCCGGCATCATCGAAACGAACTTCCGCGAAGAAACGGAAACGGACCTGTTCGGCGAACAGGCTGTTCTGTGCGGCGGTACGGTCGACCTGATCAAGGCCGGCTTCGAAACGCTGGTGGAAGCAGGCTACGCGCCGGAAATGGCTTACTTCGAATGCCTGCACGAACTGAAGCTGATCGTCGACCTGATCTACGAAGGCGGCATCGCGAACATGAACTACTCGATCTCGAACAACGCCGAATACGGCGAGTACGTGACGGGTCCGCGTATCGTGACGGCTGAAACGAAGAAGGCGATGAAGGCCGTGCTGACCGACATTCAGACGGGCGAGTACGCAAAGAGCTTCATCATCGAAAACAAGGCCGGCGCACCGACGCTGCAATCGCGCCGCCGTCTGACGGCCGAGCACCAGATCGAACAGGTCGGTTCGAAGCTGCGCGCGATGATGCCGTGGATCGCGAAGAACAAGCTGGTCGACCAGTCGAAGAACTAAGCGATTGACAGCTTGAGTCCGGTGCGCGGTGCTGCCGATGCTGTGCCGCGACAGCCGGGCAAATCAAAAAGCCGTCCAAGGGTGCTGAACCCTGGGCGGCTTTTGCTATCCTACGGTTTTACAAAAACACAGAAGCCATCCATGAATTACCCACATCCGATCATCGCGCGAGAAGGCTGGCCGTTCATCGCCATCGCGGCCGTCGTTGCACTACTGGTTCATGCCTTCGCGGGGTTCGGCATTGCATGGCTGTTCTGGCTGATCCTGATCTTCATCGTGCAGTTCTTCCGCGATCCGGCCCGCCCGATTCCCACTCAGGCAAACGCCGTGCTGTGCCCGGCCGACGGCCGCATCGTCGCAGTGGAAACCGCGCACGATCCGTACGCGAATCGTGAAGCGCTGAAGATCAGCGTGTTCATGAACGTCTTCAACGTCCACTCGCAGCGTTCGCCGGTCGATGGCGCGATCTCCAAGGTCGAATACTTCCCGGGCGCCTATCTGAATGCCGCAGTGGACAAGGCTTCGACTGAGAACGAGCGCAATGCGGTGGTGATCGAAATGGCCGGCGGCCAGACGGTGACGTCGGTGCAGATTGCCGGTTTGATCGCGCGGCGTATTCTTTGCTACGTCAGGGCAGGTGAGCCGCTTACCCGTGGCCAGCGTTACGGATTCATCCGGTTTGGCTCGCGCGTTGACGTATATCTGCCGGTGGGCAGCCGTCCGCGTGTGTCGATCGGCGAGAAGGTGTCCGCATCGTCCACGATCCTCGCTGAACTCTAAAGCGGCACACAGGAGGTTTTCGAATGGCCGCATTCAAACCGCGTCGACCCCGTAATAGCGGCGGACCGCTACCGCGTCCGTTCCGCCGCAACAAGCCGATGGTGGCGGAGTCGCCGGCCGTCGAGAGCCGGCGCGCGCAGCGTCAGCAGTTCCTGCGAAAGCGCGGCATTTATCTGTTGCCGAACGCGTTCACGACGGCGGCGCTGTTCTGCGGCTTCTTTGCCGTCGTGCAGGCAATGAACGTGCGCTTCGAAATCGCGGCCATCGCGATCTTCGTGGCGATGGTGCTCGACGGCATGGACGGTCGCGTCGCGCGGATGACGCATACGCAAAGCGCATTCGGTGAGCAGTTCGACAGCCTGTCGGACATGGTGTCGTTCGGTGTCGCGCCCGCGCTCGTCATGTACGAGTGGATTCTGAAGGACCTCGGCCGCTGGGGCTGGCTCGCGGCGTTCGTCTACTGTTCGGGCGCGGCGTTGCGGCTTGCGCGCTTCAATACGAACATCGGCGTAGTTGACAAGCGTTTCTTTCAGGGCATGCCGAGCCCGGCTGCGGCGGCGCTGATTGCCGGTTTCGTGTGGCTCGCCACCGACAACCGCGTGCCGCTGAAGCTGGTCTGGCTGCCGTGGGTCGCGTTCGTGCTGACCATCTACGCCGGCGTGACGATGGTGTCGAATGCGCCTTTCTATAGCGGCAAGGCGCTCGACGTGCGGCATCGCGTGCCGTTCGGCGTGATCCTGCTGGTCGTGGTCGCGTTCGTGCTGGTGTCGTCCGATCCGCCGCTGATGCTGTTCGGCCTGTTCGTGCTGTATGGTCTGTCCGGCTATGTGTTCTGGGGCTACCAGGCGTTGCGGGGCAGGGCGAATCCAGCTCGCTCGGTGGCGCACGACAGGTAACGGCCTGCCGCTTTCCACCCGGCCGCGACATGCAAAAAACGGCATCCTTCGAGGTGCCGTTTTTCTTTTGCCAGGCCCGCTTGGCGACGCCTTCAAGGCAGGTCCGACGCCAATTGCGTGGCAACGGGAATGCCGCTATAGTCATCGGATAACGTGCGTTCAGGCTCGCATTTGAGCCGCAATGCGAGCCTCGGCAAGCCGGCACACCGTCCCCACGTGGGAGTGCCGGCGCGGCTGCCCCGCTGATCGTCGACAATCGTTTCACCCTCCGTGTGCCGCGTCTGCGGCCGAGCGTCGCCAGCGCACGCAAAACGCCCGAACTCCAATATCCGATCCCCCCATCTGAACGACTCCTGAGGAGCCCCGACATGTCCGACAAACTGATCATTTTCGACACGACGTTGCGTGACGGCGAGCAATCGCCCGGCGCGTCGATGACGAAGGAAGAGAAAATCCGCATCGCCAGACAGCTCGAACGGATGAAAGTGGACGTGATCGAAGCCGGCTTCGCGGCAAGTTCGAACGGCGATTTCGATTCGATCCAGACGATCGCGGGGCTGATCAAGGACAGCACGATCTGCTCGCTCGCCCGTGCGAACGACAAGGACATCCAGCGCGCTGCCGACGCCCTCAAGCCGGCCGATCATTTCCGCATCCATACGTTCATCGCGACGTCGCCGCTGCACATGGAAAAGAAGCTGCGCATGACGCCCGACCAGGTATTCGAGCAGGCGAAGCTGGCGGTGCGTTTTGCGCGCAAGTTCACGGACGACGTCGAGTTCTCGCCGGAAGACGGCAGCCGCTCGGACATGGACTTCCTGTGCCGTGTACTCGAAGCGGTGATCGCCGAAGGCGCGACCACCATCAATATCGCGGACACGGTCGGCTACGGCGTGCCGGAACTGTACGGTCAGCTGGTGAAGACGCTGCGCGAACGCATTCCGAACTCGCACAAGGCGGTGTTCTCGGTGCATTGCCATAACGACCTCGGCATGGCGGTGGCGAACTCGCTGGCCGGTGTGCAGATCGGCGGGGCGCGCCAGGTCGAATGCACGATCAACGGTCTCGGCGAGCGCGCGGGTAATACATCGCTCGAAGAAATCGTGATGGCGGTGAAGACCCGCAAGGATTACTTCGGCCTCGAACTCGGCCTCGACACGACGCAGATCGTGCCGGCCTCGAAGCTGGTGTCGCAGATCACCGGTTTCGTCGTGCAGCCGAACAAGGCGGTGGTCGGCGCCAACGCGTTCGCGCATGCGTCCGGCATTCATCAGGACGGCGTGCTGAAAGCGCGCGACACCTATGAAATCATGCGCGCCGAAGACGTGGGCTGGAGCGCGAACAAGATCGTGCTCGGCAAGCTGTCGGGCCGCAATGCGTTCAAGCAGCGCTTGCAGGAACTCGGTATCGCGCTCGACAGCGAAGCGGAGTTGAACACCGCGTTCGCGCGCTTCAAGGAACTGGCCGACCGCAAGGCCGAAATCTTCGATGAGGACATCATCGCGATCGTCACGGAAGAATCGGCCGAAGCGCAGCAGAAGGAGCACTACAAGTTCGTGGCGCTGTCGCAGCATTCGGAAACCGGCGAGCAGCCGCACGCGAAGGTCGTGTTCTCGGTGGAAGGCAAGGAGATCACCGGCGAGGCGCGTGGCAACGGCCCGGTCGATGCCACGCTCAACGCGATCGAAACGGAAGTGGGCAGCGGCTCGGAACTGCTGCTGTACTCGGTCAACGCGATCACGACCGGCACCCAGGCACAGGGTGAGGTGACCGTGCGCCTGTCGAAGAGCGGACGGATCGTCAACGGCGTGGGCACCGATCCTGATATCGTCGCCGCTTCCGCGAAAGCGTATATCTCGGCGCTCAACAAGCTGTATTCGAATTCCGGCAAGCTGAATCCGCAGCGCTCGGAGTAAGGTGGCCGCAGCGCACCGCTGAGGTGGGCGCGCGAGCGGTTGTCTGAATCGAAAAAGCCCCATGCCTATGCAGGCACGGGGCTTTGTTTTGTGGCGAGCGCTTTGCGCACACCCAATGAAACAGAGGCGCAGTGCGTTCGCGCAAGCGCTCAGAACAGCGAGCGGCGGCCCGGATCGTGCAACGGGTCGGGCGTTTTCTGCGTGAGCCGCACGATGCCCTGTTCGTCGAAATAGAAGCTGTACATCATGTACCAGACGTTGTCTTCGAGGTAGCGATACGTCCAGACTTCGCGCTTCATCATCGGGAAATACGCGGTTTCGACCGGGCGGCCGAAATTCACCAGTACGTCGCTTTTGGTCCATTTGCCGATTTCGGCCCGATAGAACTCGTTGGGTTGCAGCACCTGGCGCACGTTCACGATCTTGCCGGCCGCGTCGATGTCGGCGGCGGTGGTCGTTTCGCCCATCGGCTGAGTTGGCCACATGAGGCGTCTGCCGCCGTTCGGCAGGTCGTAGACTTCGCGCGGCGGCCCGAGACGCGCGACGATGGTCGATTCATCCGCTCCCTGTTGATACTGCTGCCAGGGCTGCGCGCAACCCGCGAGCGTCAACGCGCTCAGGCAGACGAGCGCCGCGCGGCGCAGACGTCCGGCGGCCGGCGCTGCGCCCGGGGCCGCTGTGGCGTGATGACGGTTCAACATGGATTCCTCCGATGGTGTTTGAGTAGCGGTTTTTATCATCGAGACGCATCATTTTGACACGCGCTGTGGCAAAGATCTGCGCTTCGCGCAAGCCGTGCGCCTGGTACGGTAACGGCTATGCCGGCTTGCTTATTCCGCCCGGTACGTCCTATGATCCGCGCTTCGACGATTCAGGCGGGGCAATGACGATGGCGATGTGGCAACGGCGGGCGGCAGCGGCGCTGGCGGCGATTTCGATGGCCGCGGCGGCTTATGCGGCGGCCCAGACGGCGGCGAACCCGGGCGCCAATTCGACCGCGAACGCGACGAAGGCCGCCGGTGCGCCGATCCGGCTCGCGCTGATCGAGGGCATGTCGGGGCCGTTCGCGAACGCGGGCGCGGCGGTCGAGCGCAATCTGCGCTTCGGCGTCGAGCAGGTGAATGCGCAGGGCGGCGTAAAGCTCGCCGACGGCGCCCATCCGTTCGAACTGGTCGTCCTCGACAGCAAA
>NZ_NPIH01000225.1:0-30395 GCF_012275575.1 Paraburkholderia sp. SG-MS1 | reverse complement strand
CTGCGCGCGGCCGCCGACCGCCATATCGGCTACGTCATGCAGGGCAACAGTTCAGCGGTCGCCGCCGCGCTGATTGGCGCAATCGACAAGCAGAACAGCCGCGAGCCGGGCAACCGCGCTCTGTTCCTCAACTATTCCGCCGACGACCCCGCGCTCACCAACGCCAATTGCAGCTTCTGGCATTTCCGCTTTGACGCGCACGCGGGCATGCGCATGGACGCGCTAGCCGACGTGATCCGGCGCGACAAGGCGGTGAAGAAGGTGTATCTGCTGAATCAGGATTACAGCTTCGGCCACGACGTCAGCGCCCTTGCGCGCTCGACGCTGGCGGCGAAGCGCCCGGATATCGCGGTGGTCGGCGACGAGTTTCATCCGATCGGCCGCGTCAAGGATTTCGCGCCCTACATTGCGAAAATCCGCGCGAGCGGCGCCGACGCGGTGATCACCGGTAACTGGGGCAACGACCTGACGCTGCTCGTCAAGGCGGCGCGCGAGCAGGGGCTGGACACGAAGTTCTACACTTTCTACGGCAACAGCCTTGGGGCGCCAGCGGCGCTGGGCGACGCCGGCGTGAGTCACGTGATTGCGGTCGCCGACTGGCACCCGAACGCGGGCGGCGCCGCTTCGGACGCGTGGTACGCCGCGTTCCGGGCCCGTTTCCCCGCCGCGCAGGACGACTACCCGGTGCTGCGCATGCCTTTGATGATCGAGACCCTCGCCGCGGCGATGAACCGCGCCGGCAGCGCCGATCCCACAGCCGTCGCCCGCGCGCTGGAGGGGTTGCGCTTCGACAACGGCTTTCACGCATCGTGGATGCGCGCCGACGACCATCAGCTGATTCAGCCCCTGTATGTGATGGTGATGGACAAAGCCGGCACGCCGGGCGTGCGCTTCGACAACGAAGGCTCCGGCTACGGCTTTCGCACGGTGTTGGCGTTGCCGCCCGAGCGCACCGTCGCGCCGACCGTTTGCAGGATGCGGCGGCCATGACGCCGGCGGGCGTGCGAGGGCGTCGCGCGCACGCGGGTGGGTACGGTTCGCCCCGGCTCGGCGGGGTTCGCGGCGGGGGCGGCTTGTGCTACAATACGCGTCCCGTTGTGGGGCAGGGGTGTGATTCTGTCATGCATACGGGGTAATCCACGGCACGGCCTTTCTTCCGTGACCGCCTGTCCAGTTCTTAAGGAAATAGACATGTCCGCAGTTGAAACAAGCAAGAAGTCCGAAGTCGTTGCGCAATTCGCACGCGCAGCTAACGACACCGGCTCCCCCGAAGTTCAGGTCGCTCTGCTCACGACTCGCATCAACGAACTGACCGTTCACTTCAAGGCTCACGCGAAAGATCACCACAGCCGCCGCGGTCTGCTGCGCATGGTGAGCCGCCGTCGCAAGCTGCTCGACTACCTGAAGAGCAAGGATGCGGATCGTTACCGCAGCCTGATCGAGAAGCTGGGTCTGCGTAAGTAATCGGCCAGTCGTTCAGCAAGATGCCTGTGTCAGTTTCGCTGATACAGGCATTTTGTTTTTGCACGATGCGCTTCATGTGGTGCGCATCGCCTGTCGTCCGCAGTGGCGTGCCGGTTCATGCAGCGAGAGCAGGCAAGAGCAGTATTTGCAACCCAGGCAGTAATCAAAGCAGTAGAGCAAGCAGCAAAAAGGAAACACGGCCGGGCCCCAGGGCGGAGCTTTGTGTCATTCCAGCGGTTCACGCGTGTACCCGACGCAGCGCGTGGTTCTCTGGAATGGCATAACACTACTCTTCCCGTGTGGCGCCGGTCTGGCGTTGCCGCGCCGCTTCTGGTCCGCGCGGCACTACGATGAGGAAAAGCAATGACTATGTTCAATAAGATCGTCAAAGAGTTCAAGTGGGGACAACATAACGTTCGCCTCGAAACAGGCGAGATCGCTCGCCAGGCGAGCGGTGCGGTGATCGTCGACGTCGAAGACACCGTCGTGCTGGCAACCGTGGTCGGCGCCAGGACGGCCAAGCCGGGCCAGGACTTCTTCCCGCTGACCGTCGACTACCTCGAAAAGACCTACGCCGCCGGCAAGATCCCGGGTGGCTTCTTCCGCCGCGAAGGCC
Source organism: Paraburkholderia sp. SG-MS1 (assembly GCF_012275575.1). Taxonomy (GTDB): domain Bacteria; phylum Pseudomonadota; class Gammaproteobacteria; order Burkholderiales; family Burkholderiaceae; genus Paraburkholderia. Next base: position 28,315 of record NZ_NPIH01000225.1, on the reverse strand, counting down.
GTCCGTCGGAAGGCGAAACGCTGACCTCGCGCCTGATCGATCGACCGCTCCGCCCGCTGTTCCCGGAAGGCTTCTACAACGAAGTCCAGGTCGTGATCCACGTCCTTTCGCTGAACCCGGAAATCCCCGCCGACATCCCCGCGCTGATCGGCGCGTCGGCGGCGCTCGCCGTGTCCGGTCTGCCGTTCAACGGCCCGGTCGGCGCAGCACGCGTGGCCTACATCAACAACGAATACGTGTTGAACCCGACGCGTGCGCAAATGAAGGAATCGGCGCTCGACCTGATCGTCGCCGGTACGGAACGCGCGGTGCTGATGGTGGAATCGGAAGCGCAGCAACTGAGCGAAGAAGTGATGCTCGGCGGCGTGGTGTTCGGCCATGAGCAGATGCAGATCGCGATCGACGCGATCCACGATCTCGTGCGCGAAGGCGGCAAGCCGGAATGGGATTGGCAACCGGCGGCGAAGAACGAGCCGCTGATTGCACGCGTAACGGAACTGGCGCAAGCCGACCTGCTCGCCGCTTATCAGATCCGCGACAAGCAGGCGCGTTCGGCCAAGCTGAAGGAAGTCTACGCAGCGACGTCGGCGAAGCTCGAAGAAGACGCAGCGGCAAGCGGTACGCCGGCAGCCGACAAGGCCACCGTCGGCAACGTGCTGTTCGACATCGAAGCGAAGATCGTCCGTACGCAGATCCTGAACGGCGAGCCGCGTATCGACGGCCGTGACACGCGCACCGTGCGCCCGATCGAAATCCGTACCGGCGTGCTGCCGCGTACGCACGGCTCGGCACTGTTCACGCGCGGCGAAACGCAGGCGCTGGTGGTTGCCACGCTCGGCACGAAGGGCGACGAGCAGAATATCGACGCGCTCGAAGGCGAGTACCGCGAACGCTTCATGCTCCACTACAACATGCCTCCGTTCGCGACCGGCGAAACGGGTCGCGTCGGGTCGCCGAAGCGCCGTGAAATCGGTCACGGCCGTCTGGCCAAGCGCGCATTGGCTGCATGCCTGCCGAGCGCCGACGAATTCGGCTACTCGATTCGCGTCGTGTCGGAAATTACGGAATCGAACGGTTCGTCGTCGATGGCTTCGGTGTGCGGCGGCTGCCTCGCGCTGATGGACGCCGGCGTGCCGATGAAGGCGCACGTCGCCGGCATCGCGATGGGCCTGATCCTCGAAGGCAATCGTTTTGCCGTGCTGACCGACATCCTCGGCGACGAAGATCACCTCGGCGACATGGACTTCAAGGTGGCGGGTACCGAGCAAGGTGTGACCGCGCTGCAGATGGACATCAAGATCCAGGGCATCACGAAGGAAATCATGCAGGTCGCCCTCGCGCAAGCGAAGGAAGGCCGTATGCACATCCTCGGCAAGATGACCTCGGCGGTGTCGGGCGCGAACACTGTGCTGTCGGACTACGCACCGCGCATGATCACCATCAAGATCAACCCTGAAAAGATCCGCGACGTGATCGGCAAGGGTGGCTCGGTGATCCGCGCGCTGACCGAAGAAACCGGCACGACGATCGATATTTCGGACGACGGCGTCGTCACCATCGCGAGCACGAGCAGCGAAGGGATGGCCGAAGCGAAGAAGCGTATCGAGAACATCACGCTCGAAGTCGAAGTGGGTCAGGTGTACGAAGGCACCGTGCTCAAGCTGCTCGATTTCGGCGCGATCGTGAACATCCTGCCGGGCAAGGACGGTCTGCTGCACATCTCCGAAATCGCCAACGAGCGTATCAAGGACATCAACGACTACCTGAAAGATGGCCAGCAAGTGAAGGTCAAGGTTATCCAGACGGACGAAAAGGGCCGCGTGCGTTTGTCGGCCAAGGCGTTGCTGAACGACGCCCCGAACGGCGCGCCGCAAGGCGAGCCGACGCCGCAGTAATGCGGTAGCGGAGCAACGGCCGGCAGCGCGAATGCGCGCCGGCCGTTTTTCATGCAGGGTGGATCGCGTTGCAGATGAGTGCAAGTGGCGACAAGCGGGTACTCTGTTTGCGTCGGGCGCTTCGCCGTAGGTCGGACGATTCGCGTCCCTCGCGGTGAGCAACGGGTATGCAACGCAATCCAATCTTGGAGTTGACGCAGATGAAAGCGATCGAAATCACCGAATTCGGTGCGCCGGACGTCCTCAAGCTGGCGGAACGACCCACGCCGCAGCCGAAAGCGGGCGAGGTCCTGATCAAGGTGGCGGCATCCGGCATCAACCGTCCGGATGTGTTCCAGCGCAAGGGCGGCTATGCGCCGCCGCCCGGTGCGTCGGATCTGCCGGGGCTGGAGGTCGCGGGTGAGATCGTCGGCGGTGCGATCGACGAAAAGAACAACCCGTTCGGTTTGAAAATCGGCGACCGTGTATGTGCCTTGCTGGCGGGCGGCGGTTACGCGGAATATGCGGCCGCGCCGCTGTTGCAGTGCTTGCCGGTGCCGGCGGGTCTGTCGGACGTCGAGGCGGCTTCGCTGCCGGAGACTTTTTTCACGGTGTGGAGCAACGTGTTCGATCGCGCACAACTCGGCAAGGGTGAGGGCGCGCCGAACGAAACGCTGCTGGTGCAGGGCGGCTCGAGCGGAATCGGCGTGACGGCGATCCAGATTGCGCACGCGCTCGGTTTTCGCGTGTTCGCCACTGCCGGGTCGGACGAAAAGTGCCGTGCATGTGAGGCGCTGGGCGCCGAGCGGGCGATCAACTACAAGACGGAAGATTTCGTCGAAGTGATCAAGTCGCTGACCAACGATCGTGGCGTCGACGTGGTGCTCGACATGGTGGCGGGCAGCTACGTGCCGCGCGAACTCACGGCGCTCGCCGACGGTGGTCGCATCGTCGTGATCGCTTTGTTGGGCGGTGCGAAGGCGGAAGTGAATCTGAACGAGGTGCTGCGCCGCCGTTTGACCGTGACTGGCTCGACGCTGCGTCCACGGCCGATCGAATTCAAGGCGAAGATCGCCGCGCAACTGAAAGAGCAGGTGTGGCCGCATCTCGAAGCGGGCCGTATCAAGCCTGTCGTGCACCGCGTCTTTCCGGCCGCGCAGGCCGCTGACGCGCATGCGCTGATGGAAAGCAGCACGCATGTCGGCAAGATCGTACTGGCTTGGGGTCAGGGCGCTTGATACGGTCGGTTTGACCCGATCCACCCCACGCAGTAAAATTGCGCGTTTTGCGCACGCCGAATGAATCCGAACGGCGGACTGTAAGCGCAAACAAAGTCCGCCCGCCAAGACTAGACGAGACGATGTCGAAACAACAACGAGCCAAACTGGTAGTCGGTAACTGGAAGATGCATGGGCGTCTCGCTGCGAATGCCGCGCTGTTGCAGGCTGTGGCGCAAGGCTCGGGCGATCTGCCGGCCGACGTGCGCGTGGGCGTGTGTGTACCGAGTCTGTATCTCGCGCAGACTCAATCGTTGCTGGAAGGCAGTCGGGTCGTGTGGGGCCTGCAGGACGTGTCAGCGTTCACGCATGGCGCCTATACCGGTGAAGTGGCGGCACCCATGGCGACGGATTTCGGCGCTACGTTCGCAATTGTCGGTCACTCGGAGCGTCGTGCCTACCATCGCGAAAGCGCCGAGCTGGTCGCGGTGAAAACGCAGCGCGCGCTGGAAGCGGGTTTGACGCCGATCGTGTGCGTCGGTGAAACGCTCGAAGAGCGCGAAGCCGGTTCGACCGAGCAGGTGGTCGGCGCACAGCTGGACGAAGTGCTGGCGAAGCTGTCGGTGCAGGAGGCGGCCCGTTTGGTCGTCGCGTACGAACCGGTCTGGGCGATCGGCACCGGCAAGAGCGCGAGTTCGGCCCAAGCGCAGGCAGTTCATGCATTCCTGCGCGCGCGTCTGGCGGCAAAGGGCGCGGCGGTGGCGGATGTGCCGCTGTTGTATGGTGGCAGCGTAAAGCCGGAGAACGCGGAAGAATTGTTCCGTCAACCGGATATCGACGGCGGCCTGATCGGCGGTGCGTCGTTGAAGGACCAGGATTTCCTGGCGATCTGCAAGGCGGCGGCTGCAACCAGCGTCGCCGGTTAAGCAGGGCGCCTTGTCGAGGATGACCCATCCCGCGAAACACACTGTGTGTGGCGCGGTTAAATAAAGACTCAGGTGAGTGTGATGCTGTATTTGAAAACATTGATTATCGTCGTTCAGCTGTTGTCTGCTCTCGGGGTCATCGGCCTTGTCTTGCTGCAGCACGGCAAAGGCGCCGATATGGGCGCTGCTTTCGGTAGCGGCGCGTCGGGCAGCCTGTTTGGTGCAACCGGTTCGGCCAACTTTTTGTCGCGGACGACGGCCGTGCTCGCCGCGGTGTTTTTTGTCACGACGCTCGCGCTCACTTATCTCGGCGCATATCGGTCGAAGCCTTCCGCGGGCTTGCTAGGCGCGGCGGTGACCGCACCGGCTGCGCCGACTGCCACGCCTGCAGCTTCTGCGCCGGTCGCTGGCTCGGCTGCATTGCCGGCTTCGCCTGCTTCGCCGGCGTCCGTTCCGGCTACGGGCGTGCCGAAATAAAATTTTCGTTCAAAGTGCCTTTTGTGCGTTGAACAAACTGTTTAGACAAGTTACAATTCAAGTCTTGAAGCGATTCGCGGGTTTTATAAGTTGTTTTCCCGGATTGCATGCAGTGCCGACGTGGTGAAATTGGTAGACACGCTATCTTGAGGGGGTAGTGGCGAAAGCTGTGCGAGTTCGAGTCTCGCCGTCGGCACCAAAATGTTATCTAAATGCCAGCCGCTTGCTTCGCTTCGGCTGGCATTTTCACTTTCAGGGCACGGCTTGCGTTGGGCTTGCGGCATGTGCGTTTCGGAAGTGATTTCGCGTCAGGAGTGCTATGCTCTTGGCGGCACTTTAGAACCAACCGATTGAGGATAGTCTTGAACCTCGCAGCCTATTTCCCCGTCTTGTTGTTCCTCATTGTAGGCACCGGTTTAGGCGTAGCGCTGGTCAGTATCGGCAAGATTCTTGGTCCCAACAAGCCCGATACCGAGAAAAACGCACCGTACGAGTGCGGCTTCGAAGCATTCGAAGATGCGCGCATGAAGTTCGATGTGCGCTACTACCTCGTCGCCATTCTCTTCATCATTTTCGACCTTGAAACCGCGTTCCTGTTCCCATGGGGCGTGGCCTTGCGTGACATCGGCTGGCCTGGCTTCATGGCAATGATGATTTTCCTGCTCGAGTTCCTGCTTGGTTTTGCCTATATCTGGAAGAAGGGCGGCCTCGACTGGGAATGATGGATTAATCGCCGGTTTGCGTGGGTGGCCAAGGCTTGCCGCCCCGTCTGGAGTGGAAAGCAAATGAGTATCGAAGGGGTCTTGAAGGAAGGGTTTGTCACCACCACGGCAGACAAACTGATCAACTGGACGCGCACTGGCTCGTTGTGGCCGATGACGTTCGGTCTTGCGTGCTGTGCGGTCGAGATGATGCATGCGGGCGCTGCCCGTTATGACCTCGACCGCTTCGGCGTGGTGTTTCGTCCGAGTCCGCGTCAGTCGGACGTGATGATCGTCGCCGGCACGCTGTGCAATAAGATGGCGCCCGCTCTGCGCAAGGTCTATGACCAGATGGCCGAGCCGCGCTGGGTGATCTCCATGGGCTCGTGCGCGAATGGCGGCGGCTATTACCACTACTCGTATTCGGTAGTGCGCGGCTGCGACCGGATCGTGCCGGTCGACGTCTATGTGCCGGGCTGCCCGCCTACCGCGGAAGCGCTGGTGTACGGCGTGATCCAGTTGCAGGCCAAGATTCGCCGCACCAACACCATCGCCCGTCAATAAGGCCAACGCCTCCCCCACAATATGGCAAGCAAACTCGAGACCCTGAAAGAGAACCTCGAGGCGGCCTTTGGCGGCCTCCTGCTGAGCACCACCGAAGCGATCGGTGAGTTGACGATCGTCGTAAAGGCAAGCGACTACCTCGATGTGGCAACGCGTCTGCGGGACGACCGCTCGCTCGGTTTCGAGCAATGCGTGGACCTGTGCGGCGTCGACTATCAGACCTACGCCGACGGCGCTTACGACGGCCCGCGTTTCGCGGCCGTTCTGCATTTGTTGTCGGTACAGAATAACTGGCGTTTGCGTCTGCGCGTATTCGCGCCGGACGACGAAGTGCCGATCCTGCCGTCCGCCGTCGAAATCTGGAATTCGGTCAACTGGTACGAGCGCGAAGCATTCGACCTGTACGGCATCGTCTTCGAAGGCCACCCGGACCTGCGCCGCATTCTGACTGACTACGGTTTCATTGGTCACCCGTTCCGTAAAGATTTTCCTGTCTCCGGCTACGTCGAAATGCGTTACGACCCGGAAGAGAAGCGCGTCGTCTATCAGCCTGTGACGATCGAGCCGCGGGAAATCACACCGCGCGTGATCCGCGAGGATCGCTATGGCGGTCTGAAACACTAAGAGAACGCCATGGCAGAGATCAAGAACTACACGCTCAACTTCGGCCCTCAGCATCCGGCAGCGCACGGTGTGCTGCGTCTCGTGCTCGAACTCGACGGCGAAGTCATCCAGCGCGCCGATCCGCACATCGGTCTGCTGCATCGCGCGACTGAAAAGCTCGCCGAAACCAAAACCTTCATCCAGTCCGTGCCGTACATGGACCGTCTCGACTACGTGTCGATGATGGTCAACGAGCACGGCTACGTGATGGCGATCGAAAAGCTGCTCGGCATCGACGTGCCGGTGCGCGCGCAATACATTCGCGTGATGTTCGACGAGATCACGCGCGTGCTGAACCATCTGATGTGGATCGGCGCCCATGCGCTCGACGTCGGTGCGATGGCAGTGTTTCTGTATGCGTTCCGCGAACGCGAAGACCTGATGGACGTGTACGAAGCGGTGTCCGGTGCACGGATGCACGCGGCCTACTATCGTCCGGGTGGTGTCTATCGCGATTTGCCCGACGCAATGCCGCAGTACAAGGCATCGAAGATCCGCAATGCCAAGGCATTGTCGAAGATGAACGAGAACCGCCAAGGCTCGCTGCTCGATTTCATCGACGACTTCTTCACGCGTTTCCCGAAGTGTGTCGACGAATACGAAACGCTGCTCACCGACAACCGGATCTGGAAGCAGCGTCTGGTCGGCATCGGCGTGGTCAGCCCGGAACGTGCACTGCAGCTCGGCATGACCGGCGCGATGCTGCGCGGCTCGGGCATCGAATGGGATTTGCGCAAGAAGCAGCCGTACGAAGTCTACGACAAGCTCGATTTCGACATTCCGGTCGGTGTGAACGGCGACTGCTATGACCGCTATCTGGTGCGCGTCGAAGAAATGCGCCAATCCACACGTATCGTGAAACAGTGCGTTGAGTGGTTGCGCAAGAATCCAGGCCCCGTGATGATCGACAATCACAAGGTTGCGCCCCCGTCGCGCGTCGGCATGAAGTCGAACATGGAAGAGCTGATTCACCACTTCAAGCTCTTCACGGAAGGCTTCCACGTTCCCGAAGGCGAGGCGTACGCGGCGGTCGAGCATCCGAAGGGCGAGTTCGGCATCTACCTGATCTCGGACGGCGCCAACAAGCCGTATCGCCTGAAGATTCGGGCGCCGGGCTATGCGCACCTGTCCTCGCTGGACGAAATGGCGCGCGGCCACATGATCGCCGACGCCGTGACGATCATCGGCACGCAGGACATCGTGTTCGGCGAAGTGGATCGCTAGGACGTATTCATCGGCGCGTGTCTTCAGATTGCACCGGGGACACGCGTCAAGCAAAGGAACGCCGGGTCTGTCGCAGCATGAATGAGCGACGGGTTTTCGTTCGGTAGGAATTGAAAGAGTCGTGTCTGAAAATGATCTCAGCTGAAGGCCTGAAAGAAATCGATCGCGCGATCGCGAAGTATCCCGCCGATCAGAAACAGTCCGCCGTGATGTCGGCGTTGGCCGTTGCTCAGGAAGAGCATGGCTGGCTGTCGCCCGAACTCATGCAGTTCGTCGCGGACTATCTCGGCATGCCGGCGGTCGCCGTGCAGGAGGTGGCTACCTTCTACACGATGTACGAGACCTCGCCGGTCGGCAAGCACAAGATCACGCTCTGCACGAACCTGCCGTGCCAGCTCGGCCCGGACGGCGGTTCCGACAGCGCCGCTGATTACCTGAAGCAGAAGCTCGGCATCGACTTCGGCGAAACCACACCCGACGGCAAGTTCACCCTGAAAGAAGGTGAGTGCATGGGTTCGTGCGGCGACGCGCCGGTGATGCTGGTGAACAACCATCGCATGTGCAGCTTCATGAGCCGCGCGAAGATCGACCAGCTGCTCGAGGAACTTTCGAAATGACGTCTTTACACGATCGTCACATCAAACCGCTGATTCTCGCCGGCCTGAACGGCGACAACTGGCATCTCGAAGACTATGTGGCGCGCGGCGGTTACGCCCAGCTGCGCCGCATTCTGGAAGAAAAGATTCCGCCCGAGCAGGTGATTGCCGACGTCAAGGCGTCGGGTCTGCGCGGCCGTGGCGGTGCAGGCTTTCCGACCGGTCTGAAGTGGAGCTTCATGCCGCGTCAGTTCCCTGGGCAGAAGTACCTCGTCTGCAATTCGGACGAAGGCGAGCCGGGCACGTTCAAAGACCGCGACATTTTGCGGTTCAATCCGCACTCGCTGATCGAAGGCATGGCCATCGGCGCGTACGCAATGGGCATCACGGTCGGCTACAACTATATTCACGGCGAAATCTTCGAAGTCTATCGACGCTTTGAACAGGCGTTGGACGAAGCGCGCCGCGCCGGGTTCCTCGGCGAGAACATCATGGGTTCCGGATTCTCGTTCGAACTGCATGCGCATCACGGTTACGGCGCTTACATCTGCGGCGAAGAAACCGCGCTGCTCGAATCGCTGGAAGGCAAGAAAGGCCAGCCGCGCTTCAAGCCGCCGTTCCCCGCGAGCTTCGGCGTGTACGGCAAGCCGACCACGATCAACAACACCGAGACGTTCGCGGCAGTGCCGTTCCTGCTCGCGATCGGTCCGCAGAATTACCTCGAAATCGGCAAGCCGAACAACGGCGGAACGAAGATTTTCTCGGTGTCGGGTGACGTCGAGCGTCCGGGTAATTATGAAATTCCGCTCGGCACGCCGTTCGCCACGCTGATGGAACTCGCCGGCGGCATCCGCGGCGGCAAGAAGATCAAGGCCGTGATTCCTGGCGGTTCGTCGGCGCCGGTGATTCCGGGCGAGATGATGATGCAGACGGACATGGATTACGACTCGATCGCCAAGGCCGGCTCGATGCTCGGTTCGGGCGCGGTCATCGTGATGGACGAAACGCGCTGCATGGTGCGCTCGCTGCTGCGTCTGTCGTATTTCTATTACGAAGAGTCGTGCGGTCAATGCACGCCTTGCCGTGAAGGCACGGGCTGGCTGTACCGCGTCGTCCATCGTATCGAGCATGGGCTCGGGCGTCCGGAAGATCTGGATCTGCTGAACTCGGTCGCGGAAAACATCATGGGCCGCACGATTTGCGCGCTCGGTGACGCGGCGGCCATGCCGGTTCGCGGCATGCTCAAGCACTACTGGGACGAATTCGAATATCACGTCGCCCACAAGCATTGCCTCACCGGCGGTCATGCCGGCGCAGCGGCGGCGACGGAAACAGTGGCCGCTTGAGTTGGCCAGCTGGGCTGGCCCACCAGATAACCACCAGACGAACACGTCAACCGCGGGATTCATCGCCTGCCACGGCGATGAACAGGCGAACGATTGAGCGGTAACAGGTTAAGGAAGATTGACCATCATGGTTGAACTTGAAATAGACGGCAAGAAAGTAGAGGTGCCTGAAGGCAGCATGGTGATCCAGGCTGCGCATAAGGTCGACACGTACATTCCTCACTTCTGCTATCACAAGAAGCTGTCGATTGCGGCCAACTGCCGGATGTGTCTGGTCGATGTCGAGAAGATGCCTAAGGCCGTGCCCGCATGCGCGACGCCGGTGTCGGCGGGCATGATCGTGCGCACCAAGTCGGACAAGGCCGTCAAGGGCCAGCAAGCCGTGATGGAATTCCTGCTGATCAACCACCCGCTGGATTGCCCGATCTGCGACCAGGGTGGCGAGTGTCAGTTGCAGGATCTGGCCGTGGGTTACGGCAAGTCGGCGTCGCGTTATAGCGAAGAAAAGCGCGTGGTGTTCCACAAGAACGTCGGCCCGCTGATCTCGATGGAAGAGATGTCGCGTTGCATCCACTGCACGCGTTGCGTCCGCTTTGGCCAGGAGATTGCCGGCGTGATGGAACTCGGCATGCTGGGCCGCGGCGAGCATTCGGAAATCACCTCGTTCGTCGGCAAGACGGTCGACTCCGAACTGTCGGGCAACATGATCGATCTGTGCCCGGTCGGCGCGCTGACCAGCAAGCCGTTCCGTTACAGCGCCCGTACGTGGGAGCTGTCGCGTCGCAAGTCGGTGAGCCCGCACGATTCGGTCGGCGCGAACCTCGTGGTGCAGGTGAAGAACAATCGCGTGATGCGGGTTCTGCCGTTCGAAAACGAATCGATCAACGAATGCTGGATTTCGGACAAGGACCGCTTCTCGTATGAAGCCCTGAACAGCCCCGAGCGTCTGACGCAGCCGATGCTCAAGCAAGGTGGCAAGTGGGTCGAAACCGATTGGCAGACCGCGCTCGAGTACGTGGTCAAGGGCCTGAAGGGCATCAAGGGCGACCACGGCGCGAACGCGCTGGCCGCGCTCGGCAGCGCTCACAGCACGGTCGAAGAACTGTTCCTGCTGAAGCAGCTCGCGCAAGCGGTCGGCACGCCGAACGTCGATTTCCGTCTGCGTCAGTCGGATTTCTCCGCACCGGCCAACGGCGCGCCATGGCTGGGCACGGCAATCGCCGAATTGTCGAACGTCGACGCGGCGCTCGTGATCGGTTCGGATCTGCGCCGCGATCATCCGCTGTTCGCAGCGCGTCTGCGTCAGGCGGCGAAGAACGGCGCGAAGCTCACGCTCGTGCAAGCCACCAGCGAAGACGCATTGATTCCGCAGGCGCAACGCGTGGTCGCGGCGCCGTCGGCATGGCTCGACGCACTGGCCGGTATCGCGGGCGCGATTGCGGAAGCCAACGGCGTTGCACTGCCTGAAGCATTCGCCGGCACGCAGGCTACGGAGGCGAGCAAGCAGGTCGCGAAGTCGCTCGCCACTGGTGAACGCCGTCTCGTATTGCTCGGTAACGTCGCGGTCCGTCATCCGGACTTCGCGGTCATTCACGCTGCCGCACAGTGGATCGCGGACGCAACCGGCGCAACGCTCGGCTTCCTCACGGAAGCGGCCAACACGGTCGGCGCGCATCTCGTGAACGCGCTGCCGGGAGAAGGCGGTCTGAACGCTCGCGAAGTATTCGAGCAGCCGCGCAAGGGCTACGTGCTGCTGAACGTCGAGCCGGAGTTCGACACGGCCAATCCGGCGCAGGCGCTTGCGGCGCTGAAGCAGGCTGAGATGGTCGTGGTGATGTCGCCGTTCCAGATCGGCGCCGAATACGCCGACGTGCTGCTGCCGGTCGCGCCGTTCACTGAAACGGCCGGTACGTTTGTCAACGCCGAAGGGACAGCACAGACGTTCAACGGCGTCGTGCGTCCATTGGGCGATACGCGTCCGGCATGGAAAGTGTTGCGCGTACTGGGCAGCCTGCTCGGCGTACCGGGCTTCGAATTCGACACGGCAGAAGAAGTGCGCGTGGCCGCTCTCGGCGACGGCGATCTGAGCTCGCGTCTGTCGAACAGGACGGGCGTTGCGGTGGCGCGTGGCAAGGCGGCGAAAGCGGCTGAAGACAAGTTCGAGCGCATCGCCAACGTGCCGATCTACCACGCCGACGCGCTCGCGCGTCGCGCGGATTCGCTGCACCTGACGGCGGCGGCACGCGCGGCGAACTCGGTCGGCCTGCCTGCTGCGCTGTTCGACAAACTGGGTTTGAAGGAAGGCGACGCAGTGCGCGTGCGCCAGGGCGAGCAATCGGTGCAGTTGCCGGCCGTGCGCGACGCGAATCTTGCGGAGACGGTCGTCCGCGTATCGGCGGCTACGCCTGCCGGTGCAGCGCTGGGCAGCCTGTTCGGTGAACTGGTGGTGGAGAAGGCGTAAATGAGCTTGTTCGATACGATCAACTCGGGCGGCACCCAGCTTCTCGGTGTGGCATGGCCCACGGTGTGGGCGCTAGTGCGCATCCTGGTGGTAGCCGTCGTGATCCTGCTGTGCGTGGCTTACCTGATTCTTTGGGAACGTAAGCTGATCGGTTGGATGCACGTGCGTCTCGGCCCGAACCGCGTCGGCCCCGCAGGTTTGCTGCAGCCGATCGCCGACGTGCTGAAGCTGTTGCTGAAAGAAGTGATTCAGCCGGCGCAGGCGAGCCGTTGGATTTATCTGATCGCGCCGATCATGGTGGTGGTGCCGGCCTTCGCGGTCTGGGCGGTGATTCCGTTCCAGGCGGGCGCGGTGCTCGGCGATATCAACGCGGGTCTGCTGTATGCAATGGCGATCTCGTCGATCGGCGTGTACGGCGTGATTCTGGCCGGTTGGGCGTCGAACTCGAAGTACGCGTTCCTCGGCGCGATGCGCGCCGCGGCGCAGATGGTGTCGTACGAAATCTCGATGGGCTTCGCGCTCGTCGTCGTACTGATGACGGCCGGCACGCTGAACCTGTCGGGTATCGTCGGTTCGCAGGAGCACGGCTTCTTCGCGTCGCACGGCCTGAACTTCCTGTCGTGGAACTGGCTGCCGCTGTTGCCGATGTTCGTCGTGTACTTTATCTCGGGCATCGCCGAAACGAACCGTCACCCGTTCGACGTGGTGGAAGGCGAGTCGGAAATCGTCGCGGGCCACATGATCGATTACTCGGGGATGGCGTTCGCGCTGTTCTTCCTTGCCGAGTACATCAACATGATCGTGATTTCGGCATTGGCTGCAACGCTGTTCCTTGGTGGCTGGAGCGCTCCGTTCGGGTTTCTGTCCTTCATCCCGGGCATCTTCTGGCTGGTCCTCAAGGTTTTCTTGCTGTTGTCGGTGTTCATCTGGGCGCGCGCCACATTTCCGCGCTACCGCTATGACCAGATCATGCGTCTGGGCTGGAAAGTCTTTATTCCGGTCTGCGTGGTGTGGCTGGTGGTGGTCGGCTTCTGGATCATGTCGCCGTTGAACATCTGGAAATAAAGGGCGGATGAACCCATGACCGCAATCCAAAATTTTTTCAAGACCTTCTTCCTGACGGAATTGCTCAAGGGCCTCGCACTGACCGGACGTTATACGTTCCAGCGCAAGGTGACCGTGCAGTTCCCGGAAGAGAAGACCCCGATCTCGCCGCGTTTTCGCGGTCTGCATGCGCTGCGCCGCTATGAGAATGGCGAAGAGCGCTGCATCGCCTGCAAGCTGTGCGAAGCGGTGTGCCCGGCGCTCGCCATCACGATCGAATCGGAAACGCGCGCGGACAACACCCGTCGTACGACGCGCTACGACATCGACCTGACCAAGTGCATCTTCTGCGGTTTCTGCGAAGAAAGCTGTCCGGTCGATTCGATCGTCGAGACGCACATTCTCGAGTATCACGGCGAAAAGCGCGGCGACCTGTACTTCACGAAAGACATGCTGCTGGCCGTCGGCGACCGCTATGAAGCAGAGATCGCTGCAAACAAGGCAGCCGACGCACCGTATCGTTGAAGCGTTTCCCGGCTAATGGGGTAAGCGCGGCAGTAAAAGCAGCAGTAAAAGCAGTAACACGGCCTGTTGTCGGGCCGGACGCCGCGGCCTGAACGCCGCGGCACGGCGCACCTGTGCGGCAGTTCTGGCGGTTTCGTCCGCTTTTGCTCACCACGCGTGCCAAAGAACAATGCCTGACGATGGCCTAACGATGAACCGGTAATCATGGAATTCACGACCGTACTGTTCTACATCTTCGCGCTGCTCCTGATTGTCTCGGGGCTGAAGGTGATCACCTCGCGCAACCCGGTGTCGTCCGCACTGTTTCTGGTGCTGGCGTTCTTCAACGCAGCCGCGATCTGGATGCTGCTCGAGGCCGAGTTCCTTGCGATCCTGCTGGTGCTGGTCTATGTCGGCGCGGTGATGGTGCTGTTCCTGTTCGTCGTGATGATGCTGGACATCAATCTCGACGTACTGCGCAAAGACTTCAAACGCTTCGTGCCGATGGCCACGCTGGTGGGCGCGATCATCGTGATCGAAACCGCACTGATCCTGTGGCACGGCTACGGCGCGACCGGCACCGCGCTGCGCGACACCACGGCGGCCGCGAACGGCATGGGCGACTGGTCGAACACCCGCCTGATCGGCAAGGTCATCTACACCGACTACATCTTCGCGTTCGAAATCGCCGGCCTCGTTCTGCTGGTGGCGATTATCGCGGCGATCGCACTGACCACGAGCCACAAGAAAGATAGCAAACGCCAGAACGTCAGCGAGCAGGTCAAGGTGCGCGCTCAGGACCGTGTGCGCGTGGTAAAGATGGCGTCGGAAAAAACCGCGGCAACCGTCGCGGCAGAAGAAGCCGCCGCAGCGGCGGCAGCGGCCGAACAGGCCTCTGCCAAGAACAGCTGAGCGGACAGGAGATAGAAATCATGTTGACCCTTGCCCATTACCTTGTCCTCGGCGCGATCCTGTTTGCGATCAGCGTCGTCGGCATTTTCCTGAACCGCCGCAACGTCATCATCATCCTGATGGCGATCGAACTGATGCTGCTTGCGGTGAACACCAATTTCGTCGCGTTCTCGCATTACCTGGGCGACGTGCATGGCCAGATCTTCGTCTTTTTCGTGCTGACGGTTGCAGCGGCGGAAGCGGCGATCGGTCTCGCAATTCTGGTGACCCTGTTCCGTAGCCTCGACACGATCAATGTCGAGGATCTCGATCAGCTCAAAGGTTAATTTCAGGAAAAGCGGTTATGTCCACGATACTCAATGAAAACCTGTTGTTGGCGATCCCGCTGGCACCGCTCGCGGGCTGCCTGGTTGCAGGGCTGTTCGGCAAAGCGGTAGGGCGAGCGGGGGCGCATTCGGTCACGATCCTCGGTGTCGCGATCTCCTTCATCCTGTCGGCCATCGTGTTCTTCCAGGTGCTGGACGGCGCGAGCTTCAACGCGACTGTTTATCAATGGATGGCGATCGGCAAGACGCAATTCGAAATAGGCTTCCTGGTCGACTCGCTGACGGCGATGATGATGTGCGTGGTGACCTTCGTGTCGCTGATGGTGCACATCTACACGATCGGCTACATGGCCGACGACGACGGCTACCAGCGCTTCTTCTCGTACATCTCGCTGTTCACGTTCTCGATGTTGATGCTCGTGATGAGCAACAACTTCCTGCAGCTGTTCTTCGGCTGGGAAGCGGTGGGCCTGGTGTCGTACCTGCTGATCGGTTTCTACTTCACGCGCCCGACTGCGATCTACGCGAACATGAAGGCGTTCATCGTGAACCGCATCGGCGACTTCGGTTTCCTGCTGGGTATTGGCCTGCTGTTCGCGTTCGCCGGTTCGATGAACTACGGCGACGTGTTCGCGAAGCGCACCGAACTCGCGGCATTGACTTTCCCCGGCACGGACTGGGGTTTGCTGACGGTGGCCTGCATCTGCCTGTTCATCGGTGCGATGGGTAAATCGGCGCAGTTCCCGCTGCACGTCTGGCTGCCGGACTCGATGGAAGGCCCGACGCCGATCTCCGCACTGATTCACGCGGCGACCATGGTGACGGCCGGTATCTTCATGGTCACGCGCATGTCGCCGCTGTTCGAGCTGTCGGACACGGCACTGTCGTTCGTCATGGTCATCGGCGCCATTACCGCGTTGTTCATGGGTTTCCTCGGGATCGTCCAGAACGACATCAAACGCGTGGTGGCTTATTCCACGCTGTCGCAGCTCGGTTACATGACGGTCGCGCTGGGCGCGTCGGCGTATTCCGTCGCCGTGTTCCACCTGATGACGCACGCGTTCTTCAAGGCGCTGCTGTTCCTCGGCGCGGGCTCGGTGATCATCGGCATGCACCACGATCAGGATATCCGCAACATGGGCGGCCTGCGCAAGTACATGCCGATCACGTGGATCACGTCGCTGGTCGGCTCGCTGGCGTTGATCGGTACGCCGTTTTTCTCGGGCTTCTATTCGAAAGACTCGATCATCGACGCAGTCAAGCTATCGCATCTGCCGGGTTCTGGCTTCGCGTACTTCGCGGTGGTGGCAAGCGTATTCGTTACCGCGTTGTATTCGTTCCGTATGTACTTCCTGGTGTTCCACGGCAAAGAGCGTTTCCGCGGTCCGAAGCATCCGGAATCGCCGATGGGCATCGAAGCCGCGGCGCATGCGCATGACGCGCATGGTCACGACGCCCACGGCCATGGCCACGGTCACGACGACCACGCGCACGAGCCGCATGAAACGCCGTGGGTGGTGTGGTTGCCGCTGGTGCTGCTGGCAATTCCGTCGGTGGTGATCGGTGCGATCGGCGTCGGTCCGATGTTGTACGGCGACTTCTTCCAGCATGGCGTGGCGTTCGACAAAGTGATCTACATCAGCGAAAACCATCCGGCGCTGCACGAGATGGC
Organism: Paraburkholderia sp. SG-MS1; assembly: GCF_012275575.1. GTDB lineage: Bacteria > Pseudomonadota > Gammaproteobacteria > Burkholderiales > Burkholderiaceae > Paraburkholderia. The sequence goes on along the minus strand of NZ_NPIH01000225.1, from coordinate 11,808 downwards.
CGAGGAGTTCCGCGGCTGGGCGTCGATGGGGCTGCACTCGGTGTCGGGTCTGCCGGTTTGGCTCGCGCTCGCCGGCGTGGTGGTCGCATGGTTCCTGTACCTCGTTCGCCCGGATCTGCCGGCTGTCATCAAGCGCGCATTCGGCCCGATCTACACGTTGCTCGATAACAAGTACTACATGGACAAGATCAATGAAGTCGTGTTTGCGCGGGGCGCCGTGGCAATTGGCCGGGGTCTCTGGAAGGAAGGCGACGTCGTCGTGATCGACGGCATCGTCAACGGCAGCGCACGCTTTATCGGCTGGTTTGCCGGCGTGATCCGCTTCCTCCAATCCGGCTACATCTACCACTACGCGTTTGCCATGATTATCGGCATGTTGGGGCTCCTGACCCTGTTTGTAACGCTCGGCGGCAAATAAGGCGAGGGACACTAATGCACGCTTATCCGATTCTCAGTATCGCGATCTGGTTACCGATCCTCGTCGGTCTTCTGGTTCTGGCTATCGGTTCCGACCGTAATCCGGCACCCGCGCGCTGGGTCGCGCTGATCGGCTCGGTCGTCAGCTTCCTCGTGACGATCCCGCTGATCACCGGTTTCGATTCGAGCACTGCCGATCTGCAGTTCGTCGAAAAGGCGAACTGGATCGAACGCTTCAACATCTCGTATCACCTGGGTGTCGACGGCATTTCGATGTGGTTTGTCGTGTTGACCGCATTGATCACGGTGATCGTCGTGATCTCCGCGTGGGAAGTGATCACAAAGAACGTCGCGCAGTATCTCGCGGCGTTCCTGATCCTGTCGGGCATCATGGTCGGCGTGTTCAGCTCGGCTGACGGCATGCTGTTCTACGTGTTCTTCGAAGCGACGCTGATCCCGATGTACATCATCATCGGCGTGTGGGGCGGGGCGAACCGCGTGTACGCGGCGTTCAAGTTCTTCCTGTACACGCTGATGGGGTCGCTGCTGATGCTGGTTGCGTTGCTGTACCTGTACGTCGAGACCGGCACGTTCGACCTCGCCACGTGGCAGCATGCGCAGATCGCGATGACGCCACAGGTGCTGCTATTCATCGCGTTCTTCATGGCCTTCGCCGTGAAGGTGCCGATGTGGCCGGTGCACACGTGGTTGCCTGACGCGCACGTGGAAGCCCCGACCGGCGGCTCGGTCGTGCTGGCCGCGATCATGCTGAAGCTGGGCGCCTACGGTTTCCTGCGCTTCTCGCTGCCGATCACGCCGGATGCAAGCCACTTTTTGGCGCCGGTCGTCATCACGCTGTCGCTGATCGCCGTAATCTACATCGGTCTGGTCGCCATGGTGCAGGCCGACATGAAGAAGCTGGTCGCGTATTCGTCGATCGCGCACATGGGCTTCGTCACGCTCGGCTTCTTCATCTTCAACCAGCTCGGCGCGGAAGGTGCGATCGTGCAGATGATTTCGCATGGTTTCGTGTCGGGCGCGATGTTCCTGAGCATTGGCGTGCTGTACGACCGTATGCACTCGCGCCAGATCGCCGACTACGGCGGCGTCGTGAACGTGATGCCGAAGTTCGCCGCGTTCGCGATGCTGTTCTCGATGGCCAACTGCGGGTTGCCGGGCACCTCCGGGTTTGTCGGCGAGTTCATGGTGATTCTCGCGGCCGTCCAGTACAACTTCTGGATCGCCGGCGGTGCGGCAGTCACGCTGATTCTCGGCGCGGCCTACACGCTGTGGATGTACAAGCGCGTGTACTTCGGCGCGATCGCCAACGATCATGTGAAGAGCCTGCTCGATATCAACCGCCGCGAATTTTTCATGCTGGCAGTGCTCGCCGCACTGACGCTGTTCATGGGCCTGTATCCGAAGCCCTTTACCGATGTGATGCACGTATCCGTGGAAAACCTCCTCTCCCACGTTGCGCAATCGAAGCTGCCGTTGCCTCAGTAACGCCGAGCGGAGGAATTTAAAGACCATGCAAAACGCCCCTATGACTGCTCTGTTGCCCGACGCACTGGTGATGCTCGCCGTTGTCGTCGCGTGGCTCAACGACACGTTCGTCGGCCAGGACGGTCGCCGTACCACGTATTTCATCGCATTCTTCTCGACGCTGGTTGCCGGCGTCTGGTTTGCGGTGAATGCGTTCGACCCGCAAGTGCACTATTTCTTCGGCCACATGTACGTGGTGGATCCGTTCGCCAGCGTGATGAAGGCGGTGGTGTCGCTCGGCTACGCGGTATCGATCGTTTATTCGCGCCGTTACCTCGAAGATCGCAATCTGTTCCGCGGTGACTTCTTCCTGTTGGGCATGTTCGCGCTGCTCGGCCAGCTCGTGATGATCTCCGGCAACAACTTCCTGACGCTGTATCTGGGTCTGGAGTTGATGTCGCTGTCGCTTTACGCGGTGATCGCGCTGCGCCGCGAGGTGCCGCAGTCGAACGAAGCTGCGATGAAGTACTACGTGCTCGGCGCGCTGGCTTCCGGTTTCCTGCTGTACGGCATCTCGATGCTGTACGGCGCGACCGGCTCGCTCGACCTGAACGAAGTATTCAAGGCGATCGGCTCGAGCCATTACGATCCGGGCGTGTTGCTGTTCGGTGTGATTTTCATCGTGGCGGGCGTGGCGTTCAAGATGGGCGCGGTGCCGTTCCACATGTGGGTGCCTGATGTGTATCAGGGCGCTCCGACGGCGATGACGCTGATCGTCGGCGGCGGCCCGAAGGTGGCGGCATTCGCGTGGGGCCTGCGCTTCCTCGTGATGGGCCTGCTGCCGCTCGCGGTCGAATGGCAGCAGATGCTGGTGATTCTGGCGGCGCTGTCGCTGATCGTCGGCAACATCACCGGTATCGTGCAACGCAACGTCAAGCGCATGCTCGCGTACTCGGCGATCTCGAACATGGGCTTCGTGCTGCTCGGCCTGCTGGCGGGCGTGGTCGACCAGAAGACCGTGGGCGCTGCTAGCGCGTACGGCTCGGCAATGTTCTACAGCATCGTCTATCTGATCACGACGCTCGGCACCTTCGGTGTCATCATGCTGCTGGCGCGCCGCGATTTCGAAGCGGACACGCTCGAGGACTTCAAGGGCCTGAATCAGCGCAGCCCGGTGTTCGCGTTCGTGATGATGATCATGATGTTCTCGCTTGCCGGCATTCCGCCCGCCGTCGGCTTCTATGCGAAGCTCGCGGTGCTGCAGGCGACCATGAACGCAGGCTTGACCTGGCTGACGGTGCTGGCGGTGATCACGTCGCTGTTCGGCGCGTTCTACTACCTGCGTATCGTCAAGCTGATGTACTTTGACGAGCCGCAAGACAAATCGCCGATCGTCGCCGACACCGGCACGCGTGCGCTGCTCGCGCTCAACGGTGTCGCGGTGCTGGTGCTCGGTATCGTCCCGGATCCGCTGCTGCGTGCCTGCCTGCAGGCTATCCAGCACACGCTGCTGCTCTGATGTCGGCTGCGGGTTGGTTTATCGTGCTGTTGGCGCTCGTCGGCGCCAACCTGCCTTTCCTGAATCAGCGTCTCTTCGCCGCGGTACCGTTGAAAGCGGCGAAGAAGAGCGCGTGGATCCGGATCGCCGAATTGATCGTGCTGTACTTCGTGGTCGGCGCGCTCGGTTTTCTGCTCGAGGCGCGAGCGGGGAACCGCTTCGAACAGGGCTGGCAGTTTTATGCGATCACGTTCGCCCTGTTCGTCGTATTCGCCTTCCCTGGCTTTACCTTCCAATATCTGGTCAAACGCCGCTGACGGCGTCTCGCCGTCGCGCACCAAGTTGTCCCGAGGTCCGCATATGGCTGAACTTCCCAATCACGACGCCGCGCTTACCGAGACCTGTGTCGACAGCAAGACGGTCCATGAAGGCCCGTTTCTGACGCTCAAGTGCGATACCGTCCGACTGCCGGACGGCAAGCACGCGACTCGCGAATACGTCCAGCATCCGGGCGCCGTGATGGTGATTCCTTTATTCGACGACGGCCGCGTGCTGCTGGAAAGCCAGTACCGCTATCCGATGGGCAAGGTCATGGTCGAGTATCCGGCCGGCAAGCTCGATCCGAACGAGGGTGCGCTGGCGTGCGCGATACGCGAGCTGCGCGAGGAAACCGGTTATACCGCACGTGAATACGTGTATTTGACGCGCATTCACCCGATCATTTCTTATTCAACCGAGTTTATCGACATTTATATCGCGCGCGGTCTGACGGCGGGCGAGCGCAAGCTTGACGAGGGCGAGTTCCTCGAGATATTCACCGCGACCTTGGCCGAGATGTCCGAGTGGGTCCGCACCGGCAAGATCACCGATGTGAAGACGATCATCGGCACGTTCTGGCTGGAGAAGGTGCTGTCGGGGGAGTGGGCGATGGCGGCGCCGGAGTAACGCTGCGACGCGCGATGCGTGCGCGGCGCGCATCGGTTTGAAGTCTTCTGGAAGAAGCCCCTGTCGGTCCATGACCGGCAGGGGCTTTGTGTTTGATAGGGGCCGCGATATCGAGCGAGGTTTTTTGCGCCTCTGAAAAAGCGCCATTTTCCTATGCCATCCGGCTGTCTCGCCAGGCGCTTGTCGTAGTACTAGTATGGATCTTCCGCGGAATGGCGGGCACGCCCTGTTTGTTTTGGATAACGAAGCATGCAGGCGAGGCTGGATTACCTTCCAAACAGGTTGTCACTTGACAACCTGTTTGGAAGCCGCTAAATTGGGAGGGTGTCGATGGTGAGAGGAACGCACGCCAAGAAAGAGATCGAGGCCGCATTGGCCCATGCGGAGCGACACGGCTGGCGGGTTCAACGCGGCGGTAAAGGCCACGCGTGGGGAAAAATTTACTGTCCTTACAACGACGCGGAATGTCGTTGCGGAGAGTTCTGCATATCGAGTGTCTGGAGTACGCCGAAGAATCCGGGCAACCACGCAAGGCACTTGCGGCGCATCGTTGACAACTGTTCGGCGCGCCGGTGGGGGCATGATTATTCAACGGCGAAGGGTTAAGGCTGAATGACGCAGGAGTAACGTATGGAATATGTGTTCACCTTGAAGTACCGGCTCGCGGCGGACGACTGCGATTCCGACGAGATCGTCGAACGTCTGGGCGAAGCAGGGTGCGACGACGCAACAGTGGGCGTGGGGCAACCTGGCCGCATCGCGCTGCTTTTTTCTCGCGAAGCGGGTTCCGCGTTCGAGGCATTGGTCAGTGCGCTCAAAGATTTGAAACGAGCAGTGCCGTCAGCGCGGCTCGTCGAAGCGGGTCCTGATTTCGTCGGCCTGTCTGATGTTGCCGAGGTTGCGGGCGTGTCGCGGCAAAACATGCGCAAGCTCATGCTGAGCCACTCAACCGACTTCCCGCCACCGGTCCACGAGGGCAGTGCATCGGTATGGCATCTGTCGGACATTCTTGAGTGGCTGTCCGAGCGTGGTGGGTACGACATCAAGGCAGACGTGGCGGACGTCGCAAAATCGGCGAAGCAGATCAACCTTGCCAGGGAAGCGCATCAACTCGAACCGCGGCTCAACCGCGAGCTCGCGAGTCTTGTGGCATAGAAGCCATGACGGCGGCGGCTAGCGCGCGAAGACTGCGGAGGCCGATTATGAGTGGCGACTCCGTTTTGTGTGCGGGCTGGCTCCCGTCTCACACTTCAGCTTGTCGTCGGCAGCCCTTTGCGCAAAGCGTTAAAATCGCGCACCCTGTCAGATTTATCCGCAGCATCTGACAGCGGTGCGTCGTTCGAGAAATTTTCCGAACGATCGTTCACAAAATTCTGTTTTGCGCTAAACTGGCACGCAAGCCCTGATTCCACATGAAGGTCCTCGATTTACAGTGTCCGCATGGCCATCGGTTCGAAGGCTGGTTTGCTTCGTCTGATGACTTCGAGTCGCAGCAGTCCCGCAAGCTCGTCGAATGTCCAATCTGCGGTGCGAATGAAGTCAGCCGCTTACCGTCGGCGCCCCGCCTGAATCTGTCGGGCACGACCGACGCGAAACCGGCGGGCGCAGGTGAAATGCAGGCGCGTGTCATGCGTGCGTTGCGCGAGGTACTGGAAAAGACTGAGAACGTGGGCGACCGCTTCGCCGAGGAAGCGCGGCGCATTCACTACAACGAAGCGCCTGCACGCAACATTCGCGGTGTCACGACACCTGAAGATGCGCGTGCCTTGGTCGAAGAAGGCATCGAAGTGATGCCGCTTCCGGTCCCGGCCGCCCTGAAGGAGCCGCTGCAATAGCGCGGTGGCTCCCTGGCGGCGGGTGGTGGCGGCCAGGAGACACTACGCATGAATCTGGACTATTCCCCCGCTGACGACGCATTCCGCGTCGACATCCGCGCCTGGCTCGAAGCGAACCTGCCTCGCGAGCTAAGCGACAAAGTACTCAATCACAAGCGTCTTGGCCGCGACGACTTCGCAGGTTGGCACAAGCTGCTCGGCACGCGCGGCTGGTCGGCGATTGCGTGGCCTCGGGAATACGGCGGCCCGGGCTGGGACGCGACCCAACGGCACATCTGGGAAGAAGAGTGCGCGCGTATCGGCGCGCCTTCGGTGCTGCCGTTCGGCGTGTCGATGGTCGCGCCGGTGCTGATGAAATACGGTAACGACGCACAGAAGCGCCATTATTTGCCGCGCATTCTCGACGGCACGGACTGGTGGTGCCAAGGCTACTCCGAGCCGGGCTCCGGTTCCGATCTGGCGTCGTTGCGTACACGCGCCGAGCGCGTTGGTGACCACTACGTGGTCAACGGTCAGAAAACCTGGACCACATTGGGTCAGTATGCCGACATGATGTTCTGCCTCGTGCGCACCGACAGCGGCGCGAAGAAGCAGGAGGGCATCTCTTTCCTTCTGATCGACATGAAGACGCCGGGCATCACGGTGCGGCCGATCATCACGCTCGACGAAGATCACGAAGTCAACGAAGTGTTTTTCGAAGACGTGAAAGTGCCGGTGGAGAATCTGGTCGGTGAAGAGAATCGCGGCTGGACGTATGCGAAGTATTTACTCGGCCACGAGCGCACGGGCATTGCGCGCGTCGGTTCGTCGAAGCGCGAACTCGCATTCCTGAAACGCGTTGCGCTGAATCAGAAAAAGAACGGCAAACCGCTGCTGCAGGATCCGGTATTCGCTGCCAAAGTCGCGAGTCTCGAGATCGAGTTGATGGCGCTCGAAGTCACCGTGCAACGCGTGGTCGCCAATGAGGCCGGCGGGCGTGGACCGGGACCGGAGGCATCGATGCTAAAAATCAAGGGCACGGAAGTGCAGCAGGGCCTGACCGAACTGATGTTCGATGCCGTCGGGCCGCTCGCGGCACCGTTCGACGTGCCGTTCCTCGAAGGCGAGCGTGAGCACAGCCTCGCTGGCGACGACGATGCCGCGCCGCTGGCCGCCTACTACTTCAACTACCGCAAGACGTCAATTTACGGCGGCTCGAACGAAATTCAAAAGAACATCATCGCGCAGATGATTCTCGGACTTTGAGGAGCGGCGCATGGACTTCACTTTCAACGACGAACAGCAGCAATTCGCCGACGCGCTGCGCCGCTACCTGGATAAGAACTATGGGTTCGAAGCGCGCCAGGCGATCGTGCGCTCGGAGTCCGGCGTGTCCGATACGCACTGGGCGGCCTTTACCGAACTGGGTCTGATCGCGCTGCCGGTGCCGCAGACGCAGGGCGGCTTCAACGGCGGTCCGATCGACATGCTGGTGGTGATGCAGGAGCTTGGCCGCGCATTGGTCGTCGAGCCGTATTGGGCGACCGCGGTTGGCCTCGAGGCGCTGCGCCTCGCGGGCACGGGCGAGGGGGAAGACGCATCGCTGCTGGAACGCGCGGCCCAAGGCGAGCTCAAGTTGGCCGTGGCATTTCACGAGCCGCACGCGCGTTATGACTTGTTCGAACTAAAGACGACAGCAAGCGGGCAGGGTGAGCAGCACACCCTCACCGGCACCAAATCGGTCGTGCTGCACGGGGCACGAGCGGATGCGTGGATCGTGCCGGCCCGGCTGAACGGCGAGATCGCGCTCTTTGTCGTTGCGCGCGACGCGGCCGGCGTCGCGGTCACGGATTACCGCACGATCGACGGGCAACGCGCCGCGACGCTCGAGTTCAGCGGCACGCCGGCACGCCGGCTCGCCGGCAAACATGCGGGCGCGGCAGCGCTCGAACACATTGCGGACTACGGCACGTTGCTGCTGTGCGCGGAAGCGATCGGCGCGCTCGACGCGCTGAATCTCGCCACCGTCGACTACACGAAGACACGGCAGCAATTCGGCCAGCCGATCGCGCGCTTCCAGGCGTTGCAGCATCGCATGGTCGACATGCTGATCCACGCCGAGCAGGCGCGTTCCATCACCTATCTGGCCGCGATGCGCTATTCGAGCGAAGACGTGGATGAGCGCCGCCGCGCTATTTCCGCCGCGAAGGTGCGGGTCGGTCAGGCCGCGCGTTTCGTCGGGCAACAGGCGGTGCAGTTGCACGGCGGCATGGGCGTCACGAACGAAGTGGCCGCGGCGCATCTGTTCAAGCGCCTCGCCATCATCGAAACCACATTGGGTGATGTCGATCATCATCTCGCGCGGTTCGCCGCGCTGCCTGGCTTCATGACGGCCGAAGCCTGATCAACCCGTTCAACCGGACAAAAAGAGGTGCGACGATGGGATTGAGTTTCGAGGACATGGAAGCCGGCACGACCACGGAAGTCGGCAAGCACACGTTCACGCGTGAGGAGATCGTCGAGTTTGCGCAGAAGTTCGACCCCCAGCCGTTCCACCTGGACGAGGCTGCGGCGGCCGAGTCGCCGTTTGGCGGGCTGGTAGCAAGCGGCTGGCACACCTGTTCGGTGATGATGGGCATGCTGGTGCGCAACGTGCTGGCGGGCTCCACGTCGATGGGCTCGCCCGGTATCGACGAGATTCGCTGGTTAAAGCCGGTGCGAGTCGGCGACACGATCACGATGATGAACGTCGTGATAGACAAGCGTGTATCGGAGAGCAAGCCGGACCGCGGCATCGTGTCGACGCGCTGGGAGGGAATCAATCAGCATGGCGAAACGGTGATCACGGTGCGCTCGAAGGGCATGTTTGGACTACGTCATCCGGGAGCCGCGGTATGACCGCCGTCGCGGCGCCTGCGGCGACTCTGCCTGATGCGGCGGCTTTGCGTGCGCTGATCGGCACCGAGCCGCTGGTTAGCGAATGGCTGACCGTCGATCAGGCGAAGGTCGATCGTTTCGCCGAGGCCACGGGCGACCATCAATGGATTCATGTCGACCCGGAGCGCGCCCGGCGCGAGTCGCCGTTCGGCGGTCCGGTCGCCCATGGTTTTCTGACGTTGTCGTTGATTCCTGCTCTGCTCGGCAAGACGGTCGCGATCGAACAACGCATGGGCGTCAACTACGGGCTGAACCGCGTGCGGTTCACATCGCCGGTACTGGTCGATTCGCAACTGCGCGCGAAATTCGCGGTCGAGGCGGTCACGGATGTCGATAACGCAGGCGTGCAGGTCCAATGGAGCGTGACGCTGGAGCGGCAGGGCAGCGAACGGCCGGTGTGTGTGGCAGAGTTCATCACGCGGCATTACTTCTAGCGTTTCTGCGCGGACATGTCGTAAAAAAGCGCGAGCGGCATGCATGCCGGCTCGCGCTTTTTTCGCAGCAGTGAGCGATGAGCAGCGAGCAATCGGCTGAGCCGAAGAAACGGGAATGCCCTTGCCTGTGCAGCGGAAAAGACTAATGCTTCGCGTACTGCGTCGCGCCGAACAGCATCTCTTTAGCCTTGTCGTCCATCAGCGGTACACGGGCGGACGCCAGCACTTCGACGCCACGCATCACCGCCGGCCGCGCCGCAATCTCCTCATGCCAGCGCTTCACGTTTGGAAACGAGTCGAGGTCGATGCCCTGATTTTTCCATGAACGGGTCCACGGAAACGCCGCGATGTCCGCGATCGTATAGTCGTTGCCCGCGAGGTACCGCGTCTTGCCGAGTTGCGTGTCCATCACGCCATACAGGCGCCGCGTCTCGTTCGTGTAGCGGTTGATCGCGTATTCGATCGGCTCGGGCGCGTAGATGCGGAAGTGGTGCGTTTGCCCGAGCATCGGACCCAGGCCGCCCATCTGGAACATCAGCCATTGCAGTACCGAATAGCGCGCGGCCGGATCGGTCGGTAGAAACTTGCCGGTTTTCTCAGCGAGATACATCAGGATCGCGCCCGACTCGAACAGCGCGAAAGGTTTACCGTCGGCGCCTTTCGGGCCGTCGGGATCGACGATCGCCGGGATCTTGTTGTTCGGACTGATGGCGAGAAATTCGGGTTTGAACTGGTCCCCCGCGCCGATATTCACACCGTGCGCGGTATACGCGAGGCCTGTCTCCTCGAGCATGATGTGGACCTTGTGGCCGTTCGGGGTCGCCCAGCTATAGACGTCGATCATCCTGGCTCCTTGTTCGTGAAAGCGGCGCCGAAACAAGGCGCCGCCATGACGAAAATTAGAGCATAGTTCGCACGATACTGCTGGCGCCGCCGCGAACCACACTCGACGCTACAACCCCTTCGAGGCGCGCATTGACGTCGGCTCACTGGCGGGCGCGCTCAGACCCGCGTGACCGGCATCTGCACACGAGCCGCCGCGTCCGTATCCATATGACGCGCGAGCTCGAGTTTGGCGATGGCGTTGCGGTGCACTTCGTCGGGACCATCGGCGAAGCGCAGCGTGCGGGCCGACGCATACGCATACGCGAGCGGAAAGTCGTCGCTGACGCCGCCGCCGCCGTGCGCCTGAATCGCCCAGTCGATCACCTGACACGCCATGTTCGGCGCGACCACCTTGATCATCGCGATCTCGCCGCGCGCGCCTTTGTTGCCGACGGTGTCCATCATGTAGGCGGTTTTCAGCGTGAGCAGGCGCGCCTGCTCGATCATGCAGCGCGCCTCGGCGAGGCGTTCCTGCGTGACGCCTTGCGCCGCGACCGGCTTGCCGAACGCGACGCGTTGCAGCGAGCGTTTCGCCATCAGTTCGAGCGCGCGCTCGGCGAGGCCGATCAAGCGCATGCAGTGATGGATGCGCCCCGGCCCGAGCCGGCCTTGCGCGATCTCGAAGCCGCGGCCTTCGCCGAGCAGCATGTTGGTGGCGGGCACGCGCACGTTATCGAGCGTGATTTCCATGTGGCCGTGCGGTGCGTCGTCGTAACCGAAGACGGTCAGCGGGCGGTGCACGGTGATGCCGGTGGCGTCGGCGGGGATGAGGATCATCGACTGCTGCTGATGGCGCGGTGCGTCGGGATCGGTCTTGCCCATCACGATATAGATTTTGCAGCGCGGATCGCCCGCACCCGACGACCACCACTTGTGGCCGTTGATCACGTAGTAATCGCCATCGCGCACGATGCTGGTCTGGATGTTGGTCGCATCCGACGACGCCACTTCCGGCTCCGTCATCAGAAACGCCGAACGGATGTGGCCTTGCAGCAGCGGTTCGAGCCACTCGCGCTTGTTGTCCTCGCTGCCGTAGCGCTCGATCGTTTCCATGTTGCCGGTATCGGGTGCGTTGCAGTTGAACACTTCGGGCGCCCAGGGCACGCGGCCCATGATCTCGCACAGCGGCGCGTATTCGAGATTCGTCAGCCCGGCGCCGCGCACGGAGTCGGGCAGGAACAGGTTCCACAAGCCGGCGTCGCGCGCCTTCTGTTTGAGTTGCTCGACCAGATCCGTCGGCACCCATGCGTTGCCGTTCTGGCGATTGCGCGCAATCTCCGCATAGAACGCCTGCTCGTTCGGATAAATGTGCTCGTCGAAGAAGGCGAGCAGCTTTTCGCGCAACGCCTGAACCTTCGGGGTGTAATCGAAATTCATCTAGGACCTCGCGGAT
>NZ_NPIH01000224.1 GCF_012275575.1 Paraburkholderia sp. SG-MS1 | reverse complement strand
CGAAGCGATCTCCGACGAATTCGACCCCGAAGTGCTGCTCGAAACCGACGAAACGCTCTCCTATTGCCGCCCCGGCGTCAGTCAGGAAGTCGTGCGCAAGCTGCGGCGCGGCGACTGGATCGTGCAAGCGCAAATCGACCTGCATGGGATGAGGCGCGAAGAAGCGCGCGAGGCGCTCGCCGAGTTCATCCGCGAATCGGTGAAGCGGGGCTTGCGCTGTTTGCGCGTGATTCACGGCAAGGGCCTGGGATCGATCGGCAAGGAACCGGTGCTCAAGGGCAAGGTGCGCGCGTGGCTGGTGCAAAAGGCGGAGGTGATCGCGTTCTGCCAGGCGCGTGCGCACGATGGCGGCGCCGGCGCGGTGGTCGTGCTGCTGCAGCCGGGCGCATCGCCGCCTCACGCCAAGCCTTGACGGAGTCACAGTGATCCATCCGAGGCTCACACTGGCGCTGACCATCATGGAAGCGCTGGCTATTTTCGCGTACGCCATTTCCGGCTTCATCGAAGCCCGCAGCCGCCGGCTCGACGCGGTGGGTACGTTCCTCGTGGCGATCGCCACGGCGTTCGGCGGCGGCACCTTGCGCGATGTGTTGCTGGAGCGCCGGCCGTTCTACTGGGTCCAGCATCAGGGCTATCTGATCGCGATCTTCGTGATGTCCCTGTTCGCGCCGACACTGCTGAAGATGACCTCGCGCCTGCTCTCCGAACGGGTGCTGCTGGTGGCCGATGCCATCGGGCTGGGCCTGTTCAGTATCGCGGGGACGTCGATCGCGCACGACGCGCAAATGCCGTGGTTCACGTCGGTGATGATGGGCGTGCTGACGGGTGTGTTCGGCGGCGTGATCCGCGACGTGCTGTGCAATGAGGTGCCGCTGATCCTGCGCGATTCGCGGCCCTACGCGACCTGTGCGTTCGTCGGCTGCTGGCTGTATGTGTTGCTGGACTACGTGAACTTCGACACCGTGTATAGCGTGCTGGTCGCGACCGCGTTTATTCTGCTCGCAAGGCTGGTGACGTACCGATTCGATGTGCGCTTGCCGCATTGAGCGCGCAATGGTGTGGGTCTTTGGGCGTCGGTGCGCAGGCTTGTGGACGGCGCGATTCGCGGAGTTCGTGGCGTTGGCCGCACTGCACCCTCCCACATGGCTGTCGATTTTCATCAGCGTCGTTCGTCGTGGGGTAAACGGCCCTTGCTGCCGTCGTAGCGCCACGGCGCGCCCTGCAACCGTCAAAGGTGACCGCGATGCCCCTCAAGCTTTATGCCCACCCGTTCTCCTCGTATTGCCAGAAGGTGTTGACGGCGCTCTACGAAAACGGCACGCCGTTCGAGCTGCGCCTGCTGGCGCACGACGACCCGTCAACCATGGCGGAGTTCGCCGCGCTCTGGCCGATCAAGCGCTTTCCGGTGCTGTTGGACAGTGAGCGGACCGTGGTCGAGGCGAGCATCATCATCGAATATCTCGGCCTGTATCATCCGGGGCCGGTGCCTCTTTTGCCCGCCGACGCTCGCGCCGCGCTGGAAGTGCGCAGCATGGACCGCTTCTTCGACAACTACATCTCGACGCCGCAGCAAAAGATCGTCTACGACCACATGCGCCCCGAGCCGGAGCGCGATCCGCGCGCGGTGGCCGACGCGCGGGCGATGCTCGACACCGCCTACGGCTGGCTCGACAAGGTGATGGCCGAGCGCGATTGGGCTGCCGGCGACACCTTCAGCCTCGCCGACTGCGCCGCCGCACCGTTTCTCTTCTACGCCGACTGGACGCACCCGATCGATCCCGCCTTCGCGCAGGTGCGTGCCTACCGTCAGCGGCTGCTGGCAAGGCCGTCGTTCGCACGCGCGGTCGACGAAGCGCGGCCGTATCGTCCGCTGTTTCCGCTCGGTGCGCCGGAGCGTGACTGACAGCGACTGAGCGACACTCACGCACGCGAGCCGGCGCGCGCACGGGCGCAATGTGTCGTGCGCGGTGCGAAGCGGCCTGGCGGAACCCGCAAAGAGGCTTTCTCGCCCGCCCATCCTGGCGATCGGCCAGAATCCGCCCCAACCGCAACCGCGCAACACCGCATCCCCCCATCGCGACAACAATATTTCCACCCTGTAAACTCCACCTCAAAAGCCACTTCAGCCATCACTCATAAGGCACACCATGGACCGTTTCGAAGCGATGGAGATATTTACGCGTGTGGTCGAGGCGAACAGCTTCACCAAAGTATCTGAATCGCTCGATTTGCCCCGCGCCAAAGTCAGCCGCACGATCCAGGCGCTGGAGGAGCACGTCGGCGTGCGCCTGCTGAATCGCTCGACGCGCCAGGTGAGCGTCACCGAAGACGGCGCGTCGTTCTACGAGCGCTGCGTGCAGATCCTCGCCGAAGTCGCCGACGCCGAATCGTCGCTGTCGAACAAGCGCGAAAATCCGGCCGGCACGATCCGCGTCGATACGTCGGGCACACTCGCCCGCGCGCTCCTGCTGCCCGCGCTCGACGACTTCTACCGGCAATACCCGGAGATCGACGTGCGGCTCGGCCTCGCCGATCGCAACATCGATCTGATCCAGGACGGCGTGGATTGCGTGATCCGCATGGGCACGCCGGAGGAATCGAGCCTCGTCGCGAAACGCATCGGCGAGGCGCGCATCGTGACGTGCGCGTCGCCTGCGTATCTGGAGAAATACGGCACACCGACCACGCTCGACGAACTCGCGGAACATCGCGCCGTCAACTACGTCTCCGCGCGCACCGGCCGGACCTTCCCGTTCGAATACCAGGTGGACGGCGAGATCGCCAAGGTGACGATGAAAAGCGTGCTCGCGGTCAACGACGGCTCGGTCTACATCGGCGCGGGCGCGCTCGGCCACGGCATCATCCAGCCGTCGCGCTTCATGGTCGCCGAGTTGATCGAGCAAGGCGCGCTCAAGGAAATTCTCACCGACTACACGAGCCCGGGCACACCGCTGTCGATCCTCTACGCGCACCGCCGCAATCTGAGTTCGCGGCTGCGCGCGTTCATCGACTGGGTCAGCGAGCTGTCGCATAACAACCCGGACCTGCGCATCCCGGACGCGTAAGCGGCGACAAAGCAGGCGCCCAAAACAAAGCCCCATGCGTAACGAAACGCATGGGGCTTTTTTCAAGCGTCAAACTACGCGGCGAAGCACGCGTTTCAGGCAATCCGCTCTTCGTTCGACGGATCGAACAGCACCGCCTTCGACGTATCGAACAGCAGCGTGGTGTTCGCCAGCGGCTGGGGGTTCGACGCCGGGTGCACACGGCTCACGATGCGCTTGCCGTTGACCTGCGCGAACACCAGCGTATCCGGGCCGGTCGGCTCGATCACGTCGACCTTGACTTCGATCGGCTGCAGTTGCGCGTTGTCACCATGCGCGCCGCGCGCGTCGGTGATGCGCTCCGGGCGCAGGCCGAGAATCACTTCGCGGCCAACGTGCGACTTCACCTTCGCCGAGTCGAACGGCAGGTTCAGCACCTTGCGGGCAACGCCCGTATCCAGTTCGATGCCGACGCCCGCACCCTGCTCCACCAGCTTGCCTTGAATGAAGTTCATCGGCGGTGCGCCGATGAAGCCGGCCACGAACAGATTCGACGGCGAGTCATAGATTTCCTGCGGCGCGCCGAACTGTTGCACGATGCCGTCCTTCATCACCGCGATGCGGTCGCCGAGCGTCATTGCCTCGATCTGATCGTGCGTCACGTAGACGATCGTCGTGCCGAGGCGCTGATGCAACAGCTTGATTTCCGACCGCATCTCGATACGCAGTTTCGCGTCGAGGTTCGACAGCGGTTCGTCGAACAGGAACATCACCGGATCGCGCGCGAGCGCGCGGCCCATCGCCACGCGCTGACGCTGGCCGCCGGACAGCTGGCCCGGCTTGCGGTCGAGCAGGTGCGTGATCTGCAGCGTGTTCGACACGCGATCGACGATCTGCGTCTGCTCCTGCTTCGGCACCTTGCGGATGTTCAGGCCGAACGAGATGTTCTCGCGCACCGTCATCGACGGATACAGCGCGTACGACTGGAACACCATCGCGATATCGCGATCTTTCGGCGACAGGTTGTTGACCGTCTTGCCGTCGATCTGGATCTCGCCCTTGGTCACGGTCTCGAGGCCCGCGATCATGTTGAGCAGCGTCGACTTACCGCAGCCCGAGCCGCCGACCAGAATCAGGAACTGGCCGTCTTCGATGTCGATATTGACACCCTTCAGAACCGGCACCCCGTTCGGGTAGGTCTTGTACACGTCACGGATGGAAAGGCTTGCCATGCTGTGAATCCTCTTGTCTCTGGTACTGCCTGAAAACGTCTTGTCGGGTGACGGCGGCGCTGTTTTCCTGAAGCGCCGCCGCGCTCGGATGGTTTGGCCCGCGGCCCGGGGTTTAGCCCTTGACTGCGCCGGCCGTCAGGCCGCGCACGAAATAGCGTCCGGCGATGATGTAGACCAGCAGGGTCGGCAACGCGGCGATGATCGCGCCGGCCATGTCCACGTTGTATTCCTTCACGCCGGTCGAGGTATTCACGAGGTTGTTCAGCGCCACCGTGATCGGCATCGAATCGACACCGGAGAACACGATCCCGAATAGGAAGTCATTCCAGATCTGCGTGAATTGCCAGATCAGGCACACCATGAAGATCGGCAGCGAGACCGGCAGCAGGATCTTCGTGAAGATCGTGAAGAAACCCGCGCCGTCGATGCGCGCCGCCTTCACGAGTTCAGCCGGAATGCTGACGTAGAAGTTGCGGAAGAACATCGTCGTGAACGCGATACCGTAGATCACGTGCACCAGCACCAGACCGCTCGTCGTGTTCGACAGGCCCATCATGCCTTCGAAGCGCGCCATCGGCAGCAGGATCGCCTGGAACGGAATGAAGCAGCCGACCAGCAGCATCGTGAAGATCGGGTCCGCGCCGCGGAAACGCCAGTGCGTGAGCACATAACCGTTGAATGCGCCGATGATCGACGAGATCAGCACGGCGGGAATCACCATGCGCACCGAGTTCATGAAAAACGGCTGCATGCCGTCGCAACGCACGCCGGTACAGGCGCCGCTCCATGCCTTGATCCACGGATCGATACTCCAGTGCGTGGGCGGCGTGAGCAGGTTGCCGGTGCGCAGCTGGTCGATGTCCTTGAAGGACGTCGACAGCATCACGTACAGCGGGAACAGGAAATACAGGGCGAACAGAAGCAGGGCCGCGTAAATGACGGCACGGCTGATCGTCATCTTAGGCTGCATTGCGGGTGCTCCTCGATTCCAGATACATCAGCGGCACGAGCACGGCCACGACGGTGGCGAGCATCATCATCGACGATGCCGCGCCGACGCCGAGCTGCCCGCGATTGAACGAAAACGTGTACATGAAAATAGCCGGCAGCGACGTCGACGTGCCCGGACCGCCCGCGGTCAACGCGACGACCAGGTCGAAGGTCTTGATGGTGATGTGACACAGAATCAGCAACACGGAGAAGAACACCGGTCGCATGCTCGGAATCACGATCTTGCGGTAGATGGTGGGCAGGTTCGCGCCGTCCATCTGCGCGGCCTTGAAGATTTCACCGTCGACACCACGCAGGCCCGCGAGGAAGAGCGCCATCACGAAGCCGGTGGATTGCCAGACGGCCGCGATCACGACGCAGAAGATCGCCTTGTCCGGGTCGCCAAGCCAGCCGAACGAGAAGCTCGTCCAGCCCCAGTCGTGGAACACCTTTTCGAGGCCGACGCTCGGCGTCATGATCCATTGCCATGCCGTGCCCGTGACGATGAACGACAGCGCCATCGGATAAAGGAACACGGCGCGCAGCGCGCCTTCGTTGCGGATCTGCTGATCGAGCAGGATGGCAAGGAACAGGCCGAGGCCGATACAGATGCCGATGAACGGAATGCCGAACCAGCCGAGATTCGCCGCCGACGTCCAGAACACGTCGTTGGCGAACAGCTCGCGATAACGGTCGAGGCCGGCGAATTCATAGCGCGGCATCAGTCGCGAAGTGGACAGCGACAAGAACCCGGTGATTGCGATGAAGCCATACACGAAGATCAGGCTGATCACGACGCTGGGTGCGAGCACCAGCTTCGGAATCCAGCGATCGGCAAGGGCCGCCATGGGCGACGCGCGGCGGGCGGCGCTGGCCGTTTTCCCGTTTCCGCTGATAGAAGCAGTCACTACTCGACTCCTGCTGAAACTGTACCGCCGGGATGCTCGCGCACGAATGACACGAGGCGCCGACGGCATAGGTGTGACTCTATGAAACCAGGGTGAAGCCGCCTGCAAGCCGCATACAACGCACGCGCGGCAGCCGGCGGTCTGAAGAACACGCCCGGCGCTTCCTCAGGAAGCCACCGGGCGCGCCGCTTCGCTTACTTCGCTTACTTGGTCTTCGCTGCCTTCGCGAGCGCCTGGACTGCGCTCTTCGAATCCTGCTGCGAGTTCATGAACTTCGTGACCACGTCGGAGATCGCGCCGGCTGCTGCATCCGGTTGCGCCATGCCATGCGCCAGCGACGGCACATACCCGCCCGCCTTGATCGCGACCTGTTCATCCGCGTACGACTTCTTCGCGCAGTCGTCGAACTTGTCCATCGGCACGCCGAGACGCACCGGGATCGACCCCTTGTTCAGGCTGAACTGCTCCTGGAACTCCGGCGTCATGATCGTCTTCGCGAGCGCGAGCTGACCCGGCGTTGCCGCCTTCTGGCCCTTCTGCTGGAAGAACACGAACGAGTCGACGTTGAACGTGTAGCCCTTGTCCGTGCCCGGTACGACCGCGCAGATGAAGTCCGAACCCGACTTCTTGCCGGCGTTGGTGAATTCGCCCTTCGCCCAGTCGCCCATGAATTGCATGCCGGCCTTGCCGTTGATGACCATCGCGGTCGCGAGGTTCCAGTCACGGCCCGTGCGGCCCGCGTCGAAGTAGCCCTGGATCTTGCGGACCGTGTCGAACACGCCGATCATCTTCTCCGACGTCAGCGTCTTTTCGTCGAGATCGACGATCGCCTTCTTGTAGAAGTCCGCGCCTTGCGACAGCACGACGTCTTCCCACAGCGTCAGGTCTTGCCACGGCTGACCACCCATCGCAACCGGCTGGATGCCCGCGGCCTTCATCTTGTCGGCCACCGCGAAGAACTCAGGCCACGTGGTCGGGACCTTGCCGCCCGCCTTTTCGAGTGCAGCCTTGTTGATGTACAGCCAGTTCACGCGGTGCACGCCGAATGGTGCGCCGACATAGTGACCGTCCGCGTGCATGATCTTGTCGATTTCCGGCGGCAGGTTCTTCTTCCAGTCGCCGGCGACCGAGTCGATCGGCACCAGCACGCCCTGCGAAGCCCAGTCCTGGATCAGCGGACCCTTGATCTGCGCGGCGCTCGGTGCGTTGCCCGAGATCACCTGCGTCTTCAGAGCCGTCATGGCTGCCGCGCCGGCGCCACCCGCAACCGCGAAGTCCTTCCACGTGTAACCCTGCTTCGTCATGTCGTCCTTGAGGACGCCGACGGCTTTCGATTCGCCGCCCGAAGTCCACCAGTGCAACACTTCGACCGACTCGGCAGCCTGCACCGCCGAGACGCCACACATCAGACCCGCAGCGCACAAAGCGCCCATGATCGCGCGAAATTTCATTGCTTATCTCCTCCAGACACCTGAACAAAAAACAAATGGCCCCTGATGTCGCCAGGGTGCTGTGGTTGGTTCAAACAGGCAAAACACTGGGCGATCGAGCACGGTCGGGCGCATGCGCGAGGCATGTGCCGGCGGACCGTTGTCCGGCCGCTAGAAGCTCAAGAGATGAGTGGTTTGGGATGCAACTGTCTGTCTCCTCTTTTGATTTTTGCCTGCCCGCGTCGCGCGCGGCAGACTCGAGGTGCCTTGCAAGTCGACCCGGCCAGCCACCCGCCAGCCGCTCCCCTACCCGGACTTCCGTAAGGGCCGCCGGGCAGGCTGGCACGTGCCGACAGGCAATGTCCGTTAACATGCAGGGACGCCCGCCGATTCGAAAAACCGCGCAAGTTGCCGAACAGCGCACGCTTTTTTCATCGAATTAGCGTTACCTCTTGATTTGGATTGTAGTTAAACTACAATTCAGTGTCAAAAAATATTTTATCGGACTACGGTCGCCCTTTTCGAACACTGCGCGCTCGGCGCGGCGGCCCCAGGACATCGACGGAGACTCATGCAAACCGATTCAAGCTTCACCTTCGTTCTCTTCGGCGGGACCGGCGATCTGTCGATGCGCAAGATCCTGCCCGCACTGTTTGAAGCGCACCGTGCGGGCGGCATGCTCGCGGACAGCGGCAAGATCGTCGCGGTAGCGCGGCACGCGGCGAATCGCGGTGAGTATCTGCAGTGGGTGAACGAACACGTCAAGCCGCATGTGTCGAAGAACGGTGTGGACGAAGCCGCATGGACGAGCTTCCTCGCGCGCATCGAGTTCGTGAAGATCGATCTCGGCAACCCCGAAGACTTCGTGCAATTACGCGACGCCATTCAGGATTTGCCCGGCATCCGCGTGTTCTATCTGGCCACGGGTCCGTCGCTGTTCGTGCCGATCTGCCACGCGCTCGCGTCGGTGGGGCTCAACGAGAACGCGCGCATCGTGCTCGAGAAACCGCTCGGGTACGACCTGAAGTCCTCGAATGCAATCAACGACGCAGTCGGCGAAATTTTCGCGGAAGAACAGATCTACCGGATCGACCACTACCTTGGTAAGGAGCCGGTGCAGAACCTGCTCGCGCTGCGCTTCGGCAATGCGCTGTTCGAGCCGCTGTGGCGCCGCGAGTGGGTCGAGAGCATCCAGATCACGATCGCCGAGGAACTCGGCGTCGAAGCGCGCGGCGACTTCTATGACAACACCGGCGCATTGCGCGACATGGTGCAAAACCATTTGCTGCAGCTGCTGTCGATCGTCGCGATGGAGCCGCCCCACTCGATGGACTCGGATTCGGTTCGCGACGAAAAGCTGCGCGTGCTGCGCGCGTTGAAGCCGATCGATCCGAACGAAATCGGCAAGGTCGCGGTGCGTGGCCAGTATCATGCCGGCGGCATCCGCGGCAGCGCGGTGCCGGGCTACGCGACCGAAGCCGGCGTGAAGCCGGACAGCACCACTGAAACCTTCGTGGCGCTGAAAGTCGAGATCGAGAACTGGCGCTGGGCCGGCGTGCCGTTTTTCCTGCGCACCGGCAAGCGCCTCGCCGATCGCGTCGCCGAGATCGTGGTGAATTTCCGCGCGGTGCCGCATTCGGCGCTGGGCGCCTCCGCGCTGCGCGCCGGCGCAAACCGTCTGGTGATCCGCCTGCAGCCGAACGAAACGATTCGCCTCTACTGCCTCGCGAAGCAACCTGGCGAAGGCATGAACCTCGCGAGCGTGCACCTCGACCTCGCGTTCGACAAGTTCTTCCGCGAAGGGCAGATGGAGGCGTACCAGCGTTTGCTGCTCGACGTGATCCGCGGGCGCCTCGCGCTGTTCGTGCGACGCGACGAGCAGGAAGCCGCATGGCGCTGGGTCGAGCCGATCCTGAACGAATGGAAGACCTCGACCAAGCCGCCCAAGCCGTACGCGGCGGGCACTTGGGGACCGGCCGCGGCGAGCGCGATGCTCGCGCAGCACGGCACCTGCTGGCTCGAAGAAGAGAATTGACGCACGACGTGGCGTGAGCTTCGAGCGAAGCGCACGCCACGCCCGAGTAAGACCCACCGACGAACTGAACGGAATGGCGCCGGTATCGCGAAGGCGCCTGCAAGTCATCCCACTTGCAGGCGTTGCGCGAGAGCAGTACGGCAGATTCCGCAGATCTAACAAAAAAGCAGCACGGAGGAGAAGTGATCGAGCTTCACGCTTTCGACGATCAACGCGCCCAATCCGACGCGTTGGCGAAGGCGGTTGGCGACGCGTTACATGCGTCGCTCGCCGCACAGGCGGCCGCGACCGGCACGCCCACTACTAGCGCACGCCCCGCCATGCTCGCCGTGTCTGGCGGCAGCAGTCCGCGTCCGTTCCTGCAAACGTTGTCCACGCAATCCTTCGACTGGTCGCGCATTGCCGTGACGCTGGTCGACGACCGCTGGGTGCCCGAGACAGACAGCGCAAGCAATTCGCAACTGGTCCGCGCGACGCTGTTGCAGAACGCCGCGAAGGACGCGACTTTCTGGCCGCTCGTCGACACCGCGCAGGATCTGCATGCGCACGTCGCCGCGCTGAACGCCGACGCACGCTTTAGCGCCGCGCCCGACGTCGCGATTCTCGGCATGGGCGAGGACGGCCACACGGCGTCGATCTTCGCGGACGCGCCCGAATGGGATCACGCGATCACCACCACCGAGCGCTTCGTCGCCGTGCATCCGGGCAGCGCGCCGCATGCGCGCGTGAGCTGGTCGCTCTGCGCGCTGAAGGAAGTGAAGCACCTGTTTTTGCTGATCGCAGGACCGCGCAAGATGGACGTGCTCAATGCAGCCGCCGCTTCGCTACAAAAAAATGCCATCTCGCAGTTGGCAAACGACAAGGGAGTGAGACTCGATGTCTACTGGTGTGCAAACTAAGGCTGTACCGGGCGCGGGCCAGCACGCCGACGGACCGAGGCTTCTGGCCGACATCGGCGGCACCAATGCGCGCTTCGCGCTGGAGACCGGCCCGGGCGAAATCGGCTCGGTGCAGGTCTATCCGTGTGCGGACTATCCGGGCGTCGCCGAGGTCATCAAGAAGTATCTGAAGGACAACAGGATCGGCCGCGTGAATCATGCGGCGATCGCGATTGCAAACCCGGTCGACGGCGATCAGGTGAGCATGACGAATCACGACTGGAGCTTCTCGATCGAAGCGACGCGCCGCGCGCTCGGCTTCGACACGCTGCTGGTGGTGAACGATTTCACCGCACTGGCGATGGCGCTGCCGGGCCTCACCGACGCGCAACGCGTCCAGGTGGGCGGCGGCGCGCGTCGTCCGAACAGCGTGATCGGCCTGCTCGGCCCGGGCACCGGCATGGGCGTGTCGGGCCTGATTCCCGCCGACGACCGCTGGATCGCGCTCGGCAGTGAAGGCGGCCACGCCACCTTCGCACCCGCCGACGAACGTGAAGACATCGTGCTGCAGTACGCGCGCAAGAAGTGGTCGCACGTGTCGTTCGAACGCGTGGCCGCGGGTCCTGGCATCGAAGTAATCTACCGCGCGCTCGCGGGCCGCGACAAAAAGCGCGTGGGGGGCAACGTCGACACGATCGAGATCGTCAAGCGCGCGCTGGAAGGCGAGCCGCTCGCGGCCGAGTCCGTCGACGTGTTCTGCGGCATTCTCGGCACTTTCGCGGGCAACATCGCGGTGACGCTGGGCGCGCTGGGCGGCATCTACATCGGCGGCGGCGTGGTGCCGCGCCTCGGCGAATTCTTCGCGCGCTCGTCGTTTCGCAAGCGCTTCGAGGCGAAGGGCCGCTTCGAGGCGTATCTGCAGAACGTGCCGACCTATGTGATCACCGCCGAATATCCGGCCTTCCTCGGCGTCTCCGCGATTCTCGCCGAGCAGTTGTCGAATCGCGCGGGCGGCAGTTCGTCGGCGGTGTTCGAGCGGATTCGCCAGATGCGCGACGCGCTGACGCCGGCCGAGCGCCGCGTCGCCGATCTCGCGCTGAACCATCCGCGCTCGATCATCAATGATCCGATCGTCGATATCGCGCGCAAGGCCGACGTGAGTCAGCCCACCGTGATCCGCTTCTGCCGTTCGCTCGGCTGCCAGGGCCTGTCGGATTTCAAGCTGAAGCTCGCGACCGGTTTGACCGGCACGATTCCGGTGAGCCACAGCCAGGTGCATCTCGGCGACACGGCAACGGACTTCGGCGCGAAGGTGCTGGACAATACCGTGTCGGCGATTCTGCAGTTGCGCGAGCATCTGAACTTCGATCAGGTCGAACGCGCGATCGATCTGTTGAACGGCGCGCGCCGCATCGAGTTCTACGGGCTCGGCAATTCGAACATCGTGGCGCAGGACGCGCACTATAAATTCTTCCGCTTCGGCATTCCGACCATTGCGTACGGCGATCTGTACATGCAGGCAGCCTCCGCCGCATTGCTCGGCAAGGGCGATGTGATCGTGGCGGTCTCGAAGTCGGGCCGCGCGCCCGAGTTGCTGCGCGTGCTGGATGTCGCGATGCAGGCCGGCGCGAAGGTCATTGCGATCACGTCGAGCAATACGCCGCTCGCCAAGCGCGCCACTGTTGCGCTCGAAACCGATCACATCGAGATTCGCGAGTCGCAATTGTCGATGATCTCGCGGATCCTGCACCTGGTAATGATCGATATTCTCGCGGTCGGCGTGGCGATTCGTCGCGCAGTGCCTGCAGCGGACGTCGCCGAGACGGTCGCCAAGGCGCGCGAGGGCGCCGATGACGACGCCACCGCCGTGCTGGACTGGCTAAGCCACGGCGCGGCCCCGGCCGCCCGCGATTGAGCCGGTGAAGGTGAATGGCCCACGGCGTGCGTATCGAATGTGATGCGCGCGCCGTGGCGATCTTGGTCGTTGCCCGCTTCGTTGTTCGCATTGCGTCATGTCCGCCTCAAGCGCGCGCCCGCACGGCGCTCCTGCCCGGACAACAAGCGATAATAGACGCTCTATCGCTCGAGACCGACGGCTCAACCCAATGATCATCCGCCCGCATCTCCATTGGTTCCGCATGCTGCTCGCGTGGCGAGGTTCGGTGCTCCCACAGTTGCTGCCGCGGCTCGCGCTGATCTTCTGCATCTCGATCGTCGCACTGGCCGCCCACGACCATCTGCTGCCGATCTCGCTGAACCTCAACACGACTGCGCCCTTCTCGCTGATCGGCATTGCGCTCGCGGTGTTCCTCGGCTTTCGCAACAACGCCAGTTACGATCGCTGGTGGGAAGCCCGCAAGCTGTGGGGTCAACTGCTGAACGAGTCGCGCTCGCTCACGCGTCAGGTCTTCTCGCTGCCGTCCCGGCCGTTGCCGAAAGAAGACCTCGAAGCATTTCTCGCCGCGCTCGGCGCGCTGCCTCACGCGCTGCGTCACCAGCTCCGCAGGGGCGACCCCCACGACGACCTCGCCGCGCGCTTGCCCGCGCCACTGTTCGAGCGCGTCATCGCCTCGCGCTACAAACCGGCGACCCTGCTGCTCTGTCTCGGCGAATGGGTACAGCGCCAGGCGCAGGCCGGCGCGATCGAGCCGATGGCGGTGCTCGCCTTCGACCGGAACCTGAATGGACTATCGGATGTGATCGGCGGATGCGAGCGCATCGTCTCGACGCCGCTGCCGTTCGCGTACTCGGTGATGATTCACCGCACGGTGTATTTCTTCTGCGCGTCGCTGCCGTTCGGGCTGGTCGACAGCATCGGCGTGTTCACGCCGGTGTTCGCGGTATTCGTTGCGTACACGTTCATGGCGCATGAAGCCATCGCATCGCAGCTCGAAGAACCCTTCGGCACCGACGACAACGACCTCGCACTCAACACGATGTCCGCCATGATCGAGGATGCGCTGCGCGATCTACGCGGCGAGCCGGCACGCACGTTGCCGAGCCGGCAAGCGGAAGATTATCTGTTCGATTGACCGTGCGCGAGGCGCAGGCGAGGTGCACGCTCAGTCGTTGCCGACCGTCTCCGACAACCGCTTGAGCGTCGCCACCCGCGCGCCGATGATGTCGATGCGCCCACGCTCGTCGACCACCGGCGTGGTGGCGGTGAGATATGCAGTCCAGGCTTTTTGCGCACGCACGAGCGTGGGGCGCGAATGCGCCGGCATCTTCGACTGCAAGCGGCGGTAGTAGCGGTTCAGATCGAACATCGCGTGCTCGCATTGCGCATCGGCGCGACAGGCGCGCGGACGACGCGGCGGCGGGCCGCCGGCCTTGTCCACTGCGCTGCGCAGCGCGAGCGCGCGGTCGCGCACCGGCTGCAACTGCATGTCGGCCTCGGCCAGCACGTACATTGTGCCGCGCGTCGTCGCAAACACCGCGGCCAGCAACTGCTTCTCGGCCTCGCGCGAGGCGAGCCAGCTTGTCTGGCTCTTCTCCCACAGCTTGCGCCGCGCGGGCGGCAACTTCGCCTGAAGCTGCTGCCACGCGCTGTCGAGCGCGGCCTTCCAGCCGATCCGCGCGTTGTCCATGCACTGCACCTGTCCCACCGTCGTCGACATGTCGCTGCGCGCGAGACACGAGCGCATCGACGCGTCGATCGGATCGGCGGCCGCGACCTCGGCTTGCACCACGGGCGACAGCATGCTGAGGAGCGCCGCCGACGCCAACGTCAGCGCGCCGACTATGCGCCGCCGACTGGCGGCGCCCGGCCAGGACTTCAGACCTCGCATCGTCAGGCGCGAACGCAATCGACGAAATATTCGATGCGCCCGTTGATCATTTCACCGACCAGCCCGTGGATGTCCGTATGGAAACCCGGGAAACGCTCGTTGAACTCGCGCGCGAAACGCAGATAGTTGACGATGGTCCTGTTGAAGCGCTCGCCCGGAATCAGCAACGGAATGCCCGGCGGGTACGGCGTCAACAGGATCGATGTGACGCGGCCTTCGAGTTCGTCGATCGGTACGCGGTCGATCTCGCGGTGCGCGAGCTTGGCGAACGCGTCGGACGGCTTCATCGCCGGCTCCATGCTCGACAGGTACATCTCGGTCGTCAGGCGGGCGATGTCGTTCGCGCGGTAGACGCTGTGAATCTGCTGGCACAGATCGCGCAAGCCGACGCGCTCGTACATCGGATGATGCGCGACGAACTCGGGCAGCACGCGCCACAGCGGCTGGTTGTTGTCGTAGTCGTCCTTGAACTGCTGGAGTTCGGTGACCATCGAGTTCCAGCGGCCCTTCGTGATGCCGATCGTGAACATGATGAAGAACGAATACAGTCCGGTCTTCTCGACGATGATGCCGTGCTCGGCCAGGTACTTCGTGACGATCGCAGCCGGAATGCCGGTCTCGCCGAAGCCGCCGTCCATGTCCAGACCCGGCGTGACGATGGTCGCCTTGATCGGGTCGAGCATGTTGAAACCTTCGGCGAGCGGACCGAAGCCATGCCACGCGTCGTTCGGACGCAGCATCCAGTCTTCGCGCGAGCCGATGCCCTCTTCCGCGAACTGGTCCGGGCCCCACACCTTGAAGAACCAGTCGTCGCCGTATTCGGCGTCGACCTTGGTCATCGCGCGGCGGAAGTCGAGCGCTTCGGCGATCGACTCTTCCACGAGCGCCGGGCCGCCGGGCGCTTCCATCATCGCCGCGGCCACGTCGCACGATGCGATGATCGCGTACTGCGGGCTCGTGGACGTGTGCATCAGATAGGCTTCGTTAAAGCGGTGCTTGTCGAAGCGGCTGTTCTTCGAATCCTGCACGACGATCTGCGAGGCCTGCGAAATGCCGGCCAGCAGCTTGTGTGTGGAGTGCGTCGCGAACACCATCGCGCCGATGCGCGGCCGGCCCGCGCCGATCGCGTGCATGTCCTGATAGAACTCGTGGAATTCCGCGTGCGGCAGCCAGGCTTCGTCGAAGTGGAGCGTGTCGAGCCAGTCGCCCAGCATCTCCTTGATCATTTCGACGTTGTAGATCACGCCGTCGTATGTGCTTTGCGTGATCGTCAGAATGCGTGGCTTGAGGCCCGGGTTTTTCGCGAGCGCTTCGCGCGCGAACGGGTTCGCCTCGATCTTCTTGCGGATGTTTTCCGGCTCGAACTCGCTGCGCGGAATCGGGCCGATGATGCCGAAGTTGTTGCGCGTCGGCGTGAGGAACACGGGGATCGCGCCGGTCATCGTGATCGCGTGGAGGATCGACTTGTGGCAGTTGCGGTCCACCAGCACGATGTCGCCCGGCGCAACGGTGCCGTGCCAGACGATCTTGTTTGACGTCGACGTGCCGTTGGTCACGAAGAACACGTGGTCGGCGCTGAAAATGCGCGCGGCGTTGCGCTCCGAGGCCGCGACCGGTCCGGTATGGTCGAGCAGCTGGCCGAGTTCGTCGACCGCGTTGCAGACGTCGGCGCGCAGCATGTTCTCGCCGAAGAACTGATGGAACATCTGGCCGAGCGGGCTCTTCAGGAACGCGACGCCGCCCGAGTGGCCAGGACAGTGCCACGAGTACGAACCCTCTTCCGCGTACTGCACCAGTTCCTTGAAGAACGGCGGCGCGAGCGAGTCCAGATACACCTTGGTCTCACGGATGATGTGACGCGCGACGAACTCCGGCGTGTCCTCGAACATGTGGATGAAGCCGTGCAGTTCGCGCAGGATGTCGTTCGGCAGGTGGCGCGAGGTGCGCGTCTCGCCGTACAGGAAGATCGGAATGTCCGCGTTGCGGCGGCGCACTTCGGTCACGAACGCGCGCAACGCGACGATCGCCGCGGCCAGCTCCGGCGTCTCGCCTTCCACGACCACGTTGTCGACGTACGGCAGCAGTTCATCGTCGTCGATCGACAGGATGAAGCACGACGCGCGGCTCGACTGCTGCGCAAACGAAGTCAGGTCGCCATAGCTCGTCAACCCGAGCACTTCCGCGCCTTCTTTCTCGATAGCTTCGGCCAAAGCCCGGATGCCGGAACCCGAGATGTTCTCGGAGCGGAAATCTTCGTCGATGATGACGACGGGAAAACGAAACTTCATGGGCGATTCTCCAAAAAGAACGACCGCTGCATTCTGAAAATTGCAGCGGTCACCCGAATAGCTGATGGTCAGTGCGCTGCCGACGTCACGTCTTGGGCAACGTGACGCCGTGCTGACCTTGATATTTGCCGCCGCGATCCGCGTACGACGTTTCACAAATCTCGTCGCTTTCGAAAAACAGCACCTGGGCGACGCCTTCGTTCGCGTAGATTTTCGCAGGCAAAGGTGTCGTATTCGAGAATTCGAGCGTGACGTGGCCTTCCCATTCCGGCTCGAATGGCGTCACGTTGACGATGATCCCGCAGCGCGCGTAGGTGGACTTGCCCAGACACACCGTCAGCACGCTGCGCGGAATGCGGAAGTACTCGACCGTGCGCGCGAGCGCGAACGAATTCGGCGGGATGATGCAGACGTCGCCCTTGAAATCGACGAACGACTTCTCGTCGAAGTTCTTCGGATCGACGATGGTCGAATTGATGTTCGTGAAGATCTTGAATTCGTCGGCGCAGCGGATGTCGTAGCCGTAGCTCGAGGTGCCGTAGCTGACAATCTTCCGGCCGTCTTCGGAAACGCGAACCTGATCGGGCGCAAACGGCTCGATCATGTTGTGCGACTCGGCCATGCGCCGGATCCACTTGTCGGATTTGATGGTCATAGGTGAACGCTGCTCGACGTGAATGACAGGTGTGTGACGAATAACAACCCGGCGAAACCGGGCGACTTTCGGGCAATGGGGCGGCGCCTTCGAGGTCTGCGGCCCGCGCGGCGCGCCGCTTGAACGGGCCTTGCCACGCTCCGGACGGGTGCTCGACGCCGGCATCAACTGCGGGTTCCAGCCGCGCGCCCGAACGGAAGGCGCTTATTTTACGCGATCACGACGATGCTGCTGTGGGCAATGTCGGAAGGGCTCGCCGCTCACTGGCGAATCACACCGCAAGCGATGGCGGAACCGGCGCCATGCGGCGGATAAGCGTAGGGATCGGCCGCGTCGTGATGCAGCAGCACAGCGCGCTGCAATACCGAACGGATACCGTCGAGCGAGACATCCGGCGCGACGATGAAGCCGGTGGCCACGCCGTTCGCATCCGCATGAATGTTGGCCAGGTCGCCCTCGGCCCGCGCACCCACCTTCAGACGCTCGGCCGCCGGCGAAAAGATCGGGCCCGCGCTGGAGCCGTCGGCGGCATTGCAGTCGCCGCGTTCGTGGACCTGCAATGCGTGGTCGCTATTGGGCGGCAAGCCCGTGAGGTTGTAGGTGACCTGCACGCCGTCCGAGCGCTCGATAAACGTCACGAGGCCGCGCGCCTGATTGCCCACGGTGGGCAGCAACTGCGCGTCGGCGCGCTTTTCCTGTGGTCTCAGGAACGCGCTGCAGCCGCTCAACAGCACACAGCTGGCAGTCAGGACGATGAACATATGCACCGCCTGCCCGTCGATTCGTTTTCCCATGCGATCCTCTTGCCGGCCGGCGGGCGCCCCTGCGGCCGCCGGGCCGAACCTGTGAAGTCGACATGATACCGCGAGACCAGGCGCAAATAGGCGCCTCGGCCCCTTGTCCAAATGGCTGTTCAGGTGTTCTGCACGACGATGTTGGGAAACTTCGACGTCATGTCGCGAGCCCGCTCGGCGATATGGATCGCCACCTTGCGCGCGATCGAGCGATAGATCTCCGCGATGCGCCCGTTCGGGTCCGCCACGACAGTGGGCTTGCCCGAGTCGGCCTGCTCACGGATCGCGATGTCGAGCGGCAGGCTGCCGAGCACGTCCACGCCGTACTCCTTGCCCATCCGCTCGCCGCCGCCAGCGCCGAAGATATGCTCTTCGTGGCCGCAGTTCGAGCAGATATGCATGCCCATGTTCTCGACGATACCGAGGATCGGAATACCCACTTTCTCGAACATCTTGAGCCCCTTCTTCGCGTCGAGCAGCGCGATGTCCTGCGGCGTCGTGACGATCACCGCGCCCGTCACCGGCACGCGTTGCGAGAGGGTGAGCTGGATGTCGCCGGTGCCCGGCGGCATGTCGACGATCAGATAGTCGAGGTCATGCCAGTTGGTCTGCCGCAGCAGCTGTTCGAGCGCGGAAGTGGCCATCGGGCCGCGCCACACCATCGGGTTGTCCTGCTCGATCAGGAAGCCGATCGAGTTGGCCTGCAGGCCGTGGCCGGTCATCGGGTTCATCGACTTGTCGTCGGGCGACTCGGGACGGCCGGTGATGCCGAGCATCATCGGCAGTGACGGGCCGTAGATGTCCGCATCGAGCACGCCGACTGACGCACCTTCGCTCGCCAGCGCGAGCGCCAGATTCACGGCGGTCGTGCTCNCCGACACCGCCCTTGCCGGACGCCACCGCCACGATATTCTTGACGTTCGGCAGCAGTTTCACGCCGCGCTGCACGGTATGCGCGGCGATTTGCTGGGACACGTCGACACGCGCATCGCCGACGCCCGGCACGGTGCGCAGCGCGTCGGTGAACTGGGCGCGAATCGCTTCGAACTGACGCATGGCCGGATAGCCGAGCACCACCTGGAGGCTGACGGCGTCACCTGCCACGGCGACGTTGCGGATGTTCTTGGCGGCCGCGTACGGCGAGCCGGTGTTGGGGTCAGTGACGGCTGCGAGGGCAGCGTCGACCAATGCCCGATCGATACTCATTGACACTCCGTGGGGGAACACGTACGGCGCGGTGGAATCGAAGTCTCGGCCACGCGCCGGAATTTGAAAGAAATTGTTAGGCAGGATTGCGAAATCCAGGCGGCCCGGGCACCCTTCGGGCAGGCGGAACGCCATGGGGTCGCATCACTGCGTGACTTCAGCCTTTATTGTAGTGGCTCACGCCGTGCGCTGCCGTAAGACCCTTCTTCACTGTCGGACCGGAGCGAAGAGAGGGTAGGATTTCCCCTGTTTCGCGTGCTCTACCGTACCGCCGTCATGTTGCCTGGATAAATTGACGGCTATTTGCGGGTTTATTCGCTTCAATCAAGAGGAATCGAAAATGAATGCAAAAATCATGACTCGCCTGGCTGTGTTCGCCGTTGCCGGCTCCGTGCTGGCAGGCTGTGCCACGCAACAGGGCACTAACACCGCCGTTGGCACCGGCGTGGGCGCCGGCACCGGCGCGGCGCTGGGCGCGATCTTCGGCGGCGGCAAGGGCGCGGCGATCGGCGCGGGCGTCGGCGCAGCCGTGGGCGGCGTCACCGGCTACAACTGGCAAAACATTCGCAACCGCATGTCGGGCGCCACCAAGGGAACCGGCACCGAGATTACCGAGCAGCCAGACGGCTCGCTCAAGATGAACATCCCGAGTTCCGTCACCTTCGACACCAGCAGCTACGCGATCAAGCCGTCGTTCGCACCGGTGCTCGACCAGCTCGCGCAAACCATGCAGCAGAATCCGGAGATCGTCGCGTCGGTGGTCGGTCATACGGACAGCACCGGCTCGCCGCAATATAACCAGACGCTGTCGGTCAACCGCGCGCAGAGCGTGACCGGCTACCTCGCGCAGCGCGGCATTGCCCCGCAGCGCCTGTCGGCAACCGGCATGGGCCAGACCCAGCCGATCGGCGACAACAACACCGAAGCCGGCCGCGCGGCAAACCGTCGCGTGGAAATCTATCTGCGCGCTACCGCCCAGCACGCACCGCAATAAGGACAAGGCTTCAGGAGAATGACGCGAGCGGGCGCCGGGGCTTGGCCTGCGGCCCCCAGCCCGGCGTAAAAAGCGGAGGAAAGAAAATCTCGCACGGGAACGAAAAAATTTCGAACTCTGCGGAAAATCCGCGGTCTGTCTTTACGGTACGTGGCTGGCGAAGCCGCCGCGTCACCATTCTCCTCTTGTCGTTGTTGCTCCGGGGTTTAATCACCCCGGTTTTTTTTGGGCGCACGGCATCCCCGCTTTTCGCGCGCTTGCGCGCCGCGACTCGCCGGCCCCGCGCCCGCGCGGCCCACCCCGCGCAGGGCGGCCGCCCTGCTAGAATCAACGTTTCGTCCCACCGCAGGCTCCCGCCATCCTTATGTCAGCACCCGCCACCGATCTCTCCGCAGGCGCGCCGTCAGGCCGTCGCCAGATTCTCGTCACGTCGGCCCTTCCGTATGCGAACGGGCAAATCCATATTGGCCACCTGGTCGAATATATCCAGACGGACATTTGGGTCCGGACGTTGCGGATGCACGGGCACGAGGTCTACTACGTGGGCGCCGACGACACGCACGGCACGCCGGTCATGCTGCGCGCGGAGAAGGAAGGTCTCACGCCGAAGCAGTTGATCGAGCGCGTCTGGCAGGAACACAAGCGCGATTTCGACAGCTTCGGCATTTCGTTCGACAACTACTACTCGACCGATTCCGAAGAAAACCGCGTTCTCAGCGAAAACGTCTATCTGGCGCTCAAAGAAGCGGGCCTGATCGACGCGCGCGACATCGAACAGGCGTATGACCCGGTCAAGGAAATGTTCCTGCCGGACCGTTTCATCAAGGGCGAATGCCCGAAGTGCGGGGCGAAAGACCAATACGGCGACAGTTGCGAAGTATGCGGTTCGACGTATCTGCCCACCGAGCTGGTCAATCCGTATTCGGTCGTCTCGGGCGCCACGCCGATCCGCAAGACCTCGACGCACTACTTCTTCCGCCTGTCCGACCCGCGTTGCGAAAATTTCCTGCGTGCGTGGGTGGGCGGCCTCGCGCAGCCGGAAGCCACCAACAAGATGCGCGAGTGGCTCGGCGACGCGGGCGAAGCCAAGCTCGCCGACTGGGACATCTCGCGCGATGCGCCCTACTTTGGCTTCGAAATCCCGGGCGCGCCGGGCAAGTATTTCTACGTGTGGCTGGACGCGCCGGTGGGCTACTACGCGAGCTTCAAGAACCTCGCCGAAAAGCGCGGTCTCGACTTCGACGCGTGGGTCCGCCAGGGTTCGAAGGCCGAGCAGTACCACTTCATCGGCAAAGACATTCTGTATTTCCACACGCTATTCTGGCCGGCCATGCTCGAATTCTCGGGCCATCGCACGCCGACCAACGTGTTCGCGCACGGCTTCCTGACCGTGGACGGCGCGAAGATGTCGAAGTCGCGCGGCACTTTCATCACCGCGCAAAGCGTGATCGACACGGGCCTGAATCCGGAATGGCTGCGCTATTACTTCGCGGCCAAGCTGAACAGCACGATGGAAGACCTCGACCTGAACCTCGACGACTTCCAGGCGCGCGTGAATAGCGACCTGGTGGGCAAGTACGTGAACATCGCGAGCCGTGCGGCCGGTTTCCTGATCAAGCGCTTCGACGGCCGCGTCCAGGACAGCGCAATGCAACACCCGCTGCTCACCACGCTGCGCGCCGCCGTGCCGCAAATCGC
The DNA here is from genome assembly GCF_012275575.1 of Paraburkholderia sp. SG-MS1. Classification (GTDB taxonomy): domain Bacteria; phylum Pseudomonadota; class Gammaproteobacteria; order Burkholderiales; family Burkholderiaceae; genus Paraburkholderia. The sequence goes on along the minus strand of NZ_NPIH01000224.1, from coordinate 2,286 downwards.
CGCGAACTACGAGGCGCGCGAGTACAACCGCGCGCTGCGTCAGACCATGGAGTTGGCCGACGCGGTCAACGCATACGTCGACACCGCCAAGCCGTGGGATCAGGCAAAAGACCCGGCGAACGCGGTCGCGCTGCATGAAACCTGCAGCGTGAGCATCGAGGCGTTCCGCCTGCTGTCGCTCGCGCTGAAGCCGGTCCTGCCGAAGCTGGCCGAAGCGGTTGAAGGCTTCCTCGGCATCGAGCCGCTGGTGTGGGCCGACGCCAACGTGCCGCTCAGCTCCACGCGTCCGATCAACGCGTACAAGCACCTGATGACGCGCGTCGATCCGAAGCAGATCGAAGCACTGCTCGCGGCCAATCGCGACTCGCTGCAAGCCGCACCGCAAGCGCCGGCGCCGGCCGACGCGAAGAACAAGGCGAAGGCCGCGAAAGCCGCCGCCAACCATGACGACACGCCCGGCGTGATCTCGATCGACGATTTCGCGAAGATCGACCTGCGCATTGCGAAGATCGTCGACTGCAAGGCGGTGGAAGGCTCGGACAAGCTGCTGCAACTCACGCTCGACGTCGGCGAAGAGAAAACCCGCAACGTGTTCTCGGGCATCAAGTCGGCGTATCAGCCGGAGCAACTGGTCGGCAAGCTGACGGTGATGGTCGCGAACCTCGCGCCGCGCAAGATGAAGTTCGGCCTGTCCGAAGGGATGGTGCTGGCCGCATCGGCTGCGAATGAGAAAGCCGAACCGGGCCTGTACGTGCTCGAACCGGATAGCGGCGCGAAGCCTGGCATGCGCGTGAAGTAACGCGCGGCAGCATCGCTCGCGGCGTCCGGCTACGGGCTTACACGAAAAAACGGCACGCTTTGAAAAGCGTGCCGTTTTTATTCGGCGGGTGGTGATGCGCGCAGCCGCATCCCACCACATCGGCACAACCGCGTCACCACAGCGACTTGAACCGGTCAAAGCGACGCGTGTACAGTACGTCGGCCCCATAGAACGTGCCGCCGTACGCGACCACCGACCAGTAGCGCGTCAGGTTGATGGTCGCCTTGATCGCATTGCTTGCCGATTGCAGCCCTTGCTCGTAGCCGATCACGAGCCACTCGTTGATCGCCTTCGATACCATCACCACCTGCGGATCGGTTAGTCCGACATCGCTTCGGCCGATCGAAAACTCGTCGAGCCCGACCGTCTCCGCGATCCTCTTGCCGGTCGCGCTGCCGAGCAGCGCGAGCGCGGTCGTCATCGTGCTTTGCTGGCCGAGGTTGTTGCCCTGATCCGTGCCATGTCCGAACAGCAGCCACGAGAGCTTTTCGTTATCTGGCACGCTCGGCTCCGACACCAGCCGCGCCACCGGCGACTGAACCGTGCCGGTCACCTGAACGCCCGCCTCGACCTGCTGGTTGCGGCGCATCGCCAGAATATTGATGCCGGGGTTCGTCACCGGACCGTTGAACGTGAAGAATCCATTCTCGATGGTCAGCTTGCGGCCGAACGCGGTATAGGTCGAACCCTGCGTGACGCGCACGTTGCCGACCGCGCGCAGCGGCGTGTTCGGCGCGCTCATCGCGGTAATCGTGCCAGTCAGGCCGAGATCCGCGCCCTGGCCGCGGAAGCGGAAGTCATTGCCGAGCCCGATTTCGATATTGGCGTTCGGCGTAAACGGCCCGACCGGCTGGGCGCCGCCCGCCACCGGCCGTGGCCGGCCGCCTGACGTGGTGCCGTCCGGGCGCACGATCACGACGTCATCGCCGAGACTCGGCGCGGCCTGCTCCGGCAGATCGAACAACGCGTGATCGACGACGAACTTGCCGTTGATCGCCATGCCGCGTTGCGCGCCGCCGTTGGCGATGCTTGCGCTGCCCGTCAGCGACAGATTGCGATCCGGCGACGCGAACAGTTCGAGCTTGTCCGCGACGATGCTCGCGGTCAGATCGGGCTCCGCGCCGTCCAGTCGCACGCGCCCGGTGGCGCGCAGCGTACCGCTCGCGCCGTGGAACTCGACCTGCTGGAAGTCGACCAGATTCTCCGACAGCGCGATGCGCACCACGCCGTCCTTCAACTGCACGCCCTGGTCGACCATCGTCGCGGACAGGCCGTCGCCGACCAGCGAGCCGGTCAGGCTCGGCTTGGCGACCGTGCCGCCGAGCGCGAGCTTGAGCGCGAGATGGCCGTCGAGCAGATAGCTCGGGCCGAGCAGGCCGCCGGTCGTTTTCAGCGAGGGCACATTCGCGTTCACGCTGCCGGACAGCGCGCCCTCCGGATTGAAGGTCAACAGGCCGTCGCGCATC
>NZ_NPIH01000223.1 GCF_012275575.1 Paraburkholderia sp. SG-MS1 | reverse complement strand
TGACATCCGCTGCGAAACACGACATCTGTATCTTGCTGAAACACGACATTCTCATATTGCCCCTACATCGGTTTGGGTGATAATTAAGGATCAAGCATCGAATTGCCCGTTATGCTTTCCCACGCCTTGAAGGCCTGCTTGCGCGCCTGGTGCTTCTGTTGCGCATTCATGTTGTAGCGGCAGTTCATGAACAGATTGCCAACCTGATCATGCATCGACGTGAATCGTTGTAGATGGCGCGCCAACTTGAAGCGGCGCATCACTTTTTCGCGCACCCGCGTTGGCTGGTGCGAGTTCTCCGCCCGATTGTTCAAACCTTTGTGCTGGCGGTGTTCAATAATCAGACCCATGTCCCTGTTCGCCGCGGCGTAGCTCCTGAGTTTGTCTGTGATCAACACACGCAACGCTCGGCCGTGCTTTCTGAGCACCTTGCACATCAGTCGTCTGGCTGCATGCCAGTCGCGCCGGCTCTGCACCAGCACATCGAGCACCGCGCCATGCTGGCCCACGGCGCGCCACAGCCAGTGCTTCCTGCCGTTGATGGTGACCACCACTTCGTCGAGATACCACTTGTCGCCTCGGACCAACGCGGTAGGCCGGATGCGCCGGGCAATGCCGAGGCCGAACTTTACCGACAGGCGCCGCACGGTTTCATAAGTGAGTTCAATGCTGCGCGCGGCAAGCAACTCCTCGACCATGCGCAGGCTCAGCGGGAACCGGTAGTACAGCCACACCGCGTCGCTGATCACATCGGGCGGAAACCGCTAGCCGGCATAAGAGATCGCGTCGTTGGCAGATACGTTGTGTTGCAGGGCGGCTCGTTTCATATCCAGGATTGTCGCCGCATCTCCATCAACAGGCCAGCAACGTGACAGTGCCTTGCGCGCTGGTCGCCGCGTTCATAAGCCAGCGGCGTTTTTTTTTCGAGACGTGGAAGGACGTGCAGTCTTTTGCCCGGAGCGCGATCGGTGCGGACCTGCTGCCGATAGTCCGCATCGTTGACGAGCTCGGGACGAACTACTTGCGCGCTATCGGAACGCGTCGCGGCTGAGTCGAAAAGCGATTACTTCAGCGGCACGACATTCCGGCGATCGGTCTATGCTTTCCGACCCGGTTGATAAGGTTTTCCCTCCAACTGGAACACGGACATCATGGCCATCTTGGCTATTTCAGGATTCGTCGTCGCCGCCATAAACTCGGCTTCGTCTTTAAGTCGGACTTCTCGGTCCGTTTCCTGAACGCGTCGCTTCTGGTCAATTGCGCTGGGATTTGCGATCTGCAGAAATACTCGTCGCCGTTCAGAAGAGTAATAGTCGAGAATATCGTCATCGCAGTCACCCGCGATAACTCTTCCAAGAGCATCAACGAGCGCCTTCGCATCCTGTACACCCGACGTGAAACCCATTCCGCCAATAGGATTCGTCGCGTGCGCGGCGTCCCCAGCAAGGAGCACCCGTCCGACTCGCATTGAAGACGCGCAGCGCTGGTGAACACGGTAAGAGTTTGCTCTTTCGAGTTCAAACTCTGCCCGATCCGGCAGGAAGTTCGCGAAGCGGTCGGGAATACGCGCACGCCGTTGTTCTTCGGTGAGATTCGCATCCTCGCCGTAAGCGATCCGCCACAGCCCGTCGTCGCTTACCTTTGCAACAACATGCCAATCGGCGCCGGCGGCAACCATGTTGGATGCAGCATACCCATGCTTGTCGAAGTCATAGTAGACGTTCGTTGCCATGAAGGTCTCAGGCCAAGTGAAGCCTCCAAATTCAAGGTCAAGAGCCTTTCTCACGCTGCTGCGCGCGCCATCGGCCCCGACCATCCAATCGGCTTCGATGACATCCTGTACCCCTTCGGACTCGACGGAAACTTCGACTCCGTCAGCCTTTTGCGCTAGTGAAACGAAGCGCGTATTCCAACGCATCTGAGCGCCTGGCAACTCGAGAAAGTGTTTCAGCAGAATCTCCGCAAGGACGTTCTGACCAAAGTGGAGCGTGTACGTATAGGTCAATCCCTCCAGCAACTCGAACTTGAGCCGCGCGACATTCCCCGTCAAGGGGAAGCGCATGTTGAATTCGTAACCACGCGCAGCCACCCGAAGTGCGTCTTCGAGAAGACCATACTCGTCTAGCGCCTTGATTGTCGAGAGCATATAAACATTTGCTCGCGGCGAGTCATTGACTCGTGGTTCAGCGTCAATGACCGTTACCTGCGCGCCCTTACGAGCGAGACCCAACGCGGTAAACAATCCTGTGGGGCCCGCACCCACTACAACCACCCTACTTCCCTGCGTCATGTTTGTCTCCAGAAACAGCCATCAAGTGCTGTTGACTGTCGCAAACTATGTCTGATCTCTCACCTGTCAAAGGATAGGGTGACCGGACACAGTTCCGCTCTTCCTGTTCGTAAATTAACCCTTGTTCAGCATCGCATCGCCACGTGCGCTCGCACCCTGTTCGGTCTCTTTATCCTTTGTCGAAGGCACAATTGCAGTCGCTCCTGAGGGCCGCTTCTGCTTCAACAGGAAAACAGATAGGGAAGGCAGCAGGATGAGCGCACCAATCATGTTCCACAGGAACATGAATGCCAGCAGGAGGCCCATGTCCGCCTGAAACTTAATGGGAGAGAGAATCCAGGTGGCTACACCAGCTGCCAGAGTGAATCCCGTCAGCATCACGACGCGCCCAGTGAAGAGGAGTGCCCTATAGTACGCATCTGAGAGTGAATACCCAGCACGTAGCTGCATAAGTGTCACACTCAAGATATACAGCGCGTAGTCCACGCCGATCCCCACACCTAGCGCCACCACAGGCAATGTTGCCACCTTGACACCCATGTGAAGCCAAACCATCAATGCCTCGGCGAGCACGCTGGTCAACATCAGCGGTAGCACAGCGACAACGACAGCCCGTAGGGATCGGAAGCTGATCAGACACAGAATGATCACGGCAGCGTACACACCGTAAAGCATCTTGCTGTTTGTATCCTTCACCACACTATTTGTCGCCGCTTCAATCCCACCATTTCCGGCAGCAAGTAGATACTTCACGTCCGCCGTATCGCGTTCCTTTGCAAACGCACTAGCAACGTCGACAACCGACTGGAGCGTTTTAGCCTTGTGGTCAGACAGATACACGTACACTGTCAGCAAGTTACAGTCTTCGTTAAACAGGCCGCGAGGAGACTGAGTAATGACTGAATTTAGAGCCTGCTGATTGGGAATAATCTCACGCCATTTCAAGCTACCTTCATTGAAGGCCGCACCCATCGTGCGCTGCAAGTCAGCAAAGGAGTTCGTGCTGTCTACACCCGGTACAGTTGCAAGGCGTGCCTGAAGGTCTGCGATGCCGGTAAGCGTATCGTAGTTGGCGCATTGATCTGGCGGTGTCGTTACCATTATCGCGAGCACGTCGCTGCTGGTCGAATAGTGCGAAGCGACGTACGCATTGTCCACGTTGTAACGCGAGTCCTGACGCAGTTCGGGTGCACCCGGCTGCAAATCGCCAATCTGAAGATTCTCCCCCACCTTCACGCCGACCACAGCGAGTACAGCAGCAACTGCGATAGCACACAACGCCCACCGTCGATTTGTGAACAGATCGAGAGACCTCCACAACCAATGCTTCTTTCCGTCAAGCGCACCGCTTTCCTGAGCAAGGGCTCGCGCGGCGGCACGAGGACTTACACCCGTATAGGTCAGCAGGACGGGCAGCAAAATCAGATTCGTGAAAATCAGGAATGCCACGCCCAAGCTCGCGATGAGTGCGAGATCGTGAATAGCCGGAATTTTTACCCAAAGCAGAACAGCAAAACCCACCGCATCGCAAACGAGCGCGGTAAAGCCGGCCATAAAGAGTCGCCGGAACGTATTCCGTGCGGCTGACACTCGGTCAAGGCCGCGACCAATATCCTGCATCACGCCATTCATCTTCTGAGCGCCGTGACTCATGCCGATCGCGAAAACGAGAAACGGCACCAAGATTGAATATGGGTCAAGCCTGAAACCAAGAAGAGGCAGAGCGCCCAATTGCCATACGACTGCAACCAGCGAGCACGTTACAACCAGAACCGTGCTACGAACGCAACGATTGAACCAAAACACCATCGCCGTGGCAATAACGATGGAGATCAGAAAGAAAAACAGTACCTGACCCAACCCATCTATCAGGTCTCCCATGACCTTCGCGAAGCCGACGATGCGAACGTGAACACCCTTCCCTTCGTATTTGGCACGGATAGCCTCCAGACGCGCAGACAGCTGTTTGTAGTCCAGCTTCGCGTTTGACTGAGCATCGTAGTCTAACAGCGGTACCACGATTGTCGTCGACTTGAAGTCGTTGGCTACAAGCCGTCCCAGTTGGCCCGACCGCAGAATGTTCGTGCGCAGCTGTTCGATCGACTTGCCGGAACCGTCATATGAGTCTGGCATAACAGGACCACCATCGAGCCCTGCTTCTGTGACCGATATCCAGCGAACCCCCCGGGTCCAGAGCGACTGCATGTACGACCGCTCCACACCGGGGACCAGGAAGACTTCATCGTTGATAGCCTGGAGGGTCTTCAGGTATTGCGGGTCGAGTACAGTAGCTCCCGTGGTTTCAACCACAATCCGAACGGTGTTACCCAATCCACGCATATCCTGTTCGTGTTTGAGATAGTTCAGAATATAGGGATGTTCGTTAGGAATTACGGCCTGGAAACTTGCATTGACCGTGACAAGGCGCGCGGAGTAGCCAAGGAGCGCTGTAACGAGAGCGCATAGCACAACAATCACTATGCGATGATTGAAGATGAGTCGTTCCAGCCAATTGCCACTCTGCCTGTCGAACGACGATTCCTTCAACTGCGCTCCGGCGTCAGTAGACCGGTCCACATGTTTCATTTCAACTCCGTCTCTGCAGAAAGGTCTACGCGCTCGGCGCCACGCGGCCCGAGGACCAGCAAGGCGCGCTTCGCAATGGGCAACATTCCAGCCGCCGGTTGCGCGAGCGTCTTTAAAGGTACAAAGTGCTGACCGTCGTCGCGACTGGCAACAAGCTGCCCTCCTTCACTACCCAGCACGATCGTGCCGTCGCTCAAGACGGTCCCAGCTTGTATTGACGCACCTAAGCCGCTATCGACCTTACTCCACGTCGAACCCGCATCTCGCGAAGTAAGCACAGTCCCCTGAAGCCCGAACGCAATCAGCGTGTCGTTCCGGCCCTTGAGCAAACCGAACAACGTGCCGGAGTACGGCGTAACAACCGGCAACAACTGATGTCCATCGGGACCTCGAAGCAGAGTACCTCGCTCGCCAACTACAATGCGCTCGTTTCCGACCAGAGCGGTTCCATAAAAATGAAAGCCATTCGGGTCCGGTAACTCACTGACAATCGAAGTCCAAGTGCGACCGCCATCGTTGGAACTCAGCGCTAGCCCATATGCACCGAATGCTTCAATCGTATCTGCGCTTGTCAGGCCTATGGCGAGAAATGGCTTGTTCGGACCGTCATCAACCATCATGCGTGCGAGTCGCAGTGCCCTCGCCGCAGCTTCGGCTGACTGCCCAGCCTCGTGCTCTTCGACTGCTTTCAGAGTCAGCTTTGCCGCGATGTTCCCGTCTAGTTGACGGGTCCACGTACGACCAGCGTCTGTGGTATGAAGAACGACGCCGAGATGCCCAACTGCCCAGCCATTACGCGCGTCGGAAAATTTCACGTCGGTCAACGTTGCGCTGGTAGGAACTGAGTCAGCTTGCTGCCAGTGAAGACCGCCGTCGTCAGACAGAACGACGGTGCCGCCCTGTCCGACCGCCACTACGCGCTGGCCAGCCCAAGCTGCGGCGAGCAACAACTGTCTCGCTGCATGACCAGTTTTCTCAGCAGGCCGATCCAGGAAGGCCGGACGGGCGGCGCCCCCATCCGCCCCCCAAGCCGCCCTTGTCTGTATTGCCGCAGCCGACAGCGCTATACAAACAGCGACACGAATCAGCGCGCGAGCAGAGCACGCCTCTCTCTTATCGCAGCGCATCCTGCACCATCGAATCCGGATTGAAAAAGGATGCAGGCTGGTATTCAATTGGGGTGTAGTCCGTCACGTCACCACCGACAGAATAGGCGCGCGCCTGGAAATCGAAGGCAATAAAGGGCAGTCCGACGACCCCCGGCAGGTCATAAGCGAAAAACGGATAGCTAAGCAGACCACGGTAAAGCTTTCCTTGAGCGTCCCATTCGTCAGCCGAGACGATCATCCACGAGTCTTCATCAAAGAACAGGTGACGCTTCGGAATGACATTGCGCATTCCTTCCTTTACAGTGGCTTCAACTTCCCATACGCGGTGAAGTTCCCACCTCACGAGGTCCGGATTCGGGAAGTGCGGTCCGAACGCCTTGTCCGGGGTCGCCATGTTGAGCTTGTTCGTGTTGTACGGGATATACATCTCGCGCTTGCCGACAATGCGGAAATTCATCTGATCGGGCTTTCCGAAGAAACCGTATGCCTCATCAAACTGGGTTACGCCCGAAGTGTAAAAATTTGGAGTGTCGTAGTTCACGTTTGGCAGCTTACGGACCCGGCGTTGACCCGGCAGGTATTGCCATGAACCGATCTCCTTGTCTTTGAAGTCGGTGTACCAGATGCCAACCAGAGCTTCGCCAGAACTGCGGGAGGGTGCTGTTGTTACGCCTTTGTGCTCCCAGTACACGCCGTTGAATGACTTCACATCCGAATTTTTGTTATACAGACCGTACTGATCCGTCACATTGATCACCGCAGCTGTCTGCAGTCGTCCGTCCGACGTAATCAAGTAGTTCGGGAAGTTGGTATGCACCGTCGAACCTTGCCAGTGCGTGTAGTGATTCCAAATCAACTCGATGCCGGACTTGGGAATCGGAAAAGGAATTCCCCCGTAAGCGTCGACGAGTTGCAGGTCGTCTTTATCAGTCTTCGCGCGGGTCGCGTTCTTGAAGGTATTGTCATAGACCCATTGTGGCGCGACACTGGTACGGTGCGTCGGATACACATCCAGCCGATAATCCGGATACGTCTTCAGCATGTACTTCGTCGCTTCGCTGAGCTTGCTCGCATACTTGTCCATGTTCCCAGCCGTGATCTGAAACAGTGGCTTCTCGTCCGCGAAAGGCGCCGGCCCAATGCTCCCATGGGCTCGCCCTGCAGGAGGCTTCAATGCGTCACCCGTCCATGCCGGAATCGTCCCGTCTGCGTTCGCGGCACGCTCTGCCCCAAATGGCGTCAGCGTAGTTTTGAGTTTTGCGGCTTCCTCTGTCGACGCCGCAACACCCAGGTTTGTCAGCGTGGCATACAGCGCAATCGCGGACGAGGCAGCAATGGCAATCTTCTTCATCTGAACTACTCCTTTCACTTCCATCAGAACGTGTTCGAAATCGTCGCGATCACGAAAGTGCGGTCGCGATAAGCGTTACTACTGGCAGGGCCAAAATACGTCGTCAAACTGATGCCGCCCTTCCACGTTTGCGCATAGGTTCCCTGAATTCCGATAGAGAAGTCGCCGGCGGCATTGCCGTAGTTGTATGTATTAAAGCCAGCAGGTAGCGGCGACCGTCCCAATACCGTCCAACCGACGCCGATCGGCACATGCAGGTCTAGGCCTGGAAGCACCTGGTAATAATCGAGTGTCACAACGCCACGAAGGCCCACGGCCGTGCGGCTCTTCGTCTCATCGAAGTACTGTCCGTTACGCGTAATACTCGTGACCTGTTGGCCGGCGATACTACCTGCAAACGAGATATTGTCGTAAAATGGACCAGCCTTCCCCGCATAAATTCCGTTTAACTCCCACAAGAACACATCGCCTAACGGACCTGCACCTTGAGCACTCTGACCCGGTGCTAGCACTGGAGCATTGGTGGAGCTGATTGCAAGCGATTGATTGTGACGAAATGAAATTTCGCCAGCAGTATTAAGCGGCCCGATTGTCGTGCTGGCGCTCAGACCGTACAACTGAATATTCTCCTGATACGCCTGAATGAAAGTTCCGCCCGTCGTGGTAAAGATTTGAGGCGTTTTTTCATTAAAGCGCAGTGCGTAAGCACCGAGATCGACGTTGGCCCCCTCGGGGCGCCACTTAACCGCAGCGCCAAACTGGCCGGTGTTTGGCGTCTGGTCCGGACCTTTGAGAAACCTTCCGAACGGTGTAATGAGTGACTCCCCCCCAGTACCGAACATGTCGGCCGGACTGAAGTAACTACCCACTGGCGGCGTACGCAGTGGTCTCCATCCGAACTGGTAATAGCCCTCAAGCGAGACACCGTGTGGAAGGATTGCGACTGACGAGATCTGCGGGACCGGGAGAAAGACTTCTTTCGCCTGGGTATTTGGCACACTAAGCGCCTTTTGGCCGTCGATTGCAGCCATACCGTATGCGATACCGTTGTCGGGGAAATAAAGACTTTCGCCCCACAGCACGGTGTGCTGGCCCGCACGCACCAGTACCGGAACGTCGCCGAAGTTGAACTTATTCGATACGAACGCGTTCAGCAGTTCAACACGTCGGCCAGAGAGATCTCTGGTAGCGCCAGTGAACTGGTTATACGGCACCGAAATATTGTTGTTAGTGACTGGAGAATCGTTGTAATTCGACTTGTTATAGACCTGGTCGTACCACGCATCTGCACTAACACTGACGCCAAATGTCCCATACTTTGCATCGAACTCGGACAGCCAATCGACCCGGTTCGTTATTGGCTTACCTTGCTTGAAGTTTCGATCTCCATCGTCCGTATTCGCGTTCGACGTGAGATAGCTGTTCTGGTCTGCCAATCGAATCCCGGTAGAATACTTAAAGGTATTGTCAAAATTCCCGGAGATTCCGTTATCAAGCGAAAAATCGAACGCCAGCGCCGGCCCTGATGTCACCAGTACAGCGGCGATCGGCAGCAATCGAGACGTTGATCGGGTGACCTTTTGCCACTTCGACTTATCTTTATACATAGTTGTACTACGCATGACAGTGTCTCCCCCAACCGATGGGTGGTATGGTATTAAGCTGCGCTTTGATTATTCATCAACCGCTGACCCGAGCGCTTCGCTGCGGGTTAGTTCAACAGTAGAGCGTTCTAGGAGGGTCGCCACCTATCGAAAGATAGAAGGCGATTTCGCCGTCGCTAAAAGACGATGGCCTACTTCTTTCCTTTCGTGAGGTAGGCCGCAAGAGCGGCGAGATCCGAGTCGCTGATCTCTGTCTTTCGGAAGAACGGCATGATAGTTACACCGTGCCGGACAAAATACTTGACCATCTGCGGGTTCAAATCGGTCCGCTCTTCCAATGCGTCAGGGAGGGCGCCTTTGTACTTCGCCTCGAGGGCGACAGTTCCGGGATATGCGTGACCCGGCGCGTGACACGCAGCGCACCACTGTTGGAATACGTGCTTGCCCTGAGGCAGCTGATTGGTGTCCTGTATTGCGGCCCACCCGGATTGCGCCATTGCAACCCATACGGAAACTGCAGCGAGGGATTTAAGCATGCTCTTCATACACGATCCTTACGGAGATGCTTGGGCCAAATTCCATATCTTCCCGGCGAGAGGATGCCATTGGGGTCCACTGCGTCCTTGACCCTCTCATGGAAGCGAAGCAATGCGTGATTGTTGAAAGCGTATGTATCCATCACGTTGTCCTGGAAGGCAGGCGCGGTCCGATATTCGCCCCACCCATGCTCCGCTGCGATCCTGATGATCTTGCGGAAGGCGTCCCGGTTCTTCTTGTTGACCGCAGGATCCTTCGTGATAAAGAACGGAATGATGAATGTGAACGATCGCTCCCATGACGGCACAGGTACGTTCATGGCGAACACCATCGGAATGCCAAGCTCCCTCGCCGCCTTTCCGAGCACCTCATTGACTTTCAAAATCGACTCTCCGCTGCGAGGAATCACGGGCGAGAACCACGCGTGTCCTTCAGAGGGAGGGGCTGGATTCCACAACGACCGTGCACCGATAGCGAATGTACGGAGGTTCGGAATCCCAAACTGCGCCGGGTATTGAACCTTCAACTTTTGCTCCTCCGACAGCGGCAATTTGTAGAATTCCCGCTCTTCGAATGCAACGTCCGGTATCGCAGCTCGGTAACGTTCTTGCACATGCGCCCATTGGGCGCGAATTACGGGCTCTGGGCCGTAAAACGTAAACGCGCAGCTCCAGAAGGGGATGTTGTTCTTGCGACCGTATGGTTCATACTCTTCCGCGCTCGCACCGCGTTGCAAGAGTGACATATATTCGAGATCGCGCTTTGGTGGCCCGTTCACCAAAAACTCATGCAATCCCGCGAGACTGGGCGTACCCAACACTGGGCTGTTCAGGTCAGGGTATCCCGTAAAGATTCGAGAATTTTCGAGGTGAGTCATTTCATCGACCATCGGACCAAGGTCGCGATAGCGCGGAGCATGCACAACTCCCTTCAAGAATGCTTCAGGCTCGGGCATCAGCCAGAAGCCCATTTTGGTCACAATGCCGAAGTTCGACTGACTGAACATCCCGTCAATCCACGGGCCGAACCCAGACTTGTACATCTGCCACGTTTGTGAGCCTGGCATCGCTCCCATTCCCGTGCGCAGCAAGGATCCATCCGCCAAAACAACCTCCATGCCACAATGCGCATCGAAATGGTTGCGGAACTGGACTGCGGTATAGCCGGCGCCACGGTCCATGGCATTCCCGACCATACTTCCCCAACCCGGATCTGGAACGTCAATCCACAGCTTAATCTTGTTCTCCTGTAGATGACGGTACATATCGAAGTAGCTGACGCCAGGTTCCACGACGCAGTAAGCCTGCTTCTCGTTTACCTCGAGGATCTTACCCATCCTCTTCAAGTCGATGACAACAGAGCCAGTATAGGCAGGCGCCGAACCACCGTAGCCCAGGTTCTTGCCGGTTGAAATGGCGTAGATTGGAATTTTGTATTGGTTCGCTATGCGAACCACGGCCTGGACTTCTTCGGTGGATTTAGGAGCGACTGCAGCGGAGGCGCGTCGCTCTTCCGGTTCGCCCCAATACGGAGAATAGGCATCACGATAGAGATCAAGGTCCTCCTCGCTCGTGAAGACCCACTCGCTCCCCACGATCCGCTGGAACTCCTTGATTGCCTTGGAGAATCTTGCTTGGTCGATGCTTGATGGTAGTTTCATGCTGGTAATCGCGGTAGTACATAAAAGTTCGGAGAATCGCGTAATTCGCGTGAGCGAAGTGCGACTTTACGAAATCGGGCCAATAACCCAAGCGACAAGTCTCGGTTGATCCATGAATTCTCCATGGATCGGCACGGAAAACGGGTCAGGATTCGAAGTCGATCGAAAGCCGCTCTCCCCGGCTGCCAAAATGGAATCGATTGCCCTATCGACCCAATCCAAAGACCGTTCGTCTCGTTGAGCACTCCGCGCGCTCGATCCCGACAGCGCGCCCTCTGAAGCAACGATGCCTTCGGTTTCGTCGGCCCGAAATTTCAGCCGCATGTGGTGCTGAGTACACAACTGCTCCAGGCCGAATAGGGCGGCATCCGTGGTTAGCCCGGCAACAGTTGTAGGTGCCGCAGCCCACAGCTTGTCCAGTGTCTCAATCCAGAGCTGGCTGATGTCTCCAGAGAAAATGTGCTCCTTGATTCCCTGAGCGCTAAGTCGTTTCCCGAACCAGGCTGCTTCTGGATAGTGGTCATCGAGCAATACACCAGAGATCGCTCGACTACTCTGCAAGACACTGGATGCGTTCGCTAGCAGCCGTGAAGAGAAGCTGCTCATTGGTAATGCAGACAGGGCAAGCGCACCCTTCATGAAACTGCGTCGGCTTAGCATTGCATGAGTCATCGAGGAACTTACCTGTTCGGACGAGCTGTCGTCCTGTTTAGGTTCAAACACAAAAGACCTTGTACTGGCTTGCACGGGACATTCCTTTGATATTCGAATTCGCCATCAGCCTCGCAATCAATCAGCGTGCGGCAAGTCAACTGGCGCCATCGCAATGCGCCCGAGGATCATGTCCGATGCCTTTTCCGCAATCATCACGACGGCTGCGTTGGTATTGCCAGCTACAAGACTCGGAAAGACTGATGCATCTGCGACCCGCAATCCTTCGACACCGCGTACCCTAAGTTTCGAGTCCACCACCGACTCATCGTCATCGCCCATGCGGCAGGTGCAACCTGGGTGATGGACCGTGACCGCTGTGCGCCGGATATAGTCATTCCACTCGTCGTCCGTTCCCACGTCCGGTCCGGGCAGGATCTCCCACCCTTTGTAACGGTCAAATGCCGGGGTGCCCAGAAGTTGACGGGCGAGCTTCAGACCATGACGAATTACCTCGATGTCTCCATCGCTCCCAAGAAAATCCGGATCGATCACCGGCGAGGCCTGCGGATCTGGAGTGGCGAGAGAGACTCGCCCGGCGCTTTTTGGCCGTGCCGCGATAGACAAAATGCCGAAACCATGGCCGAGCGGCAGTGGGAATGTGTTCGCGTTGCGATGCGCTGGCATGAAGACGAGTTGCAGGTCCGGTCTTTCTACCTCCGGCTTACTCCGGATAAACCCGGTCGCCTCGAAGACATTTCCACCAATCGGGCCGCCACGCCACAGCATGTACTCAAGCAAATTCCATAAATTCCGAGGTGTCGCCTTTACCGATAACCCGTAGGAGGTCGGGTTCTTCGAGCGCACCTGAATTGACGCCGAGGAATGGTCGCGAAGTCCGCGACCAACGGACGGCAGATCGTGGACGATCGGGATTCCGTGCGCCTGCAGCTCTGTCGCCCCCCCAATGCCCGAACGCAGCAAAATCGCAGGGGTGCCGTATGCTCCCGCAGTCAGCACGACTTCGCGGCGACCGTTAAGGGTGCGCCGAGTGTTATTAATCACGAGTTCGATGCCGACTGCGCGCCGGTCATTAAAAACGACCTTGTCGACCAATGCGCCGGTAAGAACGGTCAGGTTGTCGCGGTGTTCAATCGGGTGAACGAAAGCAGTCGCCATCGATTCACGCCGGCCATTTCGGATTGTTGCCTGGCGGAGACCGAAACCCTCAGGGTCCGCAGCATTGAAATCTGGGCATTGTCGATACCCGAGCGCTTTGGTCGCATCAAGAAAACTGTGAACCAGAGGGTTCGGCCGTGGAGGATGCGCCACATGCATTTCGCCGCCGATTCCGTGATAGGGGGAATCAACGTAATGGCCGTTATCCTCGGACCGCATGAAGTAGGGAAGCACATCACGGTAGCTCCACCCGTTGGCGACGTGCCCCCAATCATCAAAGTCACCCGGATGTCCACGAAAATAGACCATGCCGTTAATGGAGCTTGATCCACCCAAAACTCGGCCACGTGGTATCGCGAACGGCCGGTTTCCGAGTCCACTCTGCGGCGCGCTCTGGTATCGCCAATTAAGCTCGGGATGATTGATGGCAGCAGCAACGGCTGTTGGATATTTGATAACCGAATGATGGTCGTTCGGACCGGCCTCGACCAGGCAAACGCTCACATTGGGGTTCGCCGACAAGCGGTTTGCCAACACGCAGCCGGCAGATCCTCCGCCGACGATCAGATAGTCATACGTATCGTTCATCGTTTTAGTATGTCGTATATACCGCAATGGCTCTCGTGGTCACAGTGCTGCGGACACCGCAATGTCGGATAAGCGTTGGAACCGTTCGATATTTGCTGCTTGCGTCATGACACCAGCCGTGAGGCAAGCGAATGTCATGTCAGCCACCGGATCAATCCAGTACATGGTCGTGCCGGCGCCGTAATTTCCGAACGTTTCTGGAGAAGTCAGGGTGCCGAACTGGTGATGCACGATCTGGTCCCCGCGAACGCTGAAGCCGAGACCGATATAAGCGGGAGGAGATTCCCAGCCAGCTCGCAAAGCTACGCCGCGATATAGTTCATTGGCCATTTGGCCAGTACAATTGCGACGAGCCAATCGAATCGTATTCGGCGAAAGGATCCGAGCGCCATCGAGTTCGCCACCACGGCGTAACATTTCGGCGAATCGCGACATATCCTTCGTCGTGGAAACAGCGCCGACGTGCGGAGCCTCATTGACGGCCTCCTCGAAAAGACTGTGGGGACCCGGCTGTGTCCTGCCTTGAACTTTGATCGGAATAACGCCACGCATGTCGGGAACAATCTTGCGATCTCGCAGATCGGCTCGTACGCCCATTGACGTGTCAATCATCTGAAGGGGATTGAACAAATCCTCCTGAATGATTGTGCCAAACGTGCGCTCGTGTTTATCCGTTCGACGCAACATCTCGGCCATCAGTACGTGATTCGCTACTGGCGAATAATCGCACCTGATGCCTGGTTCGATCGCGCCGTGAACGTTCGCGCAAACTGCCTGCAAAAGCTCGTCAAGGCGGTCCTGCAGCATGTCCGGCTTAGGCGTCCAAACGCCTGGCATTCCAGTCGTGTGCGTCAGGAGATGATACAAAGTCGCACGGTCTCGAGGCGCACCGGAGAATTCTGGAATGACGTCGGCGACCTTGGTTGTTAGGGCCAACTGACCACGCTCAACCGCTCGCAGAGCGAGGACGTTTGTGAACGCTTTCGTCAGTGAGAAGATGCTGAAAACGGAGTCTTCTTTGAGCGGCCGTGCGCCCTCCGCGTCTGACGACCCAATTGCTGATTCAAAGAGCGTTTCTCCACCGCACGCGACGCGGATAACTGCCCCGTAGTAGAGTCCTTTTGCGATATCGTGCTCGATCTTCTCTTTGAGGGCTTCGAGATACGATTGACGCGCTTCGGAGGAGTAGTCGTGATTCATTGCAATATTTCCATTGATCGTCAATTGGTTTCTGGCGACGCTGTTTCTAAGTAGCCCCTAACCCGCAGCGACAATGCCTCCATCGACATTCAATACCGCGCCGTTGATGAAGGTGGCATCGCGGCTCAAGAGGAATGCGACGGCCGCTGCATTGTCTTCGTCGCGCCCCAACCGTCTGAGCGGGATCGATTGCGCGCGCCTGTCATATTCCTCGATACCAACATAGGCGGTCGCGCCCGGCGTAGGAACTGAACCTGGCGCCACAGCGTTGACTCGAACGCCGCGAGGACCCAGCTCAGCAGCCATTACCCGGGTCAGTGAGAGAACGGCGCCTTTCACGGCCGAATAAACGGCGGTGTTTGGATATCCCCGATAAGACACCGGTGACGCGTAATTGATAATGGAGGCCCCCTTTTCTGGATTCATGTGTGCCAGTAGCGCCTGCGTACCCCACATGACGGTTTTGAGGCCACCACCAAGCATCAGATCTAGTGTTTCGGGCGTCACGTTTTCTATGGGCTCGTAGCGGAGGATCGACGCGTTATTTATCATCGCATCGAGCGGACCAACTTTCCTGGCGAACTCGCCCACTGCATGATGAAACGCGGCCCGGTCGCTCAGATCGCAGATGAAACCATATGCCTCTCCCCCACCTTCCCGGATCAACCGAATCGTCTCGTCGCACGCTTCGCCGTCGATGTCGCTAACCCCGACGCGCGCCCCACGTTTAGCCAGATGAATCGACGTAGATCTCCCAAGTCCTTTTCCCGAACCCGAAATGAACACGTTGAAGCCAATGAATTCGTCGCTCATGACGCGGTTCCGAACAATTGGGCCACGTAGGCACTATCCATGTACTCGCGAATTTCCTTGATTCGACCGTTCCGAATTGCGAATGCCCACGCATACACGTTGTCATATCGCCGCCCATCGCTCAGAGCACCGGACGCGCGCGTTTCGCACATGACCTTTTCCCCAGCGGCCACCAAGCTGTGGATCTTGACTTTCGGGTCGCCAGATACGAACAGGTTACGAACCGGACCAATAAACTCATCCACGATCGCGTTTCCTTTGTGGACGCCCGCGCCGGGGACGTTCTCGCTCACCATTGGCTCCCAGGTCGTGTCATCGTCGATGTAGCTGCGAAGAGCTTCGAGGTTTCCCGAGCTGAGCGTCTCGAAGAACTCTACGACCAGGTGTTCGTTTTGCTTCTCTTGCGTCGTCATTTGACTGTCCTCACTATGGTTCTGAGCTTGAACTTTCGATACCGGAATACCTGTGCGTGGCTCGGGGCGATCGATATCAAAGCGCCAGTTTTTCTCCGCCCGCACCACGTATCCAGCCGTCGGTCCCGGGAAATGTGAGCCGACAATCAACGCTCTACCGCCTTCATATTTCGAAAGGAACGAGACACGGGTTCGGCACGCTTGATCTTTGTCGTGGTCAAACGCGCTATGTTTGTGCGGAATCGCGCACTGAACCGGGTGATGCATAAGATCGCCCGTGATCACCGCCTCCTCACCCTCCGAAAAGATGTGAACGCTCGCGTGACCAGGAGTGTGTCCGGAGGTGGGCTCGAACCAAACCTCGTCGCAAAGACGGTGATTGGTTTCGACGAAGTCAGCAAGGCCCGCGTCTACAATAGGTTGCAGCGAGTCGGGCAGGTGCTCGGCATGCCAGTCGCCCTCAGCGGCAAGCGTCTGGATGCTTTCCCACTCGTCACGCCCAAATAGGTACCTCGCATTAGGAAACGTAGGAATCCATTTGCCACCAGCAAGATGAGTGTTCCAGCCCACGTGGTCGTAGTGCAGATGTGTGCACATCACCGTGTCGATTGTTTCAGGTGGGTATCCCGCTGCAATGAGATCTTCGATGAACGCGTTGTGCATGTCATTGAAGATGTCGAAGTGCCGCTTGCGATCGTTTCCGATGCACGTATCAACCATGATTCGGCGACTCGGTGTCTCGACCACGAAGCATTGCCACGCGATCAGCATCTCGCCGTCCGGTGTCAGAAAGTGCGGAGCCAGCCATTCAACGTGCGGCTGAACGACACTTTCAATTTCTCCGGGATACATGAGACTCTGCGGCGACGCGATCGATGGTGTTTCGACGATTCGGGTGATCGTCACAGCTCCTATCTTCCATCGTTTGAAGCTTTTCACGGTCATGATTTGTCTCCTAGCGTGATTCTTCTCCGGTACGGGTGTTGATTCACCTATCGAAGGATAGACACCCGAACTATCACGGCCTGGCCAGGCGAAGCGCACCAGATTCGCTATGCTAGGAAGACTAGCGCTCCCTTCACCTCTAGGGACCTGCCAAAGGATAGGAAGATGACCGACAGACCCTATCAACACACGCCGTCGCGCCAGGCATCTGGGTCTATCTTTCGATAGGTGCTACGCCTTGTGTAGCCCAATAGGATTCAACAGAAGCGGCAATGGCCGCATTTTCCGGCGGGGTATTGCAATCACGTCCCGCGCCAAATCGAACGCAGGGAATGACATGACGCAGAAATTTGACATCGTCGCGGTTGGCTCAGGGCACAACGGTCTTGTGGCCGCCGCCTACTTGGCCGCCGTGGGCAAAAGAGTTCTCGTGCTCGAACGCAATGCGTGGCTGGGAGGCGGCGTCGTGACGCGCGAGCTGACCGCCCCCGGCTTCAGGCATGACCAACACAGCGTCGGCCATATCTTTATTCAGGCCAATCCTCTGCTGCAGAAAGACGAACTGAAACTGCTTTCTAAATATGGCTTGAAATACGAATATCCGGCTATCCCGATGATGTCAGTGTTTGACGACGGGTCAACGCTAGCTCTTTATCGCGATCGCCAGAAGAACTACGAGGAGATCGCAAAGTTCTCAAAGCGCGACGCAGACTCCTACTTAAAATTTTCAGAGTTGGCGGCACGGTATCTGCCGATGCTAATTGGCACCCTGTACTCCGCGCCAGCACCAGTTGGAGCGTCGTACGCGATGATGGACCAGAGCCGCGAAGGTCGCGAGATGTTCGCCACCATGATGAAGAGCGGATGGGACATCATCCTCGAATGGTTTGAGCATGAGAAAGTTCGTCTGCATTTTGCCCGAATGCTCGGCGAAAACCTGCACAGCCCTGAAGAGCAAGGCTCTGGGATCGGGCTGTTCATGTTCTTGTCTTTCCTCGAGAAATACGGCATGGGTATACCTGTTGGCGGCAGCGGAGCACTTACCGCCGCACTTGTGCGCTGCATCGAAGACCATGGCGGTACCGTTTTGACAGAAACTGATGTGTCTCGTATCGTGGTGCGTGATGGACGCGCCCGCACGGTGGAAACGTCGGATGGCCAGATCTTCGAGGCTGCAGATGGCATTATTGGGGCCATCCATCCTCATTTGCTGCGCAAGTATATCGATGGTATTGATCCCGCGGTTACTTCCATCGCCGAGAAAACAAAGACCTCTTACTGCGCCTGCTTTACTGTCCACGCGTCGCTCAATGAAAAGTTAGCATTCAAAGCAGGGGACCATGTCCAGGAAGCGGCATTCGTTGAGCTTCTGCGACCCGACACGATGCGCTTCCGGCGGTCCTTTGATGAAGTACGTTACGGGCAGATTCCTCGGGATCCTTTGATTGGTCTCATCAGTCCGACGAACTTCGATCCCTCGCGTGCTCCTGCCGGCAAAGCTACGCTGCATGCATGGGACTATGTCCCCTACCAAATCTCAGGTCACGCTCCAGAGTACTGGGATGAGTACAAAGAGCGGTACGCGCACGAATTGATTGGAGAGATGGGCAACTACATCAGCAACCTTTCCTCGTCCAATATTATTGGCGTACACATGGATAGCCCGCTGGATATGGAGCGGACGTCTGCGAGTTTTCAGCGCGGCGACCTCCACGGGATCGCTGGTTATCTTTACCAGTTCGGCGCACATCGGCCCACTCCCGATCTTGGACGCAACACCGTCCCGGGAGTCGATAGGTTCTACCTCGTGGGCCCCTTCCAGCACCCCGGTGGTGGAGTCTTTGGAGCTGGCCGCGCCACCGCAATGCGAATGTTCGACGATTTGAAGATGGACTTCCAAAAGTCCTTCCGGTAATCCATATGAAACTCTATTCTCCAGACAACTCAGAACTGATGGACATCAGTGCCCTCGAACGCGACGGATCACAACTGCTGATCAAGGGCACCGCGTTCGGTGCGATGCCGATCACTGCACAATTGCGTCCCTCGGAAGCTCGGGCTGCGTTGAAACTTGTCGATTTTAAAATCGTTATTTTTTTGATTCGTTTGTTGTTCCGTCGCGAGTCGAAAAATGACTAATACTGAAACCGCACTTAGCTATCTGCGACATCTTGAAAAGGGCGATCTCGAGGGAGCCCTCGCGCTAGCTCATGATGACGCCTGCTTCTGGACTCCTGGACCGGGTGACATGAACAAGCAGCAGTTCCGTGAATTCTTCGTGCCAGTAGGCGCGATGATTCAGTCAATCCAGTTTACGTTCTTCGGTACGACCGCCGAAGGTGACCGCGTAGCAGTAGAAGCAGCAAGTCACGCTCAACTGAAAAACGGACGTGAATATCGCAACCAATACCATTTCCTGTTTGAACTTGACGGCGGCAAACTCCGCTCGGTGCGCGAATACGCCGATTCAGCTCCCGCGATCACCGCATTCTTTGCGCCGGACGCGGCCTGATTTATCCCATTTGCCATTTACCTGCACCATTGAGCCCAACCGGAATATCGTAGGAAAAGGAAATGAACCAATCTCAAACCAATGTTGAGCAAGAGCAGCGGATAATTGCCGAATTCGCGTGTGAGAAACTTGTACGCCGCTTCGCCCTTTTAAACGACGAGCGCGATCACGACGGACTTGCGTCGCTATTCGTTGAAGACGGCTCGTTCTCGCGTCCTCTTGATCCCGACAATCCCTTGGTTGGGCGCGAAAATATTCGCGTGGCTTTTCGTGACCGCCCGCCTCGCCTGTCCAGGCACGTCATGACCAACACCGTCATTGACCTTGTTTCCCCAATCGAGGCGCGCGGGCGAAGCTACCTGATTTTCGTTTCGTCACTTGATGTGGACTCGCCACGTCCTGTAAAAGCGGAGTCGACACTTCATGTGGGGCAGTATGACGACGTATTTGTGCTTACAGACGAAGGATGGAAATTCAAGGATCGCAGGGGAAGCTTGGTGCTCAACGTTTGAATCCCGCTAGCAAATCGGTATATGAATTCTGATTACAGGTCTACGCTGGTTGAGAACGAAGCAAGCGAGGCGGCGGCAGGTTTTCCCGCTTTAAGTTCTGAACAAGCAATCGCTAATCTTGCCCGCGCCGTCGACGAAATTTCCGCTACGCTCGGTATGTCCGCTGTCAACGCACGTGTAGGCGGCATGGAAGCCAACGACGCAGTGCTTTACAACGGCGCTCCGATTGATACACAGGTAACCGTCTTACCAGCTTCGGTTGCGGATGTTCAATCCTTGATTCGTATCGCCGGCCGTTGCGAATGCCGACTTGTGTTCAAATCCGAGTCCACAATGACTTGTGGCCGATCCTCCAGCCTGGCTTCCCGGCCCAGAATTCTCGTCGATTTGCAAAGGATGAATCGTGTCATCGCTGTCGACGATGTCCGAGCCTGCGCAATTGTCGAGCCAGGCGTTTCCTACTTCGATCTCTATGAGCACCTCCGAGCCGGCAGTCACGATCTGATGATGACCGTCCCCGACGAAGCGAGCGTGAGCGTTGTTTCCCACGTGCTCTACCGGAATAGCCACCGGAGATGGCGTGGAAGCGACGTCGCCGAAACGTGCGGGCTGGAGGTTGTATTATCTTCCGGCGAAGTGGTCCGCACGGGGGACGTTCTCTCCCACTATGTCGATCCGTCAAACCATTTGGCGCCCGATGACAGCTTCGAGGCTTTTTTCTCACGGGGCGATCTCGGGATTGTCACGAAAATTGCGGTTCGTCTTGCTCATCGCCCCCGTCGGCAGATTGCCTGTTCCGTGAGATGCGTGGACGAGAAGTCCCTCCGTCCTTTGCTGAACATCACTCGCCGCCTGATGGCTGATGGCGTCTTGTCCGGGGACATCGTAGTCACGAATCTGATAGCTACGGCAGCTCGGTTTTCCGAGCGAACAGACTGGTACAAGGGCAACGGACCGATACCTGAACCACTGCTTGAGAAGATCATCGCGGAAACGGGCCTGGGCCGGTGGGAGATGCGCTTTACTCTCGCTGGAAGCGCGTCTGTAGTTAGGGCTCGACTCGACGATGCGAGGAACTCATACGAGGGCGCGTCGGGCCTTCATTTGACGTGGCACGAATATGACGGCGGGGCGCCCGGTGACGCCGTGCGAGAAATAGATAAGATTCAGGCCGGAATCCCGCCGTCTTTCCCAACAGAACAGCGGCAGTGGTACGGTGCCGGGTCCGGGCAATTCGAGTTCACGCTTGCCGCACTCCCTCTTGCAGAGCGCACGATTGAGTCGTGCAAACTGATACGTTCAAGTCTGCATGAATACCGACTCGACTATCATGCCCAGCTCCAGCTGCTATCTGGCGCAATCGTGCAACGATGCATAGTTCCATTCTCCGTGACGATTCCCGGTTCGCAGGATTGGGCACGTGCAGCGGTCACCGCAACGCTCGAGCTAGCCCGCGCAGCTGGCCTCATAATCTGTCGCACAGATGTGGAAATTCCGGAGCTTATGACGTGCGAGTCTTCAGCGGCGCTCTTAGGTTCTTTGCAAAAAAAAGTTCGGTTGACAATAGATCCGCTTCGAATTTTTGCTCGTGAACGCCCTGGCGAATGATCGTAGCGCTCAACAGGCCTCGTTTTTATAGTAGGATTCTTATCGCTCGCGTACCCTGAAACCCGAACTACTTCCCGATTAAGCCGAGCTGATATGCCCGCTCAAGGACTTGAGCGCGACGACGTACGCCAATCTTGTCATAGATTTGCTGTACGTACCATTTAACAGAGCCTTCGGTCATTCCCAATCGCTCACCAATCTCACGATTTAGCAGGCCTGTCCCCATGAGGCGGAGGATTTCCATCTCCCTGCTGCTAAGCGCGCCGTACACTGCGGCCTCTTCGTGCTCCGGCAAGGCGACACGGACCGATGGACGACGATCGTCTTGCGTGCACAGGACCAGGAGTTCCGACTCGAATGCATCCGCCAAATTTTCGCTTGCGGTTTGAGACGGCGACCCAGTTCGCTCCTCAAGCAAGGACTCGACCCAACGCCCTTCATCGAGAAAGGTTCTAATGAACCGTCCTTGTGTCGCAGTTGCAATAGCGCGCTTAAGCGCACGTTGCGCCGCTCGACGTTCGCCCGATAACATCAGCCCTTGCGCCAGCAGAACTGTCCACCGAATCGCGCAACGAACGGCACCGGCCGCTTCCACGAAGCTCTGCCATTGCTTTGCGACCGACATCGCATCGGCCAGGCAATTTTCTGCCAAAGCAACCCGCACCCACGCCAACGCGCGGGCCTCGTCGCGGGTCGTAATCTGTCCGCTCGGAACATGCGACTTGGGCGACCCATCGATTCCGTGCTCGCGAATCAATCGGCGGGCTTCGTCGTTATGCCCGTCGGAAATTAGAAATTTGACATAGTTGGCAACCAGAAATAGCCGCAACCGATCGAACGAGTGTTCACGCGAAAATGTGACCGCATCATCCAATACCCTGTAGGCCCCCTCGCGGTCACCGTCAAGCCGCAACAGCTTTGCTTGGGTCGGCCACGCAGCAATCATCTGGTCTATAAAACCATGAAAGTTCGCATACTTAATATGGTCATGGAGCAGTTCCCTTGCCTTCGCGAGATCGTTCCGCTCGTAGTGCACTTCGCTAAGCGGCAAAGCCACGATAGCAGCTACCGGCGACCCCTTTCCTGTCAGCCCGTTTGCTGTGTCGAGTGCATCTTCGAGACACTGAATAGCGACCTCCGTGCGCCCCGCCATGAATTGGGAGGGCCCAACGATCGCTTCGCAGAAGACATAAGTAAGCCCCTTGGTGGGCCGGTGAAAATGGGAGCGAGCCAAACGACTCAATCGGTCGATATTTGAAAGCTTGTATTGTTCACGCTGTGCATAGAGTAGAGAGGTGTAGAAGCTACCTCGCACGTGCAAACTCGCCACCTCATAGTCGCGGATCAGAATCTCGCACAATTCCTCCGCACGCGGCATGTCGTCGGCGAAGGCGGCAATCATCATTTCTCCATGCGTCAGCAAACCGCGAATCGCGTGCAGATCCGTCGGCGACGCTCCCGGTTCGCGCTCCATCTCCTCTAGGCGCTCACGCGACGTAGCAACGAGTTCTCGAGAACCGTCGAGTTGCCAGAAGACGTCGCGGCGCCAAGCTTCGATTAACATGATCCTGGGAAATGCGAGCCTGACCGCTTCTGGCAGACGCTCCGCAAGCGTTAATATCTCGACCGAAGCCTGGGGGCCAAACTCATGCTCACACCAGTGATCTAAGATCTCCGCCGCCCTGACAGGGTCCTCGGCGGCAAGCGCGTGGTCAAATGCGGGAACAATATCGGTATGCTTGAAGTACCATTGGCTCGCACGAGCGTGGATTTGCGCCCTTTCTTCTCGAAGGCGGTTAGCTAGCATTCTGCGCAGGAACGAAGCGAATAAGGGATGGTAGCGATACCAGATTCGCCTCTCATCCAGCTCCTGTACGAAAAGCCCCTTCGACTCTGCTAACTGCAGTGTTTCCCCCGCATTTTCACGGCCAGTCACCGCCACGACAAGCTCAGAACACATCCGGTCCAAGGCTGCGGTCTTAATCAGAAAGTCATATAGCTCTGGCTCAGACGACCGTTCAGGCATGACTTCCTCCAGGAAGAAATCATGCAGTGTCTTGTGATCGCCGGTCAACATTTCCGGCAAACTGTCGGCTGGGATGTTCTTGCGAAGCATCTGCCTGGCCGATACGAGCGCGCCGACCCAACCTTCGCTCTGCTCCCAAAGTCGATCGATGGTCGCGTCGCTGATCCGTTCAGCTCCTTCTGACAGGAGCGCGACAAGGTCCTCGCGCGAAAAGCGCAAGTCATTCTGCCCCAGTTCCACAAGCAGGCCGCGTTGCCGCAGGCGGGCGATAGGTATATCCGGTCTCGCTCTACATGCGCACAACAGATGAATATGTCGCGGCGCTCGGCCTACAAGCAGTGAAAGCAGCTTCACAGACTCAGACTGCGCGATTGCGTCGAGCTCATCAAGGTAAATGTAAATGTCGACCTTGCTCGCTTCAAGAGTCGCTTCAATGTGTGTGACCATGGCTTCGCAACTCAAAGCCTTGGACCCGAGAGAAGGCTGTAGCGGGCTCGCAGGACGATCTTCGCTCTCGAATGACTGAATTAGCCACGAATACAGCGTGTAAGCGTCCTGGTGCGACGAAGAAAGCGCGAGCCACTGCGCTGGCGTGCCGCTAGTGCGCTGCTTGTTAAAATGCATCTGCAGCAGCGTGGTCTTACCGTAACCTGCTGGCGCCTGCAAAATCGCGAGCAGGCCGTTGGAGACCTCATCGAGTCGGCCGATAAGCTCGTCGCGCTGGATTAGCGCCTTGCTCACTGCTGGCTCGGCAGGAATGCCGGCACGCACTCCAGCGCGCTCGTCCCGGCCAGGCGCTGCGCGGGACTGCGCCGTCGCGATTTTCATTGTCTGCCTCCATCTCCGTCTGCCCACGGCTTTACATACTGATGCGTATGGCAGATTTTACCGCGCTGGCACGCTTCCGAGGGACCGGCTTTTCATTAAGGGTTATCCCTTCCCTCTGTGAAGGGCGCATCGCTGACTGGAGCCATATGAAGCGCGACGATCTCGTTTCCCGGTGCGTCCACCAGCGGGAAACGGCGCATTACGGCCGGATCATGCCCGGGGATGAAGTGATGCTCGAACGTGTCCGAAAGTGCTGTCAATCTTCGATATCCCTCCAGCATCTCACCCACGTGAAAGACAATAGGGAACGGAGATTCATTTGACACGTTATCGTAAAAGTGGCTGGCGTCTGAGGCCAGCACAAGCCAACCGCGAGCAGTGTGAACCCGAACCGCCTGCAGTCCTTGTGTATGGCCACCGACGCGCACGAGTTGTAGCCCCGGAGCCAATTGAGCGTCCCCATCGTAAAAGCGTACACGGTCGGCATGTACTCCGCGAACGACTTCCAGCACATCGTTAACTGAATATGGATGCCGTAGCAAACCGAAGCACATATGCCGACCTACGGCATAGTGCACCTCCGCTTCCTGGACGTGCAAAAACGCATTTGGCAGCCGGTCAACATTACCCGCATGATCGTAATGCAGATGCGTCAGAATGACGTCTGACACCTGTTCCGGACTTATGCCTAATGAACTCAACGCAGTGATCGGGCAGCGGAGAAATTCCCGTGCGCGCTGCGCGGCGGCCTGTTCGTTGAACCCCGTGTCGACCAGCCAGACCCGATGTGCATCTCGCACGACCCAGACGAAATAATCCATGGGCATCGGGCCGTCATGCAGGTCGCCAGATATGAAATTCTCGCTTCGTCGCCGCTTAACCGTTGCGTACCGAACTGCGTACACTTCGTATTGTGGCAAAGCCGACATTGCTAATCCGGCGTCGGAGTGAGTAGTGGTCATATCTTCAATATCACTCGTCGAAGGTCTTGATGGCATCACTCGCGACGCGGAACGACTCAAGGGCCGCTGGAACACCGCAATAAATCGCGGTCTGCATTAGCGTCGCCTGAATCTGCTGCTTCGATACTCCGTTGCGCAGCGCGCCTTGAATGTGAACTTTCAGTTCGTGCGAACGATTCAGAGCCGTAAGCATCGCGATGTTGAGGAGACTCCGTGTCTGCCGAGGCAGATCTTCATTTCCCCACACATGCCCCCAGCAATACTCCGTCACAAGCTCCTGAATTGGCTTGTTGAAATCGTCCGCAGCGGCAAGCGAACGCTCCACATGCTGCGCGCCAAGCACCTGCTTGCGAATCGCCAGACCTTGCTCCAGTTTTTCGTTGCTCATGCCATACCTCTAGGTAAGTTTCAGTAAACAGTTAACAGCATCGATTACGAGGCCAACTTTCCGATCTCAACACCTGCCCACGTCTCTACTACGCGCGCGATGGACGTAAAGTCGGAGTCAGCCCCATACATTGACTGGGTAATCGCAAGCATCTCGCGCACAGCGCTGCCTACAACCATGGGGACACCTAAAGTCTCAGCTTCTTCTACGCACAGCCGAGCGTCCTTATAAGAGAGTCCTGTGGCGAATCCGAAATCGAACGTTCTAGGAATAATTGCGCGGGGAAATTTGTCCTGAGTCGCGCTGTTTCGCCCACTACTAGCGTTGATCACTTCGATCATCACTGTCGGATCGAGCCCAGCCTTGACCCCCATCGCGATTGCCTCTGCGCTGACCGCCAGGGCGGCGGCAGACATTAGGTTATTGGCGAGCTTTAGCGTCTGTCCTTGGCCGGCCTTGTTGCCGCAGTAAAAGATCTTCCCAAGGACAGCTAGAATCGGCTCGATTTCGCGGAATGTGTTCGAGGGTCCTGAAGCCATCAACGCCAATGTTCCCTTCTGGGCGCTGGACACGCCACCACTCACCGGGCAGTCGATTGTGATGACGCCCTTCTCCAACAGCCGCTCAGCAATACTCACTTCCGCCTTGGGGCCAGTTGTCGAGAGGTCGACGAATACCCTCAGTTTTCCGCCACTCAAGAGGCCGTTATTTCCAAAGACAACATCCTGCACAATGTCTGGCGTCGGAAGGCTGACAAGAACGAGTTCTGCCTCGGAAGCCACTTCCTCAGCCGAAGATGCCTGCTTAGCGCCGAGCTTGACTACTTCATCGACCGGCGCTTGCGCCCTGTCATGCACGATGACACGAAAGCCCGCTGCAACTAACCGAGACGCCATGGGCTTACCCATGTTGCCAAGACCCACGAAACCTACGATGTCTTCCGACATGATGCTTCCTCTATTACTTCGTTTATTCGGCAAGCCAAAATTCGGCAGCTTCCGCTTCAAACATTGGCAAGAATGTCCCGAGCAACTGCAACCTCGTCGTCACAGACTTCGTGTCCTCTTCCCGGGTACGTACGTTCGACCACTGCCCCCCCCATTGAACGAAAGACTTCAGCTGTTTCGCGCGTGCGCCAGAGCGGCACCCAAGGATCCATGTCACCGTTCCCGAGAAACACTGGCGTACTTGCGAGATTTCCGTCACAGCCCCATGAGGTTCCTTGCGGACCAATCAGACCACCGGTCAGCGCTATTAGCGCTCCCCAGCGGCCTGAATTGCGGTATACAAACTCAGATGCCAGACATGCACCTTGTGAAAAACCCACCAGTGCGATGCGTGCGCGAGCAATCCCTTGCACCTCAAATTCATTGACTGCAAGCTGAATTCGCTCAAGGGCCCAATCTAGATCTGGCTGATTGATCTCAACCGGGTCAGTGAACCTGCTGGGATACCAACTATCGCCTGCGGCACAAGGCGCGACATACACCAGGTCTGGCAGACCGATGCGTAACGCAATGTCCACCATGAATTGAGGCCTCTGCCCGCGCCCGTGAATCAATACGGCTGCCGCCCCGCCGGGACGAACCTTAGTGGGCGAGCGCAGTTCTGTCTCGCCTAAGTGAGGATTGAGCGGCATGGTGTCGTTGTTAGTATTGGAGCGGCTCAAGATACGCTGTCAACTCGTCTCCACGACCTGAAAAGACCGGCGGCACCTGAAGCGTCTTACCGAGATTCTCGTAGGTCTCATCGATGAGGAAGCCCTCAGGCTTCGACACGGTTGCTTCGAACAACGCACCGCCCGGAGTGCGAACGTAGACCGAGTCAAAGTATCCGCGATCCTTTCGATCGGACACGTCCGTAAAGCCGAGACCCTCGAGGTGGAACTTCACACCTTTCTGTACTTCGAGGTTGTCGACCTTGAAAGCACAGTGATGAACGGAGCCTTCACCGTACGTCCAGGAACCCTGAGGCAGGTTCGGTTCGACCTGAAAGTCAATGATCGTCCCCGAACCGCCTGCTCCGACTTGATATCGCACGAAATCGCCGTCCGTGACTCTGTTCTTTCCGCTCCACCCCAGTTGCATGAACTCGTCGCTGTTCTCAATTTCGCGGACCGAGACGGTGATGCCGTGAGTACCGCGAATACCAAAGTCCGCCGGCACAATTCCGTTGGAATAAGGCTGCCGGTCGTCATCCGCGATGCCAACCAATTCATACTCGATGCCGCACGGGTGCGCGATTCGCAACAACTTTTCGCCAAAGCGTTCCGACCGTACCACCTCAAAGCCATGATCGTTCAGATGTTTCGCCCAGAATTCCAGGCTCGACACAGGGACCGACAGCGCCAACGTCTTGATTTGACCGCTGCCCCGCGTAGACTTTCGACCGGATTGACGCATCGGGAAGCACGTGATGAGCGTGCTTTCATCGCCAAGGTCGTTGCCATAGTAGAGGTGATAGATGGGCTCTTCGCCATCGTAAAGACCAGTCTTCTTGACGCTCTTCAGACCGAGCACTTTGGTGTGGAAGTCGTAGTCTTCCTGCGCACCACCCACGTTCAGAGTGATGTGGTGATGTTTTTGGATGTGGGGATTAATCTTCATGCTGTCTCCATCGAATGAAGTTGACTTGATTCACTGCCGCAATTACGCGGTTCGGGGGCGCCGACCATGAAACGCATCGGCAAGCAATGCTGCAATGGCGGTTCGCTCGACCGGCCTAGGATTCCAATACGGTGAGCTAACAGCCAGGTCGACGGCCCGTGGCAATGATTGCTCGAGCATTCCCATCTGATGCAGTGCGACCGGAGCGCCCAACCGCCATGCCAGATCGAAGAGATAGGCAGCCGGCTCAGGCGTCTCGAGTGCTTCCTGTAGCCTCGTCATCGCCTCAGGAACTGCCGACGCGTTGTAGGCAAGCGCATGCGGCAAGACAATAGTGTGGGTCTCGGAATGAGGAAGATCGAACGTTCCGCCGAGTACGTGACAAAGCTTGTGATGCAGCGACATGCCCACGGAACCGAGACAGGTTCCACAAGCCCATGCACCGAACAACGCTGAGGCTCGAGCCTCCTCATTAGCGGCGTCTTCCGCTATCACCGGGAGAGCCTTCGCAAGGGACGCTATACCCTGGACAGCAAGCGCCGAAATGATTGGATTGGCGTCTTTTGCGTACAGGGCCTCCACAGCATGAGCGATCGCGTTTATTCCACTGGTTGTCGACAGCCCTTGCGGCAACGTAAGCGTGAGATTGACGTCGTAAATGACTACCTCAGGCAAGACCTTAAGCGTCCTTTGCGTTCGCTTTACCCCCAGCTCAGTCTCACCGAGAATCGGGGTCGCTTCCGACCCGGCATATGTGGTTGGGATAGCGATTTGTGGCAAATCCGTCCGCAGCGCGATGGCTTTCCCCAATCCAATCGTTGAGCCGCCTCCCAACGAAATCACGCAGTCGGCACGGAGCTCCTCTACGACCCGTAACGCCAGGTCGGTCACCTCTACAGGCGTATGCATGACCGCATGAGGAAACAGCCCAACGGCAAACGTACCTAATTGTGACGCCAACTGGCGCGCAGCGGCTTGCTGCTCATGGGTTGACAGCACGATTGCTCGCTTGCAATCGAGTCTTGTCATCTCATCCCCGACCGACTCGATCGCGCCTTTGCCGAACACAATACGCGACGGTAACGCGTCGTACACGAAGGACTTCATTTAAAGATCCAAGTAAAACAACAGAGACTTTGGTCGTATCCGGCAACGCCAAGGCGCCGTCCAAACCGCGTCCATTCACCACCAGATCTAGTGCGTAACAAGTGGCCTCTCGCCAACGACCTGACTGTAGAGAGCCCACACAGAAAATGCCTGTGCCAAGTCCAATGCCTTGTTTTAGCCACCGACAAGGTCGTAGGTCATTACTCAAGATCCTGCGCAATCCGCTTCACTCATACGCGCCGCAACTGCCTCAACTGACCTCGAGTCGCGCCCCGGCGATCTGTCATGCCGCCATTTTTCTATGAAGGGTCAGCAGCGACACCTATCAAAAGATAGGCCGTCGGTTGCAGGATTGCCGTTCGATCGCCATTTCAGAGCGCGACAAAGCGCAGTCGGCGACAACTGCCTCGGTATTTATCAGAAGCGTCACGAAACTCGAACTCGCGTATTAGCCTTGAGCTACATTCACTTCAATGGACCTGCGATTTGCGCACTTGCGTGGCGGAAGCTTTGATGACGGGTATTTTTGTATGCCGGTGATAGCTCGGCGCCTATCAAAAACTGCGGGATTGCGGCGACGACACATCTGTCCTCCGCTCGTCGCGGAGGAAGGACTCAAGCGACAGCCTTCGCGAGCGCGTCGGACATGCGTCGCCGCACTTGCGGGGCGGTTTCGGACAGCCCAAGTGCCAAGATGGCTGCTCCGACTGCGCAAACGGCCTCGACGTAGAGAGGAGTAGCCAGTCCGTACAGGTCGGCTGCCTTGCCCGCCACCACCGGCGCCATGACGCCGCCAACTAGTTCGCCCACCGCCTGAATGATTGCAATCGTCGTACTAATTCGATGAACGACGACGGACTCTGCTGGAACGGTCGCCATAACTAACACCATCGCACCGCTAGCAGCCCAGCCGATAAAAGCCAACACAAGAACGACTGGGTACGGCGCCGATCCCACCAATGCCGCAATCGGACTTAGCGCCCCAAGCATGCATAAGAGAATAATTGTGGGCTTGCGTCCAATGCGGTCGGATATCGCTGGCCCCGCGAGGGCGCCGATTAGCGCGCCGGCCGCACCGAGCGCCGCCATAACCCAGCCCATCTTTGCGGCGGAGAACTGCTGCACACGGACCAAATACAAAGGGATAAATGTCCAGCCGAGCATCATCCAGGTAACGAGGCAGCAGCTCATCACGATACAAATTGCAATATTCCGTCTAGCGGCTCGCCTGGGAATACCAGTTGACGAACATCCAGTCGACCGGTATCCCTCAGCATTCGAAGACGCTGTCTCACTGATCGGCTGCGAAGGTTCTCGCAGGGCGAGAAAAATTGCGAGCGCGAGGAGCACGCCCGGTACACCTGCAAGAAGAAAAGCGCTTCTCCAGCCAGCTGCCTGCGCCAGATAGACAAGAACTACTGGAGCCAACATTCCACCTATCGTCGCCGCCCACGCCACCGCGCGACCTTCCCAGCATCACGTCGCCGGAATCCGTGACCTTCATTTACAGATTAACGATCAGCCATCCTTCACAATTTCCTCCGGCTGTCGCGGCGATACTGTCAGATTGATGTGACTGCCAAGTGGAAATACACTCAAGACGGTTAAGCATCTAAGACAGTCAAATTCACTCGGACCATTCGCCGAATTCTGCGAATTTCCTCGAAGTCAAATACCCGCCATGCAGGTGTATTTAATAACGAGGTAGTCCTCTATTCCATAATGCGAGCCCTCTCGCCCTACACCCGACTGCTTGACTCCGCCGAAGGGCGCGACCTCGTTGGAAATCAGCCCTGTATTTACCCCCACCATCCCGTATTCGAGCCGCTCGGAGACACGCCATACGCGACCAAGGTCGCGTGCGTAAAAATAGCTCGCGAGGCCGAACTCTGTATCGTTGGCCATTGCGACGACTTCGTCCTCTGTATCGAATCGGAAAAGGGGCGCCAGCGGCCCGAACGTCTCTTCGCGTGCGACGAGCATGTCGGGAGTCACGTTGGCCAGGACAGTAGGCTCAAAGAACGATTGTCCCAAATGATGCCTTTCGCCTCCGAGCAACACGCGCGCGCCTTTCGACGTTGCGTCCGCGATGTGCTCCTCTACCTTCGCGACGGCCTTTTCGTCTATAAGAGGACCAATGCGGACACCCTCGTCCATCCCGTTGCCGACTTTTAACGCCCGCACCGCCAAAACCAAATTTTCCGCGAACGCGTCGTACACGTTGGTGTGCACGTATAGCCGGTTGGCACAAACGCAAGTTTGTCCAGCGTTACGGTACTTCGAGATCAGCGCCCCCTCGACCGCCGCGTCGAGATCAGCATCGTCAAACACGATGAATGGAGCATTGCCTCCGAGTTCCATCGAGACCTTTTTGACCGTCGCGGCGGTTTGGGCCATCAACGTCCGCCCAACCTCTGTTGAGCCGGTAAAACTCAGCTTTCGTACGAGCGGATTACTGCTCAGCTCTCCACCAATCGCATTCGCCGAACCAGTCACAACCGACAGCACACCTGCAGGAACGCCGGCCTGCTCGGCTAAAGCCATGAGCGCCAAGGCCGTAAGAGGCGTCTGCGATGCCGGTTTGACCACCATCGTACAGCCGGCTGCCAATGCCGGTCCCGCCTTGCGGGTGATCATTGCGGCCGGGAAGTTCCATGGGGTAATGGCGGCACATACCCCCACCGGCTCCTTTGTGACTATGATTCGCTGACCGGTCACAGGGGCTGGGATGGTCTCCCCATACACGCGCTTACCTTCCTCAGCAAACCACTCGATGAAAGAAGCCGCATACGAAATTTCTCCACGCGCTTCGTTTAGCGGCTTGCCCTGTTCCGCTGTCATCAAGGTAGCGAGGTCATCCAGATTTTCCAGCAGCAATTCGAACCATTTTCGGAGAACAGCCGCCCGTTCTTTCGCAGTCTTCGCGCGCCACCTTGGGAGCGCGCGATGCGCCGCGTCAATAGCGTCTCGTGTTTCCTTGGCGCCAAGCATTGGTACCGTTCCGACTCGCTCGCCCGTAGCAGGGTTGAGAACGTCAATGTGGCGTTCACCGTCAATCCACCGGCCGTCGATATAGCATTGCTGTCTCAACAATGAGGGGTCTTTAAGTTTCAGCATGGTCTAATTCGCTTGCTCAGTCCGTCTCAACAAATCGGCATTCAGTGTCTGCACCGCCATACCGAACTCAAGTTCGCTTGTTGTACGCGCTGCACCACCCATGTGCTGCCACGTCCTTGCTACCGAGAATCGAGCAGGGCGCCCATCCGTCGCTCGCCTTTCCCTTATAAAAGACACACGTTGCACAGTCGTCTCCGACCTTATAGGTGGAGAACCGCGCGCGGTCGACTTTCGTTGAGTCGATTCGGTAGCCAAGCGATTTAGCTACCGAATCCGCCTCGTCGGCTCGCTCGCCAGCAGTAGCATGTCGAACGACAGCCAAGGTACAGACAACTCCCGCGCCAGCAAGCAAAAAGGAGCGACGCGTACTATTCAACTCTTTCATAACGATGATTCCGTATGGGGTTTTCTCTGGTGTTTTTTTGTGTGCAAGCAAAATACGCGGCATAGAAACTCCTGTGCGCGAGAGCCCTACTCCGATCGCGACCTCTTTCTCGGCACTAAGGCGTCGAAGAGCTCAGATCTTCCAACCTGAACGTGCCAATCAGTTCTGCCAAACCACGTGTTTGGTCACGCAGTGCCTCTGAAGCTGCCGTTGTTTCTTCGACAAGCGACGCATTTTGTTGCGTCACTTTCTCCATCTGATTGATTGCTTGATTTACCTGCTCAATTCCCGCGCTCTGCGCTGCGCTCGCAGCGCTTATCTCCACCATAATGTCGGCGACATGCCGGACACTTTGCAGAATCTCGTCCATCGTCACACCTGCTTGCCCAACGAGGTCGCTTCCTGATTCCACTTTGCCCACAGATTGACCAATCAGCGTCTTGATTTCTTTAGCAGCAGTCGCT
The DNA here is from genome assembly GCF_012275575.1 of Paraburkholderia sp. SG-MS1. Classification (GTDB taxonomy): domain Bacteria; phylum Pseudomonadota; class Gammaproteobacteria; order Burkholderiales; family Burkholderiaceae; genus Paraburkholderia. The sequence continues at coordinate 116,182 of NZ_NPIH01000223.1, read as the reverse complement.
GAACGCTGTGCAAGATTTCTCACCTCCGACGCAACAACGGCAAATCCCCTGCCATTCTCGCCAGCGCGCGCAGCCTCGACTGCCGCGTTTAGGGCCAGAATATTCGTCTGAAATGCGATTCCATCGATGACGGCGGTAATGTCAGATATCTGTCGCGCCGAACTCGTAATTGCGGCCATCACGTCAATGACCTGCTTGATCGCTGCTCCGCCCTTCGTGGCAATATCGGACGCTGATGAAGCGAGACTGTTGGCATGTTGAGCGTTATCAGCGTTTTGCTTGACCATGCTCGTAAGCTCTTGCATCGATGCAACGGTCTCCTCAAGTGAGCTCGCTTGCTCTTCGGTCCGAGCAGAAAGATCCAGGCCGCCCGTTGCAATTTGCGTTGATGCGTCTGCGATGGTGTCTGTGCCACGGCGAATCCGCCCCACGATATCCTTCAAGTTTTCGTTCATTTCTCGGATTGACCGGAGCATTTGGGCGGTCTCATCGCGGCCAACGACCTCGATACGGCTCGTCAGGTCGCCAGACGCGACACTTTCCGCAACCCGGACTGCCGTCAGCAACGGTTGCGTAATCGATTTTGTAATAACGTAGGCGAAGCATATTCCGATCAGGAGTGCAGCAATACCCATGCTGGTCATCATCCGACGAGCTGAGTCGATGTTGGAGGCCGCCTCTGTGCCATGCTGCGTGCCCAGGTCCTTCTGCAACTTGACCATTTCAGAGATATTCCGTTGCAGCGCGCCCAGAGACGGAAGAGTTTCATCCAACATCGTCCTGGCAGCCTCTTGCCACCTCTCGGCTGCCAGCAGAGATGCGATCGTGTCAGCTGATTTTTCGTAGACGCTCCTCGACGAGTTAATCTTTGCCATCAGTTCCGTCTCTTTCGGCAAACGTATCAACGCTTGAAGAGCCGCAAGCTCAGCTTGGATCAACTTCTGGTTACCATCAATCAAGCGACGGATATCCGTGGCTTTTCCTTTCGCTCCGTCATCGAGAAGGAACAACTCCATAGCGAGCTCTACATTGGCTCTAGTGGTAACGTCGATTGCCTGGGCGGAATTTGATTTGCCCCAATCTTCCTGAACAATCTTGGTGTTTGCCTCCCCAATATTCGTCAAACGTACAAGCCCGACGACGACCAGTGCGATCATCAGCGCTATTACGATGCCAAAGCCCAGACTCAGCCGAGCCCGGACTTTCATATGTGTCAACCTCAATTTGGCTGTTTCCTCGTAGGGCTAGTGCTCTAGCCGTCCCGTATCGCTGTAGCGCCGACCGAGCATCGCCTGCGCGTCGCTACGCGCAGGTAACAAACACCAACGCTGCTATACCACCGACAAAGCCCCAAAACTGCACATGGCATCGACTAGCGGCTTTCGCCGCGACTGTGCATGCTGTGGCGTAGAACAGCCCGACCAGGGCGATTGCCACGAGCATCATTCCGCACCAATCCACAGCGAATGACTCGAGCGAAGCATCACCGATAAACCCGTAAAACTTTAAATGCAAGAATTCACCGAAAATGCCCAATGCGAGAAAGAATGCCGCTGCGACAGCCGACCGGGAAAGAACTGCCGTGACCATGATTCGTATCCTTTTCGACAGCGGGGAGCAAAGGGCACCCTACCCTCTACGCTTATGCGGCTCTCTGGATGAGCCCGTGGGGATCGATGACAAACTTCTTCGATACGCCCGAGTCAAACGCGGCGTAACCCTGCGGAGCATCGTCGAGAGAAATCACGTTCACGTTCACAACCTCTGCAATGTTGATTCTGTCCCACAGAATTGCTTGCATAAGTTGCTGGTTGTACTTCATCACAGGTGTTTGACCGGTGAAGAAGCTGTGCGACTTCGCCCAACCCAGACCCAACCGAACCGAAAGGCTTCCTTGCTTGGCCGCAGCGTCGACACCGCCCGGATCATCGGTCACATAGAGGCCAGGAATACCCACGCGCCCCGCGACCTTTGTGATCTCCATCAGAGAATTGAGAACTGTGGCGGGGGCTTCGAGTTGCGAGCCGGAATGTCCATGTCCGCGAGCTTCGAAACCAACGCAGTCGATTGAACAATCAACCTCGGGTACAGCCACAATCGCGGCGATCTGCTCACCAAGCGACGCATCTTCGGAGAGGTCCACGGTTTCGAAACCCACCGCACGCGCGTGCGCAAGCCGCGCCTTGTTGACGTCACCAACAATCGTGACTGCAGCCCCTAGCAGTCGCGCCGACGCAGCCGCCGCCATTCCAACAGGACCAGCGCCGGCGACGTACACGACGGTACCCGGGCCAACGCCCGCCGTGACGGCGCCATGGTAGCCGGTGGGCAAAATGTCGGACAAGCAAGTGAGGTCCCTGATCTTCGCCATAGCTTGGTCACGATCAGGGAATTTCAAAAGATTGAAGTCGGCGTATGGAACCATGACGTACTCAGCTTGACCGCCGATCCAGCCGCCCATGTCCACATAGCCATAGGCACCGCCGGGACGAGCCGTGTTGACCGTCAGGCAAACACCCGTGTTCTGCGCCTTGCACATCGGGCACCGGCCGCAAGCAACGTTGAAAGGCACCGACACAAGGTCGCCCTTCTGAAGGGTAGTGACGTCCGCCCCTACCTCGACCACTTCCCCGGTAATCTCGTGCCCCAGCACCAATCCAGCGGGTGCGGTAGTGCGACCACGAACCATATGTTGGTCCGAACCACAGATGTTGGTAGACACTACACGCAGAATCACGCCGTGGTTAGCCTTGCGGCCCGACGGGTCTTTGAGTTCAGGAAAGTCGATGTGACGAACTTCAACTTTCCCCGGTTCAACATAGACAACGCCACGGTTTCCCGCCATATCCGTCTCCTGTTTGGGTTTTCAACGCACGCGCAATAGCAGGTGGGCTTGTGCGTGCTGGAACTCTGTTTGCCCCAACAGGATGTTCGCGCCGTTGCCAGGCGCCATCACCTATCTTTGGATAGTTCGCCTGAGCCGGGGAAAGCTTGTATGGAGAGAGCGGCACGCTATCGAAGGATAGGTGCTGGGCACGTCCAAATGCTGGAATCTGGGATATCTGCCGAGTTTTCGGTATGTCGAGAACGGTACTTACGCTCTCTTGGCAATGAGGATGCGCATAAGCCGATGCAGCGGCTCGTATCCCTCCATTTTCATGCGCGAGGTGCCGTTCGTGTACGACGTCAACGCCGTTGTCGACCTTGATCCAGCGGCCGGAACGCCTTTGATCTGTGGAGCAGACGCTGTATTACCGTAGTCGGTTCGTTACCTATAGCCACCCTAAACAGAGGGAATCCGCTGGGCGGATTCTCGTTCTAGAAGCCAGAAATGTCCACCGGATACATTGACACTGTCGTTGCCGCGATTCACGCTGAAGCCAAGGATATCCTGCGATATGACCTCGTGGATGCCCAAGGGCACGGTCTACCGCCTTTCGAACCAGGCGCTCACCTGGAAGTCTATCTTCCTAACGGTCTGATCAGACACTACTCACTCTGCAATGACTTCCAGGACGTAAGTCACTACTCGATCGGCGTCGGACTTTCACCTACAAGCCGTGGAGGCTCCAAATATCTCCACGGCGCGTTAAAGGTTGGCGACCGTCTTCGGGTTAGTACGCCTCGCAACAATTTCCCGATCGATCAGAGCGGCGAGCACTTTACCTTTATCGCAGGCGGGATTGGCATCACCCCGATCCTTGCCATGATCCGTTGGTGTGTGGCTCATGGCAAGCCGTGGCAACTTCATTACCTCGCACGCAGTCGACTCCGTGCGGCATTCCTCGACGAGCTTCAGGACTTCTCCCAGCAGAACGTTCACACACATTTCCTCGACGAGAACGCAGGCAAAGCACTTGATGTCGACGTCGCCGTCGCCGCTCTGCCCAGCGATAGTCACATCTATTGTTGCGGCCCTGCCTCGTTAATGGAAAGCGTACAAGCTGCAGGCGAGGTATCGCATGGGCATGAACGCATGCACTTCGAGTGGTTTGGAGGCAAAGCTCCGAACAGTGGTGATCTCCAGAGCTTCAAGCTTGTGCTGCGTAGCAGCGGTGAGGAACTGGAAGTGCCGGCGGACCGCAGCATACTTGAGGTGCTGGAGGAAAAAGGTCACTGCGTGCCCTTCTCGTGCCGTGAAGGGCTATGCGGAAGCTGTGAGACGCGCGTACTTTCTGGGACGCCAGATCATCGAGATTTTATTCTCTCGGATATTACCCGCGCCGAGGGTAAGAGCATGCTGATTTGCGTTTCACGCGCCAAGACCGCAGTGCTCGAACTTGACATCTAACCGCACGATACGGAATGGCGATGTGACCTTCGTCTCAGCACACTTCCAAAAGGAGATCGACGCTCCCGGCGTCGGACGCGAAGAGATGTCGTTACGTCAGATGGTGAGCGCAATGCCCTGATTCATGAATTCTCATACGCAATTGTCGCAGTACGCGGCCTCGACACAGCGTCGCATTGACTTTATATAAGTCACGCAAAGAAGGTAGGTTCCTCATGAACTGCGAATCGCATCTAATGCGATTTCTGTATCAAGGACATGGGATTTTGAAGGAGACATTGATGGGAACCGCTGACAAGTCTTTGCGTTTGCTGGTCGAGAAATGGCTTGGTCCCACTTCGTCAACGCCAGTCCGGGTCACCGGATTCGGTCGCATACCATTGGGTCAGAGACGCTATGTATGCGTTGAGACATTGCGACCGGCTGGCGCGCTGGCTATCTATTTCTTCCGGCACGACGACGGTACGTGGTGTGTGTTTCCGCCTGCGCTAAACCATCCGGCGATGGGCATGATACGGCACGCCGCGTGAAGTCAGTATCTGCTGAGAAAACGGGAAATAACCACTTTCGTTGTGCGTTGAGTTTATAACTCATCACAGCAGCGACACGCAAAAAATGCACCGCAATCTTCTGACTGCGGTGCATTGCTAACGGCAAGTTGTTAAGCTACCACGGAAGCCGAATTCAACTGCGGTTGCGCTTCTTCCTTGATCAACTTGTCCAATACCCAACGCATTTGCGAAAGCGCATTGTCGAACGCAATCGCGACCTGCTTTGCATTGGGCGCCATCTTGAGATTGTGTGCCTGAGATTCAATCATCAGGCGATCCTCCTCAAAGGCCATTCGCGCAATTGCAATCATACCGTCCGCGAGTTCGTCACTGCAGCCCGCCTGTGCATGGACGTTTGGTGCCCACGAGAAGAAATAACGTGACTGCTCATCCCCACATGGCGTAATCGCCTGGCAAGTGACGTCACTGGTAATCGGTTGTATTCCGGTAGGCGCTCCACCATTGAATTTGTCAAGCGTCCCTTGAGGATAGCTTGATGAGTACATCACCATGACGCCTGGCACCAAATAGTCATAGTGGCTCCATAGGTCAAGAAGTTCACAATCCGTAACCCCCCTGATGTGGTTGGGGATGGGCTGATTCGGAAGCCACCGTTCGACCCGCACGCCACGCTCAAGTCGTGTCACCTTCGGACGAATATGCGCCCAATCGGACCCAACGCCGAAGCTATTGGGGTGAAGGAAAGTGAGGTGGGAGAAATCGAGCAGGTTATCGTTCACGAGCTGATAGTTCGCGGCGTATTCGATGCTGCCAGACCGGAAAATCCAGTTCGGGTCGTCGTGTGCCACTGCTGGCGGGATCAAATTCTCGTCAGCGAGCGCCGGATCACCCATCCAAACCCAGACCCAGCTATACCTCTCGGTCACAGGGAAACTCCGAACACAAGCTTGAGGCGGAATAGCATCCTGGCCAGGAATCTCAACGCATTTCCCGCTGCTGTCAAACTTGAGCCCGTGATACATACAACGTACGGCGTCGCCTTCCTTACGTCCAATCGACAGCGGCGCAGAACGGTGACAACAACGATCTTGCAGTGCTGCTACCGTTCCATCCTCCTTTCGGAAAAATACCAGAGGCTCGTTGATAATGGTTCGTGCAAGTAAGGTATCGGCTTCGATTTCGTAGTTCCAGGCTGCAACATACCAGCAGTTGCGGAGGTACATGGGGAGTCTCCATTCAGGTCTTGTGTTCATGTCGCGGAATCGCGCATTGAATGCCCAGTGTATGACGCTTACCCTATCTACTCCATGCTAGACTGAGACGAATTTCGGCTGATTCCATAACCCTCTCAGAACGCCATGGATTTGCTCGGCGAAGTGTTGCTATCACTAAAGGTTGCGTCTAACTCCGGTGGCATTTATGCGTTGGGTAAGGACTGGGGCCTGGCTGTGCCCAAGATGCCATCGGCTTACGCTTACGCATTTTGTTGCATCGACACTCCTTTCTGGATTTTGCGCGACACTCCCCCTCCGCTCGAATTGCAACCCGGTGACTCGATTCTTGTGCTCCACGGAGCGAAGTTCCGGATCGCATCGTCTGTTGACGCCGACTGCGTCGAACTTTTTGACTACTGGGAGGAACACGAACTACCGAAACTGCTTCCCGGCGCCAAACAGACGGCCCCCATCGCCGGGCTTAAATTGGGTGATGAACCAAGGCAAGGCCGCTTGCTCAGCCTTGCCTTCCTCCTCCAGGACGCGGGAGGGAATGCTCTTCTCAGTGCGTTACCTGATGTAATCTTGCTGCGGGGTAGCGCTCGTGGCTTCTTCCCGTGGATAGGCTCAATGCTCGAATTTTTAGCTAATGAGCAGACGTCGGCAACGCCCGGCTATGTCGCGACGGCAACGCATCTTGCCGAGCTAATCTTCACCAGTTTCATACGGGCCCACGCTCTTTCTTTGCCCAGCGATTCGGTTGGCTGGCTAAGAGGTATTGCCGACAAGCGGATTCGGCATGCGCTCGCACTAATTCATTCGAATGCCGGTTTTCCGTGGACTACGGAAGCGCTTGCCGGGGAAGCTGGCATGTCCCGTCATACCTTCGGGAGAAGGTTCGCTAAGCTCGTCGGACAATCACCAATCGAATATTTGATCGACTGCCGAATGCAATTAGCGGCGGAGAAAGTGATGGAAGGTAGGCTATCGATTGCACAAATAGCAGAAGTCGTTGGCTATGAGTCTGAACGCGCTTTTCGAGAAGTTTTCAAGAAACGATTCGGGCTACCGCCTCTGCGCTACGCCAAAGTTCAGGCCCAGCTACAAAGGGACGCTGCCCGTCACTAACTGCATTCACGTGTTACGCGAATATTATCGTCTGAGGCTGTCATTGTTGTCACGATTCCACCGGTGTCGGCCGATCTCATGAAGCCGTTGGCATTCTCGCTTCAGTTCGCGGGGAAATCCTGAAATGCGTCGTCACCCGGGCCGGCGACGACGCGTTTAGCTCCTAGTTGCTCGACCAGAATCGGCCAAGCACCTGAGTTGGCGATTAACAGCGCGGAAGTCACACAATGCGTCTAGCCATGCTTCCGGGCTACAGATCCAGGACGAGCAACGTCGACTTCGATCGGGAACAGCATGGCATAAACTGGTCACCCGATGCCCTCTCTTCTTCCGTCAGGTAGGAATCGCGATGATCAGGTTGACCTTCCAATACCCGCGTCAGACACGTGCCACATACGCCCTGTTCGCACGACGTGAGTATTTCCACGCCATGGGTAGCCAGAGCTTCGACGACAGTGCTTCCTGCCGGAACGTCAACTACAGCGCCGCTGCTGGCCAATCGAACCTGGAAAGGCGCGTCACCCTCTAGCTTCGTGACTGTTCCGCTAAAGAATTCATAATGCAACCGGTCCTCAGTCCACCCTTGTGCGCGGGCTGCAGAGAGTACTCCATCCATAAACCCTCTTGGACCGCAGACATATAGATGTGTGCTCTCCTGCTCTTCTGTCAATGTCGAAGTTAGATCGAATCGTTGCGAAGCGTCGCCGTTGTCGTAGTGAAACTGGACGCGATCACAAAAGTCTGATTCGGAAATACGGGCGATGAAGGCCGTACGGCTCTCGCTGCGTGTGCAGTAGTGCATGTCGAACGACTCCCCTCGTGATGACAGATACTCTGCCATGCTTAGAATTGGCGTCACTCCGATTCCGCCCGCCAGGAGTAAATGACGCGTGGCGTTTTGTTCGATTGCGAAGTGATTCCGGGGAACGCTGACCTGCAGAAAGTCTCCCACATGGACGAGATCATGTATGGCTATCGAGCCACCTCGACCGCCGGCGTCTCGCAGCACGGCGACTTCGTATCGGTCCGCACTCCCCGGATCACCGCACAGGGAATACTGACGCACGAGGCCGCCAGGCAAATGGACGTCGATATGCGAACCAGCGGTAAAAGCGGGCAGAGATGTCCCATCAGGATTTCTGAGTTCAAAGCCGCAGATATCCTGTGCCTCGACCCACTTCCCTGAGACCTGTACTGTCAACGTCTCGTTGTTCACGACGCCTCCGACGCCCGAGCAATCGGGATGATCGGCTGGCCGACAGAGGACGTGCGCTCCGCTGCAAGCAAGCGGTCAATGACCTTACGCGACAGTACACCGCCCGCATCGATGTTGAGCTTGAGAAGATTGCGGTCCGGCCACGCATCGAGATTGCGCTGCTGCCGTTCCAGCATTTCGAGGTCTTCGGCAAAGATCTTCCCTTGGCCCTCCTGAATCTTCGCGGTCAGCTCCTCGTCCTCAGGACGGAAATTCCGCGCCATACCCCAGAAGTACCAAATCGAGGTCTCAGTTTCCGGGGTGATGAAGTCGACTACGATGGACGACGCCTTGCGATCGGCGGGAGCGATATAGCCGCCGTGCCCAGCGTGCGCAACGCCGACCTCAATCATCACGTGGCTGGGAGGCGTGAATGTACAGATCTGCCAGCGGTCGACTGGCACGTCGTCGGCGAGGCCATTGCCGCGCAAAGCCATCTTCCAGAACGGGGGAGCCGTGATATTTTCCATGAATCGGCTCGTGACCACTTGATCGCCTTTGTTAACGGTCTTCGGAGGCGCGTCGTCAATTTCCTTTTGTCCAATGCTGTTCGCGTGGACGTACGTTTCGTGCGTCAAATCCATCAGGTTGTCGATCATGAGCCGATAATCGCACTTGATATGGTAAAGCCCTCCACCGTGTGCCCAAGCTGGATCCTCCGCCCACGGGAGACGGTGAATTTCGTTTGGCTCCGCCTGCGCCGCATCACCGGGCCAAACCCAGATAAAGCCGTAACGCTCTACGGCAGGATATCGCCGAATTTGCGGGAAACCACCAACGCGCTGACCGGGCATGCCCGTAGTCTTCCCCTCACAGCCCATCTCGAGGCCGTGATAACCGCAGACTAGCGTACCGTCGCGGACAAATCCAAGAGACAACGGCGCCCCTCGATGGGGACAGAAGTCTTCTAGAGCAGCGACCGTCCCGTCTCCCGACCGATAAAACACGATCGATTCACCGCAGATCTTGCGCCCAAGGGGCTTTCCGTCAATCTCATCGGGTGTGCAGGCGACATACCAGACATTCTTTAGGTACACGTTAATCGTCTCCGTGGGCTATTCGTTCGTGGGGAGGGGTGCGTCCAGAATTGACATTCCGTACACTGAATGGTCGCACTAAGTACACTCACCCCTCGTATGCGAGAGATAGTCTCCCGCCTCACGAGGGGTATCACCTATCTTTGGATAGGGTTCTTCGAACTGTGTTTCCTCGACGATACACACATGCGAATTACACAATTCGAACTATTGACTGGCTACGCCTTACTTTCCCGAAGTTCTAGTCCTCTATGTAAATCTCGGTAGCGGCGAACAGCAGGCCGCAAAACCACATGGAAAGCACAAACGCGAGCAGTTCGTCATCCCCAAACCTTGAACTCTACGAGGAACCCGGGCATCTCATTCGTCGCGCTCACCAAATCGCGGTCGCAATGTTCCACGAGGAGCTCGGTGGTTTGGTGACGCCCGTGCAGTACGCTTTCCTGCGCAAACTCTATGAATGCCCGGGACTAGATCAGGTGACTTTGGCTCAAAGAGTTGCGCTAGACACATCTACGACGGCCGACATGGCTGCGCGCCTTGAAGCAAAGGGCTGGATAGTCAGACAGATGCTGCCACGACGGCAGCGAAAGTTACTTTTGACGCCATTGGGAGAGGAGTTGATCACTCGCCTGACACCGAACGTTAAAGGGTTGCGCGATCGCCTTCTCGAGCGGATGGACGAGAAAGATGCGGGCGAATTCATCCGACTGCTGGGTGAGTTCGTTAACCTAAATAACGAACAAAGTCGCGCTCCTCTTCGAATCGACAACGAAGTTCAATAGGAAACAAACTCGGTTTGATATGCAGTCCATGGAACGATCTCTCAGAGATTCATGAATGACGTCACCGCCCCTAACATCTGTTAGTGTACGCTAACGACTGCTCTTACATTCCTCGATTTACTTTCCCTTTTTGCAAAGACGGTTTATGAAATCATGTGCCGCTGTAGCGTTTGCCCCGGGCAAGCCCCTTGAGATCGTAGAGATCGATGTTGCGCCACGTCGCGAGGGCGAAGTGATCGGGAAAATCACCCACACAGGCGTTTGCCAGACTGATGGCTTCACTCGTAGAACGAAGGAAAGTTGTCACCGGCCAAGGGCTGTTGGGACGAGGTCGAAGCCTCCGAGTCGATAGTCATCTGAAAGGCCTCCTTTGCCGCCCCCAAGGTAAGGGGCGGCAAAGGTCTACAGTTGCGGTGCGAACCACCAACCGACCTGTCAGGAGGCGCATATGAAGTATTGCGCTATCGATCTGCACTCGAACAATGCCGTGGTCGCTGTGATCGACGACCAGGATCGCGTGCTCTGGCGACATCACCCCCAACTGCAACGATTCAATGCCCATAGCCGTCACTGCTCGCGGAGCGGTTTAGCTCAAAGGAATTTTTTGCCGAGCAGAAACGGCTTCGTCCGCCATGCCCAGGCGAGCTCAGTGCGCCGTCTCCGCTCCGCAAAAATCCTCTGGATTAGAAGCACTCCGTTTAATGCGGCAAACTGCACAACTCCATGAGTAAGGTGGATGAGAGTTCGGGATCCAACGTTCAAGGCACGAGAAGGCCGCTCGTTCCCGCAAGACGTGTTTCCGATTCCGGGAATCGAAGTGTCCGGCGTGACCGACCGTTGCTTTCTGTACATTGCTGAAATGCGGAAACCGGGAACTCATCCGCTCATGCCACGCCGGCTAGCTGACGGTGATTTTCACCCCTTCTCCGCCAGCGCGATTGACGGACCCGGCCGGGCATTGACGGCCATCCATCGCTTTGCAGGTCGGGCGTATCGGGATGAGGTCCACTGACGCCAGGCAATCCCTCAAGCAATGGACGACCGTCCGTTACCGCATGCAATAGAAGTCCGGAAGGGGGGAGCCTGCTGCGCGCTCGCGGACTCGCCCGCTTGGAGAATGTGCGTCACAAAACGGCGTGCAGGCGGCATCCAGTCACGGTTCGGCCTCGTCGCTATCGCCGGACAGCCTCCGTTGCTCGAGCGCTGCGCGCGTGCGTTCAAGTTCCTGTGTAATCAGCGTTTCGTCGGGCAGTACAGCCTGGTACTCGGTGGCCAGGATCTTGCTCGGCAGATTATCGAGCGCGTCGCGTGCCTCGGCCGCCTCTTTCTCCGCACACAGGATTAGCCCGGCCGGCGGATTTTGGCCAGGCTTCATCCAGTGCTCACGCGCGTGGTTCAGATAGAGATGCATCTGGCCGGCGTCCGCGTAGCTGAAACGCCCGACCTTCAGGTCGATGATGACCCGGCATTTAGGCGCCAGTGGAAAAACACCTGCTCGCCCCTGAACCAGGTGTCGTCGACCCGCAGGCGTCGTTGGCGGCCGACGAAGGCGAAATCGTCACCCAGTTCTAGCAGGAAGTCTGTGAAGTGGTGGATCAGGGCTTCCTCGAGACGTAGTCATAGAACATGCGGGGTACACGACCCTCCGCCAGAACGCGCAAATCTTCAATACAGGTAACGGTAGGCATAGTCTCTATCGGCGGGTTCTCGGGAATAACAACGATTTTCACAACTGTGTCACGTCAGTCATAAGTCTCTCGGTCCGCGCTGGAACAAGGGGGCAGACATAAAAGACCTCGGTGGGCTCTGACAAGGCAACTGCGCCCATGCCGGTTTTCCCACGCTGTCTCGCCAGAATCCGGCAATGTGGACGGAAAAGTCACTTCTTTACTTCTCGATCAGCAGCAAGCCATTGGTTTTTTGTTGAATGCCGAGCCGAACGGCGACTACCCGGGCGCAGAGAAACGAGATGTGGTCGCGAGTGCAGGCGCCCAAGGCGAGGAAGGCTCTGGGTCGAACATTCACGTGCTCAGCAGTCGGCTCAGACGAAGTATGTCGGGCAGACCGAAGTCCCGGACGTCCAACCCTTCCTGCCCACGCGATACTGCTGCGTCGCGTGCAATCTCGAACGCAACAGACCGTTCCCGCAAGAGGGCCCCCAGACCGTCGACAAGAAGCTTTGTTTCCTGTACAGACAACAAGTCGGCAAGTCCATGTCTTTGTTTCAACACTATCTGCTCCGAAGTGAGATCGTCCCCTACAGCGTCGCTTCCAGTTGTCGCCGGAAATCTTTATTGCCAGGCGCATGTGCTTCATGCCTTACCCGGCAACTCAGACAACCGCCAATAGTCCAGCAATTCCCGAGCAGCCACAGACACATAGACACGTCCGCGTTGCCTCCAAAGCCTCGGGATCGGAACGAAGCACCGATGCCTGCTTCCTCCCACGAGCACCGTCCACAGCCAAGCCTCGATAGATGCCGAATGGTCGACGCTGCGGCACTCAGCTCTTCATCGATTTTCTTCATTCCAGAAAGAGCGGTTGCATTGGCTCGTTTAGAAGCAGACGATAGTATTCTTGACGTGGCTGCGCAGCCTGTTGTTATTTGGCCGTGTCGAGAAGACTGTTGCTTCGTCGACGACGTCGAGATCAGTAAGTCGTCCGACCTCCGGAGATGTCGAAAACCGCACCCGTGCTGAACGCGCAGTCCTCGGAAGAGAGCCAGAGAATGAGCGACGCCGCTTCGTCGGGCTCCAGCAGGCGATTCATTGGAATCTTGGACAGCATGTAATCGATGTGCTGCTGGGTCATCGAGGCGAGGATCTCGGTCTTGGCCGCTGCGGGCGTCACCGCGTTCACCAGGATGTTCTTTGTTGCAAGCTCTTTGCCGAGCGACTTCGTGAGACCGATGACCGCGGCTTTCGATGCGCTGTAATGCGAGGCGTTCGGATTGCCTTCCTTTCCAGCAACGGATGAAATATTAACGATGCGGCCATAGCCCTGCTTCAACATCTGCGGCACGACCGCGCGACACGTAAGATACGTGCCAACAAGATTTACATCGATCACCCGGCGCCACACGTCTGGCGCGAGTTCCCACGTCGCACCGTTGCCGCCCGTAATGCCCGCGCTGTTGATCAGCACGTCGAGGGAGCCGTGTTTCTCGACGGTAGACTTGACTGCTTCATCCACGGACTCTTCCCGTGTAATGTCGACGGTCGCCGTCGACACATTTCCCAGTGGCGCGAGTTCAGCCCGACTCTGTTCCAGTCGTTGGGCGTCAACGTCCCACAGCGAGACAGACGCCCCCGAGCGTAGCGCCCGCTCAGCCACCGCATAGCCAATGCCCCGCGCCCCGCCGGTGATCGCCACGGTACGCCCATTCAGATCGATCTGGTTCATTCTGCCTCCGCAATATTCGTGTTCACTGTGCGTTGCTGCTGTTCGCCGAGTCCCGCGATGCCGAGCCGCATGGTCTGTCCTGCTCCCAGATAGACGGGTTCGGGCTTCTGCCCCATGCCTACACCCGGGGGTGTCCCGGTAGAGATCACATCCCCCGGCTGCAGGCTCATGAACTGACTGATGTAGGAGACAAGCGTCGCGACATCGAAGATCATCGTGCGCGTGTTGCCCTCCTGATACCGCTTGCCGTCCACTTCGAGCCACATGTTCAGGTCCTGCGGATCGGCGATCTCGTCACGTGTGACCAGCCACGGCCCAATCGGTCCAAACGTATCGCAGCCTTTGCCTTTATCCCATTGTCCACCGCGCTCAATCTGATAAGCGCGCTCGGAGACGTCGTTCACGATGCAGTAGCCGGCAACATGATCAAGCGACTTCTCGCGACTTACATAGCGCGCTTCCTTACCGATTACCACGCCCAGCTCGACCTCCCAGTCGACCTTCTGCGCACCGGGCGGGATAAGCACATCGTCGTCCGGCCCCGTAATCGAGCTCGTCGCCTTCATGAAGAGAACAGGCTCCGTGGGAATCGCCATACCAGACTCTTTCGCGTGATCCGAATAGTTAAGGCCCACGCAGACGAGCTTACCCACGCGTCCTACGCAAGGACCAAAGCGTACCTTTCCCTCGACGACGGGCAGGCCGTCCAGCTCAAGCTCCGCGAGCTTTTGCAGTCCCTCAGGGGTCAAAGCCGCGCCTGCGACGTCCGTGACATGCGCGGACAGGTCGCGCACGCGCCCTTCTGCGTCCAGTACCCCGGGCTTTTCCTCACCGGGCACCCCAAAGCGTACAAGTTTCATCTGTCGTCTCTCCTTTAAATGTAGGTTCAATGTGTCTCACTATCGCGCGCGCCGGCGTCGGGACAATCCGGTTACCGCAAACGCCGATAGCCATTACGAATTTTCACGAGCTGTGCTTCGCGCCTGCGAAGGCAGATAGGTCATCGGCACGAGGTGGAACACGCGCTTCCCATGCCGACGACGCCCATCAGAAGTTGTACCTGTCGATGTTGCTTGCGTCGAACGTGGTGGGCGGCCCGAGAATCACCTCACCATCCTTGCCGATCGTGCGCTTTCCGAGCTTGCCGGCGTCAAACGATTCGCCTTCCTTGCCGGTGATTGTGCCCGACGCAAGATTCGCCGCTGCGTACGCCGCAAGGTACCCGAGTTGGCCCGGATCCCACAGCTGGAATGCCGTGACAGTGCCGTTCTTGACAAATGAGCGCATCTGATTCGGTGTGCCGAGACCGGTCACCGCTACTTTGCCTTTAGCCGGCGACGACGAGATATAGCGTGCAGCCGCCGCAATGCCGACCGATGTCGGTGCGACAATGCCCTTGAGGTTCGGATACGCCTGGAGCAAGCCCTGCGTTTCGACGAATGACTTCTGGTCATCGTCGTTGCCATACGCGATCTTCACGAGCTTCAGTTTCGAATATTCCGGTTTCTTCAGTTCCTCCTGCATCCACTTGATCCAGGTGTTCTGATTGGTTGCGTTTGGCGTGGCGGAAAGGATCGCGAACTCGCCCTCGCCGCCTATGAGTTTTGACAGGAGTTGCACCTGCCCGCGCCCAATCGCTTCAGCGTTCGCCTGATTCACGAAGATCTGTCTGCCTGCCGGTCCCGTATCAGAATCGAATGAGACGACCTTGATGCCTTGTGCCATTGCCTTCTTGAGGTAAGGCACGACAGCATTCGCATCGTTCGCGGCAATTACGATCGCGTTTTGCCGCTGCGTGATGAGCGTATTGATGTACGACACCTGCGACGACGCCCCCGCATCCGAGGGCCCGACGACCTTGCCTTCTCCCTTGAACTCCTTGATGGCCGACATTCCTCCATCGTCGGCAATGACCTCGTAGGGGTTGTTGATCTGCTTCGGCACGAAGGCGATTTTCAGGCCGCTCTTGATCTCGGCGGCGTACGCGGTGAGCGAAACGCCCGCCGCGACGATCGCCACGGCAACGAATGCCGCGCGGGTGGATCGAAGTGTTCTTTTCATGTCTGACGTCTCCTGTGAGGGCGGTGCCTCCGATGATTGGACGGCTCGCGAAGAGTTGATTTTCAGAGCCGCACTATGACGCCCGCGTGAGCAGACGCTTTTCCCGCATCGCACGCCAGCGCGCGACAAGGTTTGGTATCAACACCGACGAGAGCAGCAACACGCCGGTGACGATCGTTAGGGTTTCACTCGACACATCGGCGAGCGTGAGGGCGTTGCGCAGTACACCGATCACGAGCAGCGACAACAGCACACCGATCATCGAGCCGCGACCGCCGAAGATGCTCACCCCACCGAAGAGCACCGCGGCAATCACCGATAGTTCGAACCCTTCGCCGTTATCGCCGCGTGCGCTGGTAAAGCGCAGCGTGTAGACGATGCCCGCGAGAGCCGCCATCGCGCCCGACATCATGAACAGCCTGATCTTTGTCTTTGCAACGTCAATACCGGAGAACTGAGCGGCCGTCTGGTTCGCACCGATTGCATAGAGGCTGCGACCGAAGGGTGTCGCCTGCAGCAGCACTGCAAACCCGATCGCGCCAAGAATCACCAGAACGAATGGCACCGGTAGAAACGAGCCTGCGACCGTGTCGATGCCGAATGCGGTATAGGCTGCCGGAAAGTCCGCGACGGCCTGGTCGCCAAGCAGCACATAGGCGAGACCTCGAAACAGGGCGAGCGTGCCGATAGTGACCGCGAGCGAGGGCAGGTTGAAGCGCACGATCACGAGCCCGTTGAGCAGGCCCGCAAGGGTTCCGACCACAAGCACGATCACAATGACGAGCGGCATCGGGAGCCCCATGTGCCACAGTACGCCCATTAGCGCGCTGGATACGCCGAGCACGGAGGCCACCGACAGATCGATTTCCGCCGCGACGATGATTAGCGTCATCGGTAACGCAATCAGCGCGATCTCAGTGAAATCGGCCAGCATGTTCGAGAGATTGGCCGCCGACAGAAACAGCGGCGAAAGCAGGCGTCCTGCCGCGACCGATGCAATGAGCACGGCGATGAGCATCGTCTCCCATGACGCGTGGCGGCGCTTCGTGACGGACAGAGCGGAATCGGGTTTAGCCATGGTCGCGTTTCCTCATCATGCGCTTGGCGACGGAGCGCGCCAGCAAAGTATCGAGCGTGATCGCCGTGACGATCAGAGCGCCCTGGATGGCCTGCTGCCAGAACGGTGATACGCGCAGCACCACGAGGGCAATGTTGATGACACCGAGAACGAGTGCGCCAAGGGTCGCACCCGTGATCGTGCCGACGCCACCTGTGATCGCCACACTGCCGACCACCGCTGCCGCGACCACTTGCAGTTCAATGCCCTTGGCGGTGCTGGCATCGACGGTGCCGAAGCGCGCGAGCCACAGCACGCCGGCCAGCCCAGCGATTGCACCGGAAAGAAGGAACCCGATCATCACGCGCCTGTCCACATGGATGCCCGCCAGTCTCGCGGCCTCGGGATTCGAGCCGATCGCGTAATGCTCGCGGCCTCCCCGGTAGTGCCTGAGATACACCGAAAGCGCGACGAGCACGACAAGCGCGATCAGCACGAGATTGGGGACGCCGACAGTCGAGCCGGTCGCCAGCAGCGCGAAGGCATCCGGCAGACTCGTCGCGTTGATCTGGCCGCCGTGGACCCACGCATAGTCGGCGCCGCGCACGATATAGAGTGTCGAGAGCGTGGCGACCAGCGAGGGCACGCGGCCAAAGGTGACCAGTGCCCCGTTCACCGCTCCGATGACGAGCCCGATGCCGACCCCCGCCGCGAGCGCGAGCAGGATCGGCATGTGCGGATACGCGACAAACAGGCTGCCGACGCCGTAGGCGCTCACACCGACTACCGAAGCAATCGACAGATCGATGTGGCGCATCAACATGACGACGGTCATACCTGCCGTGAGCAGGCCGATGATCGATACATTGAGTAGTACGTCGCGCAGATTCTGAAGGTTAAGGAACTCTGGCTTGACGGCGGCCGTCGCGACGATGAGTGCAATCAGCACGGCAAAGAGCGTCGCCTCGCGGCTCCTCGCAATGACCGCAACGATGCTGTGCCGCGCGGTCTCCGGTTGACTGTCTGCCGGTATGGTGGAAGTGTTCCGGATCATGCTGCCTGCCCCAGTGCTTGCGATGGCGCACCAAGTGCCGCGCTCATCACCCGCTCCTCGTTGGCATCGGCGCGAGCGATATCGGCGCTGATGCGGCCTTCGTGCATCACCAGAACCCGGTCGGCCATGCCAAGCACCTCGGGCAGCTCGCTCGAAATCATCAGCACGCCCAGTCCCTCATGCACCAGCTCGGACAGCGCGCGATAAACCTCCGCCTTTGCACCCACATCGATACCGCGTGTGGGCTCATCGATGATGAGCACCTTCGGGTTGGTCGCGAGCCACTTGCCGAGCACGACCTTCTGCTGATTGCCACCCGAGAGCGTGCCGACCGGCGCGTCCAGGTCGCTCGCCTTCAGACGGAGGCGCTTGCCCCAGTCGGCGGCCAGCGTCGATTCGCTTTTGGCGGTGATGAGCCCATGCCGCACCAGACGGCCCAGTACGGTGAGCGACGCGTTGCGCGCAATCGACAGCTCCAGTGCAAGACCTTGTGCACGGCGATCTTCCGGCACGAGCGCGAGGCCGGCACGCACCGCGCGCGCCGGATAGCCGAGCGCGAGCGGCTTGCCCGCGATCTTCACCTCCCCCGCATCCACGGGGTCTATGCCGAAAATCGCACGGGCCACCTCGCTGCGCCCCGCGCCAACGAGCCCCGCCAGCCCAACGATCTCGCCGGCCCTTACCTCGAACGACACATCCTTGAAGACGCCTATGCGCGTCAGGCCCCGCACCGAAAGCACGACCTCACCCGGCTTGACCTCGGCTTTAGGATAGAAAGTGTCCAGGTCGCGACCGACCATCTTGCTCACGATTGCATCTACCGTCATATCGGGGGTGAGCGCGTCGAAGACCTTGGCGCCGTCGCGCATGATTGTGAGACGCTGCGTGAGCGCGAACACTTCATCGAGCCGATGCGTGATGAAAAGGATCGCGACGTCACGCTCGCGTAGGGCACGCACGATCGCGAAAAGTCGCTCGACCTCAGGCAGCGAAAGCGCGGCTGTCGGCTCGTCCATGATGAGGACATTCGCATTGAGCGACAGCGCCTTGGCGATCTCCACCACCTGTTGGTCCGCGATGGAAAGGCCGCGCACGAGCTGCTGCGCGCGCAAGTTCACACCGAGCGAAGCGAGGAGCGTATCCACTTCGCGACGCATCTCGTCGTAGCGGATCCGACCGGCGCGATCTACCGGCTGACGGCCCATGTAGATGTTTTCCGCGATCGAAAGATCGGCGAAGAGCGTAGGCTCCTGGTAAATGACGGCTATTGCGGCATCGCGCGCTTCGCCGGGATTGCTGAAGCGGCGCGGCTCCCCGTCAATGAGCATCTCGCCCGCATCGGGTTGATGAACGCCCGCGAGAATCTTCACGAGCGTCGACTTGCCCGCTCCGTTCTCACCGAGCAAGGCGTGAACTTCGCCCGGCCAGAGTTGAAGGCTGCCATCGGTGAGTGCCCGCACGCGGCCAAACGACTTGCTCGCGTGACGTAGCTCCAGCCTCGCTACTTGATGACTCGACATGCTTGTCTCCTGTCTTTTGGATTTTTTTGTGGCGGTTCGGCGCCATCTATATCCTGTAGATGCGCTCCGCATTGCGCCTGAAGAGCGCATCCTTTTCAGCGTCGCTCGCATCGGCGACGATTGACGCATACGCGTTCCACAACTTCGTATAACTCGAAAACAGCCGATCGACCGGAAAATTCGACGCAAACATCGCGCGAGCGGTGCCAAACGTGTCGATGGTTTCCAGCACGTAAGGTCGCAGGCTCTCAACAGTCCAACCGTGATCGAACATCGCGAGGCCGCTGATCTTGACCGACACGTTGTCGCACGAGGCAAGGATGCACATGCCGTCACGCCAGGCGCGATAACCTTCGACTGACGACCGGTCCACAAACATGCCCGCGTGGTTGACGATGAATTGCGTATCGGCATACTCCTTTGCGAGCGCTGCGGCATCGCGCATCTGCGACGGATAGAGTTGAAGGTCGAAAGATAACCCGTGCTCTCGCAGTAGCGCGAAGTTCCTGCGCCACGTCGGCTCGTGCATGTAGTGACGGCTTACATAGTCGTAGAGCGGATTGGCATGCACATTGAGGATCTGACGAATGCCGCGCGTGTTTGCGAATGCGGCATGTGCTTCCAGCACCTGAGCTGCGTTGTCGGCTGACAAATCAGCCCCGGCGACGATTCCGTTCGGCATCCCTCTGCCCTCGCTATCCGCGATGCCCTGCAACCAGCGCGTCTCCTCGACCGGGTCCGCCGGATCGTGGTTTGCATCGACGTGGACGAGCTTGAGGATCTCGATTTCGCCCGTCTCGGCGAGCAGGTCGCCGATCAGGTAGTCATGTTTGAGACTGCGCGCATCGCCGACGAACGAAGTCCGCGGATTGGCGAGCCACGGGTAATGGTGGGTCTTGAGGTCCCAGAGATGGATGTGCGGATCGACGACCTGCATGAGTCACTCCTCCGGCCGTTGCCGATTCAAAAGAACTCAGGGAAGATGAAACATGGGAGCGAGCGGTGTCACGACGGGTGAATGGTCAGCCTGCGTGTCCATCAGGTCCGCCATGTAGTCCCACCACTTGCGCATGATCGGAAGCGACGGCAATTGGTCCATCGAGTGTGCGGTATCGCGCTTCAACGTCGCGAAAAGTGCGCCGCTTGCTTCGTCGAGAAAGATCCAGTAGTCGTGGATGCCGGCTGCGCGCAGCGCATTGGCAAGTTCAGGCCAGATTTCGTGGTGACGCCGTTCATATTCCGGGCCCATGCCGGACTTGAGCGTCATGCGAAACGCGATTGTCTCCATTGCGACGACCTCTTAATGTTGTCGTGAGGGCTCTCTGCCGGAACCTCGTTGGATTGACTATAATCCGCATCTGATAACACAACAATCCGCATTTTTAATCGGCCGATCACGTTATTGCATCGCACGAAGGACGCGGAAAAATGGACTCGACCTGTGGTCAGCTCGCCCTCGTCAACCGCCTGAAATTCAGGCATCTCGCCTTGCTAGTCGCGCTCGACGACGCGCGCAATCTGCATCAGGCCGCTGCGGAGGTGCACATTGCACAACCCAGTGCAAGTCGCATGCTGTCTGACATTGAAGAGGCATTCGGTTTCGCCCTCTTCGAACGGAATGCACGCGGCATGCAGCCCACCGCACTGGGCGCCACCATCGTCGCCTACGCGCGCCGATCACTTTCCGAACTCACCCGTTTCGCGGCCGATCTGGAGATCAAGCGCCGCGGCGGCCATGGCCAGCTTACCGTCGGCGCGATCATGGGCGCTGCACCCGATGTACTCGCGATGGCCGTTGCTGAAATGAAAGTGGAGCGGCCGTTGCTCAACGTGCGCATCCTCGGAGAGACGAGCGACCAGGTCGTGCAGCTTTTACATCGCCGCGAAGTGGACGTCGCGCTTGGGCGCCTCACTAACCCGCTTTTGCATAACGATCTCGACTTCGAGCCGCTCGCCCGTGAGACCATGCGCCTCGTCGTGCGCGCCTCGCACCCGCTTTTGCGTGCCGAGACCGTGAGCCTTGACGCGTTAATGCCGTGGCCCTGGATCTTGCAGCCGATTACGAGTCCCGCCCGCAACCTCTTCGAGGAGGAGCTGGCCAATGCTGGTCTTGCGACTCCCGCGAACGTGGTCGAGTGCGCGTCGATTTTCGCGACGCTGCAGCTCCTGCAGAACAGCGATGCGGTCGCGATGCTGCCCGAGTCCGTGGTTCGCGATTATCTGCGCGCGAAGATCCTCGTCCAGTTGCCGCTCGAGATCGGCAAGAGCCTGGCGGGGTTTGGCCTTTTACGCCGAAAGGAAGAGCCGCTCGCCGAACCGGCCGAGTACTTCATTGCGCTCTTGCGCAAATACTCGGCGGCGACCGTTACTGGAGGTTCACGAACAGTCCCCCGTCAACGAGAAGCGACGCACCCGTGACATAGCGTGCGCGATCGGACGCCAGGAACACCACGCACTGCGCGACGTCGTCGGGCGCGCCTAGTCGGCCCAGCGGGATGCGCTTTTCCATATATGTTCGCTTCTCCTCGTCGGCGAGGTCTTCGGCGTTCAGATCCGTCGCAATCGTGCCGGGCATGACCGAGTTGCATCGAATGCCATAGGGTCCGAGTGCGATGGCGCACGACTGCATCAGCGAATGCACGCCCGCCTTGGTTGGCGTGTAGTGCGTCTGCATGCCGCCCCCGACGAGGGCGCTAATGGAACTCGTCGCGACGATGGAGCCGCCAGTGCCCTGCGCTTTCATCTGATTTGCAGCGGCCTGCGTTACGTAGAACGCGCCGTTCAGGTTGACGGCGACCGTCCTCTCGTAGACCGATGGCGGCATGTCAAGGAACGCATGGAAGGGACAAATTCCCGCATTGCTCGCAAGAACATCGACACGCCCTAACGCCTCGACCGTGCGGCTCACGAGTTCGACACCCGTAGCAGGTTCGGCCACGTTACCTTCCACGGCGATCGCGCGTCGACCGAGCCCTTCGATGTCAGCCAGCACTTCCTCGACGGCCGAGAGCCTTCCGTAGGACTTATCGTTGTCGCCCCAGTAATTAATAGCGACGTTAGCGCCTTCTTTCGCGCAAGCGACGGCGATTGCCTGACCGATGCCGCGCGAGCCCCCAGTCACAATTACAACTTTTCCTTCGAGAAGCATGGCGTTCACCTCGAGGCAGGGTCAGTGAGTGTATGGACGGGCCAGCGCGCAATCCGGATTCAGTCGAACTCCGAAGCCGGGGGCGTCGAGTGCAGATGCCTTCATTCGACCATTCACAGGCACCGGTTCGTCGAGCAATTGCGGATCGAACATTGGGACGATCTTGTCAGCGCCAGGCGACATATTGAGGAACTCCGCGAAGGGACTATTGTGTCGCGTGATGACAAAGTGGTAGCTGTAAACCGACGATCCGTGAGGGACAACGAGCTTGCCATGCGCATCGGCCAGTGCCGAGATTTTGATTAGCTCAGTGATGCCGCCGCACCATCCAACGTCGGGCTGAACGATGTCGCAGCAGTCCATTTCGAACAGCATGCGGAAACCCCATCGGGTTGCTTCGTGTTCGCCCGTGGTGACAAGCATCCCGCGCGGCACATTCTTGCGCAGTTCGGCGTATCCCCAGTAATCGTCTGGAGGAAGAGCCTCCTCGATCCACTTCAAGCCAAACTCGTTGTAAGCAGTGGTTGCAAAGCGGGTCGCGTATTCGACGTCCAGGCTCATCCAGCAGTCGTACATGAGCCAGAAGTCCGGGCCGCACTTGGAGCGCATATCAGCGAGGAGCTCGAGATTCTTTCTCATTCCCTCTCTGCCTTCCGCTGGACCGTGATGCAGCGGAAGCTTGCCACCGATGAATCCTTGTTCCTTTGCAAAGTCAGGTCGAGCGCCGGTCATATAGAACTGGAGTTCATCCCGCACGGGGCCGCCTAAAAGCGCATGCACCGGTTCCTTGCGCACTTTCGCGAGCAGATCCCACAGCGCGAGATCAACGCCCGAAATCGTATTGAGCACGATGCCCTTACGGCCGTAGTAAAGCGTCGAGAAGTACATCTGATCCCAGATCTTCTCGATGTCAGTCACACGCTGACCTTCAATGAATCGCGCCAGGTGTTTTTCGACGATGAACGCCCCGATTTCGCCGCCAGTCGTCACTGCAAAGCCGACGGTGCCATCGCTTGCCTCGATTTCGACGACCAGCGTTCCCAGCACGTTGATCCCAAAGGACTGACGGCTTTGGCGATACTCCGGGTATCGCGCCATGGGCGTCGAGATGTGATCGTCAATCCAGTGGCCCTCGGCTTGATCGTGATAGTCGGCGCCGGCTCCGCGGACCGTGAAGGCGCGAACCTGGCGGATGGTTGGCATTGACATGAAGTGTCCTCCTTGAGTGTCGCTCGAATTTGTCGCAGGTGTGAACTTGTCATCAGGATCCCTTTGTCGCGGTGGCGCCTGCATAGTCGACGACGCTGGAGCTTCTGACCAGGATGAAGATGGCGAGCGCCGCGAGCAGGCTTGCGGTTCCCAGCAAGACCAACCCCGCGCTATGCGACGCGAACGCCTGTTCGGCGGCGTTGCGCGCCATCGGCGCGAAAAAGCCTCCAAGGCTGCCGAGCGAATTGATCAATGCGATTCCGGCTGCCGCGGCTGCGCCCGCAAGACGACGAGTCGGAAAGGTCCAGAAGAGCGGTTGCGCAGCGATGAAGCTGCTTGCGGCGATGCACAGCGCAATCAGGGAAACCACGGGCTGGCTGGCGATGCCGGAGATCGCAATGCCGAAGCCTGCTGCGACGAGGAGCACGATTGCCATGCCTCGATGTGAGCCTGTACGTTCCGCATAGCGCGGGAAAAACCACGTGGCCGCGAGTGCACAAAACCACGGAATCGCGGTGACGATACCCACCTTCAGGCCGACTTTCGTACCGAGCAGCGCGGACACCTGCTGCGGCAGATAGAAGATTACGCCATACACCGAGGCCTGAATCAGAAAGTAGATCAGCGAGAGGCCCAACACGCGTGAGTCGACGAGCGCAGAAAGTACGCTCTTCGGACCATGCGCTGTAGCGTTCACCGCGTCCTTCTCGATACGCGTTGTCAAGAAGGTCCGCTCGTCGTGTGATAGCCACTTTGCACGGCTCGGCTCGTCGTCGAGATACCAGAAGGCGCATATGCCTACCAGCGAAGCAAGACCTCCTTCGACCAGAAAGAGCCACTGCCAACCCGCGAAGCCAAGCTTGCCGTGCAGATCAAGCAGCAGGCCCGAGAGCGGACTGCCGAAAATGAAGGCGAGCGGCGCACCAAAGTAAAACACGCCCAGCGCCCTTGCTCGCGATGACTGAGGAAACCAGCGCGTAAGGTAATAGATGATCCCTGGGAAAAAACCCGCTTCAGCGGCACCCAGAGCGAACCGCAAGACGTAAAACGCGCTTGCGGAATGCGCGAACGCCATGGCCGCGGAGATCACTCCCCAACTTACCATGATCCGGCACATCCATAGCCTGGCGCCGACGCGATGCAAAATTAGATTGCTTGGCACTTCGAGCAGCGCATAGCCTACAAAAAAAACGCCTGCACCAAACGCGAAAGCGGTATCTGATAGACCAGTGTCCTGTTGGAGCGCTTTCTGTGCGAAGCCGATGTTGGCGCGGTCCAGGAATGCGAGTACGTACATCAGTAGCAAAAATGGCAGGAGGCGACGCATCACCTTGCCCGTGATAAAGGCGTGCTTTCCACCGTCCGACTGTTCCATGCCTGTGTCTCCTTCGCCCTTCGTTTCCGAGGCGCACCCCGCAGGTTTGTGGGCTTGTGTCGAACCAATATAAAGCTGCCTTGATGCGCCGACAATCCGATTTGGCGATAGGCCGATACCAAAAGCGAATCGACGGGTGCCATGCCGGCGTCGGGGGATTGAGAAGGCCCAGCTTTGCGGCGCAACCACGAAGCACCGGTAATCAGAATTCTTGAACAACGATCTTCTCCGTTCTCGGCGCGGCCCCATCATTGCGCCTAAACGGGGACGTTCGGGACAAACCGGCAGAAAATTAGTCAGCCGAAACGAAAAATGGTAAGCATCCGTCGACCCGTCAACAAAGGTTCAGAAACGAAGCGTCGGATAGCCCGAAACAGCAGGCGTAATTGCAAAGATGAACGGCATTTTCACGATGCCATAGACAGTGGCCGCTGCCGAACACCCCGGGTTGCAAGGTTCGAGATGAACAGTGCTCGTTAATCGAATGATGGCAGGCAGATCTTCTCGGTCGTTCCGACTTCGTTCACTGTAAGTCTCAATGTGGAACGGTTATCCGGTAAAGCGTGAGCTATTGCTGCTTCGCCCTCACCCTGCTGCGCTTGCGCTGAAACTTCACCAACTGATCCAGCGCCACCGCGAGCACAATGACCGCGCCGGTAACGAATGTGCTCCATGTCGCATCGATGCCGAAAAACACGATGCCGCTACTGATCACCTGAATGATGAGCATGCCGATCACCGCTCCGATGACGGTGCCAGCGCCGCCCGATAGCGGCGTGCCGCCGACGATCACCGCCGCGATCACAATCAGCGCGAAATCCGAGCCCTCGTTTGGATCGATTGCGCCGCGAAAACCCACGTACATTGCGCCAGAGAGCCCGGCAATGGCGCCCATTAGCACGAGAGTCTGCAAACGTACCCAGCCGAGCGGAATCCCGGCGAGTCGCGCTGCGTCTGGATTGCTCCCGACTGCCTGCACACGATAGCCGAACCGCGTTCGTCTCAGCACGACGTGTAACAGAATCGCGATCGCTACGAATACAACGGCAACCACGGGCACGACGTTGAACACCTTGGCTGATACGATTGAGAAGAATGCGCTGGACGTATCGGACGGCACCACGGCCCGCCCCTTGTTAACCACCAGCGACAACCCTTGAAACATCGAATACGTGCCGAGCGTGACGATGATCGACGGGAGCCTCAATCCGACCGACAGTGTGCCGTTGACGAGTCCAAGCATTGCACCGAAGCCGATCCCGCACAGCGCCGCGACCCATGGATTCCAGCCGGATACCATCAGTGTCGCAGAAAACACCGCCGAGAAATTGAACATCCACCCGACCGACAGATCGATCTCGCGAATTGCGAGCAGAAACACCATGCCCAGCGAAAGCAGGCCTTGAAACGTGGTGTTGCCAAGAATCGTCAACAGATTGAACGGGTTAATGAAGCGTGGCCGCGCAACGCCGATCAGTACGACGAGCAAAATCAATGCTGCCACGATACCGAGTTCGTCCGGCAGCCCAAGGCGACGCCGTGATGCTCGAACGGTCACCGCGACCGCGGGTTCGCTTTGCGATTTGTCGGCGTTCATCGGTCGCCAGTCTCCATTGCTTTTTGCCTGATAGGGTGGCTCATTCTGCGCGCTGCGAACACAGCCGGTCAGTTATGTCGCGATACGGTTCATTTGCGCCACGGTTGCACTTCGACGGGTTCGTTCCAACTGGGTACCGGCGCTTGGAGTCCGTCCTTGATCCAAAGGAAGCGACCGTTTATCGTCGCCGCGGCGTCGCTCACCAGATCGGCCACGAGATCTGCAGCCTTCTCCGGATCGTCGCCGCCCGTCGTCTCGACCCACTGCGCCCACTTCACGTAGGCGTCGGCGACGCTTCCGAGCCGCTCGGAGGCCGACTTGATCTCCGCCCACATATCGGTTTTGACGTCGCCGGGGTGGATGACGTTGGCCGTCACGCCGGTACCGGCGAGTTCCGCAGCGAGATGCCGCGTCATCTGGTTGAGCGCCGCCTTGCTGGTTGCATAGGCACTGTTGACGGGCCCCGGTTCATGCAGCGCCGCCGCCGAGGTGACATTGATAATGCGTCCCCAGCCTTGGGCGATCATCCCGCCCACAAACGCCCTGCACGTCAGATAGGGGCTGACCGCGTTGACCGTGATCGTCTCGATCCAGGCACGCGGATCGCCGTCCTTGATCAAGTCGATCGGCCCAAAAATCCCCGCTGCGTTGACAAGTATCGACGGCATGCCAAGGCGCGCCCCGATGTCCTCCTTCATCTGCGCCACCGCGTCCGGCTCGGCCAGATCGACCGGAACACACAGCGCGTTTGCCGCGTCTTTGCTGGACATGTGCAGGCGCACTTCTTCAAGCGCGCTTGCATTACGCGCAACCAGCGCCACGCGCGCGCCGTGCCGTGCGAGCCGTAACGCCACGCGCCGTCCCAGGCCTCGGCTCGCGCCGGTCACCACTGCGATTTTCCCGTTGAGATCAAGCATGCTCTAACCTCACTCGCCCTCCGGGCGTTGTCAGTGGGACGGACGCTCCGTTCGCGTCGAATGCGCGCTCGCGTCCTCGGCGAGTGTGCCAGTATTGATGAGATGCAGCAGCGCCTTGTCGTCGATCTCTGCTCGCGATAGCTCGCCCGCGAGACGACCGCGATACAGTACAAAAATACGATCGCACAGGCCTATTAGCTCAGTAAGTTCGGTCGAATTGAACAGCACGATCTTGCCCGCAGCGGACATTCGTCGGATCAGCTCATAGATCTCGCGCTTGGCGCCCACGTCGACACCGCGTGTCGGATCTTCAAGAATGATTACGTCGGGGTTCGTTTCGAGCCACTTGCCGATGACGATTTTTTGCTGGTTGCCTCCAGACAGCTCGCCCGCCAGCGCTTCATCGGAACCGGTCTTGATGCGTAGCTGATCAACCTGGCGTTGCGCGCGAAAGCGTGCTGCGCCGATGCCGAACCATGCGGAGCCGCTGGAAAGCGCGCCGACTGCCACGTGGCTCATGTTGAACAGAATGCTCTTGTCGAGCATCAGTCCGTGGTGACGCCGGTCTGCAGGCACGAGACAGATACCGCGGCGCGCCGCTTGCGTGGGCGAACGCGGCAGCGCACGTTGATCGGGAAACAAGACGTCGCCCGATTGCGCGCGTCGCGTGCCGAACAGCATCCCGAATAGCGTCGCGACGCCGGCGCCTTCGAGGCCCGCAAAGCCGACGATTTCACCGGACTGCGCGCTAAACGAAATGTCCTTCAGCTCGAATCCACGCAGGCCGCGCACGTCGAGCCGACGCGGAACGAGGCCGGGCTGCGGCGGCGAAGGCGGCGGAAACAGTGCCTGCTGCTGCGTGCCGATCATCCCTTCGATCACTTCCGGAATCGTCAGATCGGCGCGCGGTTTCGTCGCTACGTCGGCGCCGTTGCGGGTGATCGTGATAGTGTCGGAGATATCGAATACCTCTTCGAGCCGGTGCGACACATACAGCATGGTCATACCCTGCTCGCGAAGCCGCTTGAGGATCGTGAAGAGCCGCGCCGTTTCGCGTTCGTTGAGAGCCGAGTTCGGCTCGTCGAGAATTAATAGACGCGGCTTTTCCAGCAGTACACGGCTCAGTTCCACGAGTTGCTGTTCGCCGATCGAAAGATCGGCGACTGGTCCATGCACATCCACCTGCAAGCCGAGCTGCTCGAGCAGTTCACGGCTCAGCGCTTCCATCGTGCGTGGTGAAACGAGACCGAAGCGCCGCGGCTCTCGATTCGCAAACAGATTGGCCAGCACCGAGCGTTCCGGAAACAGGCTGAGTTCCTGATTGACGATGCCGATGCCCAATGCACGCGCCTCGTTTGGTGAACCGATCGTAGCTGGCTGCCCTTCGAAGGCGATCTCGCCGCTATCCTGGCGCACCGCGCCTGCGAGCACTTTCATCAGCGTGGACTTGCCCGCGCCGTTTTCGCCTACTACAGCGTGCACTGTGCCGGGCATGACTTCGAGGCTCATATCCCTGAGCGCAACTACGCCACCGTATCGCTTGCCGAGATGGCGCACGCTTACGAGAGGCATGCTGGTCTCATGGAGCGCACGCTCACGCACGCCGGATACCGATGCAGCGTCGCTTCGCATGGACTCACTTCCCTTCCATTGTGATCGGCTGAATGCGGCTTACCACGCCAGCACCGTCCACGCTTTTGGCCCATGCCTTGTAATAATCGGCGGTAGCCGACGGCGATGCCGACATCGCCTGCAGCTGCGCAAACGTCAACTTCGGCAACCCATTGCCCATATCGACGCTTTGCGCGGTGACGACTTGCGTGCCCGCGTTGAGGAAGCCCGGCTGCAGTCGAGTCTTGTTGCGAATCGCGTTGACGAGCAACGCGACCGGTAAATAGCCTTGCACGTAAGCGCTTTGGCCGAGCGTGACGTACGCATGTCCGTCCTTGATCGCCTTGAGGTTCTGCTCCGTGAGGTCATAACCGGCGGCAATGAACTTGTCTCCGGTTGCAGCATTTAGTTTGCCGAGGCTCGCGACATCGGGCGCGCATAGGCCGATCATCGCGACCGCATCCGGGTTGGCCGCGTGCAGCTGTTCCCAATGATTGTAGTTTTCGACCGCGCTGACCTTAACATCGTAGGGCCCGAGGACCTGAATGCCGGGCGCAGATTTTAGGGATTCCTCTACGCCTTTAGCGCGATTTTCGAGCGATGCGAGGCCTGGGAAGCAATTTCCAATTACGACTTTGCCCTTGGCGGACTTCCCGCCCAACTTGTCGAGCACCATGCGTCCGAGGATGCGTCCGCTCTCCGTCGACCGCTCGCCGACATAAGGCGCTTTCACCGATTCGCCGATCAGGTTGTACTGCACCATCGGAATACCCGCGGCAATGATGTCATTCAGCCCGCGCGTCATCGATTCGCCGGGCACCGAAGTGGCCACGCCCGCGGCGCCTGCGTTGACGATGTTCTGAACCAGCTTCAGCTGTGCGTCCGGCGCACTGCCCGATTGCTGCGCAACTTTCAGATTGACGCCGAGATCTTTAGCGGCTGATTGTGCGCCGTCGATGATCTGCTGGATAAACGCATCACCCTGCGAATGAGTGACAAAGCCGATCGTGACCGGGCTTTGCGCAAATGCAGCACTGCCCGACGTGATACACAATGCGAACGCCGTCGTCAGGTGCTTGAGAAGCGTGCAATACTTGAGTTCCACTTTGTTGTCTCCGTCGTCTTCGTTGTTGTACCTGCTATATGGGACGGATTATAGGCGCTCGTATCGATGCGTTCTGATCCGAATGCGGCATCGGCCGATAGCGAATGGGCATCGCGACGGATGTCACCGGTGCGGCCTCGATGAGCGGAGAAAACTGCGTTGAGGGCGCCGCTTCGCGCGATCGGTGTGCGCAGCTTGAACCTCCCGACATATCGACCGGTTGATCCGCAGATCGATAGCCGGCGTGACGAAGATTCTTAATGTCGGAAGTTTGGCCGTCGGATTTCTGCAGAGGAACGGACGGTTTAATGACCGACCGTCGGCCAATGCAAACGGCAGCTAGTGGCCACCCGGTCCGACGGCGAACTACCGTACTCTTAGTGGATTGTTCGATGCCTGCTATCGTCGGCAGGCATCCGAAGCTGCGGGTACCGGGGCAACCTGGGAAAGCAGTACTCTGTCGTATCCCGGACTGAACCCGAACACCGGCAAGTCTTCCGGGGCCGGTCAGCCGCCATCTGAAAACTGCCGTGAAAGCCGAGCGGGATCGAGACCGGTACGCTCGCGCGCGCCAGCACATCAAGCGTCCGGCATCCCACACTGTCAGCTCGCTATGCCGGCCTGCGGTTCCACTGCCGACGGTTAGCAGGACCCGTCGTCCTCCTCGGTACCGGACGGTCGGCTAATGAAAACCGGTTCGCCGGGCGCAACGCCCGCGATCGCGTTCGAGATCGTCGCACCGCTTACGGCGTCGACACGTATCACGCGTTTTGCGGTCCGTGTCCCACACGTAGCGGTGCATTGTCCCGTTCACCCGGCCATAGTTGACAGAAGGAAACTCGAAGCGTGCATCATTCGATACCGGGGCGAGCTCGAACGCTGCGCGTCCCTTGGGGATGCGCATACGCTGCAAGGTCGGCGTCAGGTCTGGCATGCCGGTCGCGCGCAACGTGCCGCAGCATCCCCTCCCGGATCAGCGACGCATCCTCGTACGTCAGAAGGTCGAGAATAACGCTGCCGTCAGCCTCGTCAAACGCGTTGAGCGGCAGGTAATCGTTCGATGTGATCCGCAGCACGTTAAGGCAGAATTCGTGAGCGTGCATGGGTTTTGGAACGCGGCATGGGAGAGCATGTTGCGCCTCGACGCAGGTTTTGTCGACGCATACTTGCAATTTTCCGCCGTGCCGCACCGGAAGAAGCACCTCGACGAAAAAGTTCGCTCTTTCCTCGCATTAGCGGCTGACCTTTGTGCTACGCAGCTATATTCGCCAGGCGTAGCAAATCATCTGGAGCCTGCGCTTAAATTTGGCGCGACTCGATAGCAGCTGACAGAGGTACTTGAGCTTGTCAGTACTATAGGCATCCATACGAGCAACGTCGGCGTGCTTGTTCCTCGAAACCGTGACGGAACACGGTTGCCGGGTGGCGACGGTCGATGAGGTCGAAAGCCGCGCTGGCAATGCCAACGCGACATTGATTCTCTGTGGACACACGCATTTGCAACGATCGATGAGACTCGGTGATGGGCGTCTGATCGTAAATCTCGGCAGTGTCAGGCTGCAACGGCAGCTTTCTGCATTAGCAAACTCACACTCCTCGGCCCCATGCAGCCGATCAGATTGTCATGGCATTGACGACAGCTCTCAGAGCTAAACCAGCCCTTCAGATGCTGACCAGAACTTCGATGGATTTCGGTTTGCAAAGGCAATTACTGCTTCGAGTAGACCTTATCGAGGTCCCTGAAGCCCTTCACTTCGATCGGGTTGCCGCTCGGATCGAGGAAGAACATCGTCGCCTGCTCGCCGGGCTGTCCTTCGAAGCGAAGTGTCGGCGCGATCACGAAGTCCAGCCCGCCCGCCGTCAGGCGGTCGGCGAGCGCGCGCCAGTCGGGCATGTCGAGCACGAGGCCGAGATGCGGCATCGGCACCATGTGGTCGCCCACGCGGCCCGTGTTGCTGACCGGAAACGGCTCGCCCAGATGCAGCGAGATCTGATGGCCGAAGAAATCAAAATCGACCCACGTGTCGGTGCTTCGGCCTTCCTCACAACCGAGCAGGTCGCCGTAAAACGCACGCGCGCCGCTCAGGTCGCGCACGTGATAAGCCATGTGAAAAGCGCTACGCATCATGCATTCCGCCTAAGTCAGATGAACAGGCCGGATCGTCCTGCTTTGGACGATCCGGCCACTAGCCAGTTTGATGCGATCAAAACTTCGTACGCAGACCCACGCGCACGAACGTCTGATTGTTCGACGTCGACGCCGACTGCAGGTTGATTGCGGCGACCGCCGGTTCGCCCTTCGAGTCCGTGCCGTTGGCGTGCTGATACGTCGCCAGAGCGTACACCACGGTGCGCCTGGAGAGCGCATACGTCGCGCTCGCCGCCACCTGGTTATACGTAGCGCCCGGGTTCGAGTTCACGCGCGAGCCTGCCATGTAGTCGTAAGCAAGACCCAATTCGATATCCGGACGCAGATGATAGTGCATCCCGAGTTCCGCGTTGTTGAACACGGCTTCGCCGCTGTAGTGATTCGGGTTCGGGCCCGAGCTCAGGTCGCCCAGACCGCGGAACTGGATGTTCGAGTACGTGCCGCTCACGCTCATCTTGCCGAACTTGTACATCGCGCCCGCCGCGATATTCTGATACGTGCTCGCCGACAGATAGCCGCCGAAGATCGGCGTGCTGAAGTTGGCGGCGGCCGCCGTCACCGTGCTCGTCGATGCATTGCCGAAGAAGCTGATGTTCGGGTTTCTCGCGTTCAGGTAAGCAACGCCGGCCGAAAGCGGACCGTACGCGTAGTGAATGCCCGCCGAGTAAATCTGGTTGCGGCCCGTCGAGCCCGCCACGCCACCCAGGCTATACAATGCGCCGAACTTAAGGCCGCCGAACGAAGGCGACTGGTACTTGACCGCATTGTTCACGCGGAAGTTGTTGTTCAGGTTGTCAATATCGCCCGGGTGCGCCGCAACGTTGCCGCCTCCCTGATCGCCCACCGCGAACGGGCCGATGTAATCCACGACGAGGTCGTACTGACGGCCCAGCGTGACCTTGCCCCACGTGTTCGACGCGAGACCCACCCACGCCTGACGGCCGAACTCCAGACCGCCCTGCACGGCCTTACCGCTCGTTACATCGAAGCCGTTTTCTACATCGAAGACCGCTTTCAGGCCGCCGCCGAGATCTTCCGAACCACGCAGGCCCCACCGGCTGCCGTTGTTCACGCCGCTGCTCATGAAATAGTTCGAATGGCCGCCTGCGTTCGAGTTGTAATTCAGACCCACGTCGATGATCCCGTACAGCGTGACGCTGCTTTGTGCGTTTGCGGCACCGGATACGAGTGCCAGCGCGGCCATGCCAATCAGTTTGAATTTCATCGGTCTTCTCGTCGAAAGAAAAATCATCCAACTACCATTACGTGTAGTTGTACTTATTGCAAAGAAAACAAAAGGCGAAGCGACGCCCCGCAGCGGCACGAAAGGCGCTGCACCAGGCAGGTGTTTCGGGTAGGACGGCCGGCTGCACTACCGCATGAAGCGCAGCCGGCGATGCATCAACGCATCAGCAGGCTGCCGTAGCCTTCGATGTGATCCTTGATGCCCAGGCGGCGCAGGCTCGCCCAGAACGTGCATTGATTGCTCGAGATTACGGGCTTGCCCACTTGCTGCTCAAGCGCGTCGAGCATGTCGATGGTCGCGAGATTCGTGCAGCTCAGGAAGATCAGATCGCTTTCCGGGCGATCGATGTAGCGCACGAGGCGGAACAGCGATTCCGGCGGCACGCGCCCGATACCGCGACGCTCTTCCTGCGTCTCGCCGAGTTCGAGGCCATACCATGCGGCCACCTTCACGCCGCCGCGTTCGATGGTCTCGACTTCAGTTTCGTTGACGAAGTTCACATAGGGCGTACCGAGCGACACGGTCTTCGCGCCGAACGCTTGCATCGCTTCGAAGACGGCGGTCATCGTGGAGACGGCGGGCACATTCGCATTCTTCACGATTGCGCCTTCCAGTTCTTCCCGCGGCACCACGCACGAACCCGACGTGCAGCCCCACGCGATCATGTCCACTTCCGCCGTGCCAAGTTCGGCGGCGGCGCGGCCGGTTTCCTCGCCCATCTTGATGTACGACTCTTCCGTCGCCTTGCCCAGGAGCATGATGCGGGCCGAATGCACCGACACGCCCTTGGGCACCAGACGGTTGAATTCAGGCTCGATCACCGTGTTGGTGGACGGCACGATCAGACCGATCTTGCCGCGATAGCCGTAAGGGCTGTACATCTGCACGGCTTTCATGGTTTTGCCGGCAATCGCTTGCGGCGCAACGCCGAGTCCCGGCGGCAAGGGACGGTCACTTGAGCTCATCGCTGCGGCCTCCAATCGACTTCAGTTGCGGAACGGCTGCGCTCGCCGTGTTGAACACCATCGCGGCGTCGTTCTGATACGGAATCCAGCGCGCGCCCTTCTCCACCCACTTCTTCGCCATGTCTGGATTCTGCGCGGACAGGCCGAACGGCACGTCGTGCTTGTGGCACACCTCGAAAACGCGTTCATAAGCTTCGAACAGCTTCGGATGCTGCAATTCGCCGGGAATGCCAAGGTCTTGCGAGAGATCGTCCGGGCCAATCATCACCGCATCGACACCGCTCACCTGGAGGATTTCATCGAGGTTGTCGATGGCGCGCTGCGTTTCGATCATGATGACGAGCGCCGTGTTGCTGTTCACGTGCTCGATGATTTCGGCAGGTCTCGCTGTCACGTAATCCGTGTGCGGGCCGCGCAGGTTCATCGGGCGCATGCCGAGCGGGTAGTACTTCGTCGCGTGGACGATGGCGCGCATCTGCTCCGCCGTATCGATGGAGGGCAGCAGCAGGCCTTGCGCACCCGCATCCAGCGGACGCGTGAGGTCGTGCGGCTTCATCGTGCCAGGCGGGCGCACGATCGGCGTGAGACCGGCTTCGCGTGCGAGCATCGCGAGCGTGCCGACCGTCTCGAACGAGAAGTCGGTGTGTTCCATTTCGATGATCACGAAATCGAAGCCTGCGGCCGCGAAAATCTTCACGACACGGGGATGCGGGCACAGCGTGATCCAGGTGCCGAAGGCCGGTTTGCCGGCTTTCCACAGCGCCTTGAGCGGGTTGGGTTTGAGCATGGTCTTTCTCGGTGGTACGGATGGAGACAACAAAAATCACACGCGTGCGGTCCACACGTCGGGATTGATCAGCCACTTCGGCTTGCGCTCGGCGAGCACGTCGACGATCTGGTTCGCCACTTCGATGGCGGTGCGGCGCATCGCTTCGCCGGTCGCGCCGCCGATATGCGGCGACAGCACGATCCGCTCGCACGCGATGAACGGATGCCATGCCGGCAGCGGCTCCTGGTCAAACACGTCGAACGCCGCGCCCATCAGGTGACCGCTGTCCAGCGACGCAATCAGCGCATCGGCATCGACAAGACCGCCACGTGCGGTGTTCACCAGCATCGCGCCGGCCTTCATCGCGGCGAGACGTTTCGCATCGATCACGCCGCGCGTTTCCGCCGTCAGGCGCTGATGCAGCGAGACGACATCTGCGCCCGCGATCGCTTCGTCGATACTGTTTGCGACGCTGAACCCCGTCGCTTCGATCTCCGCACGCGGCACGCTCGGGCTGAACACGCGCACCTGCATCTGGAACGCCGCGCTCGCGATCTCCGCGACACGCTTGCCGATCTTGCCGAAGCCGATCACCGCGAGCGTGCGGCCCGCGAGTTCGTGGAACGCGCTCTCGTAGCGATAGCCGAAGCGGTCTTCACGCACGGCGCGGTCCGCCTCGCGGATGCGCTTGCTGATCGCCATCATCTGCGCAATCGCGTGCTCCGCCACCGACTGCACGTTCGCATACGGCGTGTACACCATCGGCAGATTCAAACGCTTTGCGCATGCCACATCGACGCGGTCGTAGCCCGTGCCGTGCACGCCGAGCACCTTGAGCTTCGGCGCGGCTTCCATCGCGGTGCCGTCGAGGCCCGCGTTACGCGTGACGACGGCATCCATCGCGCCGATTTCGCGCGCCACGGTCACCATGTCGGCCGCGCTCGCCTGAGACACTTCGATGCCGGCCTGCTGCAACACGTCAATGCCCGCGGCGTGAATCGGCTGGATGAGAAGACACTTCAAGATCGACACTCCTGATACCAATACGAAATCGGCTTACGTTTCAACCGCGTTGCAGCCACTGGATGATGCTTTCGCGAATGTTGTAGATATGCTTCTGCGTCGCCGATTCGGCCTTCTGCGGGTCTTCGGCGATCAGCGCATCGATCAGCGCGAGGTGTTCCGCGCAGACCGGCTTGAAGCGCGACGGAATGCGCTGCATCGAAAACATCCGCGTGCGCAGCTTCAGATCCGCGATGATGTTCTGCATCAGCGGTCCACCGCCCGCCTGCGCGATCAGCGAGTGCAACTCTTCGTCGATCAGCTTGTGCTCCGCCATGTCGGGCTGCTCCGCATCGCGCACGGCGATCAGACGCTGGCGCAGGCTCAGCAACGCATCGGCGGACAACTGGCCGCAGGCGGCGCGTGCGGCATCGGCTTCGAGCAGCGAGCGCACGCGCAGCACTTCGAGAATCTCCTGCACTGTCACGCCCTGCACGATCAGCGTGCCGTCTTCGCGGCGGCCCACGTAACGCTCGCCTTCCAGCTGCCGCAAGGCTTCGCGCAACGGCGTGCGCGAAACACCGAGTTCCACCGACAGCGGGCGCTCCTGAATCGCCTGATTCGGTTTCATCTGACCGGTGAGAATGCGGTCGAGAATCTGCTCGCGGATCTGATCCACGAGCCGCTTCGACGGCATGTTTACGATTTCAGCGTTGGTCACGCTACTGTTCTCCTTCCAGAATCATTATGTTTTCCGGGGCCACGCGCAGATGCAGCGTCGCATCCGCCCGCATGGTGTGCAAGCCGCCGAGCATGGCGGTGACCGGAATATTGCCGACTTTTCCATCTACCTGCGTGACACCGCCGAGATAGACCGCGCGATCGGTGCGCGTGCTCAATACATTACAGGCATTGCCATCGGATGCGATTTCCATCGCTTCCGGGCGAAAGCCCATCAGCGCGCCACGCGACACCGTCAAATCCGGACGGCACACGAACTCCAGACCGTCCTGCGTCTTGACGAGGCCCGGCCGCGAGCGCGCGTGATCCACCGCGAACAGATTCGTGCGGCCGAAGAACTCCGCGACGAAGCGGCTACGCGGATGCGTGTAAAGCTCCGTCGGCGAGCCGCTTTGCAGCAGCTTGCCCTTGTTCATGATCAGCACGCGGTCGGAAATCACCATCGCTTCCGACTGATCGTGCGTCACGTAGATCGCGGTGATGCCTGCCTTCTTCAGCAGTTCGCGGATTTCGAAACGCATGCGGTCGCGCAGCAGCACGTCGAGGTTCGACAGCGGCTCGTCGAACAGGATACAGGCCGGTTCGAGCGCGAGCGCACGCGCCAGCGACACGCGCTGTTGCTGGCCGCCCGACATCGACGACGTAGCGCGATTCTCCGCGCCCGGCAGGCCGACCATTTCCAGCGCGGACGCGATGCGCCGCTTCATCGTGGCCTTGTCGACCTTCTTGAGCTTCAGGCCCAGCGCGATGTTTTCGCCGACCGTCATGTGCGGCCACAGCGCATACGACTGAAACACCATGCCGATGCCGCGGCGTTCCGGCGCCAAAGTCATGCCTTTCTGGCCGTTCGCGAGCTCGCGGCCATCCAGCGTGATCGTGCCACGATCGATGGCTTCGAGACCCGCGATGGCGCGCAGCAGCGTGGTCTTGCCGCAGCCCGAGGGCCCGAGCAGCGTGACGATTTCACCGCGCTGCAATTCGAACGAGATATCGGACAGGGCGACGAAATCGCCGAAGTTCCGGCCGACCGATTCAACCTTCAGGTAACTCATGATTTAGCCTGCACTTCTCGAAAGATCGATTTTGACACCCGTCCGATCAGCACGATGACGACCGCCATCAATGCGACCTGGATCATCGCCATGGCGGCGAGCGCGTTGTAATCGCCCTCGGCCCAGCGGTTATAGATCAGCACCGACATCACTTCGCCTCCCGGCGCATACAACAGAATGGAGATGGCGAGCTCACGCACGAACACGATGAAGAGCAGCGTCCAGCCGGCGGCGATGCCCGGCTTGAGCAGCGGCATCGTGACGTAACGCAGCGTGGTGAGCCAGCCGCCGCCGACCATCGAGACGGCTTCTTCGAGCGACTTGTCGATCTGCTGATGCACCGCCGTGATCGAGCGCACCGCGAACGGCAGATAGCCAGTCAGATAGCCGACGAACAGCAGCCACGTGGTGCCGTACACGTGCACGGGCGCATAAATCCACGTCCACATGATCGCGAGACCGAGCACGATGGCAGGGACGGCCACGGGCAGCACGAGCGCCATGCTTACCGCGCCGCGATACCAGGCCCGGGTGCGCAACTGAATCCAGCTGATGATCACGCCGAGCGCCACCGCGGCACAGGCCGAACCCACCGACACGACGATCGTGTTGACGAATGCGCGGCGGGCGATCTGGTTATCGCGAATCAGGCTGATGTAGTGATGCAGCGTGAGATTCGTGAAGCTGATATGCCCCGAGTAGTACGGCACGAGCGACACATACGCGAGCATCAGAAGCGGCAGCACCGATGCGAGGATCAGGAACAGATACGCGAAAGCCGTCGCGGGCACGCGTGCAGCGCCAAGCTTGAGCGTCTTGGGACGCGTGCTCTTGCCGCCGACCGTCACGTAACTGCGTCCGCGCATCACGCGATGCTGCGCATACAGCGCGGCGCACGCGATCAGCAGCAGAATGACCGACATCGCCGAAGCCAGATTGAAGCGCGAAGGCGTGGTGTTCGTGAGGTCGTAGATGTACGTCGTCATCACGTTGATGCGCGCGGGTGTGCCCAGCAGCGACGGCACGCCGAACTGCCCCGCCGCAGCGACGAAGGTCAGCAGCATGCCCGACATGATGGCGGGCGACACGAGCGGCAGGCTCACCTTGAACACCGTGCGCCATGGCGAGAGACCGCTCATGAACGCGGCTTCTTCGAGCGTCGGATCGAGGTTGTACAACGCGCTCTGCACGAACATGTACACGTACGGCGCGTAGTAAATGCCCATCACCCAGATGATGCCGCCTACCGTATAGATATCGAACGGCGCGATGCCGAACAGACCGAGGAACTGGTTCAGAACGCCGATCTTCGGCGACAGCAATAGATCCCACGCCAGCGCGCCGATGAACGGCGATACGAAGAACGGCGCGACCACGCCGAGATGCACGAGCCAGCGGCCCGGCATGTCGGTGCGCGCGACGAGCCACGCGAGCGCCACGCCGACGATCGTCGCGATCACCGTCGATGCGACCGCGATGCGCAAGGTGTTCAGCAAGGCTGTCAGATAACGCGATTGCGTGAGCACACGTTCGAAATTGCCGAAGCCTAGATCGGTCGTGAATGCTTCGTGGCTGTTGCCGCTCAGACTGCCGAGAATCAGCGTGACGAGCGGTGCGGCCACCAGCAGTGTCAGCAGCACGGCCGTCACCTGAAACAGCAGCACTTCGGGGCGAAAACGCGCAAACATCCCTTGCCTCACAGACCGAAGATGTCGGCGAATTCTTCCTGAAGCTTTTCACGGCTGTTCGTGAAGTCTTCCGGATCGATGCTCAGGGTCTTGAAGCTCGAGAACGCCGGACGGTTCGGCAGATCGTCGACGTCGTCGCGCACCGAGTAGCAGCCGCCGATCTGTTGCAGAAGATCCTGACCGCGCTTCGAGAGGAACCAGTCGAACACCTTGCGCGCGCCGTCCGGATTCGGCGCCTGCTTGAGCACGGCGAGCGGCGTCATCGTGACGGGCACGACTTCGGGCGGGAACACCGAGCGGATCGGCGCCTTGCGGTCGCGCACGTTGGTGTAGACGATGTAGTCGAGCTGTTCGGTCAGCGGCAGTTCGCCGGAGACGAGCTTGTCGATCAGCGCGCCGTGGCCGCGGAACACCTGCGGCTTGTTCTTCGCGTACTTCTTCCACCACTCGACGCCCTTCGTCTTGCGCAACGTGTAGTACCAGTTGTAGGCGTCGCCATCCACACGCGGATCGGCCATGCCCTGTTTGCCGGCCCACTTCGGGCTGCCGAAATCGTCCCAGGACTTCGGCGCGTCGGCGGCGGAAATCTGCTTCGTGTTGTATGCGAACAGCGTGATCAGGCTGCGCGAGTTGATCCACATGAAGTCCGGATCCTTGTAGGCCGCCGGATAGTGCTTGTAGGTCTCCGACTCGTAACGCGCAAGCGCGCCCTGGCGCTTCAGCGTGACGAACGCGCTCAGGTCCGAGACCTGGAACAGATCGGCCGCGACACGGCCGGCGCGCAATTCGGCTTGCAGACGCTCGACCGTCTGGAACGTCGCCGCCGAATAGATCTTCAGCGTGATGCCCGTCTTTTCCGCGTTGAATGCTTCAGCGAGCTTCGTCATGTATGCGCTCGGCATCGACGAATAGATCGTCACCACGGACGAGTCGGCCGCGAACGCATTCGCCGAACGGCCCAGCACCGGCGCGAGCAGCGCACCTCCAATTCCCCGCAACGCCTCGCGTCGCGACACTTTCCCACTGCTCATCTGTTTCTTCCCGTAAGTTGAATACATCTGGTATGCCGAATTGTCACCGAACAAAAATATTTGCAAAGCTTTTTCGAAAATATCGACGGAGTAGGGACATGGAAGATGTGGGCGAAGAGTGGCGATGCGTGCGGCTTGGCGCATTGCTGCGCGATGGCTCATGCGCGTGCCCGGGTTCATAGACAATGCTCTCAAGATGCGTCACTTCACCGATAAACCATTGAAATAACAAAATTATTAGGATCAAAACCGTAGCCCGCCCACCCGTAGAAGGCCACACCCCAATGGTTTCAAGAAGCAAAAAAAACAAAGTTGATCGACAGTCATGTGACTTCCACGCGACACTTTCGGACACATTGTCGCACCACATCCGCATTCAGAAAGTTTGAATTCCATTGGTATACCAGCTATTTTTTTCCGGTTATATTCCAGCCGTTAAGCAATCGACAATTCGCGCCATCCGGCCTTTTTCATGAGCATGCATTCCAACAACAAACCAGCAGCCGATGCGCCTTCGGAGCAGCTGTCGAAGGGCGACGACGGGCAGGACTGGTCGCAGGACCTGGCGCTCGCGTCCACGCTGTTCGACGGTCTTGCGCGAGACGGCGCGGACACGCCCGGCATCACACGCGATTCATACGGCGACGGCGAAGAGCGGGCGCATGCGCGTATCGCCGCATTGGCGCGCCAATGGGACCTCGAAGTCCGCACGGATGCCGCGCTGAATCTCTACGTCACCTTTCCCGGCCGCGATCGCACCTCTCCTGTGGCGATGACAGGTTCGCACCTGGACTCGGTGCCGTGCGGCGGCAACTTCGACGGCGCGGCGGGCGTGGTGGCAGGCATGACCGTGTTTGGCCGATGGCTGCGCAACGGCTACGTGCCGCCGCACGATTGCACCGTGATGGCCGTGCGCGCCGAAGAGAGCGCATGGTTTCCGCTGTCGTACATCGGCAGCAAGGCGGCGTTCGGCATGCTGTCCGGCAGCGATCTCGACGTGCGCCGCAGCGACGACGGCCGCACGCTGGCAGCGCGCATGCACGCGCTCGGCGGCGATCCCGAAAGCGTCCGCAAGGGCGAGGCGTATCTCGCGCCGCAC
This sequence comes from Paraburkholderia sp. SG-MS1, assembly GCF_012275575.1. GTDB lineage: Bacteria > Pseudomonadota > Gammaproteobacteria > Burkholderiales > Burkholderiaceae > Paraburkholderia. The sequence continues at coordinate 74,162 of NZ_NPIH01000223.1, read as the reverse complement.
GCCATCGGGCGCTTCGTGGAGTTGCATATCGAACAGGGGCCGATGCTCGTCGAACGGGGACTGCCGGTCGGCATCGTCACGGACATTCGCGGCGCGTTCCGCTTCCGTCATGCGCAGGCGATCGGCGAATACGCGCATTCGGGCGCAGCCGTGCGCGCGATGCGCAAGGACGCGATGTTCGCGGTGGCGCATCTCATCACCATGCTCGATCGCGACTGGGACGATGCAGAGGCCGAGGGCCGCGATCTGGTCATCACGTTTGGCCGCGTGGAGACCGACCCCAAGCGCGCGGACTTCAGCAAGGTGCCGGGGCACGTGTCGTTCAGCATCGACGTACGATCCATCGAGCCGGACACCCTGCTGCGCATGGAAGCGCGCGTGCGCGAGCGATGCGCGGAGATCACGGCGCGGCTCGGCGTCGAGTTCGATCTCGGCCTGCAAACTCACAGCAAGCCCGCCGCGATGGAAGCCGCGTTGAGAGCATCCCTGCTTGAAGGCGCGGCGAAGTACGGCATTCCCGCGATGGAGATGGCGAGCGGCGCGGGACACGATTCGGCGATCTTCGCTGGACAGGGCGTGCCAACCGTGATGATCTTCGTGCGCAACGAGAACGGCAGCCACAACCCCGACGAAGCCATGACGATGGATGATTTCGCGAGCGCGTTGCAGTTGCTCGAGTACGGGATGATTTGTTGTTTCTGACGATCTGTTGTGCCTGATATGCAAAGCCATCCGTGCAGTTCCGGGTTCATTCTCAACCCTTCTGCACGGGGTCCGCTCTGTATTCAGTGAATTGAAATTCCACCGGTTGCAATCTGAGCGAGTCGCCGGTCCCGCAGGTCTTGTCCGACCGGCTCATCATCCGAAACGCGGACCTGTATCGGCCCTTGGCCACTCATCGGCACAGGGTCGATGCTCGCGACAGACGCGACTTCGGCCCGCGTTACAACGCTAACCTTTGCAGTGCTCATGCGCGGCGGTGCAGTTCGGCGATAAAGTCAGTGACATTGGCGATATAGGTCTGCATGGTTGCGCCGGGGATTTGCATGGGCGGGACAGGTTCGCACGCGAGCGCACCGCCAACCCCCAAAGTCTTCCCAACCTGCCCGCCGCCGGGCTCGCTGTCCACAGCGATTTCCATCGGTTCACTTTCAAAGAGTATTCGGATTCTGAAGTTGATTTCTGCTTGTGCGGCACGCCAATCGCTGTGCGGAGCGCTCGGCAATTGAGGGCGCCAAACGGCCACGAACGTTAAGGGTTATTCGATGCCTGCCATCGGCCACAGGAATGTGACGGTGCCTCCGCGCGTGCCCGCAAGCGTCAAATAAGCCTCGATGGAGGAAACCGCGGAGTGCCCCGAAGCGCTTGAAGGCTTCGCGGCTATGGCGATTGATAGGCCAGGATGCTCAGCGGAGCCGGGTGCGGCGCGTTCTGGGGGATGCCGGATGGGCGCTAACGCGATGACGAAGCGGTGCCGAGGAGCGGTCGCAATGATGACGCGGGCTTGGGAGGCGCGTCGGGAAGCGACACGCGCAAACGTCCGCTCCTGGGCCGCGCTGCCGCAGAGCCGACGTTCGACAGGCGGATCGAAGAGCCGCGATGCTCATGTCTGCCCCCGCGGCATCGGTGGTGCCCGGATCGGGGCGCTGCGCGCGAGGATGTCGATGACGATCATCGGTGCGCCGCAGTGCCTGCAGATGAAGACGGGCCGGGTTGCGATGACGATGTCGTCCGGTAACGGCCGGATTTCGGGTGCAATGTGCAGCAGATCGCGCACCTTCGCGAGCCTGGCGCGGCGTACCGGGTTGGCGAGCAGTCCGTAATGACCGATGCGATGGAAGCCGACGGGCAGCACATGGAGCAGGAAGCGGCGCATGAATTCGCCGGTTTCGAAGTTTCGAATGCGGGGCAATCCTTGCGGAAATAGTTCGTCGATCACCCGCTCGAAAATCCGGAGTGGGAAGCTGATACATCTTTGACGCTGAGATGGGCTTGTCGAAACGAGCCCCCTTCTCCTCGCGAAGAGCCATTCGTCGCATCAAATTCGGGAGCCGTTCATCCTTTGATCAATATTCGTCGATGAATCGTCTAAGAGGAGATTGGAGGAATGCGCAGATGCGAGATTTCGACACGCTCGGTATGCATCTCTCAAATAAAAAGGGCGAATGAAGACGGGTTAGCCATGATGCATGCCTGCGGCTTCGGGTACCATCGAACCGGGAGCAGCGTGGCGCTTTACTGGGAAACTCTGTACAGAGCACGATCTCAGATATCACCAATATGCTCGCGAGTTCAATGCAGTTTCAACCGAGGTCTTGAAGATCGGTTCGCGCGTCTTGCTATCATCCAGCTTACCCACCGGCCCCAGCCAAGAACGCTTCTCAATATTTTGGCTCCGCGGAAACGCTGCCGCTTCTCCGCTGATTTTTAATTCGCCAACACTAGATCAGGCTAGCTGGCTTTTGAACTTCTCAATACTTTCCTTGATTGACTCATTTACGCCTTGCTGGAATGCATCGCTCATGAGCGTACCGTTGACGAAGTCTTCGGCAATTCCCTTTTCTTGTGTGACATTCGATACAGTGCGCTGATGAGTAAATGTGTCGAAACCTGCTTTTCCGTGATACGCGCCTGATCCGGAATTTCCGATCCCGCCAAACGGCGCGTCTGGAAGAACGGCATGCACGATCCCGTCATTTCGGGTTACACCGCCGCTTGTTGTTTCGACCAGAAATCGCTTGAAATCTTCGCGGTCTTCACCGTACCAATAAGCGGCCAGCGGAGACGGCCGTGTACTGATGTAGTCAATGACCTCTTGCATTTTTTCGTATCCATGTATAACTAGCACCGGCCCGAAAATCTCCTCTTCCTCGATCCGCGCCGTCTCAGGTACGTCCTGCAGGATCGTCGGGGGAATTCGGCGCGAAGCGCGATCCGGAAGTAGCGAGGCTTCGGCCTTGCTCGTAACCGAGATCTTTTTTGCGCCTTTCTCCACGGCATCGTTAATCAAGCCCGTTACGCGGTCATAGTTCCGATCGTTCACGATAGAAACCGCGTTAGGGTTCTTGAGATAATCAGGGAAAAACTGTGCAAATTCGGCCTGGAGCCGTTGAACGAAATCCACCTTCACATGGTTCGGCACGAATACATAGTCTGGGCACAGACAAATCTGGCCACCGTTGAGTACCCTCCGCACGCATCGTCACGAGTAGCAAAGTATGGTAAATTAGTTCGCCACGCAACTATTTAGGAGATGCTGTGAAGATGCCACGAGCATTGCTCGAAAGCGCTTTCTCAAGCGGAATCGCGCCGTTCTATCAGCTATGGCGAGGCGCGGCGAACCAGGCCGTGCCGAGGGCCTTTGGTCTGTCACACGCACTCGCGTGGCCGCTTGTATTGATCAACAATTCCGCGACTGCTTTGCGCCAAAGCGAGCTGGCGACGTTACTGGGAATTGAAAACTCCTCGATGGTGAGACTTGTCGATCAACTGTGCGCAGCGGGCTTCGTGCAGCGTATTCAGGATCCCGAGGATCGCCGCGTCAATATGCTTGGCCTGACCGAAGTTGGGCGAGAATGGGCTGTATCGCTGGAATCCGCGGTTGCCGAGTTCCGCGCGCAAGCGCTGTCGGGTATCACAACTCAAGAACTGGAGATCTGTCTGCAAGTGTTCACCCGGATCCAGAACAGGTTAGCGTCGAATGAAGGGGGGCGGCCGACGCTTGGGGGAAACAGACCGTCGGGCACCCGTAGAGGGGACGCACATGCGCCTGCCAAGTCGTGACGCCTGGGTGTTCTCCTGCAAAACGTACTTGGCGGCGATGCTGGCCCTGTACATTGCACTGAGCGCCGATCTGGCACGCCCTGGGTGGGCAGTCACCACCGTATTCATCGCCTCGCAGCCCCTTTCCGGTGCTACGGTTTCGAAATCGGTCTACAGGTTCTTCGGCACTCTGATCGGTGCAGTTGCGACGGTGGTTCTTGTACCTAATCTGGTCGAGACACCTGAATTGCTGAGCGTAGCGCTAGCGGCCTGGGTGAGCATCTGCCTGTACTTCTCGTTGCAGGACCGGTCGCCAAGAAGCTATGTCTTCATGCTAGCGGGGTATAGCGCCGCACTTATCGGATTTCCCGGCGTTGAATCGCCGCAGGACATATTCACCACAGCTGTTTCCAGAGTCGAAGAAATCACGCTGGGAATTACATGCAGTAGCCTGGTTCATAATCTGATTTTTCCGAACAGCGTGGCAAATGCGATTCTTCATCGCGTCGACAAGTGGCTGGAGGATTCTCGCCTCTGGTGCGCAAGCGTACTACGGCGCGACGACACCGCTGAGACGCAAATTACCGGCGCGCATCGGCGCAAGATAGCAAATTATCCGGTCGAGCTCGAGACTTTGACTTCCCATCTCTCTTATGACAGTGGAGGAAACGGAGTCGAAAAACAAACCTTGCTTGCTCTGCATCGACGACTCGAACTTCTACTGCCAATACTTTCTTCGATCGAGGATCGGCTTACGTTACTCCGACGGCAAGGAAGCCACATGCCGTCCCATGTCGAGAGAGCATTGGACGTGCTTGCAGCGTCGTTGAAATTTCATCCGAAGAGGGTGCATCCCAAAGATCTCCCTCGCGAAATTCTGTCGGCGAATTCGCTGGAGGAAACGCCGCTCAATTGGGAACGACTGGCATGGGCAGGCGTAGTCGCCCGTGTACAAGACCTTCTGCACAACTTACATGCGTGTAATCGCATACGCGAAAATCTGGTACCGGACAAGCAACGGGTCGGTCGCGCGCCGTCGCGACGTCACCTGGAAGTTCCACGCCACGTCGATCAGGGGATGGCCTTGTTGTCGTCCGGAACCGCGTTTATCGCAATCCTGGCCGGATGTGCTTTCTGGATTCTTTCCGGATGGCCCGATGGAGCATCAGTCCCGATGATCGGCGCTGTTTGCTGCTCTTTTTTTGCCACGCTAGACAGCCCCCTGCCCTCAATGATGAAGTTCGGCAAATATGCCGTGCTGGCGGTAATCATCAGTATCGTGTACTCGACAACGTTGCTGCCCGCAGCAAATTGTTTCGAAGTCGTTGCCCTGTTACTTGCCCCCGCCTTCCTGTGGCTTGGCGTCATCATGGCTTCTCCGGCAACCAGCTTTGTCGGGATGGTCATTTCGACAAATATGTCGACGTTGCTTGGCCTGAATAACCGCTATAGCAGCGATTTCGCTGCCTCCGTCAATGGCGGCCTGGCTCTGGTTGTCGGCATCGCGCTCACCGCGATTATCATGAGCGTTATACGCGCCCGAACTCCGCAGTGGAGCGTATCGCGCATTGTCCGCTCGGCCCGGGGAGATTTGATCGATACGATTCGCTCGAGTAGAACGACTGCGCACCCCCGCCTTGAGCGGGACGCTTTCATACGACGCATGCTTGATCGGGTGCATCTTGTTATGCCGCGACTGGCAATAGACGATCTGCAAAGCACCGACGGCGTCACCAGCTTGCTGCCAGAGTTGCGCCTGGGGGTCAACATCATCGACCTGGAACGCTTGCGCTCCGATCTGCCCGCCACGTTCGGGTCACAAACTGCGGCCCTGACAGACGAACTGCTCAACTATCTCAATTCTCTGGCAGTGCAACCTGAACTCGCCCCGCCGAATGCCCTCAGAGAGCAGATAGATGCAGCAATATTCGCCACGTCGTCGCTCTCCTTGGGTAAAAGATATAGAGTCCTGTTGGCTCTGTCAGGGATACGCCTGATACTGTTTCCGCACAGTTCGGCTTTGAGTGGCAGCGCAACTTGAGGACAATTTTTGATGGTCTAATGTCCCGGACAAATTGATAGGAGGACGAATCAGAATCGACGAGGAAACAGAGCAACATGACAAAAAGGCGCCGGCGATTTGACGAGCTGCTGGTCGACAGCACGCCACAGCACGTAAGGCTCACCACGCAGCGTGACGAACACCTCGTCGAGATGCCACGTAGTGCCGGTCCTGCGGCGGGTAGCTTTGACCCGATGCGCGAAGGCTACGCCAAACTCGTCGGTCCAACGCCGTATTGACTCGTGGCTGACCGTCACGCCGCGCTCGAACAACTGAGTCACACGCATGCGACCCACGCGCTGGGCCACGGCGCGGAGCTCACAACCGTGCGCGACAATCTCCGGCACGCCTCGGTGTCGACCACGTCGATCTATCTGCACAGCGACGAGGTGAAACGGGCCCGACAGATCTCTGAGGCATTCGGTAAACGCAGTGAAGTCCAGCCGCCCGGGCAGTCACAATGTCCAGACCTGCCGTGCAGCGTTCAGAGGCTTCCGCTGTGCGAAAATCGGGCTCATCTCCCGAATCCGCTCACCTCCAGATGGATAACGTCACCACAGAACCGCAGATACTTGCCGATCGCCGGGGCGTTGCGTTCAGCCTCATGGTTAAGGGCGCCCCCGTCGAATGTGTCATCGCGATCATCGCCCTCGAAACGCATTTCGGGCTCGAGCGTGGTGCAAGCGACGTCCGGATACTCAGAACCTTCCGTGACGGTTACGCCCGCATCTGCGCGGTAGCCGAGCGAAAGGCGCTGGCCCGCCCCGACGCACGCGTCGATCTGATGCCCCATGACTTCATACGGTGAGCAGGCTGAGCGCCGCTGCACCACGCCCGACGCTCTCTGTCCAATGTAGCGCCCCTTCCCTGCCAGCCTCTCTGCGGCGAAGCCGCGCAGTGGTGTCTGACGGCGCTGACTGTTAGTTGCAACCAATGAAAGCGGACGAGCGCGGCTTGGCAGACCCAAACATAGGACCGCCTTAGATAACGCCGCCGGAAGTGACGCAGCTTCGCAATGCGTCAAACCGACCCACTCCGGTCAGATAACTTTCTCCAAACCGGTCAGTCAGCCAAATTCAGGTTTTGCGAACTGGAGTGCCAATAAGCGGCCGTTGGCGACCTCACCCAATCGAAACGGGAACGGCCGCCTGGGCGACCGGGTAGCTCGACCAGCGAATGACGCTTGATGGGGTGAACCGGAAGCTCGTCGGGCAACGCTCTCCCCGAGGGGCCAGTGCCGAACCGAACTTCCGTAGATGACCCGGAGCGGTCTTCAGGCTGCGAGACTTAGACGGCCGCGAGCAGCGACATAACTGCCGGCGATCTGTGCAGAATTCTAGTCAGAGACCGTTCGGGCGGAACCGCACATAAGACAGACCAGCACGACTCTACGATGTCGGGTGTCGTTGTAAGGCAGCGAGGCCTTGCCGCGAGCTAACCTATTTGCCAATCTCAGCAATATAAAGCGATGTCTCGCAAGGAGAAGGCTATGCCCGCTCAAATTAAAAAGATTATTTCGGGAGGGCAGACCGGCGCCGATCGCGCGGCTCTCGATGTCGGACGCAAGTTGGGGTATCTCACGGGCGGTTACGTGCCCAAAGGCCGGCTTGCCGAGGATGGCAGGATACCTAGTGACTACGTAGGCCTGTCCGAAACTGATGTAGCGGACCCCGCCGCACGAACGGAAGCGAACATCCTCTTTTGCTGACGGTACGCTCATCGTCTCGCACGGAAGAGTGGTAAAGGGGACAGAGCTAACCTTAAACCTTTCAGTGCGAGCTCAGAAGCCTCACCTTCACATTGATCTTATGCGCACGGAGATTGATGAAGCCGCCTCCATTGCTCGGGCATGGATCAACCGCAATTTTGTGCGCACACTAAACGTCGCTGGACCCCGTCAGTCCGAGGATGCAGCAATCTATGCAGACACATACACCCTGCTGACGCGCATTTTGCTTGAGCCCCAAGCGCCTTTCAACCCGGGCGCGACAGATTCAGATGTGAGCGAAGAATTGGCGCTTGGGGTGTACGAACAGGCAATGGAAAATTGGCGCCATTGGGATAACATTCGCTGGCTAGTTCCAAACTGGTATTACACATTTGCAGCTGCTGTTGCGACATTCGCTCCGAAAACGGTCGGTTCCCTCCAAGCCGCCGCCGGGATGATCTTGATCGTGGGCATCCTTTCCATCATTTTGCTTCGTAGACTGGATCACTATCATTGTAGAACCATTGCGCAGACGAACGCGTCACTAAATGTACTCCTTAAGCCCGGCGTAAAACGTTCGGCCATAAAAATAGAGCTTCCATTTTCGCTATCTGGATGGAAGATATTTTTTACCGCCACATATTGGTATCAAATAACGATCTTCGTTCTGATAATCTCAAGTTTTGCGGTAGCACTAAACTGGGACGATGCAGCAGCTAAATTGGAAACGTTTTTGGCGAAAGACGCCACTGCGGGCGGCTAGAAGTAGACGCTGACGAGTGTCGGAAACTGGGCCGACCTCAGTCCGCTGAGCGAACGCGCTCCCCCTCGGGGGCAGCGGTCTATGCGAAAGGCTAACCCGATCTTGCCCACGATCAGTGGAGACCTTGAATGGGGCATGCTAGCTCGTAGAGAGGTGTGCCATGGAATGCAAGGACTATCGTCGATATGGCCCGGGAATTCAAGCCGGAGGCCGTAACGCTGGCAGCGTTGGGCGAGAGACCGACGGCGCAGCGCGCGCGAGTTGGGAATTCGGGTCCATCAACTGCCTAACTGGCGGCTCGAATTCGGAGCGGAGGAACTGACCGGTGTGCCGAAACGTATTCCTGTCCAGGAAGACGATCTTGCAAAACTGCGGCGCGACAACGCGCGCCTTTGGGAGGAAAACGAGCTCTTAAAAAAGCGGGCATCTACTTTGCGCGGGCATCAGCGTGAAGTACCAGTTCAGCTCGATCACACCGGTTGCACCTGGCCTGACTGCGGCAGACGGCAAGCGACCCGTTGCTGCCGATCAGGTGTCCGGAAAGTTAAGGGCCGGTGTTAGATTAATCCGGCCATCCGGACTCGCTCCGGCCTCGCACGAAGCGAGGTGCACGTTTGACCACAAAAAGCACCGTCATTCGGATACGCCCAAGCGGCCGTTCCTTGAGCGAATTTCGTGATCTGATGCACTCCTTGTTACCACACTAGCGTCAATCAGGCGTTGCGCGCATATGGATCAACTGTCAAAGCTGCGATCGCAGACCAGTCGTGATCGCCCATCCCCGCGTTGACAGTTTCGGCCATCCGGACATGTACCGCAGCGAGCATCGGCAACGCGCGGCCAGCCTGTTCTGCTGCTTCGAGGGCAAGACGGAGATCTTTCAAGCCGAGTGACGCCTTAAAGCCAGGTTGATACTCGTTCCGGATGATATTGCCGGAGTAGGTCTGGTAAGGACGACTGCCGAACAGCGTTCCGAGGATCAGTTCGAAAAAGCGCTCTCGCGAAAGTCCGTTTGTCTCGGTTAGAACTACGGCTTCTGCCATCGCCTCGATCGCCATGGTGATCATCATGTTGCAGGCAATTTTGGCGGCACAGGCCGTGGATGGCTCTTCGCCCATGTTCCAGACGCGTTTGCTGATGACTTCCAGCACTGGCTTTACTTTTTCCAGAGCGGCCGACGCGCCGGCGGCGAGCACGTTGAGCTCGCCCTTGGCGGCAACGTCCGGCCGCCCTAGCACCGGCGCAGCAACGTAGCCGACACCTGCCGCATCGTGAATCTGCACCAGCTCCCGTGCGAATGCCACGGAGATAGTCGATGCCACGACATGCACCAGGCCCGGCCGTGCCTGACACAGCAGATTCGCATCCAGCATGACGCTGCGGATCGCCGCGTCGTCGGACAGCATCGACAAGGCCATATCGGCCTGCAACGCTTGGGCAGGCGACTCGACCATGCGCACACCTTCGACATTCCCGCCAGAGCGATTCCACGCGGTGACGGTATGACCGGCAACGGCCAGATTGCGGGCGATTCCCCGGCCCATTGCGCCTAGACCAATCATTCCGATTTCCATCTGATTCTCCAGGTAAATAAGCTGCCAGAACGAGCTGGCAAGTGAGCCGCCAAACGAGCGAGGCTCTGTCCAAAACCGAAGCTGCCGGATTTCAACCAAAGTCAGTTGCGATGGCGATCCGACGCCATGCGTCGATGTCTTCGCGAAATGCCGTCAGCTTGCGATCGGCAATGCCGTAGGCGACCGGTCCCAAGGGCAGGTGCAACGGCGGCGCTTCGCAGTCGACGGCCCGCAGCATCACCTGAACAGCCTTGGCCGGGTCGCCCACCTGCTTGCCATCGTTACTGCCGCGATAGGCGCGTCGCTGGCCCGCGGTCTGGTCGTAGTCGCTGATGCGACGTCTAGCCACCGCGATCGATTGTCCCAGGAAAGCAGTCCGGAACGGCCCAGGTTCGACGATGATCACGCGCAGCCCCAACGGCCGTACTTTTTGATCGAGCGCCTGGGACAAGCCCGCGACTGCGAACTTGGTGGCGCCGTAATAGCCAGAGCCCGCCGCTCCGGCAATCCCGGCCGTGGAGGACAGATTGACGATGCGTCCGCCGCGCCGCTGGCGCAGTACGGGCAATGCAGCCGGGTGAGTTGGATCAGCCCGAAAACATTCACCTCGAACATCGGCCGGTACTCGTCGGGCACGCCTTTCTCGATCGCTCCGAACAGGCCGTAGCCCGCGTTGTTGACGAGCACGTCCAGCCCGCCGAATGCTTCCACAGCCAACGCCACGGCCGCCTTGGCCGGCTCGGGCTGCGTGACGTCCAGCGCCGACACGCATACCGTTTGCGGATACTGCTCCGCCAGAGCTAGCAGCGTCTCGACGTTGCGGGCCGTCGCCACCAGTTGGTCCCCTCGCGCCGCTACCGCCTGCGCGAGATGTTGACCCGGTCCGCTGGAGCAGCCGGTAGTCAACCAGATCTTTTTTCACGATTGTCCTTGCGCCTGCTTCGCTGCTTCCGTGTGTTCGATCAGCCAGTTCAAAACCGGCTCCAGCGCTTTATCGGAGTTCTTCTCGTAGATGAGCCCGTGACCGTTGCCGAACACACCATGGTCGGGAAGATGCAGCACTTCGGCCTGGCTGCCCGCCGCCTTGAGTTGCTCGATCGCGGGACGGCTGGCAGCGGCGAACGCGGAGGCCTCGGCCGTGACGGCGACGATCGGCAAACCGGCGAGCGCAGGCAGCCGATGTGTACCCAGCGCGGCCGCGCGCAGTTCGTCGGGCGACGCGACCGGCGGCTCCCAGTTCAGCGGCGCCGCCGCGAGGCCCCATGTCAGCGACCCGATATTGGGAATCTTCGCAAAAGGAGGGCCCATCGGCTCGATCGCGACGATCGCTTTCACGAGTCCCGGCCTGCGATCGGCCACCAACCAGCCGACCGGCCCCGACGCCGAGTGCGACAGCAGGATCGCCGGGCCGATTCGGTCCAACAGCTTTGCGATCCGGTCGGCCTCCATGTCCTCCGAAAACGCGAGGTCCGCGGGAAGGGGACCATAGCCCGCGATGAACTCGTCCATCGCGGCTTCGTCCTCACGGGCAAAGGGCCATTGAGTGTGCTGACCTTCGTATTCGGACGGGAAGTAGATGTGGCGGCCGTGTTCGTATGAGAACGCCGGGCCCATGGGCCCCATCGTCTCTACATGAAAGGGTGAGCGTCCTTGTCCCGGACGGTCGACGACGAGAACCGCATAGCCTGCTTCCACGAGGCGCTGCGCCCAGCCCGGCCGGCCATCCGGCGTGTCGAACCACTCGGTTCCCTGATAGCCGCCTCCATGCAGAAGCACGATCGGCCACGGGCGAGTCACCTGCTCCGGCGCTTCCCACTCGACAAAGAGCGGACCGCATTGGTAGGTCTCGCCGTTTTGTTCAATCCGATCACCGGGAATCCACATGTGTCCGCGACGCACAGTGCGGGGGGCAGCATTTTTCCAGAAGGCCAAGGTCATTCTCCCGTCTTTAACGTGAGCAACGTAAGGGGGTGCGCGGCGCGCGAGTCGTGCATCGCCCCGGTCAGAGCCGGGGCGACGCGCAGGCGTGTCGGGGAAATGTCGGTGAAGGTCGGAACGTCGGCCATGACGTCGGCCGCTTCCGGAGATCCGAAGCAGGCTTCAATCGCAGCCTCGTCGCGGAAACGGCATTCGCAGATCACGAGGGTGCCCACGCGGGTGTTCACATCCGTCAGCGCCGGAAAGAAAGCCGCGACATGCTCCAGACCGTAGCGTCGCCATGCCTGCATCACGAGCGGCAGGTGATGTTCGACGTAATAGCTCCGGTCGAAGCGGTCGTTGGGCGCGCCTTTATAGGTGACGTACAGGGTTGGTGATGCTGTGCGAGACATGACGATCTCCGTTCTGCCTGTTGTTTCGATCAACCTCGCGAAACTGCTCGCGAGGACCTTGCGATATGCGACGGATCGAAGTCTCGCAAATTCATTTGTGTTCGACAATTCACTATAATGCACGCTGTCCGTTCATTTTTGTGGGTGCATGGTATGGAGTGGAGCGACGTCAGGGTCTTCCTCGCGGTAGCGCGCACAGGGACGCTCGGCGCCGCCGCGCGCGCGCTGCAACTGAGTCATCCGACCATCGGGCGGCGGCTCCGCGCGCTCGAAGAGGCGACGGGGCAGGTGCTGTTTCAGCGAACCGCGGACGGTTTCATTCTGACTGAGGAAGGCACCGCCATCCTGCCGCTTGCCGAGCAGATGGAAGAGAGTGCGTTGACGATGGAGCGCAGGCTGACCGGCGAGCAGCAGAAGCTGGAAGGAACTCTCAAGGTGTCGTCGGCCGACTGGTTTGGCGCCTATGTGCTGCCACCCGTGATCGCCGCATTTTCGAGCGAGTATCCGCTCGTTGAAATCGAGGTCCTGACGGGCACACGGCTGTTCAATCTCGCACAGCGTGAAGCGGACGTAGCATTTCGCATCGTTCCGTTCAACGGGCCCGATATCGTGCAACGACGGCTGACCCGGATGCGCTACGGGGTCTACGTGGCTACAACAAGCGCCGACCCAGTGGAAAGTGACGGCACAGGGCACCGCTTGATCGCGATGGATACGTCGACCGGCGACTTCCGGATATCGACTGGCTAAAAAATCGCTTCCCTAACTCGGGTGTCGTATTGCAGTCGAATAACCGCAATGTCCAGGCGCAGATGTGCGGGCGAGGTTTGGGCATTGCCGTTTTACCGCGACCCGTCGGAGATCAGCTCGGTACCATTCGGAGGCTCGATCTGAGCGACGAGCCGCCGGGTCGGGAGATCTGGATGGGCTACCATCGCGATCTCAGGCGGCTGCATCGGTTACGAGCTTTTGTGGAACTGGCGGTTAAACATCTGGCGGATTAGTCGATGGGCGCGACTAATATCGAACTGTAGCGGCTCGGTGTCGCAACCGACGTGACCGCATGGGTGTGCTTTGCCTTCGCAGCTGGTTCTGGCGTTGCATGTTACGAGGCAGGCCTGTACGGAGTCTTTGCCCGACAACCAAAGGCATCGCTTCCTGCCCTGTTCGCAGCGAACAACCAGATGCTGAATATGGGCACAGCGGTCGGCCCGATAGCCGGCGGACTGGCTAGTCTGATCGATGCCCGTTTCGCCTTCGGCGGAAGTGCACTTTTATTTGGCGTGCTGGCTGCGACTGTGTTCCGATCAAACGTCGGGTCAGTCGAAACAGCAGATCGCCGTGCAGTTCTGGCCAGCCTGCACACGGCTGCGACTAACCGCGATCTATGGCGCTTGATCATAGTTTCTTTTCCGTGGTTCTTTCTGTTCCCGCAACTTTATGTCGCATTTCCCTTGTATGCCGGGCGTCTCGCTGGTCCGCACGCAGCATCAGCTGTCTACGTTGTGAACGGCGTGATCGGACTTGCATTCATGCTGTCCGCGAAGCGCTGGCTTGTCCGGATAAATCCTGCGACCTCAACCATGTTTGCCTATCTGGCTGCTGCGATCGCCTTCACCAGCGTAGCTGCGTTCGATGGCCTTGCTTGGTTTCTATTGTTCGTCGCCGGATATACCGTCATCGAGACAGTTATGCTTCCGGCACTGGAAACGATGACCGGCTCGCTGGCTACAGAGGGAAGTCAGGCGACGTTCTTCGGGGTGTTAAGCGCAACAGGAGCACTGGGTGGCGCAACGGGATATTACGTCGGCAGTTGGCTGATTTTGAACGCGACCTCGCTCGAAACGCGGGCGACGTTCGGAAGTGTTGGGGCGATAGGCTTCGTAGGGGCTGCACTTATTCTTCCGAAGACTTCCCGTCGGATTTCGCCGCTATAAGGTAGAGGCGCTGCACTATATCCGGCGCCGATGGCTTGAGCGAGACTGCTTTGTCGTATCAACGATGCACAGCGTATCCAGTCACGAACAGCAAGACAACTACGATCCGCTCATGCCGATCCAACCGCCATATGCGGCTGAGCCAGCAGTCCTTTCGGGCCGGTTATGCTAATTGCATGGAGTGGAAACCCGCCTCGATCCTGTTGTCGACTTGTGGGACACGATGCGGCCAGAAACGGAAATTCGACGACAGTGGCGAAACGACCGTTGTCGGGTTGATCGCGGACCTGGTTCTCGCGTCATCAACCGTTGCACGCCGCCATGCCGTTCACGCGCGCGGGGGTAAATCCTGAAGCGCGTCCAGGAATGCCCTGACCTTGACGCTCAGCAGCCGACGCGAATGATAAAGCGCCCATATCTCCACTGGAGCGCCCATTTCCTTACCCCAGCAGACAAGTCGTCCAGCCATCACATCTTCTTCGACCAGCAGTCTCGGCAACATCGCCGATCCGGCGCCGGCCAGAACCGCCTCGCGCACCATCAGCAGCGACGATAGCCGGAGAACCGGCATCGGTTCAAACGTCATTGTGTCTCTGGATTCCGTCCATACGTTCCAGACCGCGCCGGCCGGCGCAGCCGCGGACAAGACCGCCGGGACCGGGAGTGGCCCCGCATCCTGCTTGTGCGTTTCGGGAATCGATACAGTCGGCGTCGCCACCAGCCATCGTTCATCGTCAAGAATGCGCCTTCCCGCCAGCAGCTCGTCTCGCGGCGGATCGACGCGAATCACCAGGTCGTAGCCGTCTTCCACCGGATCGACAACACGGTCTTCCGCGACAATTTCAACTTCGACCTGCGGGTAGGCCCGCGCGAACCGTGCAGCGATCCTGCACAGAAGAACGTGCGCGAAAACGACGGGAGCACTGATGCGCAGCCGCCCGCGTGCGACCGGTGCGCGCGAGGCTACCGCCTCTCCTGCTTCCTCAAGCTCTGCCAGAAGCCCTCGAGTGCGCTCATGGAGCGCGATACCATCTTCCGTCAGGCGCATTCGTCTCGAACCGCGCTCGATCAACCTCACGCCCAGTTGGTCTTCTAACTCGGTAACTCGCCGCGATAGCGTGGCCTTGGGCCGGTCCAGCGCGCGGCCGGCTGGGCCGAAGCCGCCATGAATGGCGACCGCATTGAAATCCGAAAGCGCCACCAGGTCCATGATCGTTCCATTGCTGATACGGGGTGTACAGATTTTATCTCTATCGAATCAAATTCGGAACGAATAACCTGTCTTTACCGGGCCGCTTCGGGCCTTTTACTGGAGAGACAGTCATGACAATTCTTGTTACTGGAAGCACGGGCGTAGTGGGTAAGCAGGTTCTCGACCATCTGCAAGGCCGTGGAGTTCAGGTGCACGCACTGACGCGTTCGCCCGAGAAGGCGCAATTTTCCGACACCATCACGGCAATCAAGGGCGACCTGTCGGATACGGATTCGTTACGGCAGGCGATGAAGGGGATCAGCACGTTGTTCCTGCTCGCGCCAAACGCCGCCGACGAACTGACTCAGGCACTGCAGGCGTTGAGCATCGCGCGGGAATCGCATGTGAAGGGTGTGGTGTATTTGTCCGTATTCAAGGGCGCAGAGTATGTCGACGTGCCACACTTCGCGGGCAAGCATACAGTCGAGCGCATGATCGAGCGGTGCCACATGCCGGCGACCGTGCTTCGCCCCGCGTATTTCATCCAGAACGACGTGCGGCAGAAGGACACCCTCGTGAACCACGGCATCTACGGGATGCCGATTGGTGAGAAAGGCATCTCCATGGTGGATGTTCGCGACATCGGAGAGGCTGCAGCCAGAGAGTTGCTGCGGCGTGAGCTTGCCTCGGATCCGCTGCCGCGAGAAACGTACGAACTGGTCGGCCCGGACGCGCTGACGGCGGAATCAATTGCGCAGATCTGGACGGATGCACTTGGACGTCCGGTTCGCTACGGCGGTGAAGATCTCGATATTCTCGAGCAGCGTCTGAAGTCAGTCGCACCGACGTGGCTGGCGTATGACATGCGCCTGATGATGCAGCGATATCAGCAGGACGGCGCCGTTGCCTCGACCGAACAGATCGGGCGCCTGTCGACCCTGCTGGAACGCCCTCCCAGGTCTTATCGCGATTTTGCGGTTGCCATGGCCGTTGCGTGGACGAGGGATTGACGCGCGCGCCGCACTGCGGTCTGTCGATTTGCGTTTAAATTCTGGACGTCCGGTTTGGCGCTAAAGCCGGACGTCAGCGCTGCGATTTCGAACGACTCTTACGGGTCGAGAGTGCGCGTTGACGACCGGCCGCTTTCGGGAAGCGAAATACTAATGACCGCTTTGCGGCGATGAGTTCGACGCGCGGATGGACTCAGCCCGCCCCTATGCTGCCGTTGGATGCCGCTTCGGGTGCCCGAAGTCCCGCATTTTCCTGTAGCGGCCGAGGGCCGGAGATTCCAAACCGCGTGCTGAGGCCATGGTGCAGTTGAACTACATGCGCAATGGTGGATGTTGCCCGACTGCTCTGACCGATGCATACCGCACCTTGCGCTGAAGCCGGCCGGCAAGCGAGCAGATATTCCGAGGACAGCTAGTCGAGGCGAAGCTGGCCACTGACCGCAAGTTCGCCTCCGGCGGATAACATGGGCAAAGATTAACTTCGAGCTTCTGTGCCTTGAAGCTCTGCATGTTTATGTGAATGGGTCGCCGCGTACTTCAGTTCAAAGTGCGCACCCTTGCCGCTACGCGTCGGGGGAAAGTGTTCGCCCTCGACACAGGTCACCTCGAACGTGTCTTTCCCATCGTCATGCACGACCGATAGATGCCCGATACTTTCACGATTTCGCCCGGCTTCCAGGAATTGTCGCCTGCCATTTGTCACTCCTTTTTGTGATGGTCGGGAGCAACCGTGCAGCAAGTTACGTTCCGGACTGCACCAGGTTGCGGCGTTGCATCGCGCCACCCGGCCCGTAATCGGCGGGATTATCGCTCCGCAAGGAACGTGACGACAGCTGCTCGACGCCCAACTGTGAAATGCGAACAGAAAGCACCCTCGCCACGAATCCAGATGGAAGCCGCGACCGTACCTTCCAGTGCGCACAACCCATGGTTTCGACCCCAGACGTCAGGGTTAACGTTCGGGCTGGCGGTTGACCGTCCTGAGGGGAGACGTTCAAAAGGGTTTATGATGATCAGTGTTTGGCCGGCAGACTTCGGTGCCGGCGTGGGCTGTGCAGGTCTCACGGCCGATGATGGTCGCCCTGCTAGCCAGAGCGCGAAGAGTCCTGCGCCCGTATCGCTTTGAAGCCTGCAAAGTGGCCCGTTCGCCCACCACGCTGGGCATCACGGTCGTTCCTTAGTAACCGAGCCTAACGGTGAGCCTCGACTGTTCTGATGACCAATCTCAAAACGGACAACCTGCGCGCATCCCACCGCCAGTCGCTCATTACCTCCGAACTGGATTTTCGACCGAGTCGTCCCGCCGACTACGAAGCAGAGGCGAAAGTTCTGAGGGACTTGGCTCATGCGTTGGCCGCCTCGGACGCAGCAATGCTTGATATGCTGGCGACAGAAGCTTTGCGCCTTTGCCGAGCGGATAGCGCAGGCATCAGCGTGCTCGAGTCATCGCAAGGCCAGCCGGCGAGCTTTCGATGGGTGGCCTTGGCAGGGCACTGCACACCGTTTCTAAATACGCATCGCCCGTTTGATGACAGCCTGTGCGGAGTCACGCTCGCGATGGGCAAGCCGGAACTGTTCCAGACGCCGCAGCGTTTCTTTTCATCGATGGAGATGGTTTCGCCGCCCGTGGTGGAGGCGCTACTGGTCCCGATTCCCATCAACGATGGCGCCTGGGGCGCTATCTGGGTAATGTCGCAGACCCCTGGCTGCCGGTTCGACGCAGAAGATTTGCGACTACTTTCCAGTCTCGCGGATTTTACCGGCGCCGCAATGCAGATTGCGAACATGAAGGTTTTGGCCGAAAGTCGTGCCGTCGAGGCCGAGCGTGCTCAAGCTGCCGTTCGTGAGGCAGAGGCACGCAAGGACGAATTCATCGCGACGCTTAGTCACGAATTACGGAGCCCAATCGCTCCGATTGAGAACTCCATCCAGTTGCTCAAGCGGCTCGTACCGTTGTGCGGACAGGTCGGACAGGCAATAGAAATTTCCGAACGCCAGCTCCATCGACTCAGCCGTCTGGTTGAAGACCTCTTCGACGCATCAAGAATGCGAGAGGGCAAGGTCTCCGTCAAACCGGAACACAGCCTGCTTGCCAACATTCTGCACGATGCCATTGACGCCGTTCAGCCACAGATTTCAGCGCGGGGGCAGTCGTTACACGTCACTGCCCCATCGGAGGAAGTCCCACTTTATGTCGACGCTGGCCGCATCACACAGGTACTGGTCAACGTCCTGAGCAACTCGTCAAAGTACTCGCCGGATGCAAGTCATATCCGTTTGACTGCAGCAGTCGACTTACCTGCCACGACTTCCGTTGGCCCCGACACGTTGTCGTTAACTGTGGACGACGAGGGATACGGCATCTCGGCAGCTGAACTACCGCATGTGTTCGACATATTCAACCAGCGAGGCAGTCGCTCCCCATCAAGTGAAGCGGGACTGGGCATCGGGCTTGCCCTTGTTAAATATCTCGTGGAGGCACATGGGGGAAGCGTGTCCATCGATAGCGGCGAAGCGCGTGAAGGAACTACACTAACCATTCGCTTGCCCGTTATAGGGCAGCCGGCGTCAGCAGCGACTCAATCTGACGGGACATGTCTTCACGCTCCGCCTCGCCGCATATTGCTGGTGGATGACGACAAGGATACCGTCGACTCGCTTGGCCTTCTTCTGAGGCTGGACGGTCATCTCATCTGTACCGCGTCCGGCGCGACGGAGGCGCTCGCGGCTCTGCAAAAATTCAGGCCGGACGTCGCGCTCATCGATTTGCACATGCCAAAAATCGACGGCTATGCATTGGCAGCCGAACTACGCTCGCGGCCACTTCTGGAACAACTCAAGCTCGTCGCACTGACCGGAGATGTGTCACCAGGCGACCGCGAAAGCGCGCTTCCGAAGGGCTTCGACTATCTTCTGGCGAAGCCGGTTGACATGCAGAAACTCGCTTCGATTCTTGCCTTGGATTAAAGCATCCGAACCGACAAGGCTGTAGCAGCGGCGTCGCGCTTAGGGCGCAAACTTATTCCCGTGCATAGCTGAAAAAAGCGGGGCAGATTCCGGTCCCCGGGTACAAAGCTTGCGAACTCCCGATGATGCTTTCGGGCGCGCCGTATCATGGCTACTGTACTCGTTGTCGACGATGACCTTGAGAATCGCTGGGCGCTGCAACTGGCATTGGAAAATCGCGGGTATCACGTCGTCCTTGCCGAAAACGGACGGGATGCGTTGCGGAGGACGTCCCTAAATTTTCCGGCGCTCGTCATTACCGACTGGCAGATGCCTGAAATGGATGGCGCAGAATTTTGCCGCCGCCTCAAGTGCCAACCGGCGTTCGCCGCGACACCCGTAATCCTGTTGTCAGCCATGCCAGAGCGGGCGTGTGGACCGCGTTGTTGGGTCGCATTCCTTCGCAAGCCGGCCGCGATAGAAAAGCTGCTGCATATCGTCGACGGGTTCATCGCGGAGCGCCTGCCAAACGCGCGAGCGACTTCCACTTCCGAGCACTTTGCTCCGTCGCGCTGGCGCGCCATCGATTCCAAATGTTGGCCGTGACGGGCCGAACGACGGAATGAGTGAGCAGAATCTCCGGCTGCAGGACCGCAACGCCCGTCACAGTTACCCTAGCATTGGAACGCCCGACAACGCTCGGTGCGATTGCTCTGCGCTAGCGTCGCGTTCGGGATCCCGACTGTTCGTGACCTCTCGTTGATTGGTAGCTCATTAAACAGACGGCAGCCCGGACAGGCACTTGCAGTAAGGGTACGTTGGAACCGAACTTCCAAACTTCAAACTGACTGGAAGACTGCCATGACCAAAATTGAGCGCCTGCGTCTACCTGAAGATGACGCGACCCTTGGAAGCAATCGCATTTTCGACCTGTTCCAGTATTCGCCAGCGGTCACTGCTAACGGCCTGGTCTTTATCGCGGGCCAAACAGGCATGCGTCCCGACGGGTCCATTCCGGAGGACCCGATGGAGCAAATTGATTGAGCGTTCCAGCGCATCGAAGCAGTGCTCAAGCATCTGGACCTCGACTTCACGGACGTCGTCGAACCCGTCACCAACGGATAGAAAATGCCCAAAGCATTGTTGCCAATTGATTAGCGAGCCGATTTTCAGTGGACACCGTACACACCCATTCGCCGCTCCGGGAATATCACGAATCGATGGAACGACTCTGGCTAACTCAGTCAGCACAGTGGCATCACACGACGAGGTAGTCGTAGCGGAACTCGTTTCCGACTTGATTGACGATGTGCAGCGACGTAGTACGGAAAATTGTTCGTCGATAGATTCGCGTTCTCGTCGCGCATCGATTGGAGGTCTAGGTTCAGTATCGGCGACACGCCAATGACTTCCCATAGTCGATTTTTGAACCTACGCCCGAGCTCCTCGGCGGAGAGGTCGAGAAGTGCGTTCCAGCCTATTGGGTCAACCAAGATAGCGGCGACAACTGCATGATGAATCGCACGGTCTATCTGCGCAAGCCGAGCTTCTTCGAGTGAAGGACTGTCTCGTTTTTTGCGAGACGGCCGTGTCGTTGACACTCCTTTGGTCGTGATTGGATCCATGGCTCAAGATGACGTGGGAAAGCCGCGCAACCAACCCAAAGACAGACAGATCAAGCTGGGATTTTAGGCGCCGTGACGATTCCGAGCATACGGGGTCTTCGTCTGTCCGCTTTGATAAGGCGCGTTGAGCGATGCGAGTGCACCGGACGGACACCAGAAGCAGTTCAATAACCGCTCCTGGCCGACACTTGCCCGCCGTCCCGCACGCGTGCGCTATAGGGCCGAGTGTCGCGCGTCAGACAGTGGCCGACATGCCCCTGAGGAAGACCGCAAGATGATCGCTTCATCTTTCACGCGGCACAAAGGTCAATCCGTCGGCGTAATGGTTCGAACGTGTAGACAACCCTAGCCTCGCGCGGACCGTCAGGCCAAGTCATTTTTCTCGAACATCGATTGCTGCGTGCGGGTAAATAGCGGGTAAAAATCTACTATCTCACTCTGCAATTAGCCATCAATCCCCGGCCCGCGTAGCTTTCCACGATCCTGAGTTGTTCTGAACAATGGCTATCACGTCACGCAGCAGAAATCAGAGACCATTGTGCCATCCAGGCACGATGGAAATGGCCATCTGCCCTACGATCTATCTCCGATCCGCTAGTGCCCCTCAGGCTCGTCCCGTGGCGTCATTTCAGCGCGCACAGCGCGTTTGCGAATGCCTTAACACATCGTAAAAATACATCATCAGCCAGAATTACTTTCCTAACTCACTGGCGATCACAGAACATCTCGAGTGTCGCGAAAAGAAAGCAATCTCCAACGTTATTCCCTCCCTGTTTCTGTCGCGCGAGCGGCAACAGTTCGGTGCTTCTTAGCGCCCGAGTTCTCCGGCGGAAGGAGCTTCGAGACCGGGCGTGTAGCAGCCCAATTCTGAACTTCGTGTGCAAGCCATGTGACCCGTCGTCCAGATAGCAATCGCGGCTCGGGGAACGTTTTCTCGCGCACAAGGTGCTGTACGGTCGACGGTGACAGAGAAAGTGCCTGCGCAACTTCCTTCAAAGAGAGACAGATCTTCATCGCGACATTGCCTTCGTCTTTTCCCGTCGGGTCCTGAGTGCCTCCGCGTACCGTCGACATGACCGAAAGGAGGATTGACGTGCAACACTTCTTGTTAGCCGTTGAACTACATTGGAATTTAATTGGAAATTGCCAAGCATGGCAAATGCCCGCCGAGGAATAAAAATCCCATTCCCCGTTGCTCTCCCCAAACGACGAAATTCCCGATAATGCCGAGGCAGTCGGCATGCCAAGCGGCGCTGAGCAAAAATCCCAAAGAAGCCTGTCCGCTTGCGTTACTCTTTCCCTTTTTCAAGCTCGATCGGAATCGCATGTGGCCAGGCCATGCATATCGAAAAAAAGAGGCTTGCGCCGGTCGTCGCGCACTCTGAGCCCTCGCCTGCCATACGCGTTGTTAGCTGGGTCGAGGGCTCACATCAGAGTAAACAGAACAACGGTGATACGGCGATGGGAGCGTGGCTCCATTCAAACCCGAAATCACGCGGCATCAAGATGCGGTGTCGCATTGCTGAGACATCGTCCATGTGCCCATGCCCAAATTTGTCGCACGCTGAAGACCGCCATACCGATCACATCGACCGCTACTTCCTCGGAGGATATTTTGCAGCAATCTCTTCAAGGCGATGAGACAGTGTTGTTAGCCACTCGCGCCGTTCTCTGTCGTAGGTATGCCGATTATATACGCCGATGATACCCGGCTGGACATGGCCCAGCACCGCTTCGGCAACTTCATTCGGACAACCAAGCGTTGCTAGCAACGTGCGCGCTGTGCGTCGAAGATCATGAGCCGACCAGTGTGTAACCGGCACACGCGGACGGTCATGGTTCGGCGCTATTTTACAGTACGGCTGATGATAGTAGACTCCGTGCTGGACCACGGTCTGGTCCATCGCCCCCCCGCGCGACGTTGGAAACAGGACAGTCCCTTTGACCTGGTCGAGGCGTCGCCGCACAATGGCCTCGGCGCGGCCTACAAGCGGCACCCGCAGATCCGTTGCTTTCTCGTTATGAAGCCCCTTGGTTTTGTGCTTGAATCGTCCACCAGAAACCATCGCTCTCCTCCGCGATCTCGGTGCTCTCCATTGCGACGATCCCGCCGCCCCTCGTACCCGTCCAGAGATAGAGCGTCAATGCATCAGCAACAGTCAAACTAAAATTCGGCAACCACCGGATCAATATGCCGAGTTCCTCGACGGACAACACCCTTTCTTGTGTCCCGGTATATTGGCCTTCGACCTTGCGCCCCTTGCTCTTCAGTCGTCCTCTCAGGACTTCCCTCCACCAGTTCGGAGTGTTTTCGGGAACGCGACCGGCATCCAGCACGTAATGCCAGGCGCCGCCGAGCTCCATGCGAAGGCGAGCCGCGAGCATCGGCGTCGATCTGTATGATTCGAGCAAGTCGAAAGCTTGGGCGCGCGTGATGGCAGCCGCACGCAGATCAGCGATAGGCGCTAGCATCGCCTTGAACATGCGTGCTACCTCAACTGCACCCTTCGTCTTCCGGCTGAGTTCGACATACCCCTGCAGATAGTCACGGCACAGCTGTCTGACGGTGTAATCGTCCGGTGATGGCCGATTAGCCTTTTTCTCCGGCTTTCGACGCACCGCCGAGAGCTCGACTCCCGCGTCTCGCTCGACACGGCTCTTCTGCCATGCAGCGATGGCACCGGCGAACGACATTGCCGGCCATTCACCGAGCTTCACCTGCCGCATGCGGCTGTCGACCGGCGACTTGTAGCGATACGTCCACGATTTAAGGTTCGTCGAAGCTTGCAGGCGCAGCCCCGGAAACCCCTCGAAAGTCATGTGACCGCCGCTCGGCAGCTTGGCTGCGGTGCGTGCATCGAAGCGCATTCTTTCCCTCGGCGTAGGTTTTCTCTATGGGAAGAATATCCGGCGTAGGTTTCGTTGGCAACGCTGGAAAACCTACGCCGCACCGGCAGGTTTTGATGCACAGAGATAAGCGTTGATGTGCAGCCTGTGGCCGCGCTCATCTCGATTATTCTCTTTATTTTCAATACCTTGCAGATCGCTCTGGAGCACTGCGGCTCACCACGGACGGATACCGAATTCTACCTATTCGTTTTCGTCGAAGTAGTGCCCGAACTTGAGCTGCTTCGTACGGATATAACGCTCGTTTTCCTCGCGCATCGGGATCGCCAGCGCGACCCGTTCGCACACCGGAATGCTGTGCTTCGAGAGCGTGTCGAACTTCTCCGGATTGTTGCTCATCAAGCGTACCGACGTGACTTTCAACGTGCGCAGAATGCCCGCGGCTGAATCGTATTCTCGCGAATCATCCGGCAAGCCGAGGTCGAGATTGGCCTCGACGGTATCGCGCCCCTGCTCCTGCAGCGCATAGGCGCGAATCTTGTTCGACAGGCCGATACCGCGCCCTTCATGGCCGCGCAGGTACAGCAGCACGCCGCAGCCTTCTGCCGCGATGTAGCGCAGCGCGAGGTCGAGCTGCTCGCCGCAGTCACAACGATACGAGCCGAGCACGTCGCCCGTGAGGCACTCGGAATGCAGGCGCGTCAACACGGACGACTGATTGGCGACATCGCCCATCACGAGCGCGAGATGTTCGGCGCCGCTTTCGCATACGCGAAACACGTATGAGGTGAACGTGCCGTAGCGCGTGGGAAGCGTGGCAGTGGCGTCGAGAACGACGCATTCGCCGTTGATGGCGCCGTCTGCTGCGGGCGATGGATCGTGAGACGTGAGCATGGCGTTGGACAGTATTGCTGACATGAACCCGATCAAACCGGGGATAAGGGTTGGACTCGGAGTTTACCGCTAATCCGCACGGCACACCCGGATGTCCCCGCGCGGTGCAAGGCGCGCGGCCAAACATGGGCGGCGGCGCCGCTACCTGAATTGGACGCGCGACGCGCCCCAGGTATTCCCGGAGTACCGCGCCACCGCGTCGCGCCTATACTGGAATGGCCTGTCCCTCACGACAGCACGCCGCACCGGCGTGCTGCACTGCGAAACGGAGCCGCTCCATGACAAGCGTTGCCCAGCTTCTTAAAACGAAACCGAACAACACCGGTGTCATCACGATCGGCGTCGACGATTCCGTCTACGAGGCGATCCGGTTGATGGCCGAAAAAGGCATCGGCGCACTGGTCGTGACGGACGGCGACAGCATCGCCGGGATCATCACGGAGCGTGACTACGCGCGCAAGGTGGTGCTGATGGATCGCTCGTCGAAGGCCACGCCGGTGCGCGACATCATGAGCAAGGCGGTGCGTTTCGTGCGCCCCGACCAGACCACGGAAGACTGCATGGCCCTGATGACCGAGCGCCGCATGCGCCACCTGCCGGTGATCGAGAATGACCGGCTGGTGGGTATGGTGTCGATCGGCGACCTGGTGAAGAACATCATCGCCGAGCAGCAGTTCACCATTCAGCAACTCGAGTTCTATATTCACGGCGAACGGCCCTGATGCGCGCGGCGTGCTCAATGCCGCGCGACTGGCCACACGACGCCGGCTGCCCGTTGCGTAAAACGACGCAAAAAAAGCCCAATCGTTGAAACGGTTGGGCGAAGCTACCTTGCGGCAGCGGAGGTTCTTGGAACTGGATAGCGTGCCACGCGCGCTTCGATACCAATGGGTGCGCGCGGCACTGCAAGCGTGGATCGCGAGGCAACCGGATCACTTCGCGACGGCGCGCTGAATGTGAATCTCAACCGCAACGCGCCGCTGGGGCGTCGAACGACTTGGCCGTGCGTGACAGCGAGGCGGCTCGGATTGCGCCCGCCCCGCCTCACTCGGCTCCCGGCCGGACCTGCCGGCGGGCTTTTCAACGCGGTTGCTTATTGCTGGTTGCCGAATCTTAGTTGCCGAAATACACCGACTTCGGACCGGTTGTCGGCTGCAGCATGCCACCCGCTTGGGAGGAGCCGCTCATCGGCGCACCGTAACCACTCGTGTCGGCGACCGGCTGGGTCTGCGCGACGGCCGGGTTCTCAGCCTGAACACGGCGTTCAGCAGCCTGGATGTTGGCCGGATAATTCGTGTCGTTAGTCGTGGCGGGGTTGTAGCCTGCGCGCTCCAACTGGATCAATTCGTTGCGAACATCGGCGCGGGTGACCGGTTGCTGGCTCGACTGAGCGAACGAAACGACCGGGGCGGCAAGAACAGCTGCAATGGCGACTGCCTTAATGAGCGATTTCATGATTAATACCTCCAGACTTGTTTTATTTGCATCGCTTGCCACACCATGTGAGAAGCGAATGATTTCAGTTTAGTCACCAGATCCCCGAGGGAAAACCCTTAATTTAGAGATACATAATTGCTGGATTCGCAAAAAAGCGCCGAAAATGACTGGACGATGCGATTCACATTCGAGCATCCCGGTAATAATTGTCGGGGTCGTAACCGATGCGTCTGATGTTTCAAAATAGCGTGTGGTCTGAGCGGTTTTTGCCACAACGCGTCGCGTCATCAGTCGAATTGACGCGCGTCTTTCATGCACCGCCATGTGGCATCGGAAGCAGCCTTCGCGGACCACTGACGAACGTACTGCCAGGTTCGAAAAATCGCAGTCGCCTATGCATCTCGCGTGACAAGCCAATGCGCGTCGTCACGCCGATAGGCGCCTCGCGTGTCTCGATCACGCCGATCCACAGGCCGCTTCCGGTACACAGATCGCGGCCATTGAACGACTGGCCGACGCCGAGCGCCATCGTGAGCCGGCCGGGACCACGCGCGAGATCGCGCAGCGGTACGCCGGGACGCCGCGCTTCCATCAGTGGCAGACCTTCAAGCGGCTCGATCGCGCGAAACAGGATGCCGGCGCCGACCTCGGCCTCTTCCGCGGACATGTTGAGCATGTACGACAGACCGTAGGTCAGCCGCACGTAGGCGTGGCCGCGGGAGAGAAACATCGCGCCGTTATGCGGACGCCGACCGACAAACGCATGACTGGTCGAATCGCCGACCGGATAGGCCTCCGTTTCGACGATCCGCCCGGTGAGACGCCCTTGCGGCAGATCATGGACAAGGTATTTGCCGATCATGAAGCGCGCCAGTTCGATCGTATCGACCGGAAGATCGTCCCGCCGTAATGGCCGGACAGGCAGCAGTTCATTTCCCATGCATGCAATTCCTGATTTTGAAGCAGGCGGCATAAGAGCAATCAAAAATTCACAAGCTACGATGCCTTCATTGTTCCCAATGGTTGGGATAAAACGACTTCGAATAAAAAAGAATAACGAAATCACCAGCAAAACAGCCTGTTAATCGGCGATACGACGCCATCGAACTGTTTCCATCAGCCGATTCGTTGTAGTAAAGCCTCAATTTCGGGATAGCCCGCGTTCAACATGGCACTAATTGCTGTATCGTTCTCTCCGGCCCGTTGCACAGCCTTTTGCTGGCGTGGACGCCCTTGTCTGGGGCCCGCACACAATCAGCATACAGATTGCAAGCTTCCGCAAGATCTGCAGTTCGGTTCCATTCAGATTTGATTCCGGTTCACTCGTTGGTGTAGCAAATGGTCCCCGTCCGGGGACTGCGTACTTATGACAATAGGAGAAAGTTGAATGAAAGCATTTCCGGCAATCAAGGTGATCGGCGGTGCGCTGATCGTTCTGGCGTCCATCAATGCCTACGCGCAAACCGCCGATGCCGCGTCGCCCGCGTCTGCAGCGCCGACCGCCAAGCAGACGAAACAGGCTAATCGCGCGCTGCAACGCAAGGTCCGCGGCACGCTGGCCAAGACGAAAGGCCTGAGCGTCTCGAACATCACCGTGCGCGCGCGCGGCGGCGACGTGACGCTGGCCGGTTCGGTGCCGGAAGCAGCGCAACTCGACATCGCCACGAACGCTGCGAAGTCGGTGGCGGGCGTGACGTCGGTGAAGAACGCGCTGACGATCCGTGCTGAAGGACAATAAGCGGATCGATCTGCTGTAAAGCAACAAGCGGGCGCCAGTGTCACTTCGCATGATATTGGCCCCGCGCCTGGCTCGAACCTCTGGTCGTCAGTGCCACCGCAGGGGCGATTCGCCCGGCGCCCCATGTCTTCCTGCGCACCCGCTGCGCATGCGACATCCCCATCACGCAGTCCTGCGCAACGAAATCCTGCTACAAGAGAGAAGTCGCCGCGTGCGCGCCGACAGCCTGGCCCCTTGGGCAACGCGGCGAGCATCTCTCATGAGTTGACGCTGTTTGACACAGCATTAGCCGATCGAATCGTATTATCCTTTATAATTTAACGTGTTAGCGCGCATTGTTGATCCATTGGTTTAGCCTTGACGCGGCTTTTGCCAGCTTCGATTTCGGGCGACGTAAATCGCCCAGCCATGAACACGCATGACAGGACGCCGAATGACCAAGCCCTCGACCGTTTTGCCTCGCTGGACCATTGCCGCGCCGTTCGCCGCGTGGATCGTGCTCGGCGCCGCGTATGCGATGCCGGGCAACGGCCTGCTGCTCGCGCTCGTCGGCGTGGCGCTGTGCGCGGCGGTTTTCACCGCGGTCCACCATGCGGAAGTGGTCGCGCATCGCGTCGGCGAGCCGTTCGGCACGCTGGTGCTGGCGGTGGCCGTGACTGTCATCGAAGTGGCGCTGATCGTTTCGGTGATGCTGACCTCCGGCCCCGAGAAAGCCGGTCTCGCGCGCGACACGGTGTTCGCCGCAGTGATGATCGTGTGTAACGGCATCGTCGGCCTCTGTCTGCTGGTGGGCGGCATTCGCCATCTGGAGCAGGATTTCCAGAGCCGTGGCGCGGCCGCCGCGCTGGCGGTGCTTGCGTCGCTCTCCGTGCTGACGCTGGTCATGCCGAACTTCACGACGACCAGTGTCGGCCCGATCCTGTCGTCGTCGCAACTGGCGTTCGCCGGGATGTCGTCGCTGGTGCTGTATTGCGTATTCGTATTCGTGCAAACCGTGCGTCACCGCGATTACTTCCTTGCCGGCGTGCCCGACGAAGACGTCCATGCCGCGCCGCCAGGCGTCGGCCTCGCGCTGGTAAGCGGCGGACTGCTGCTGGTGTGCCTCGTCGCCGTGGTGCTGCTGGCGAAGGTGCTGTCCCCGGTCGTCGAGACGGCGGTGCAGAACGCGGGGGCGCCGCCGGCCGTGGTGGGCATCATCATCGCCGCGCTGGTGCTGCTGCCTGAAGGACTCGCCGCCGTGCGCGCAGCGCGCGCCGACCGCTTGCAGAACAGCCTGAATCTCGCGCTCGGCTCGGCGCTGGCGAGTATCGGGCTGACCATTCCGACTGTGGCCGGCGTGTTTCTCTACACCGGTCAACCGCTCGTGCTCGGCATCAACGGCAAGGAAACCGTGCTGCTCGCGCTGACCCTGGTGGTCTGCACCCTCACACTGAGCACCGGCCGCACGACGATTTTGCAAGGCGCCGTGCACCTGTCGCTGTTCGCGGCGTATCTGTTCCTGTCGTTCGCACCCTGAGGCGGCGACAGGCAGGCGGCGGCCGCTGTGCCGCCGTCCTACTCTTCCCAATGCGCGGCGATCCAGTCGCGGAACAGATTCAGCTTCTGCTGATGTGCCACTGAATCCGGATAAACGAAGTAATAACGCCAGCCGGTCTTGAGCACCATCTCGAACGGACGCACGAGGCGCCGCGCGGCGACATCCTCGTCGATCAGCGCCAGATCGCTGATCGCCACCCCGAAGCCCTGCAAGGCGGCGTTGGTCGCCATGTCGAGCGTATCGAAACTCGGGCCGTGTTCGGCGTCGACCACTTGGGCATTCGCGTCATCCGCTTCGGCTATCTTCGCGAGCCACATCTTCCAGTCGCGATGATCGCGGGTCGGATGCAGCAGCGTGTGCCGCGCAAGGTCGGCCACCTGCGCGAGCGGCTTGTCCTTGAGCAGCTCGGGCGCGCAGACCGGCGTCAGACGCTCCTCGAACAACGGCACCGCCTGCACATCCGCACCGGGCGACGACGCGTAGATGATCGCAGCGTCGAACGGCTCGCTCTGGAAGTCGACCGCGTGCTGCCAGGTCGTCGTGATCTGCACGTGCAGATCGGGGTACTCGGCCTGGAAGCGCATGATTTTCGGCAGCATCCAGCGCATCACGCACGTCGGCACTTTCAGCGCAAGATCGGTGCGCTGCCGCGTGAGGCGCAGCGAAATCTCCTCGATGCGGGCAAAGCTCTCCTTCACGGCCGGCAGCAGCATTTCGCCTTCGGCGGTCAGCGTCAGGCCCTTCGCGTGGCGTTTGAAGAGCGGAAACTTATAGTAGTCCTCGAGCGCGATGATCTGCCGGCTGACCGCGCCTTGCGTGAGGCACAGGTGGTCGGCGGCGCGGGTGAAACTGCGATGGCGCGCGACGGTTTCGAAAATCTGCAGCGCGTTGAGCGGCGGAAGACGTCGCATCGTGGTATCCGGAATCAGAAAAAGTCATTGCACGGGCGTCGCGTCGCGGCGCGTCGGTATGCCCGTCCAGCCCACAGCATACGCGATCGGCATTTGCCGCACGAGAGGCCGGCGGGCAAACCGGCATGCGTTCCATGCATGGCGTCGCGCGCCTGCGCGAGATGCTCAAGGCTTTCTGCACCGCGACGGGGCAATGCGCGGGATCACCCGCACCAGAACCGAGCTTTCCTCATACCTCGGCGCGAACGAGGCCACGCGCAAAACGTGGACGTTAACCCGGATGCGCCGCTGTCGCGGCACCGCCAGCGGTCGAGCCGCTAGGCGCAGCGCGATCATCCAGGCGCCGCGATGCATGAGCTTACGTCATACCGCCCATGCGCATATTTCGTTTGGCGCAAGATTTTGGCAAACCTAGAGTGCATCCACACGCGACACACCGCACATCAGGCAGGCAGCGTGTGCCGCGGGGTGCGCAAACCGGCACGACGAGTAGCGGCGTTCCAAAACGGCAGCGGTCACAGCGACTATCACCAGCAACAGGCGTTCATCACAGGGAGACCGCCATGCAAGAGATCAAACGGGGCAGAAGACAGGTCATCAAAACGATCGGCGCGGCGCTGGCTGCGTCCGCATTGCCGACGCCGTTCGTCAACCTGCGCGCCCAGGAGCAGAACTTCAGCGGCAAGACGCTGCGTCTGCTGACCTGGTCGGACGACACCGGCGCGGCCGCGCTGCGCAATATCGCCGCCAGCTTCACGGCCAGGACCGGCGCCAAAGTGATCGCCGATCGCGCCGACGGCACCTCCGGCATGGTCGCCAAAGTCAAGGCCGCAGGCGATCGCCCCACTTACGACGTCATCACGCTGGCGGGCGTCGGCGCGGCCGGTCTCGGCGATGCCGGCCTGCTGATGAAGCCCGATCTCGACAAGCTGCCGAACCTCAAGGAAGTCGCACCGCAATATCGCACCGGCGCGAACGGCTTCGGCGTCGGCTATCTGCTGTGGTCCGACGGGCTGATCTACAACACGGCGACGCTCAAGACCGCGCCAACCTCGTATGAAGCGCTGTGGGACCCGAAGTACGCCGGCCGCATTTTCCTGCCGCCGCCCGAATGGGCGGAAGCGGTGGACCTCGCGATCATCGCGGCGAAGATGAACGGCGGCTCGCAGCAGAACATCGAGCCGGGCTTCAAAAAGCTGATGGAGTTGAAAGACCGCGTGATGACGCTCGGCGAGAACCCGAACCAGGTGGCCGACCTGTTCCGCACCGGCTCGCTCGACATCGGTGGCATCTATTCGCCGGCCTTTTTCCCCGACCAGATCCGCAAGCCCGAGTACAAGATGGGCGTGACCTACGGGATGAAGGAAGGCTTCGCCACGCAGCTGATGTTCACGGTGATCCCGAAATCGCATCCGGGCGACAGCGACCTGATCCACGCGTTCATCAATCATTCGCTCGACGCGGGCGTGCAAGGCCGCATGGCCGCCGACGTGCTGAACGGCCCGGTCAATTCGAAGGCGGTGATTCCCGCCGCGAGCCGCGCGTTCGTGCCGAGCCCGCAGCAGATCGCCGAGAAAGCCGTGCTGCACGACGACAAGGCGCTCGCCGTGGTGCAGCCCGCGTGGATCAAGCGCTACACCGAAATCTTTTCGGCATGATAGCGATGCTCGCGCGCTTTTCGCGGCGTGCTTCGGCGGCATCGGGGCCGGCTTTGGAGCCGACGCCCGGCGCCGGCTTCAGCGGCCTCGAGCAACCCGCCGTCAGCACCATGGCGAAGGCGCGACCGTGGCTGCTGCTCACGCCGATCCTGCTGTTTCTCGCGCTGCTCGGCGCGGCCGCGCTGGTCGTGCTGCGCATGAGCTTCGGCACGCCGGGCCACGAATGGCGCGGTTTCACGCTGCAAAACTACGCGGACCTGCTCGACGGCTATTTCTTGAAGTCGCTCTGGCTCACCTTGCGGCTCGCGTTCCAAAGCATGCTCTGTGCGCTCGCGCTGGCGATTCCCGTCGCGCTGGCCATGGCGCGCACGCAGTCGCGGCTCGCGCGCCGGTTGCTGCTCGCTGGCGTGCTGCTGCCGCTGCTCGTCAATCTGCTGCTGCAAGGCTATGGCTGGTTGATCATTCTCGGGCCGGCGGGTCTGCTCAATCACGCGCTGCTCGCGAGCGGCCTCGTCGAGCGTCCGGTGATGTGGCTGTATCGCGAGCATGGCGTGTTGCTCGGCCTGATCCAGACCGCGTTTCCGCTTGCCGTGCTGCCGCTCTCCAGCGCGATGCGCGCGGTCTCGATCTCCTATGAGGAAGCCGCCGCGACGCTCGGCGCGACCCGCTGGCAAACGCTGCGTCATGTGCTCTTGCCGCTCGCGATGCCCGGCCTCGTGTCGGGCGCGCTGCTGGTGTTCGCCTACAACGCGAGCGCGTTCGCAGTGCCGCTGCTGCTCGGCGGACGGCGCGTGCCGATGCTCGCCGTGCTGGTCCACGACCAGGTCGCGCCGTTGCTCAACTGGCCAGCGGCGTCCGCCTCGGGTGTCGTACTGATGATCGCCACGCTCGCGGTCATGGCGCTATCGCAGCGCCTCGTGCGGCGCACCCAGCGTCTCTCAGGGGAGTCCCACGCATGAGCACGCCGCTGCCCACCCCGCGTTTTCCATTCCTGCCGCGTCTGCCGCAGACGATGCCCGGCCAGCTCGGCCGCGCCACCGCCCTGCTCGCCGCGCTCGTGCTGTTCCTCGCCGCGCTGCCGATCCTCACGATGATCACGATGTCGTTCAGCGCGGCCGACACGCTCGAATTTCCGCCGCACGCGTTCAGCCTGCACTGGTATCGCGCCGCATGGCACAGCTTCGTGTCGCCGGATGCGAGCGACTCGCTGTCGATGGGCGCGGCGCTGACCACAAGTCTCGTCGTCGCGCTCTCGACGATGCTGATCGCCACCCTCGTCTCGGTGCCGGCCGCCTACGCGCTGAGTCGCTACCGCTTTCGCGGCAAGCCCGCAGTCGAACAGCTGGTCGCGCTGCCGCTCGTCTATCCGCTCGTGATGCTCGGGCTGTCGCTGCTGCTGGTGTTCAACGTGCTGCCAGTCGAACTCGGGGTGTTCCGGCTGATCATCGCGCATGTGATTCTGGCGCTGCCGTTCACGGTAAAGAATTGCGCGGCGTCGGTCGCGTCGATCGGCCCGGAGTTCGAAGAGGCCGCCTGCGTGATGGGCGCAAGCCCCGGCCGCGCGCTCGTCGACGTGATCCTGCCGCTGATGCGCCCCGGCATTCTCGCCGGCATGCTGTTCGCGTTCATCGTCTCGTTCAACGAGTTCACGGTGACCTTCTTCCTGTACGGCATCGATACGATGACGCTGCCGGTGTGGCTCTACAGCCGCACGGTGTCGTCGCTCGATCCGACCGTGTTCTGTTTTGCCGTCGTCATCGTCGCGATCGACTTCGGGCTGATCTGGCTGCTCGAAAAGCTGATCGGCGACGAAGGGGTCGCACTGTGAACGCGCGCCCGACGTCATTTTGCTGGAGCCTCCGATGACCCATCTGACCATGCACGCCGTGACCCGCCGCTTCGGCGCGGCGCACGCCGTCGACAACGTCGATCTGAGCGTGCCCGACGGCAAGCTGGTGTGCTTTCTCGGCCCGTCCGGCTGCGGCAAGACCACGCTGCTGCGGATGATCGCCGGCCTCGAAACGCCGAGTTCGGGCAGCATCCAGTTCGCCGGCCGCGACATCACGCGAGTGCCGGCCAACCAGCGCGGCTTCGGCATGGTGTTCCAGTCGCTCGCGCTGTTTCCGCACATGACGGTCGCGCAGAACGTCGCGTATCCACTGAAGTTGCGTAAGACGGCGAAGGATCAGCAGACGCGCCGCGTCGCCGAACTGCTGGAGCTGATCCAGTTGCCGCATATGGCGGACCGGCCGGTCACGCAACTCTCGGGCGGCCAGCGCCAGCGCGTGGCGATTGCGCGCGCGATCGCCTCGCAGCCGAAACTGCTGCTGCTCGACGAGCCGCTCTCCGCGCTCGACGCCAAACTGCGCGAGGCGATGCAGGTGGAAATCCGCCTGCTGCAACAGCGCCTCGGCATCACGACGATCATGGTCACGCACGACCAGCGCGAAGCGATGACGATGGCCGATGAAATCGTCGTGATGGAAAAAGGCCGCATCGCGCAGGTCGGCAAGCCGCTCGACATCTATCGCGAGCCGGTCAGCGAGTTCGTGGCCGACTTCATCGGGCTCGGCAATATCCTGCCGGTCACGTACGATGGCGCCGGCGGCGTGAGTCTGCCGGGCGGCCTGCGCATCGCGCTCGCACCGGGCGCGCGCGTGCCGAAGTCCGGCGCTGGCTTGCGTTTGCTGATCCGGCCGGAGGATATCTGCGTGAAGACCACGCCGGCAGCCGACGACGCGGCCCCGAACCGGCTCGCCGGCACCGTCACGTTCATTCGCGACGTAGGCGCGTCGCTCGAAGCGACCATCGACTGCGCGGGCTTCACGCTGACCGCCGCGACCACGCCGCGCGAAACGCCGGGGCTCGCGCCCGGCTTGCCGGTGTACGCGGAATTGCCACCGCACGCGTGCAAGCTGATCGCCGCGCACTGAGCACACGCGCGCCGGGCCGCTTGCCGCCACCCATTCCAACTCCAACGCTTCACACGCTTTCGACAGAGGACACATCATGAACCAGCGCCCCGTTGCCCACTCGACCACCCGCCGCGTGTTCGCCACGCTCGCCGCGACGCTCGCCTTCACCGCCGCCGGCGCGCTGTGCGCGTTGCCGTCGGCCGCGCATGCCGACGCCCTCGACAACATCGCAAAGTCTGGCACGGTGCGCATCGGCGTGTTCATGGACTATCCGCCGTTCGGCTCGATCGGTCCGGACATGAAGCCGATGGGCTACGACATTGACGTCGCGAACCTGATCGGCAAGGCGCTCAACGCCAAGGTCGACCTGGTGCAGGTGACCGGCGACAACCGCATGGCCTACCTCGCCGACCACAAGGCCGACATGCTGCTATCGGTCGGACAGACGCCGGAGCGCGAAAAGGTGATTGACTTCTCGCAACCGTACGCGCCGTACTACCTCGCGGTGTTCGGCCCGAAGGCGCTGCCCGTGAAGAGCGCCGCGGACCTGGCGGGCAAATCGATCTCGGTCGCGCGCGGCACGCTGGAAGACCTGAGCGTGACGAAGATCGCGCCGCCCAGCGCCAACATCAAACGTTTCGACGATCCGAACGGCGCAATTTCGGCGTTTCTTTCTGGTCAGGTACAGTTGATGGTGGTCGGCAACGACGTCGGCGCGACGATTCTCGCGCGTCACCCGGCGAACGATCCAGAGCAGAAGTTCTCGCTGTTCAGCTCGCCGGATCACGTCGGCTTGAACAGGAACGAGCCGCGTCTGAAAGCGAAAGTCGACGAAACGATTGCCAAGGCGCGCAAGGACGGCACGATGAACGCGATTTCGCAGAAATGGCTGCGCGCGCCGCTGCCCGCCGACCTCTAAACCATTTGCGCGGGAGTTTCGACCTCACGATGAGCGCCACCTCATGACCTATGCGTTCGATTTCAGCGGCTTCGACCTCTATGCGGGGATGCTCGTGCGCGGCGCCGCCGTCACCCTGGGGCTCACCGCCGTCTCCACCGTGCTCGGCGGCCTCGTCGGGATCGGCGGAGCGAGCATCGCGGTGGCCGGGCCGAAGTGGGCGCGCTGGCTGGTGGCGAGCTATGTCGAACTGATCCGCAATACGCCGTTCATCGTGCAGTTGTTCTTCGTGTTCTTCGGCTTGCCGAGTCTCGGCATTCACATCGACGAAATCCAGGCCGCGATTCTGGCGATGACCGTCAACCTTGGCGCGTACGCCATCGAGATCGTGCGCGCCGGCATCGATTCGATTGCGCGCGGCCAGGTGCAGGCGGCCCAGGCGCTCGGCCTGCACGGACGGCAGGTGTTCCGCTATGTCGTGCTGCCGCAGGCGATCGCCAACGTGTTCCCCGCGCTGCTAAGCCAGGTGCTGATCGTGATGCTCGGCTCGGCAGTGGTGTCGCAGATCTCGGTGCCCGATCTGACCTACGCGGCCAACTTCATCCAGTCGCGCAACTTCCGCTCGTTCGAGAGCTACGTGATCATCACCGCGGTCTATCTGCTGATGTCGATCGTGCTGCGACAACTCATCAACCGCTTTGGGCGCGGCCTGTTCGCGGGCCGCAGTGCGCGCGGCAACGACGCTGCGCCGCGTAGCTGGCGCAGCCGCCTGATGTGGCGCGGCGCCCGCACGCTGCCGACGGAGCGCTGATCATGATCGAATTCACGCTGTGGGACATTGCCCGCAATCTGTTGCTCGCCGCCCGCTGGACGGTGCTGCTGTCGTTGATCGCGTTCGTCGGTGGCGGCGTGGTCGGACTGCTGTTGCTCGCAATGCGCGTGTCGCCGATCGCGTGGCTGCGCCGCGTCGTCGTGCTGTACGTGGAGGTGTTTCAGGGCACGCCACTGCTGATGCAGTTGTTTCTCGCGTTCTTCGGCTTGCCTTTGCTCGGCGTCGATGTATCGCCCTGGGTCGCGGCGACCGTCACGTTGACGCTTTACACGAGCGCGTATCTGGTCGACATCTGGCGCGGCTGCGTCGAAGCGGTGCCGCGCGGCCAGTGGGCTGCGGGCGCGAGTCTCGGCATGACGTTCAGCCAGCAGTTGCGCTATATCGTGTGGCCGCAGGCGCGCAAGATTGCCGTCGCGCCCACGGTCGGTTTTCTCGTGCAGGTGGTGAAGAGCACCGCGCTCGCGTCGATCATCGGCTTCACCGAACTGACCAAGACCGGCACCATGATCACCAACGCCGCATTCCGTCCGTTCCCGATCTACGGCATGGTCGCGATGATTTACTTCGCGATGTGTTTCCCGTTGACGTGGTACGCACGCGTGCTCGAAAAGCGGCAGAAGATCGGGCAGCATCGCTGACACTGGCGGTGCGCCTCGCGCCGCGCCAAGAGAAAAGCGGCAACCGTGCAGACCACGGNGTTATCGCTCGCGCCGCACCAAGGCTTAACGCGCCGCCTGGGTCGACTTGCGCAGCTTCGCCACTTCGGTCGCACTCACCGCCGGTGCGTCGTTGTTCCAGCCGGCCCGCACGAATGTCAGCACGTCGGCGATCTGCTGGTCGTTGAGCACCGGTGCGAACTTCGGCATCGGGAACGCCGCGGGCACGCCGCCGATCACGAGATCGCCGGTGCCGTTCAACGTGACGTTGATCAACGACGACGCGTCCTTCTCCAGCACGTTCGGATTGCCGGCCAACGGCGCCATCATCGGCGCGAAGCCGCGCCCGTCGGCGCCGTGGCAGTGCATGCAATACGCCGTATAGACACGCGCGCCGGCATCGTTCGCGGGACGGCTCAACGACACCTTCGTTTTCTGCGGGTCATACGCATACGGCACGGCGCCGCTGCCGCCCGCCGGCGGTAGCGACTTCAGGTAGGTCGTCATCGCGGCGATGTCGGCGTCGCTCATATGCTGCGTGCTGTTGTTGATCACGCTGGTCATCGAACCAAACGCCGACGCGTGGCGATTCGCGCCGGTCTTCAGGAACGCGTGCACGTCCTCATCGTTCCAGCGGCCGAGCCCGACATTGTGCTCGCCGGTCAGGTTCGACGCGAACCAGCCGTCGAGCAGGCCGCCGGTCAGGAACGCGCTGCCGCTTTCATCGAGCGCCTTCTCCTGGAACGCGATGCCGCGCGGCGTATGGCACGAGCCGCAGTGCCCGAGGCCCTGGATCAGATACGCACCGCGGTTCCATGCGGCGTCCTTGCCCGGCTTGTCCTGATAGGCGCCCTTCTCGAGGAACGCCATGTTCCAGAACTTCAGCGGCCAGCGCATGTTCAGCGGCCATTTGATGTCGGGCTCCCGGTTCGCCTGCTGCACCGGCGTCACGCCGCTCATGAAGAACGTGTAGAGCGCCTTCATGTCCTCGTCATTGATCTTCGCGTAGGACGGATACGGCATTGCCGGGTACAGGTTGTGACCGTCTTTCGCGACGCCTTCGCGCATCGCTCGCGTAAAGTCCTCCAGCGTGTAGCCGCCGATACCGGTCTGCGGATCGGGCGTGATGTTGGTGGTGTAGACCTGCCCCATCGGCGTCGTCATCGGCAAGCCGCCCGCGAACGGCTTGCCCTTCGGGGCCGTGTGACAGGCCACACAATCGCCGATCTTCGCCAGATAGGCGCCGCGTTGCAGCAGCGCCGGGTCCGCCGCATGCGCGGGCGTGGGCGCGGCCGCATGAGCCGGCGTTTGCGCGATGAACGGCAGCGCCACGCACAGCGCCGCGCTGAAACCCTTCAATGTGTTTTTCATGGTCGGGCTCCGGTCAGGCGGTTTGCAGTTGACTGCCGACCGGCAATTGCCGCAGCCGCTTGCCGGTGGCCGCGAAAATCGCATTGGTCAACGCGGGCGCGAGCGCCGCCGTACCGGGCTCGCCAATGCCGCCGGGCGCCTCGCTGCTCTTGACGATATGCACGTCGATCGGCGGCGTCTGGTCGATACGCAGCATCCGGTAGTCCGTGAAGTTGTTCTGCTCGACGCGGCCGTCCTTGATCGTGATCTCGCTATAGAGCGCCGCCGTGATGCCGAAAATGATGCCGCCCTGCACCTGCGCTTCGATCGTGTTCGGATTGACCATCATCCCGCAGTCGACCGCGCACACGACGCGCTTGACCGCGACTTCGCCCTGATCGACCGCGACATCGACGACAATCGCAAAGAAGCTGCCGAACGCGTGCATCACCGACACGCCGCGTCCTTGCCCCTTCGGCAGCGCGCTGCCCCAACCCGCCGCCTGGGTGGCGACGTTGAGCACGTTCAACGCGCGCGGTGTTTTGCCCAGCAGATCCTGACGGTACTTGACCGGATCGATCTTCGCCTGCGCGGCGAGTTCGTCGATGAAGCTCTCCACCACGAACGTGCCGCGCGTCGGCCCCACGCCGCGCCAGAACGCGGTAGGCACCGCGTGCGGCTCCTGGCGCACATAGTCGACCAGCTGGTTCGGCAAATCGTACGGCAGGTCCGACGCCACTTCGACCGCGTCCGGGTCGAGCCCGTTCTTGAACGCGGGCGGCGCGAACCGCGCCATGATCGACGAACCGACGATGCGGTGCTGCCACGCGAGCGGCTTGCCGTTCGCGTCGAGCCCGGCCGAGATCTTGTCGTAGTAGTACGGCCGGTACATGTCGTGCTGGATGTCTTCTTCGCGCGTCCACAGCACCTTCACCGGCGTCGACACCTGTTTGCCGACCTTGACCGCCTGCGTGACCATGTCGAATTCGAGCCGCCGCCCGAAGCCGCCGCCAATCAGATGGTTGTGCACGACGATCTTGTCGGCGGGCAGGCCGGTGACCGCCACCGCCGCATCCACCACGCGCGTCGGCACCTGCGAGCCGAGCCAGACATCGCAGCCGTCGGCGCGCACGTGCACGGTGCAGTTGATCGGCTCCATCGTCGCGTGCGCGAGGAACGGTTGTTGATACACGGCATCGACGCGGGACTTCGCGTTGGAGAACGCCTGCCCGACGTCGCCCTCTTTACGCGCGACCGCGCCATTGCGCTGCGATGCGTCGGCGAGATCGCCGACGATCTGCTTCATCGAAATGTTCGCGCCCGCGCCTTCGTTCCACTTGATGTCGAGCGCCTGCAGTCCGCGCCGCGCCGCCCACGTGTGATCGCCGATCACCGCCACCGCGTTGTCGATCTTGACGACCTGCCGCACGCCGGGGATTTTCTTTGCGTGAGTGTCGTCTACGCTCGCCAGCGTGCCGCCGAATACCGGACAGTTCGCGATCGCCGCGTAGACCATGTCGGGCACGCGCACGTCCAGCCCGAACAGCGCGGTGCCGTCCACCTTCTCCGGCGAATCGAGGCGCTTCACCGGCGTGCCGATCAGCTTGAAATCCTTAGGCTCTTTCAGCGGTACGTTCTGCGGCGCGGGCAGTTTAGCCGCGGCCTCCACGAGCTGGCCATAGCCGATGCTGCGATTGCTGGCCGCATGGATCACCTGGCCGCCCTGCGCGTGGCAGCTCGCCGGATCGACCTGCCACTGCTGCGCGGCCGCGTCGATCAGCATGATGCGCGCGGTCGCGCCGGCGCGACGCATCGGCTCCCAGGCAAAGCGGATCGACGTCGAACCGCCGGTGAGCTGGCCGCCGAGCAGCGGGTCCATGAAGAGCTTTTCGTTGGGCGGCGCGTGATCGAGCGTGACCGCATCGAGCGGCACTTCGAGTTCTTCGGCGATCAGCATCGGGATCGACGTATAAACGCCCTGGCCCATCTCGACCTTCGGAATCACGAGCGTGACCTTGCCCGCTGTATCGATCTGGATGAATGCGTTCGGCGCGAACACGCCGCTTTGCGGGGTTTCGACCGCATCGCCGCCCACCACCGATTTACCGGCCTTCTGATCCTGGCTCGCGGCCGGCATGCTGAAGCCGAGCAGCAGGCCGCCGCCGGCCGCCGCGCCGACCGTCACGCTGAATTTCAGAAACGTGCGGCGCGAAATGCCACCCGCGCCACTTTGCGAGGCCCCCGCGCCATTCTGTGCATCGAGCAATCCCTGGGACATGTCACACTCCCTTCGCGGCTTGCTTGATCGCCGCGCGGATGCGGTTGTACGTCCCACAGCGGCAGATGTTGCCAGCCATCGCGGCGTCGATATCCGCATCGGAGGGATTGGGGTTGCTCGAGAGCAGCGAAGCCGCCGACATCACCTGCCCCGACTGACAGTAGCCGCATTGCACGACGTCCAGTTGCCGCCATGCCTGCTGCACCTTCTGCCCCGCGGGTGTGCTGCCGACCGCTTCGATCGTGACCACTTTGCGCTCGCCGACCGCCGCCGCCGGGAACACGCATGAGCGCACCGCAACGCCGTCGAGATGCACGGTGCATGCGCCGCACTGGGCGATGCCGCAGCCGAACTTGGTGCCGGTCAGGCCGACGAGATCGCGCAGGACCCACAGCAAGGGCATGTCGGGTGGCGCGTCGACGGTATGGGTTTGACCGTTGATGTTGAACGTTGTCATGTGCGGCTCCGGGGTGGGGGTTTATTGTTTGTGAGGCTATTTAGACAGAGACGGCGAACCAAAACGTAAAGCATTGTCGTGGTTGTTCGACGAACCAAACTAATACGCGATGCGACTCGCCTTGCAATCGGCCCGCGGATGCAAGCGGCAGATGATGCGGCGCGCATGCGCCGGAACGGACCGATAAATTGTAGCCGTGTAAAAAGAAGTTCGCCGTGTACCCGGGCAGGCTGCGCGGCGCCAAGCGGCCTTTGCCCGCGCGGAATGCGAGCTTGAAACGGGCGCCGGATCGATGCGTTAGTATCGGCGCATTCACGCGAGCGGACGCGTCTTGCACGAACATGCGATGCGCCGCTCATTCAACGGCGGGCGATTTTGTTAGCATGAGCCGATTGCCGGCTCGACCCGGCCAGACCCTCCGAAGGAGCAGCACAATGAACGACCAGCAATGCACTCAATTCCTCTCGGACATTCGCCGACCCCTCCTCTCGCTGCACAAGGCCATTCTCGACCACGAACGCGCGGCGTATGAAAAGGAATTCGGCCCGGTGACACCCGCGGCCTTCCTGCAGGTGCTCATCAACGGCTCGGGGTTTCGCTGGCTCACGCCGCTGTCGACGGTCATTGCGAGCGTCGACGAAATTCTCGACGACAAGGAAGCCGACACGACCGACCGGCTCGCCGCCGCGCAAGCGGTGACCGGCCTGTTTTCGCCCGATCAGCCGAACAACCAGTTCCTGCCGCGCTACCTGCCGCTGTTGCAGGTCGATCCGGCGATCCTGCATCACCATGGCCAGGTGTCGCAGCTGTTGCGCGGCGTTCAGGGGAAGTAAGAGACGCAAGGCGGCCGCACGGCAGCGCATCATCTCGACTCCGACTCGATTGGCGTGATGGCGCTGCCGCCTCCCGGATTTCCTCACCGTTGAAAAACGGCCTTTGGAACAGCGCACGCTGTCCACTCGAATGCCGCGTGCGCTCGCAGCCGATCGATTACCTCGCGCGCTGATCGCAGACCTCAAAAATACCCGTTGTTTCAAGCCAATTTCTGCCCGGATCGCAAGAGTTCGGGTGGCGAAAGACGCTGGCTCATCATTCCAACACTGCAGCAAGCACACCGTCTGCGAATTTGCCTGGTTTTGCTGAACAAAACAAAGGTGAGCTTCTGCGGGACCCATCCCTGCCGCCTACGAAAAGGCGCGCTGCACGTTCAACGTTCCCCTGCTAAGGTAAGCAGACCTTCTTTGCGACGCTCATCGCCATGCAAACCTGGCCGCTCCCTGACAGCTATACGTTCCGCGATCAAACCGTGCGCTACGGCGTCACCGGCAACGGGCCGCCGCTGGTGCTGGTTCACGGCACGCCGTTCTCTTCGTATGTGTGGCATCGCATTGCCGCGCATCTCGCGCCGACGCGCACGGTCCATTACTACGACCTGCTCGGCTATGGACAATCGGAGCAGCGCGACGGACAGGACGTGTCGCTCGGCATCCAGAACGTGTTGCTCGCGGAACTGCTCGCGCATTGGAAGCTGGAGATGCCGGACGTCGTCGCGCATGATTTCGGTGGCGCGACTTCGCTACGTGCGCATCTGCTGAACGGCTGCGAGTACCGCAGTCTCACGCTGATCGATCCGGTCGCGGTTGCGCCGTGGGGTTCGCCGTTCGTGCGGCACGTACGCGAACACGGCGACGCGTTCGCCGGACTGCCGCCTTACATTCACGAAGCAGTGGTGAAAACGTATATGCGCGGTGCGCTCGCCCGCGAGATCCCGGACGACGAACTCGCGCCTTATGTGACGCCGTGGCTCGGCGCCACGGGACAAGCGGCCTTTTACAGGCAGATCGCGCAGATGGATCAGCGCTATACCGACGAAGTCGAAGCGCGTTACGCGCAGCTGCGTTGTCCGGTGCAGATTCTGTGGGGTGAGAAAGACCAGTGGATACCGCTCGAACGCGGCCGCCAACTGGCCGCCGCGATTCCGTCCGCGCGCTTTCAGGCGGTGCCGGACGCCGGCCATCTGATGCAGGAGGACGCGCCGGAGGCGATCGTCGCCGCGGCGCTGCGCTGGTTCGTCTGACGGCGCGCGAGCGGTCCGCGCCCGTTAGCCGCGCCCTTGTGGAAGATACGGAAGCGGATCGATCGGCTTGCCGTCGTGGCGCAACTCGAAACCGACGGACACGCGCGAATTGTTTTCGTCGCCCATCTCCGCGATCTGCTGTCCTTGCCGAACGATGTCGCCGATCTTGACCAGCAGCTTGCGGTTATGCGAGTACGCGGTCAGA
Source organism: Paraburkholderia sp. SG-MS1 (assembly GCF_012275575.1). GTDB lineage: Bacteria > Pseudomonadota > Gammaproteobacteria > Burkholderiales > Burkholderiaceae > Paraburkholderia. The sequence continues at coordinate 30,563 of NZ_NPIH01000223.1, read as the reverse complement.
AAGTCCTTGTTGTGCTGGACGATGATCAGGCTGCCGTAGCTGTTCAACCCGGTGCCGGCGTACATCACGCGGCCGTCGGCGGCGGCGCGCACCGGATCGCCCGGCTTGCCGCCGATCTCGATCCCGCGCGTTTCGCCCGGCTGGAATGCTTCGACCACGCGGCCGCCCGCAGGCCACGCCAGCGCGACGCCGTTCGCGTGCCGCGCGGTTTGCTGCAGGACTTCGCGCGCCTGCCCGGGGGTGGGCGAACCTGCGGCGGGCGAGTTCGCAGTGGACTGCGCGGAGCCCGACGCCGCTGCTTGCTGCGCCGCCGACGCCGACGCCGACGCCGAAGCCGCCGGTGCGGAGCCCGCCGCAGCGTTGGCAGCCAACGCCGCCTTCGCATTCGCGGCATTCACCGCCCGCACCGTTTCCGGCGACGCGACATGCAGCACCTGCCCCGGCTTCGGCCGCGACGATGCCTTCAATCCGTTCCACGTTTGCAACTGTTTGACGCTGCAGTGATGATGCTGCGCAATGCGCGACAGCGTATCGCCACGCTTGACCCGATAGACGAGCGGCGGCGATTTCCTGAGCGACGCGCCCTCATCGGCGCCCGTCGCGACAGGCGTGCCCGCCGACACGGCAATGGAGGGCGACGCGGTTGCCCCAGCCGGCACGCCGGACGCAGCCAGCGGGCTCACCGCCCCGCCGTTCTGCGCATCCTGCTGCCCCACATTCGCACAACCACTCACTGCCAGCGCGACCCATACACCGGCGAGGCTGGCCATCATCGTTCTGTCGAAACGTCTCGTCATCTTTGTTCGACTCCTGCCTTATTCATGAGCGGGCCGGATGCCCCCTGTCGCCTGCAATGCGCGCGGTCTTACGCCGCGCAGACCGCTTCGCGACACGGCGAGGTCGCTCGTGCGACGCTCATCCCGTGCCCTGCCGGCCAATCCACCTTGACGCTGACCGGAAACGGTCTGTGCCCGGTGTCTCACGGAACACCGGTGCCCCGCGCGAAGGCCCCGATTGCTGATCAAAATTCCAGCGGAATTGTAAAGGGCGCTTTAACGAAAACGCCTCGTCGCGAACACTCTGATACAAACATTACTCACGTATTTCCGGGACGCGTTTGCACCCGCAATGGCGTGCACAACGGCGTGCTCTTTCGAGTACGCGGCGGCGTCGCGTCCACGGTCGTCGGCGACTGATTGCTCGAGGGTATGCGCGTGTCGAACACGCACGATTGGCGCCCGTCGCAGGAAATGTCCGCCCGGGGTAAGCATCGCAATACGAGGCTATCGCGCCATCGCACCATCGCGCGTCGTGTCCCGTGATCGGACGATCACCTTTTCTTTAACGGCAGCTCACCGCCGGAACTTGAATCGCCATGTGTCGCAATGGCGCGCGCGGCGCGCGAAACGCGTCCGCGAGGCAAAGGCGGTCGTCAACCTCGACGAACTCGCCTGACTTCGATGACCAAACGTGGGCGCTAGCTGTAGTACTGCCCCGCGTACTTCACATAGCCCACCGGATGATGCGTGAAGTGCAGCACCGGCAGCACGGGATTCGAATTGTCGGCGGTCGGATAAGCGCTGGCTTCGGAGATATATTCGCCTTGCGCCTCGATCGGCTGCCCCGCCTGGAGGCCGGGGATTTCCTGCGCCAGTCCCTCGTTGTCGCCGAAACGCACGGCGACGAAGACCTCCGTCCCCACCAGGTTCTGCGTCCCGCCCTCGAACTTCAGCACCTTGTCGATCCTGATGACGAAGTGCTGGTGATTGGCGCCGTGGTGATTGTCCGGGCTGTCGAACACCTTGGCGATCGTGCCTTGCACGCACGCGAGGGGCGCGCCCAGCGAATGCACATAACGATGATGCGGAAGTATCTGTGTCGCGCGATTGCTCATGAAGTCTCCGTGCAAAAAAGCGGGCTTGTCTACGGCAAACGAAAGACGCGGCTGTCGGGCAGCGACAGCGCGATACCGTTTGAGCGAGCCATGCCGTGCGAGTTCATTGCGCGGGACCATTGGCGAAACCGGCAGCGCACTCGCCGGTTGAACGCGAGCAAACAAACCGCGCGCCTTTGAGCAGTCGGGCAGGCGATTTCAGGAAAGCATCCGTCGAGGCGCGAGCGCGTCGCGCAATGAAACACCGCGATGAATCACCGCAGCGGCCTGCCTAGAATTTATGCCGGATCGCCGCGCGCACCACGACCTGCTTCGACGTCGACGAAGGCGACTGGGTGCCGGGGATGAAGGCGTAGTCGAGAATCGAAAAGGTCTGGTCGCCCGTGACCTGCTGATACTCGCCCTGAAGATAGACGTCGGTGCGTTTGGACAGGTTGTAATCGGCCATCAGGCCGAACGAGTGAATGCGCGGCTTCACGCCGCCGTTCGACGCGTCGTAGGTCTCCATCGTGTACACGTACTGCGCGCCAACGAACAGCATCGGCGAAATCTGATACTTGCCGTTCACCTCGAAGTTCTGATACTTCAACGAGTTCAGCAGCACGCCGGGCGGCACGAGCGGCGTGGTGCCGAGATAGCCGTTGCCGGTTGGATTCAGATAGTTCGAGTTGGTGTAGACGAAGCCCGCCGTCGCCGAACCGAAGGTATAGGTAATGCCGCCGCCGAACACGCGCATGCGGGCTGCGATGAAACCGGCGTCGTCCGCGGTGATCGCACCGTTCGCGTTATTGCCGGGGCTGTCGGCCTGCAGATACGCTGCGGCCACCAGCAAGCCGGCGTACGCATATTGCCCGCCGATGCTGTACGCCCGATTGTTCGCGAAGCGGGTGTCGTTGCTGAAGCTGTAGGTGCCGCCGAACTGGAAGCCGGAGATCGACGGACTGGCGTACTTGACCGTGTTGTCGAGACGGAAAGTGTTGTCGGTGTTGTCGTTGTCGAGCGGGTGCGAGAACAGCGTGCCGGCCCAGTTGCCGTTGGCGGTGGTTTGAGCCAGATAGTCGACCACTGAATCGTACTGGCGGCCGAAGGTCAGTGTGCCGTACGGCGCCGAACTCAAGCCGACGTACGCCTGCCGCCCGAACATCCGGCCGCCCTGCGCGAGCCGCCCGGTATTCAGGTCGAAGCCGTTCTCGATCTGGAACACTGCTTTGAGGCCGCCGCCGAGTTCCTCGGCGCCTTTCAGGCCCCAGCGGCTGCCTTGTGCGAAACCGCTCGACAGTTCGTAGACGTGGCCGCGGCCGACATTGTTGGTGTAATTGACGCCCTCGTCGATCACGCCATACAGCGTGACGCTGGTCTGTGCGTCGGCGGACGCGGCAAAAGTGGCGGACACAGCGGTGGAGACAGCCAGCGCGAACACTCGCTTGTTCATGATGATCTCCCTGCACTCGAGTAATCGGACAACTCGATCCGGCCGCTTCTTCTGCTGGCGCTTCCGGGCACTTCGACAGTGCTGCTCAGGACCCCGCCGCGCGTTTAGGAAATCCTCACACGCCGATTGCTGGCCGTCCATTGGGGGTCGCTTCGATCTCTTAAATTGTTGCGAAATCTCCACTGTGTGCGGCTGCCACTTTTTTCCCGGCTCCTGTTCAGGTAGGCGACGGCGCGGTCCGCGCGAATTCGACGATGCTTCGCCGCACTCGCGCCTGCGCCCTGCGCTGAGGCTTTGTCACGGAAAGAAATATAATGGTCGGTTTTTGCCGCGGCGCAGCGGAACTCCGCGCCGTCCTCCGGGGTCTTTTTAGTGGCCCCTGACACCGCGCCTCGCGAGGCGGGTCGAACGCGGCGACGTGAGCACGACATGGGTCACCACATGGGTCGATACCCGCCGCAGCACTGAGTCCAATCCAATTCCAAAGCCTTGTGAGACGCCTGCCGCGCTGCATCAGCGCGCCGTCGCACGGGGCTGCCTTTGGCGCAACCCATGCAACCTTCATCTTCACGCCTGATCGAGCTGGACTTTTTCCGCGGCCTGGTCCTGCTGATCATCGTCGTCGACCACATCGGCGGCAGCATCCTGTCGCGCTTTACGCTGCACGCGTACGCGTTGTGCGATGCGGCCGAAGTCTTCGTGTTCCTTGGCGGCTTCGCTACCGCAACGGCCTACGTGGCGCTCGCCGAACGGCGCAACGAGACGATCGCGCGCAGCCGCTTCCTGCGGCGCTCGCTGGAAATCTATCGCGCGTTCCTCGTCACCGCGGGGTTGATGCTGCTGGTCAGCGCGGTGTTGAGCGCGTTCAGCATCGACGGACCGAATCTCGCCACCACCGATCTCGACGATCTGATCGCCACGCCCGTCGGCGCGCTGCGCGACATCCTGCTGTTGCGCCGCCAGCCCTATCTGGCTTCGGTGCTGCCGATGTACGCGTTCTTCGCGCTGCTGGTGCCGATGATCCTGCCGCTCGCCCGCAGCAAACCGTGGCTGCTGCTGGCCGGCAGTGTCGCATTGTGGGCCGGCGCGCCGGCGATCGACGCCTACCTGCCCGCGGCGCCGGACATGCACTGGGACTTCAACCCGTTCGCGTGGCAGTTGCTGTTCGTGCTCGGCGTGCTCGCGCGATGCCAGCCGGTTTATCAACGTGTCAGTGCGCACCGGCTCGGCTGGATCGTCAGCCTGAGCGCGTTCGCGGTCGTGGCCGGCGCGGCCTATGTCAAGCTCTTCATCCATCACGGGCCGTTCGACGCGAGCCTCAAGCAGAATCTGTCCTGGCTGCGGGCGGGCAACTTCCTCGCCATCGCCTGGCTCGTCGCCAATCTGATCGAGCTCGGCTGGGCGAAGAAGCTCGCGCAGTGGCTGCCGTGGGTCGGTGTGATCGGGCGCAAAGGCCTGCTGTGCTTCATCGCCGGTGCGGTGATCTCGCTGGTGGTCGACTCGGTGCTGTATGCGGCGACCGACGGCTATCTGAACTACCCCCTCGGCCTGCTCGCCGATGTGATCGCGGTCGGCGCCCTCTTCGCCGTCGCGTTGGGCGTGGCGCCGCTCAAGCGCTTCGTCGGACGCTTTGTCGGCGCGCTCGGGACGTCGTCCTGAGCCGATGCCTGCGGGGCAAGCGGGTGGCGCGCCTCTGTCCGCGTCGTGCCTGTATCGCCTACCCTTAAATCGGCCTCAAACCTGTCTCAATTCCGCCGCCGATGCTGATAGCATGACGGCCGCGCGCAAGCTGCGCGCCGGCTTCCTACCTCACATGCGTCCACTCCTACACCTCGCACTCGCCCTGCTATCGATCGCCGCCAGCATGCCGGCATGTGCCGGCACCGTCGTCAGCCGCAGCTTTTATGCCGAAGCGCTCGGCCGCGACTGGGGCTACACGGTCTATCTGCCGAGCGGCTATCGTCAGGACGCCGCGCGCATGCCTGTGCTCTATCTTCTGCACGGCAACAACGGCGACGCCAACGACTGGCTCACCCAAGGCCACCTGCAAAGCGCCGCCGATACCCTGATCGCCCGCAAGGAGATCCCGCCGGTCGTCATCGTGATGCCGCAAGGCGGCACCGACTGGTACGTCGATCGCAAGGAAAAGATGGAGAGCGCGTTTTTTGGCGATCTGCTGCCCGAGATAGAAACGCATTACGCGGTGTCGACCCAGCGTGGCGGGCGGGCGATCGGCGGCGTGTCGATGGGCGGCTTCGGCGCGCTGCGCTACGCGCTGACACAGCCGGAACTATTCTGCGGCGCGCTGCTGCTGAGCCCCGCGATCTACGCGAACGAGCCGCCGCGCGCGTCGGCCGCGCGCCGGGTCGGCGTGTTTGGCGACCGGCAGTTCGATCCTGAAATCTGGCACGAACTCAACTATCCGGCGCAGTGGGAGCGCTACATGAGCCGGCCGTATCGCCTGCCGATGTTCATCGCCGCCGGCGACGACGACCTCGCGATCCAGGCCGACGCGTCCTCGCTATACACGCGTCTGCGGCTGGCGGGCAATCCGGCGGCGCTGCGCATCATCGACGGCGGTCACACGTGGGAAGTCTGGAGCGCGCTGCTGCCGGCCGCGTTGAAATACACGCTCGGCTGCATGAAGCCGCCGGCGCTCGAGCATCCATCTAACCAGCGGCCGTGAGCGGGGCCGGGGCGCGCGAAAACCCCGCCCTACCGTACCAGATCGGTCCACAACACCATCAGCACCGTCATCAGCGCGGGCCCGATGAAGATGCCGAGCAGCCCGAACGTCTCCGCCCCGCCGAGAATGCCGAACAGCACGAGCAGGAACGGCAGGCGCGTCGAATTGCCGATCAGCACGGGCCGCACGAAGTGCTCGGCCACGAACACCACGATCGACCCGAACACGACCAGCCCCATGGCCGCAGCCACCGAGCCCTGCGCGAGCAGCCAGAGCGCCGCGAGGCCGAACGTGATCGGCGCGCAGAACGGCAGCATCGCGGCGATCGCGGTAATGAAGCCGAGCAGCGCGGCATGCGGCAAGCCGGTCACGAAATAGGCAACCCCCAGCAACACGCCCTCCCCGAGTCCGACCACGACGAGCCCCGACACCGTGCCGCGCACCGCGGCGGCCATCCGTTGCAGAAGCTCTGCGCCGTCGTCGCCGAAACCGCGCCGCACGCCCCGGATCAGCGAGCCGGACAGGCGCGGCCCCGCCTGGAAAATCACGAACAACGTCACCAGCATGAAACCGAACACCACCACCGCATGGAGCGCACGCACGCCGAAGCGGCGGCCGAGCATCATCACCGTGGGGTTGTGCAAGCCCTTCATCGCCGCCGAATCACGCAGCGGCTGCGCGAGGTTGGCCTGCCACCATGCGGAAATCTGCTGCGCGCCGAACGGCAAACGCGCGACGAAGTCCGGCAGCGCGATGCCGTTTTCCCGCGCGCTCCTGAACCATTCGTTCAGGTCGTGCGCCTCACGCAGCGCCTGAGCGATGCCGATGCCGACCGGCAGCACCACCAGCAGCGCAATCGCCAGCGTGAGCGCTGCGGCGATCAGCGTGGTGCGGCCCGTGAACCAGCGGTTGCCCTCGACCTTGCGCAATAGCGGCCACAGCGCGATCGCGACCACCCCGGCCCACGCGACCACCACGATGAAATCGCGCACGACCCACATGGCCAGCAGCACCAGTCCGATGTACAGGGCGAGCGAGGCCGCCTTCTGTTTTTTCAGGCGATCCGGCGGGACGGGGTGATCGGACGAGGTGTCGGGCGGGCGTGAAATCATCGGGGTTCTTCTCTTTTGAGATGTGCGCGCGAGCCGACCGGAAAAAACCAAACCCGCTACACTGCCAGCATACGGTCGGCGGGTCGGCGGGTCGGCGGGTCGGCGGCTCTTCGAGAGGCCTATCTTAAAGGAGCGGCGGCGCCTTCTGCAGGCAGCACTTCCGTCGCGCTCCAGTCAACACTCCGTTGCAAAAACTCGCACTATTAAAAATTCACATAATAACGGCGCGTAACGTCCGTCATTTCGGGCGATCGTAAATGTCAAGCGGCATTGTTGCTATTTGGAGAACAGTGTTTCAACCGCGGCACAATGGCTATCCGGCGCGCGCGGGACTACATTCGGCACACCACACTACGGAGCCGATGATGATGACCTTAGAGTCCATCCCCCTTGACGGTACCAATGGCGTACGCATCGAAATTCTGGAGCGCTCCGACACTACGCTGGTGATCCGCTGGGTAGAACCGGGGCGATGTCATTACGGCGAGCAACGCTGGCGGCGCAGGTCGGCGCATACCTCCGGCACCTGCGCGGTATCGCGCCGCAAGATCCGCCGCGGCGACGCGGTGTTCAAGCCCGCCGAACGGCCGGCGCCGTCGAATGCTTCCGCGATGATCTGTGCCGAAATCCTCTGCGCGCTGGCGGAAGCCTGACGCTTCGAGCCGCCGCTGCTGCGCTGTCACCCTGCCGTCACTCTTCCTGCCTGGTTCTTTGCCGGCCGCGCGCGCATCGCGCCGATACGCCGGGCAAGCCGTCGCTCGCGCGCCATGATGCACGGGCGCCCTTCCCTCACGCCGCGCGCCGAACACCTCCGATTGCGGCCCTTCGCCACGTGCGCTAAGGTGGACCTCATTGCGACAAGTCAGCCGCCGGCTTTCTCCGCGACGGTAAAGTGACCCGCATATCCACCCACCGCGCCGCGCCTGCTGCGGCGCCGTTTGAGGGCCTACCATGGCAGAAGACACGCCGGACACCCGCGCGGCACTCGCGCTCCCCGCTCCCCCCGTTCCCCTCGTCGCTCCGCAACAATTTTCCGTCGACGTTCTGCTCGAAAAATACGCGAAAGGCGATGAACAATCGGCCGACGACGTGTTCAAACGCGTCGCCCACGGCGTCGCCGAGGCCGAGCCGCCGGCGCTGCGCGAATCGGTCGAGGCGCTGTTCGTCGACAATCTGCGGCACGGCGCGCTCGGCGCCGGCCGCATCATGAGCGCGGCGGGCACCGGCATCGCCGCCACGCTGATCAACTGCTTCGTGCAGCCGGTTGGCGACGCGATCCAGGGCGTCGACGAGCAGGGCCTGCCCGGCATCTACGTCGCACTGCTGCAAGCAGCCGAAACCATGCGCCGCGGCGGCGGCGTCGGCTACAACTTCTCCGCGATCCGGCCCAAGGGCGCGCGCGTTCACACCACGAGTTCATCGGCGTCGGGACCGTGCAGTTATATGGACGTGTTCGACGCGTCGTGCCGCACGGTCGAAAGCGCCGGCTCGCGGCGCGGCGCGCAAATGGCCGTGCTCGATTGCAGCCACCCCGATCTGCTTGAATTCATCGAGGCCAAGCATTCGAAGGGCCGTTGGAACAACTTCAACGTGTCGGTCGGCGTCACCGATGAATTCATGCGCGCCGTCGAAGAAGATCAGCCCTGGCAACTTGTGCATCGGGCCGAACCGTCGCCGGCGCTGCGCTCGGCCGGCGACGTTCGGCAACGCGAAGACGGCCAGTGGGTCTACAGCGAACGCCCCGCCCGCGAGATCTGGGATCGCATCATGCGCTCCACGTACGACGTCGCGGAGCCCGGCATCGTGTTCATCTCGCGGATGAACGAGGACAACAATCTGCGCGCCGTCGAAACCATCCGCGCGACCAACCCGTGCGGCGAACAACCGTTGCCGGCGTACGGCTGCTGCAATCTCGGGCCGTTGAACCTGACGCGCTTCGTGATCGACCCGTTCGCGCAGATGAAAGGCAGCAAGCCTTCGTTCGACTGGGACGGCCTCGCGCGGCGCACTCGCACGCAGGTGCGTTTTCTCGACAACGTGCTCGACGTCACGCTGTGGCCGCTGCCGCAGCAATATGACGAGTCGCGCGCGAAGCGGCGCATCGGCGTGGGCTTCACCGGTCTCGGCGACACGCTCGTGATGCTCGGCTTGCGCTACGACTCGCAGGAAGGCCGCTTCTTCGCGGTGCGCATCGCGCAGCTGATGCGCGACGAGGCGTATCGCGCGTCGGTGGAGCTGGCGAAGGAGCGCGGCGCGTTTCCACTATTCGACGCCGGGCGCTACCTGGAAGCTGGCACCTTTGCGTCGCGCCTGCCCGACGATATCAAGCAGGCGATCCGCCGCGACGGCATCCGCAACAGCCATCTGCTGTCGATCGCGCCGACCGGCACCGTGAGCCTCGCGTTCGCGGACAACGCGTCGAATGGCATCGAGCCTGCCTTCTCATGGACCTACACGCGCATGAAGGTGATGGCCGATGGCGGGCGCGAATCGTTCGACGTCGAGGACTACGCGTACCGGCTCTATCGCGAACTCGGCGGCGACGTGAAGAACCTGCCGGAGTATTTCGTCAGCGCGCTGCAGATGTCGGCGCGCGACCACCTCGACATGATGGCGGCCGTGCAGCCTTACGTGGACACGTCGATCTCGAAGACGGTCAACGTGCCCGCCGACTATCCGTTCGAAGCGTTCGAAAGCCTCTACTTCGACGCGTGGAAAAACGGCCTCAAGGGCCTCGCCACCTATCGCCCGAACGAGACGCTCGGCGCGGTGCTGAGCGTGAGCCCGCCGCAAGCGGACGACACGCTCGCCGAGAACGATCTCGATCCGTTGCGAATCGCGATCGATCATCGGCCCAAAGGCGAGTTGCCGGCGATCATCGAGAAGGTCGAGTATCTGACCCAGGCCGGCAAGAAGTCGCTCTACGTGGCGGCGTCGTTCATCGAGGTGACCGGGCGTCTGGGCGGTGAGGACGTGACGATCGAGCGGCCGATCGAATTCTTCATTCCCACCGGCCAGCGCGACGAATCGCAGCAATGGATCACGGCGACGATGCGCTCGCTGTCGCTCGCCGCGCGCGGCGGGTTCGTCGCGCGCAACCTCCAGGATATGCGCAAGGTCTCGTGGGATCGCGGACAGGTCCGGCTCGGCGACGTGCAACGGCTCGACGGGCATCGCGCGCCGCGCTGGCACGATTCGGAGGTGGCGGCACTCGCGTTTGCGATCCAGCAGATTCTGCATCGGCGCGGCTTTCTCGATGCCGAGGGCAATCAGGTGCCGTCGCGCATGCTGGCGCGTCTGCCACGCGGGCAGATGAAAGCGGAGACGGCGTTGTCGGCGGACTTCGGGCTGCGCCCGCCGCCCGCTGACGCCAGTGCCGATGCCGACGTGTTGGCGCAGCCCGGCGGCGCGCAGGGACTGCACACGATGCTCGGGCGCAAGTGCGGGTCGTGCGGTGCGAACGCGGTGATTCGCAAGGACGGCTGTGATTTCTGTACGGCGTGTGGTGAAGTTGGCGCATGCGGGTAAAGCGGTGGACGTTGATTGAGCGCGCCGGCCGGCGCGCTCAACCGTCCATCCACTCGGCACGCAATAGAGCACCCTGCTCGACCCGCCCGCTTCGCAACCGCGCGATACTGCGACGCGCCTGTCAGCCGACTCTCGCGTAGTAGAGATTTTGCGGATGCTTCGCTTCGGCGAAGAAAAACCAGCGTTCCGCGACGAGGCCCGCGTACTGCACGAGACAGGCCGCGGCCAGCAACCCGAGCGACACGCCGATCGAATCCAGCCGCGCGCCGAGCGCCATCAACACGACCGGCACGAGGAACGCCGTGACGAGAAAGCCCCACTTGATGCCGCGCAGCGTCCCCGCCGACTTGCCGTGAAAGAACTCGCGCAGATTGAAGGCGCCGGCCGTGAAGCCGCGCGACACCTGCACGAGCTTCGGACTGCGGATACCGGTCGCGCTCTGCACCGTCGATTTCGGCCGCAAACGCGCATTGCGCACCAGCGACGCCGAGCGGCTCGCGCAGCCCGCGAGCGTCAGCACGCACGCGCAGACGGCGAGCCCCGCTGTCAACGCGGGCGCGCACCACGCGCTCAGCGCCGTCGCCAGCGTGAAGCCCGACGCGCAGCCGAGCAGCACAAAGTTGACCAGCGTGAGCGGCGTCGCCCATTCCTGCAGGAAGCGCAGGCACGCGTAGATCATCGCGGTGCAGACGAACAGGGTCGCGCTCGCCAGCACGCCGAGCCAGCCCAGCACGAGCGACCACGGCGAGGCGAACCAGTGCGCGACGCCGTAGAAAAACGCGCAGGCGAGAAACGCGGGCAGGCACAGACATTCACGCGAGAGCCACGAAGTTCGCCACATCGCGATCGCCCGCCATGCGCGCTCGGGATGACCGAGATGGAAGAACGACGCGATCAGCCCGAGCCCGCCCAACATCACCGACACCGCCGCGCCGACGAGATAGAACGCAGCCGTGGGAGGCGCGACGAAACCCAGTTGCGCCGCGCTCTCCACGCCGACGAGCGCGATCAGCAAGCCTTGGGCCGCGCCGCTTAGAGTAGTGAGGAAAACTACGGAGAATGCAGGATTCATCGTGAGGTCCTGTGTGGGTTCCGTTAGATGCGCGTTTAGATGCGCGTCGCCATCGACGCGAGATGCACTTCGCCGCGCGCCAGTTGCGTGTCGAGCGAAGCGGGCGCGAGCGCCGTGTCGGTGGCGGACGAGCCGGCCGCTTTGCACGAGCACGCGTCGCTGCCGCAGCCCGACGCCGCGGTGGGCGCGCGCGGCAGATAATGATTCGCGGGCCGGGTGTTCCACTCGGGCATCAGCTGATAGCCGCCACGCTCCTCGATCGCTTTCGACACCACCGACTGCGGATCGTGAATGTCGCCAAAGAGCCGCGCCGACGTCGGGCACGCGAGCACACACGCCGGCTGCCGGTCCCGTTCGGACAGATGTTCATCGTGAATGCGATCCACGCACAACGTGCACTTGGTCATCTCCTTGCGCGCTTCGTCGAGTTCGCGCGCGCCGTAAGGGCACGCCCACGCGCAATACTTACAACCGATGCAGCGGTCGAAATCGACCAGCACCAGACCGTCCTCCTTGCGCTTGTAGCTCGCCCCGGTCGGACAGACCGGCACGCACGGCGGGTCCTCGCAGTGCAGACACGATTTCGGAAAATGGATCGTCTCCGCATCCGGGAAACTGCCGGCTTCGAAACTATGCACGCGGTTGAAGAAGGTGCCGGACGGGTCCGCGTCGTACGGCTTAAGATCGGCGAGACTGCCCGATTCGCCCGACGTGTTCCACTCCTTGCAGCTCGTCACGCAGGCCTGGCATCCCACGCACACGTTCAGATCGATCACCAACGCCATCTGGGTCATCTAAAGCTCCTTGCCGCTGCCAGCGAGACGATGCTGGCGCCCACGTTGTTTCTGTCGCTGACGGTGGTGCAGCGTTACCTGGGCCGCTACTTCCGCCGGATCGCACCGCGCAGCCGCGCCGCGAACTCGCCTCGTCCCGCGAAGTAGGTTTGCACGACCCGCGAGACTACGCCGTTCGAACCCGGCAGCGCGGGCATCGCGTCGAATTGCGGCAACGTGTGCCGCGCATCGGCTTCAGCCGGATAAATCCGCACGCGCACGTCGTACCACGCGGCCTGGCCGGTCACCGGATCGGAGTTCGATAGCCGTGAGGCCGCTGCGTCGCGACCGGGCAGTTCGTCGGTAATCAGGTGATTGAGCAGGAAGCCGCGCCGCGCTTCGTTCGCGCCCGGGCCGAGATTCCATGCGCCCGCCGCTTTGCCGATCGCGTTCCACGTCCACACGGTGCCGGGCTCGACGGTCTCGCTGAAGCGCGCCATGCAGCGCACGCGGCCCCATTGCGATTCCGCGTAAATCCAGCCACCGTCCTCGATGCCGTTTTCGGCGGCCATCAGCGGATTCATGTACAGATAGTTCTCCCCATGAATCTGCCGCAGCCATGCGTTCTGCGAGTCCCACGAGTGGTACATCGCCATCGGCCGCTGCGTCACGGCAGCGAGCGGGAAGCGCGTGAGATCGGTGGCCGCGCTTTCGAGCGGCGCGTACCAGAACGGCAGCGGATCGAAATACTTTTCGACTCGCGCGCGCAAATGATCCGGCGGCTGCCTGCCGCGCGTACGACCTTGCGCGGCGAGCCTGAACTTCTGCATCACATCCGAGTAAAGCTGGATCAGGATCGGCTCGTTGAATTTGCGGAAACCGTTCCTGACCGCCCAGTCCAGATACGGGCCGTTGCAGTTGCGCATGTACTGCAGCGTCTCGGGCAGCCGGTAATGGAATACGCAATTGTTCTGCGCATACTGTTCCCATTGCGTTGGATTCGGCTCGCCCACCAGCGCCTTGTCGCCATCCTTGCCGCGCCAGCCGATCAGAAAGCCGACGCCGGAGTCCGGCGCGGTCGTGTGATTGACGATGAAGTCGGGATAGTCGCGAAAGCGCCGCGCGCCGTCGGCGGCGGTGAACGCGGGAAACTTCAGCCGCGACGCGAGTTCGATCAGCACTTCCTGGAACGGCTTGCACTCGCCCGTGGGCGGCACGACCGGCACACGCACCGAATCCACCGGGCCGTCGAATTCGGAGATGGGCCTGTCGAGCATCGACATCGCGTCGTGCCGTTCGAGGTAGGTCGTGTCCGGCAGGATCAGATCGGCGAACGCCGTCATCTCCGACTGGAACGCGTCGCACACCACGAGAAACGGAATCTTGTACTCGCCGTTCGCGTGCCTGTCGGCGAGCATCTCGCGGACTTTCATCGTGTTCATCGAAGAATTCCATGCCATGTTGGCCATGAAAATCATCAGTGTGTCGATCGGATACGGATCGCCGCGCCACGCATTGGTGATCACGCTGTGCATCACGCCATGCACGGCGAGCGGATATTCCCACGAGAACGCCTTGTCGATGCGCACCGGGCCGCCGTGTTCGTCGATGAACAGGTCCTCGGGCGCGGCGGGCCAGCCGAGCGGGCCGCTCGCAAGCGGCGTGTTGGGCTTGACGGCATCGGGACTGTTCGGCGGTTTGGCCGAGGGCGGCACCGCACGCGGAAACGGCGACTTGTGGCGAAAGCCGCCGGGACTGTCGATCGTGCCGAGCAGCGACATCAGCACCGCGAGCGCGCGGATCGACTGGAAGCCGTTGGAGTGCGCGGCGAGCCCGCGCATCGCGTGAAAGGCCACCGGATTGCCTGTGACCGTTTCGTGCGTTTCGCCCCATGCATCGGTCCAGCGGATCGGCAATGTGATGCGATGCTCGCGGCTCGTCTGGATCATTTCGCCGGCGAGCCGGCGAATCGTGTCCGCCGCGATGCCGGTGATGCCGGCGGCCCACTCGGGCGTGCAGCCGGCCACACGCTCGCGCAGCAACGCGAACGACGGCGTGACGGGCGTGCCGTCGTCAAGCTTATAGCGGCCGTCGAGCGCGGGCGTCACACCGGGAGCGTGATGCGGCACCGCGCGCCCGGCTTGCGCATCCCACCACAAATGATTCTGCGGAAACAGCGGATTGCCGGCCGGTCGTTGCGGATCACGCACGAACAGGCCGAAGTTTTCGCTGGCCTCGTCGAGATCGACGAGTTCCGCCGCGTTCGTATACCGGCGCACGAACTCGTGATCCCACGCGTTAGCAGCGATCAGTTCGTGCAGGAACGCCATGAAGAGCGCGCCATCGGTGCCGGGTTTGATGGGCACCCACTCGTCGGCGATCGCCGCATAGCCCGTGCGGATCGGATTGATCGCGACGAAGCGGCCGCCCGCGCGCTTGAACTTCGAGATCGCGATCTTCAGCGGATTCGAGTGATGGTCTTCCGCCGTGCCGATCATGAAGAACAGTTTCGCGCTGTCCAGATCCGGCCCGCCGAATTCCCAGAACGAGCCGCCTATCGTGTAGATCATGCCCGCGGCCATGTTGGCCGAGCAGAAGCCGCCATGCGCGGCGTAGTTGGGCGTGCCGAACTGCTTCGCGAAGAGGCCCGTCAGCGCCTGCATCTGGTCACGGCCAGTGAAAAGCGCGAACTTCTTCGGATCACTCGAGCGGATCGCGGCGAGGCGCTTTTCGAGCACGTCGAAGGCGACCTCCCAGGACACCGGCTCGAACTGTGCGCTGCCCCGCTCCGCCCCGGCCTTGCGCATCAACGGTTGGGTCAGTCGCGCGGGCGAATACTGCTTCATGATGCCCGAGGCGCCCTTCGCGCAGATCACCCCCTGATTCAGCGGATGCTCCGGATTGCCGTCGATGTAACGCACCTCGCCGTCACGCAGATGCACGCGAATGCCGCAGCGGCACGCGCACATGTAGCAGGTGGTGGTTTTGATGTCGAGCCGTTCGTTCTGCGTGCGGGCGTGGTGTTCCATGCGGAATCTCCGTCGCTGCGGGGGTATCGAAGCGGGATGGTGCTGTACCGACCATCCTATTCGCCCTGGCGTCAGAAGGGAAATCGCGATTCGCGACGCAAACTATCCGCGCTGCCGATAGTTTCCGTCGCGCTTTCAGTGGGATGCTGTTTCAAGCACGGGCCGACTGGCCGTGCACGCTCAATCGCGTCCCTGCAATTGCGCGATCAACGCGTCCGGAATCTCGACGCCCTCCTGCTGCGCCGTCCGCGCGAGGCTTTCGCGCCGGGCACCCGGCAAGCGCACGCCGTCGTCCTCGAGCATCATCCCGATCAACGCTTCCACGCGCGACAGATAAGCGTCGTCGCCAGCGAGCGCGCCTGGATCGATCGCCCAGAACAGATGGCCGATGCGCGAGCGCTCGCCTTCCCCAGTCAGGAACGAACCCGCTTCGTACCCGAAGTTCGCGCCGGTAAGCGCCGCCGCCAGCAACTCGACGATCAGCGCGAGCATCGCGCCTTTCGTGCCACCGAACGGCAACATCATGCCGTCGAGCGCAGCGCGCGCGTCGGTGGTCGGCAAGCCGTCGCGCGTGGTCGCCCAGTCTTCGGGAATCGGCTTGCCGTCGCGCGCGGCGATCGCGATCTTGCCGCGCGCGACCTGCGACAGCGCGAGGTCGATCACAAGCGGCTCGCCGTTGCGACGCGGGAACACCGCCGCGATCGGATTGGTGCCGAACAGCGCGCGCCGGCCGCCCCACGCCGGCATCGCCCCCGGCGAATTGCTGAACGCGAGCGCGACCATGCCTGCTTCGCCGAGCGCGGCGAGATGGGCCGCACCCACGCCGAAGTGATGGCTGCGCTTCACGCCCGCCACCGCGCTGCCGAATTGGCGTGCGCGTTCGATCAACGTCGACACCGCGAGATCGCAGGCCGGATAGGCGAGACCATCTGCGGCGTCGATCAGCACGGTTGCGCCGCGATCCGCGACGATGGCCGCTTGCGCGGCGGGATCGACGCGGCCGTTGCGCAACTGCGCGCAATACATCGGCAGGCGCGACACGCCGTGGGACGACAAGCCGCGCAGGTCGGCATAGACCAGCGCGCGCGCGGTCGAGTCAGCGGTTGCCGGCAATGCGCCGGCGTGGCGCAGTGAGCCCACGGCAAGCTCGGTGAGCGCGTCGGGAAGCAGTCGGGCCATCGATCATTCCTCTGGTTCGGTGGGTTCAGGGGGCGTCAGTTTGACATGGCTCCTGGCATCGCGTCCGGGTTGGCGTCGGGTTGGCGTCGGAAAATGGGTCCGTCAACACGGCGGCCAGCCGTTCGGTGGCGAGCTGCTCGGGCTCGCCAGATAGCGTGGGATCGACGCGCACGTCGAAGCATTGCCGCAGCGTGTCGATTGCCGCTTCGTCCATGAACTCGTTGATGACGATCTTCTTCGCGACGGTCGTCATTTAGCCGCCCTTCCCCGCCGCAAGGCGGCTGGTTTCGTCGAGACCCGGGTGCGCCGGTTGCGGCGTCGCCTGCGGTTGCCGCGGCGACTGAACCTGCGCCTGCACTTCACGCGGCGCGGCCAGGAATGCGCGTGCCGCCCGCGCATCGAATGCGCCTTCCCAGCGCGCGACCACCAGCGTCGCCACCACGTTGCCGATCATGTTGGTCAGCGCGCGGACCTCGTTGAGCACGCGGTCGACGCCGAGAATCAGCGTGATGCCCGCCACCGGAATGATGTTGTGGGTCGACAGCGTGGCAGTCAGCGCGACCAGCGCCGCGCCCGCCACGCCCGCGCCGCCTTTGGACGTCAGCATCAGGATCGCCAGCAACCCGATCTGCTGCATCAGCGTCAGGTGCGTGTTGGTGGCCTGCGCGATGAAGAGCGAGGTCATCGTCAGATAGATCGCCGCGCCGTCGAGATTGAACGAATAGCCGGTGGGCAGCACAAGGCCGACGATCGCGCGCGGGCAGCCCATGCGTTCGAGCTTCTCCATCAGACGCGGCAGCACGGATTCCGTGGTGGACGTGCCGAGGACGATCAGCAGTTCCTCGCGGAAGTAGCGCAGAAGCGGCCACAACCCCACGCCGGCCCAGCGCGCGGCCGAGCCGAGCACGATGCCGATGAACAGGATGCTGGTGATGTAGAAGCACAGGATCAGCAAGCCGAGTTGCTGCAACGTGCCGATGCCGTACTTGCCGACCGTGAATGCAATCGCGCCGAACGCACCGAGCGGCGCGAGCCGCATGATCATCTCGACGATGCGCATGAGCGTGTCGCCGAACTGCTCGATGCCGCGCATCAGCAAGCGGCTGCGTTGCGACATGATCGACAGCGCAATGCCGAACAGCACCGAGAACAGCAGCACCTGCAGCAGATCGCCACGAGCGAACGCGCCCACCACCGAGTTCGGCACGATCATGTCGATGAAGCCCGACGAGCTCACGTGCGCGTCCGCCACGTAATGCGACATCGTGTGGGTATCGAGCGAAGCGGGATCGATGTTGAGTCCTTGGCCCGGCCGCAGCACGTTCGCGACGACGAGGCCGAGCACGAGCGCGACGGTGGTGACGACCTCGAAGTACAGCAGCGTCTTGAAGCCGACGCGGCCGACCTGCTTGAGGCTTTCCATGCGCGCGATGCCCACCGACACGGTGCAGAAGATCACGAGCGTGATCAGCATCTTGATGAGGCGAATGAACGTATCGCCAAGCGGTTTCATTTCCACGCCGAACCTGGGCCAGAAATAACCGACGAGAATACCGGCGGCAAGTCCGATCAGGACCTGCACGTAGAGATGTTTGAGCACGCGCAAGATGGTGTCTCCTCCACTCGCTGCTGCCAGATGTCGAGCCGGCGCCGCTGCCGCCTGAAATACCGGCACGGGCGGCTTCGCGGCCAGTCTCCGTGCCGGCGTGCGCCGGGAATGGGACCGCTGCGTTCGTGGCTGGCGGGCTTGCCTGCTGATCCTGCCCAAGCGAGACTCCCAGATGAACGCAGCGGCCAGACCGCCGCAATCAGGCGCTTTCGAACAGACGCGTCAGCACGAACTCGCGGTGACCGAGCGCTTCCGCCGCGGTAAAGCGGCCATTGATCGTGGCCATCATGCATTTGAGCAGCTTGTCGCCGCTCTGGTCGAGATTCTGCTCGCGCTGCAGAATGCCGGTCACGTCCACGTCGATGTGCTCGCCCATGGTGCGGACCGTGCGCGGATTCGCACAGATCTTGATCACCGGCACGATCGGATTGCCGATCACGTTGCCCTGCCCAGTCGGGAAGAAATGCACCGCGAAGCCCGATGCAGCGCACAGCGTGACCATTTCGGCGGCCGCCGACGACGAGTCCATGAACCACAGACCCGCATGCGTCGGCACTTCGGCTTTGTCCAGCACGCCGTCCACCATGCACTTCTTGCCGATCTTCTGGATATTGCCGAGCGCCTTCTCTTCGATCGTGGTCAGGCCGCCCGCGATGTTGCCCTTGGTCGGCTGCGACTCGGAGAGGTCGTCGGTTTTCCAGCGGTTGATCATCTCCTGATAGCGGTCGAACATGAACTGGAAGCGCTCGCGCACGCCGTCGTTCGCGCAGCGCGCGGCGACGATCTGCTCGCCGCCGGTCAGCTCCGACGTCTCGCCGAACACGAGCGTGGTGCCGAGGCCATATAACTTGTCGAACGCATTGCCGACGGTCGGATTCGCGCCGCAGCCCGACGTGGTGTCCGACTCGCCGCATTTGGTCGACACCCAGAGATCCGCGATCGAACATTCCTCGCGATCGAGCGAGGTCGCGTACTGCACCATTTCCTTCGCCGCCTTCGACGCCCGCATGATCGTGTCGTGATCGCCGTGCAGTTCGATGCCGAAGCCCATCACCGGCTTGCCCGTTTTCGCGATGCCGTCGACCACGCGCTTGGTCCAGCCTTCCTCGATGCCGATCACGATGACCGCCGCGACGTTCGGATTGCTGCCCGCGCCGATCAGCGTGCGGAAGTGCAGATCCAGATCGGCGCCGAACTGCAGTCGCCCATACGGATGCGGCAGCGCCATGGTGCCCCTGATGTTGTGTTCGACCGCTTGCGCCGCGGCGTTCGACAGATCGTCGACCGGCAGGATGATCACGTGGTTGCGTACGCCCACGCGGCCATTGTCGCGACGATAGCCGCGGAAAGTCGTATCCAGGTCAATCACGCTCATGGTGTCTCTCCCGTTCGGGTTGGTGCGGCTCGATTCCGCGAAATGATGGTGCTCGCAGCGTGGTGCGGCAGCGCCGCTTACCAGCGCTTCGTCTTGATGTTGTGCACGTGCGCGTGCTCGCCGGCCTTGATCGGCGCCACCACCTTGCCGATGTCCACGCCGTACTTGAACACCGTGTCGCCCACGGCCATGTCCCTGAGCGCCACCTTGTGACCGATCGGAATGTCCTGCTTCGCCGGGAAGCTGACGATCTCGTCGTCGTCCATGATCCATGCGTTGAGTTGCGTGCCCGCCTTGATGCCCTCGACGACCGCCACGCCGACTGTGTCCTTCGCTTCGTGCAGAACGATGTGGATCGTCTTGCGCGCGGGCGACGCACCCGCTGCCGGGGTGCTGTTGATGTCTGCCGTGGGATTGCTCATTAGCGTCTCCGTTCGTGTAATGAATGCGGTGGGATGCCGCCTGGGCAACGCGCTCGAAACGCGCTGCGGTGAAATCGATAGTAGGCGGCGACTCGTCGAATGTCAACTAACTCATCTATATGTGTTAGAGGACTGTTTTTCACGATTGCCGCGCCGCCCGAGGCCTTTGAGGCACGGCTCCGTGCCAGAGGCACGCTCAGCCTATCGCTGACGGATGCCTGCATGGGGCGATGGCCCGATAGTTCTATCGTTCTCCAGGTAACGACTGCTGGCCATCGGTCAGGCCGACGTGCGCGTGCGTGAAAAGCCAGTCATTTCTGGCGTAAGGACAAGGGATTTTTGCGCCAGCGCAAGTGGACGAAGCCATGTCGCGACGAACCGACAGAATCCATCTCATTTAGATGTGTTAGATGACTTTGTCGTTTAAAATCGGGGCGGGTCCAACTTTGGCGAGCGGCGTGGCGCGACTCGCGCATTGCAGAGGTTTTCATGAGCACGCTCGCGATCAATCCGCCCGCGCTGGGCGGCACGCGGTACAAGGAAGTCAAGAGCGCGATCCTCGCCGCGCTCTCGGCCGGCGAATGGAAAGGCGGCGAATGCATTCCTTCGGAAAAGCGCCTCGCCGAACGCTTCGGCGTGTCCATCGGCACGCTGCGCAAGGCAATCGATGAACTCTGCGCGGAAAACATCCTGATTCGCCACCAGGGGCTCGGCACCTTCGTGTCGATGCACCAGCGCGACCGGCATTTTTTCCGCTTCTTCCGGATCGTGCGGCGCGACGGCGACAAGGCCTATCCGGTCGTCACGCTGATCGACTTCAGGAAGGCGCGGGCGTCGCGCGAAGTGGCGGCCGCGCTCGGCATCGAGACCGGCGCGCGCGTGTTCCAGTTCGTCAACGGCCTCGCGCTGCATGGCAAGACGGTGCTGATCGAACACATCACCGTGCCGGAAGCGCGCTTTCCGGGCCTGACCGAAACGAAGCTGCGCAACCGGCCGAACACGCTATACAACTTCTATCAGGACGTGTTCGGCATCAACGTGGTCGAGACCGATGAACGCGTGAGCGTCGCGCTCGCGAACGGGATCGAAAGCGAGCAACTCGGCGTCGAGGTCAGTGCGCCTTTGCTGGAAATCCGCCGGGTCGCCTATTCGTATCACCGCAACGCGGTCGAGTTGCGAGTGTCGCGGCTCAACACGGCGGAGTACGAGTACATCGGCGCGCGGCCTGGGCGGGATGAAGAGAAGTAGGCGACGGGTAGACGGCAACGCGCTCGCACCGTGCCCCCTTCCCCGTACATCACGCGTCGGTCAGATCGGCGTCAACACCGGCTCGCCGGCGAAATGGCGCCTCGCATTGATGAGGAAGTTGTCGACCGAGGCGGTAATCGCCTCCGGCGAACGGCCACCCACATGCGGCGTGAGCACCACGTTGCGCAATGCCAGCAATGCCTCGGGCGGCTGCGGCTCGCCTTCGTAGACGTCGAGCCCCGCGCCGGCAATCGTTCCCGAGGTCAGCGCGCGCGCTAACGCGGCCGTATCCACCACACTGCCGCGCGACACATTGACGACGAAGCCCTGCGGACCGAGCGCGTCCAGCACGCTTGCATCGATCAGGTGCCGCGTGCCCGCTCCACCGGGCGTCGCCACCACCAGCAAATCGCACCATTGCGCGAGTGCCTGCACGCTGTCGAAGTAACGCAGCGGCGAGCCTTCACGCGGCTGACGATTGTGGTAGCCAATCTCCATGTCGAATCCCGCGCCTCGGCGCGCGATCTTCTCGCCGATATGGCCGAGGCCGACGATGCCCAAACGCTTATGCGACACGTTTGGTTGCAGAGGCAGCGCATCGCGCCAGACACCCTTGCGCGTAGCCTGATCGAGTTGCGGCACATCGCGCACGACCGCGAGCAGCAATGCGAACGCATGATCGGCCACGCAATGATCGTTGGTGCCCGCGCCATTGACGAGCACGATACCGCGCGCACGGGCGTGGTCGACGGCGAGGTTTTCGTAGCCGGCGCCCAACGCGCTGACCAGTTCGAGCTGCGGCATCCGGTCGATCGCCGCCGCGCTCAGGCCGATCGTGCCGTTGGTCAGCACGGCGCGGATCGTCTCGCCGTGCATGGCGATCGCGGCGTCGTGCTGCCCGGTATCGGGCACATAGACGACGTCGAACACCGCTTCGATATTGGCGCGGCTTGCATCGTTCAAGTGGATCAGGATCAGCAGGGATGGCTTCATGACGGCGTGATGGTTGACGACGTGGGTGAACGAAATCCGTGGCCGTCGAGTGTAGCAAGGCTCGGAAATGCGTGCTGCGGACATGCGCCTGTTTGCGCCTGGCTCTTACCGTCCGTTCCTTAGCGCCCCTCGCACCCCCCACGCAACGCCTCAAGTCCCTTGCCCGCGCGGCCGTTATCCCGTTGGACAGCGTTGCGCAAAACGATGCGCCGCTTGCCTTTCTTTTCAGCCGATGCCGAACCCGTCTTAAAATAGCCGCAACTTCGATCCCGAGACCCTCATGCTCGATATTGTCCCGCGCGGCTCCGCGCCTGCAAAAAGCGCCCCGAAGGAAGCGTCCTTGGAGAACAACCCGACGGCGGCCTCTTTGGGCGACGATTCCGAAATGTTCGAGCTTGCGCCCGTCTCGCTCTGGCTCGAAGACTTCAGCGGCGTGCGCACGCTGTTCGATGGCTGGCGGGCCGCCGGTGTGACCGATCTGCGCGCGCATTTCGCCGACGATCCACGGCGGGTTGCCGAATGCGCGCATAGCATCCGCGTGATCAAGGTCAACCAGAAGACGCTCGAACAGTTCGAAGCCGCCGATGTCGACGCGCTAACGAGCAATCTCGCGTCAGTGTTCCGCGACGACATGCTCAAGACCCACCTCGAAGAACTCTGCCAGTTGTGGGACGGCCACGCGCAGTTCACGAGCCAGACCGTCAACTACACGCTCGGCGGGCGCCGGCTCGACGTGCTGCTCAAGGGCGCCGTGCTGCCCGGTCACGAGAAGCGCTGGGACCGCGTGCTGGTGTCGGTCGAGGACATCACCGAGCTCGAAGGCGCGCGCCGGCGCGTGACGCTTGCCGAGCAGTACGTTCGCGGCCTCTTCGAGCATTCGCCGGTGTCGTTGTGGGTGGAGGATTTCAGCGCGGTCAAGCGTCTGCTCGACGGTGCGCGGGCTGCCGGCATCGCCGATTTTCGCGTGTTCACCGACGTGCATCCCGAGTTTGTCGAACGCTGCATGCAGGAGATTCACGTGCTCGACGTGAACCAGCACACGCTCGACATGTTCGCCGCGAAGGACAAGAAGACCCTGCTCGCGCATCTGCCGGACGTGTTCCGCGACGACATGCGCCCGCATTTCCGCGAGCAATTGATCGATCTGTGGGACGACAAACTGTTCCAGCAACGCGAGGTGCTCAACTATTCGCTCGACGGCAGCGAGGTGCACGTGCACCTGCAATTCTCGGTGCTGCCGGGCCACGAGCAGAACTGGGACCTCGTGCTGGTCGCGCTCACGGACATCACGGCGCGCAAGAAGGCCGAAGCCTATCTGGAGTTTCTCGGCAAGCACGACGTGCTGACCAAGCTGCGCAACCGCTCCTTCTACGTGGACGAACTGAACCGGCTCGAACGCAAGGGCCCGTGGCCGGTGACGATCATCATGGCCGATCTGAACGGCCTCAAACGCGTGAACGACCAGCTCGGCCACGCCGCCGGCGACGCGCTGCTAAGGCGCGCAGGCGAAGTGCTCGCGAAGGCCATGGAGTCGCCGTTTCACGCGGCGCGCATCGGCGGCGACGAATTCGCGGTCCTGATGCCGGATACCGACGAGCGCGGCGGCGCGGCCATGATCGATGCGATCCGCCAGCTCATGGAGATGAACAACCAGTTCTATCCGGGCTCGCCGCTGAGCTTCTCGATGGGCGCCGCGACCTGCCAGCGTGGCGACCGGCTCGAATCGGGCGTGCGGCGCGCCGACCTGCTGATGTACGAGGAAAAGCGCGCGCACTATGCAAACCAGCCGGCTGCGGATGCGGCCAGTGGTGGTTAAGGGCGGCGGTTAAGGCCGGTGGTTAAGGCCGGTGGTTAAGGCCGGTGGTTAAGGCCGGCGGTTAAGGCCGGTGGTTAAGGCCGGCGGTTAAGGCCGGCGGTTAAGGCCGGTGGTTAAGAGCCGGCGTTCGAACCCTTGACACCGTTGGGACGCGGCGTGGCGACATGACGGCATGATGGCCCAGCGGCCGTGTCGGCGATCGGGTCCGCGGCTTTCTCTGCACATGGGAAGTTCGGCACACCAACCGATCACCCCGGCAACTTCGCCGCCAGCACGTCCACTTTGTTGATGCTCGGCGGCGACGCGAGCAACTCGCCCGCCTGGGCCATCAGCGCGGCCGCCACCTTGCCGTTCAGATGCGCGTCACGGCCGGCTTCGTCAGGAAAGGCGTCGAAAATGCCGAAGCTGGACGGTCCCAGCTTCAGCGCAAACCACGCGGTGGTGGCCGGCTCCTGTTCGACGAGCGGCAGGCCGCCGAGCAGAAACGCCTCGACTTCCTTTTCCTTGCCGGGCTTGGCTTCGAGATGAACGTACAGAGCGAGTTTGACCATGACACGACTCCTGAGGTGAGACGCAGGCAATGAAATCGCTTTGCGAAGCTGCGCAAAGCGCGCGGAAGCAGGGTCGAATGTTTCGCCATCGATGAATGAGTATAGGCGCAGCCGCGCGAGCCTTGGGGCCAACGCGAACGACGCTGGAAAGGGCATCCATGGGAGAGCATGCGCAGCGCGCACGCCGGCCATCAGATGAAGTGCAGGACGAACGCGAGCAAGCCGCACGAACGTGTCCGAGCCGCGTCAACGAGGAGCGACGCCCATGCTGTCCCACGTATTCGTCGGCATTACCGATTTCGAGCGCGCTTTCGATTTTTATCAGGTGCTGATGGACACGCTAGGCCTGCCATTGAAGTTCCGCGAGACAGACCGGGGCTGGGCCGGCTGGATGCCGCCCGAGGCGGCGCGTCCGTTGTTCCTGATCGGCACACCCTACGACGGCCGCCCTGCCGTAGCCGGCAATGGCCAGATGATCGCCCTGCTCGCCTGCGACCGCCCGACGGTCGATCGCGCGCATGCCGCCGCACTCGCGAATGGCGGCGTCTGCGAAGGGCCGCCGGGTTTGCGGCCGCACTATCACGCGAACTACTACGGTGCCTACTTCCGCGATCCCGACGGCAACAAGCTATGCGTCTGCTGCCATGACCAGCAAGCGCCGGGCGCGTCAGCGGTTGCGCAAGCTGGCAACTAGACGGCAGGAAAGCGCAACTCGAAGCGCACCACGCCCGGCGCTGGACACTCCGCGCGCGCAGTACCACCATGCAGATGCATGATCGCCTTGACGATCGCGAGCCCCAATCCGTTCGATTCGGTGAACGCGCTGCGCGCCGCGTCCGCGCGATAAAAGCGATCGAACAGACGGTCCAGTTGCGCCTCGGGAATCGGTTCGCCCTCGTTGTCGACCACCACGGTGGCGCCCGCTTCGTCCTGCGTGCCGCGCAAGCGCACGACCGTGTCGCTTGCGCCGTAGCGCACCGCATTGACGACCAGATTGTGGATCGCGCGGCGCCACAACAGCGGATTGACCGAGGCCACGCCTTGCGCGTCGACTTCGAAGCGCATGCCGCGTTCGTCGGCGGGACCTTCGAAATAGTCTGCGATCCTGACGAGTTCCGCGCGCAGATCGACCGGCTCGCGTTCGACCGACAGCGCCGCATGATCCGCATGCGCGAGAAAGAGGATGTTCTCCGCGATATGGCTCAAACGGTTCAACTCTTCGAGATTCGATTCGAGCAACTGCTGATATTCGTCGGGCTCGCGCGGCTTGGCGAGCGTCACCTGCGTCTGGCCGATCAGCGCGCCAATGGGCGTGCGAATCTCGTGCGCCAGGTCGGCGGAAAACTGTGACAAGCGTTGATAGCCATCGGCGAGACGATCGAGCATCGCATTGAATGCGTGCGTGAGCTGCCGCAATTCGACCGGCGCGGCGTCGCTGTCGAGCCGCACGGACAGACTCGCCGGACTGATCTGCGCAGCCCGCGCGGCAATCGCGCGAACCGGGCGCAGCGCGCGGCGCAGCACGCACCAGGCGAGCAGCGTGGCGGCCAGCATGCCGGTCAGCGTCGCGAGCAGGATGCGATTGCGGTACGCGGCGAGCATCTGTACTTCCTGCGTCATCGGGTGCCCGGCGATCACTTCGACTTCGGCGCCGTCCTCGCGCGCTCTCGCGGTGGCGATCGCCCAGTGCACCGGCACGCCGTTCGGCAAGCGCGTCTGATGGATGTCGGCGAAACCCGGCAGGCGGTCCACGGCGCCGGCCGGCAGCGCTGGCACCGCGACCTTCGCGGGGTTCACGTCGACGAACGGCGCTTCGCCGGGACGGCGAAACAGCAGCACGTCCTGCTCCGCACCGAGCATGGTCTCGAACAGCAGCGGCCGGGTCTTCAGTTCGCTGACTGAATACAGGTCGTGCACGATCCGGCTGAAATGCTCGACGCGGCCGTTGAGCACGACGTCGGCGCGGCGTTGCAGCGACACTTGCGCGGAGTGATAGAAATACGCGCCGAGCGTCCCGATCACGAGGCACGCGATCAACGCGAACAGCACCGTGGTGCGTGCCGTCAACGAGCGCTCGGTCCAGAGTTTCATGCGCCGTCGCCAAAGGTGTAGCCGATGCTGCGCACCGTGTGGATCAACTTCTTCTCGAATGGATGATCGACCTTGGCGCGCAGCCGTTTGATCGCGACATCGACGACGTTGGTGTCGCTGTCGAAGTTCATGTCCCACACTTCCGAGGCGATCTGCGAGCGCGACAAGGCTTCGCCCTGGCGGCGCACCAGCAGATGCAGCAGCATGAATTCCTTGTTGGTGAGCGGAATGTCGATGCCTTCGCGCGTCACTTTGCGGCGCAGCACGTCGAGCTTGAGATCGGCGACTTCGAACACGTCGCTCTCGCGAATCACGCCACGGCGTAACAGCGTGCGAATGCGCAGCACCAGCTCGGTGAAGGAAAACGGCTTGACGAGATAATCGTCCGCGCCCAGTTCGAGACCGCGAATGCGGTCGCTGACGTGATCGCGCGCAGTCAGAAAGATCACCGGCAGATCGCGCCGCGCGCGTAGCGCACGCATGATTTCCCAGCCGTCGATGCCGGGTAGCATCACGTCGAGCACCACGAGATCGTACGCGTGTTCGAGCGCCATATGCAGGCCGTCCGTGCCGGTGCGCGCGAGATCGACCGCATAGCCGCTCTCACGCAAGCCCTTCTTCAGATAGTCGCCGGTTTTCGGATCGTCTTCGATGACGAGAATGCTCATGGTGCTCCGTGCTCCAACTCGGGCTATGGCTCGCGGCCGGCTCAGGCCTTGACCTGAATCGTGATTCAGGCCGCGATTCCAGCGGTAACTCGACAGCGGTAACTCAACAGCGCTCTCCCGCATGCGCAAACAACCCACACGCCGGACATACCTTACGCGGCCATTCTACGTGGCGGCGGCGCGTCGTTCATGACGTTTTTGTCATCTGTGCGTCACGCTCGCGAGCCGATTCACGGCCTAATCTGGCGGGACCCTTCACCACCCTGGAGCAGATTCATGAAGATCGTTTCGGCGCATGCATTGCGCGCATTCGTCGCCCCCGCCCTCGTCGCCGCCGCGTTCCTTGCGACCGCGAGCGCGGCTCACGCCCAAAACGCGGCCCCCACCGGCGTGCGCGGCACGGTGACGTCGCTCTCAGGCGATCTGCTCAAGGTCCATACGCGCGACGGCAAGGACGTCGACGTTAAACTCGCGGCGGATACGCCGATTCGCGGCGTCACGCTCGCCAACGTCAACGACATCAAGCCGGACAGCTATGTCGGCACTGCCGCGATTCCGCAAGCCGACGGCACGCTCAAAGCGCTCGAAGTCCACGTGTTTCCGGCCAGCATGCGCGGTTCGGGCGAAGGCCATCGTCCGTGGGATCTCGGTTCGAACAGCACGATGACCAACGGCACGGTCGGCTCGCTCGTGGTGAGCAATGGCCGCACGATCACCGTGAAGTACAAGGACGGCGAAAAGAAAATCGTGATTCCGCAAGACGTGCCTATCGTCAGCCTGCAACCGGGCGACCGCTCGCTGCTCGTGCCTGGCGCCAAAGTCGTGCTGTTCGCGCACAAGGAAGCGGACGGCTCGATGGCGGCGAACTTCATCTCGGCTGGCGAGCACGGCGTAACGCCGCCGATGTAAGGGTGCGGCGCAGGCTTTCATCGATCACCCAGGCAGCCGCGTTTTTCGACGACGCGGCTTTCCACTTCCCGTTCGCGTTGTCCTCTTCGCTCATGTCCGAATCGCAAGCGCGCCTGATCGTTCACCCGCTCGTCGTCCGCGTGACGCACTGGATCAATGCGTTCGCGATGGTCTGCATGGTGATGAGCGGCTGGGCGATTTACAACGCGTCGCCGTTCTTTCCGTTCACATTTCCGGCGTGGGCGACCGTCGGCGGATGGCTGGGCGGCTCAATCGCCTGGCACTTCGCGGCGATGTGGCTGCTGTGCGCGAACGGGCTGCTGTATCTCGCGTACGGCATTGGCCGCGGGCATTTTCGCCGCAAGCTGCTGCCGGTTTATCCGCGCGAGGTCGTGCATGACGCGGCGTTGGCGCTGCGCTTCAAACTGCCGCACGATACCGGCAAGTACAACGCAGTGCAGCGCGCGCTCTATCTGTTCGTGCTGTGCCTTGGCGTGCTGCTGGTGGCGTCGGGACTGTCGATCTGGAAGCCGGTGCAATTCTCGTGGCTGACCGCGCTCTTCGGCGGCTTCGATTTCGCGCGACGCGTGCATTTCATCGCGATGGCGGGCGTGGTCGGCTTCGTCGTCGTGCATCTGACGCTGGTGCTGCTGGTGCCGCGCACGTTGCCGCCGATGCTGACCGGCCGCGCGCGCCGCGCCCACGGTACTGCGCATGAAAGGACTCAGGCATGAGCGCATCCAAACCTGCCCGCGCCACGGACGCCACCGACACCAGGCCCGCGCGGATCGTTCTCGCCGATCATCAGCCGCAAATCGAGCGGCTGCAACGGCGGCTGTTTCTGCGCTCGTCGCTGTCGATCGGCGCGCTCGCGATGCTCTCGGGCTGCAACATGCAGGACAACGATTCCGTCGACAAGGTGCTGTGGGCGATGTCGCGCTGGAACGATCGCGTCCAGGCGTGGCTGTTCGACCGTAACAAGCTCGCGCCGACGTATTCGGCCCGCGAGATCACCGATCCGTTTCCCTTCAACGCGTTCTACCCGGAGTTCGACGCGCCGGATATCGACGGGTCGACGTATCGGCTGGAAGTGTCCGGACTCGTCGCGGACAAGCGCACCTGGAATCTCGATCAGTTGCGCGCGTTGCCGCAAGCTTCGCAGATCACGCGCCACATCTGCATCGAAGGATGGAGCGCGATCGGGCAATGGCGCGGCGTGCCGTTTCGCACGTTCCTCGAACGTATCGGCGCCGATCTGAATGCGCGCTACATCGGCTTCAAATGCGCCGACCGCTATTACTCGAGCCTCGACATGGCGACGGCGCTGCATCCGCAAACGCAATTGACGCTCGATTTCGGCAACACGCCGCTGCCGGCCAAATATGGCTACCCGCTGAAGCTGCGCGTGCCGACCAAGCTCGGCTTCAAGAACCCCAAGCATATCGCGGCGATCTTCGTGACCAACACGAATCCCGGCGGCTATTGGGAGGACCAGGGGTACAACTGGTTCAGCGGCTTATAAGCGAGCGAGCCGGCACCACTGCGCCGATGCGGCTAAACAGCGGTGACGTAGCGCGCGACCGGCTTCAGCACGCGCGGCGGCGGCGCATCGTAGACAGTGCGCATGCGTTTGACTTCGTCGACCGGACTCAGGCCGAACAGGCGCTTGAACTCGCGGCTGAATTGCGACGCGCTCTCGTAACCCACGCGCGCTGCCGCCGCGCCCGCATTCAATCCATCCTGCACCATCAGCAGACGCGCGTGATGCAAACGCGTGGTCTTCACGTATTGCATCGGCGAGGTCGCCGTGACGGCTTTGAACTGCGCATGAAACACTGCGAGACTCATGCCCGCTTCGGAGGCGAGCATATCGACGTCGAGTTGTCCGTGGTAGTCCGCATGAATGCGGCGCAGCGCCTTCGCAATGCGACCGAAATGATTCTGATGCGTGAGCGCCGCGCGAATCGCGTCGCCCTGCTCGCCGGTCAACACGCGATAACAGATTTCTCGCACCACGCCGGGCGCGAGAATGCGCGCGTCGAGCGGCGAGGCCAGGGCATCCATCAGACGCTGCACCGCATTGCAAAGCGCCGGGTCGAGCGGCGTCGAATAGATGCCGACCGGTTCGTTCTGCGCGGAGCCCTGCGTTTCGTTCAGCGCCATCAACAACTCGGCG